>JBJTOK010000033.1:0-95508 GCA_046074525.1 Flavobacteriales bacterium
CCATCTTCTTTTTCCTTTATTCTTGGAAATACATAAGGGCTTTTTTCTTCGTCAGCCGATTCCCTTTGTCTTTCTTTTAAAATATCAATGGCGCTGTCTGAAAGCGGGAGATATTCAATTGTTTCCGTTTTTTCCTGTTCAAAATAGAGGTAATACTCTTTTTTACCCTGAATATTCTTCACAATGATTTCATCCCAACGTAGCGGATTAACATCGCTCCACCTTAGTCCCGTAAAGCAGGAAAAGAAGTAGGCCTGCTTAATTTGCTTGTCAATATTTACCGAAACGCTGGCCAGTTTTTGAAGTTCTGCTGTGGTATAGGCTTTCCTGAAAACATCCTGCATTTTAAGCTTTTGAGTTGTTGGTATGTCGTTCCAAGGATTCCGATTAATGATTTTCTTTCGGACGGCTTCATTGAGAGCGCAGGAAATGGCTTCCATATAGCGTACCGTGCTGTTGTTGCTGACCGTCTTTATCAAATGCTTTTGAAAGGTGCTTAGCCAGTCAGGAGTTACTTTTACAAAAGGCAAAGGCTCCTTTCCCATATATTTCTTCAGATTATTATGCACACTATGGTACATCCCATTGCGGTTACCTTCAATCGTATAATTCTCAAAGAAGCGGACAAAGCACGCTAACTTTTTCTTTCTATCCTGAAGGCCATTGTCTTCTACAATGAGTTCATGCTCTCGTTTGGTTCTGATCTCCTGAGCGAGTCTCCTTTTTTCCTTGTCTTCCGAATTTGGTCTGTTTTTCTGGATTTTAATGTCCAGGAATTCATACCAGCGCACCTTGTTGTGGTAAATATCCAGATAGAAGGATACCTGCCCATTACTCAATTGTTTTTCTCTTAATTTGACACCCATAACTTAATGGTTTAAAAGGTTAATAATTAGCCCTTCTTCCTGCAATATCCTTAGGGGAAATCACTTTTGAAGGGTTCATGAACTCTCTTGTAAGTCTTTGGGTATTTTTGGGTAACAAGCGGGTAACAAAAACTGCAAAAAAGGCCCTGAATGGGCCTAGGCAGACATAAAATGAAATAGCGTAAAACCTTTGTAGGTTCGGGGTTTTAGAGGATTAGCCCCTATTGGTTACTTTAATGCAAATTTTTGTACTCAAAAATGAAGCAACCTACTTGTTACATAAAACAATCCTTATGATGAGTTTGCTTCGTCGTGGGTACACTCCCCGCAATGACGTAATGGGTATTTTTTGGCATAAAGTTTTCTGGTAATCAGTAAAATTCCTACCTTTCAATTTATGAGAAAGTATTTAGTTATTGCCTTCGTTTTCAGTGTGCAAGTGCTATCGGCACAGCAAAGCAAACTCATTACCACTTCTTCTAAAGATGGCAAATACAGCATCAGTCAGATGAAAGAATGGAATGTTTCTTTTCAAAACGGAGGAAAGGAAATTGCCATTGTCGTGCCTTTACAAAATCTTGATGGTATTCCGGCGAAATTCCATCTCACCAAGGAAGAAAATCTTCCAAAAGATTTCAATCTAGAAACGCTGGCTACCAGAAACACATTGCTGATTACAAAATTTTTAAAAGCAAGTACTACTGAGCTGGGATCATCTTCCTTTAATGGCATTACAGCGCAGTGGGTGACTTACACCTACGAGATCAATGAAACTGAATTTAAGGGCTTATCTTATTTTTTCATCATCAACAATGTCGCTTACCAGATGACGGTAGAGGCTCCAACCAATGATTTCCAGACTATGGAGATTTTGTTCCGTCAGGTAGCAGAATCGTTAGTGGTGAAATAATCCTACAAAACTTTCAAGACATCACCGGGCTTGATTTCCTTTATTAAGGCATCAAGTTCATTATCAGAAGCACCAATTTTATTTTTGCTGAACACAATGGTATTTTCTCCTACCGGACACCATCGGCCGGGATGAATCGGTTTACGTTCGGAATATATCCCCACAGCTCTTTTACCCAGCGCGGCAGCAATATGGAGGGGGCCGGTGCTCGCCGCTACCATGGCATCACAATGATTAATCAGCACCATTAATTCGCGCAAATCCAGTTTACCCATCACATCAATAACACCCGGATGCCTGAATAAAGAAGAGCCAGCAATACTTGCCTTTTCATTTGCAGTACCGGTAATAATCACCTGGAAGCCCTCACTCAATAATAACTCAGCTAGTTTTTCAAAATTTTCTATGCCCCATTCTACAGCACTGCCTTGGGATTTGGGATGAAGAACAACTTTCTTTTTAGTAACTGATAAAACGAGGCCCTTTGACAATTCGCCCTGTACTACAAACCCATAAAAACCGGCAAGATCAGCTAAAGTCGGCACTATGGATATTCCCAGAGGAGCCAGCAGTTTAAAGTTAAGCTGCGCCTCATGGAGATCACTGTTTTTCCTTGAAAAAGCAACAGGATGTGTGCAGGACACCCAATGGTAAAAACGATGACTGGTTCCAATCCTGTACTTGATATCGGCTTTCCGGGCTACATGAGCCAGGTCCTTCTTGGGAAAAACATGAATAAAAACATCTGCCTTCTGCTTTTTTATCTCTTCCACCTGCTGGTCGCGATCCATGCTTTGCAATTCATCGAAATCAATCACATCATCAATGTGAAGACAGCATTTTAGTACAGGAATGGTGTAGGCTCGCCCCAGAAATACGATAGTCGCCCTTGGAAATTGCTTCCTTAGATAGCCCACCATAGGAAGAGTAAGCATTACATCCCCTATACTATCTGTCCTGCTGATTATTATTTTCTTGATTTCCATGTAGCTTAAAATCCCCTGCTAAATATAAAAAAATTATAAAATAGCAGTCAGGGAAAATTCGCTTAGAATTGACCGTGGGTTCCGATCTATTGTAAATCCATCCGGAGGATGTTAATCCGACCTCAAATTGTTTTGTATTCTGGAAAAAGAAATTAACTTTATCACAAAGGGAAAAATTCTCGTTTTTAAAACAAAAAATGTACGGCTGTAACTTTTCAGCTGGCCGATTGTTTTAGATTCAGGGATAGGGTAAAAAGCTACAACACAAAAGGGATTCAACTCCCTCAATGCGTTGTACTTGTATTAACAACAATCACATTCTTTTCAGGATGATTACGAAGTGAGAACAAAACTCATTTTTGCTAATTAATTTTAACCAAAACGATCATGGATTGTGGTCAAATCACATACTTTAAAAATATTAAAACTTTATCAATAAAAATCAGTATGATTTATAAATTTATTACAACTATTTCTATGCCGCTTCAACTGAAAAAATCCCTGGTGGCCTTCGTAGCACTGGGGTTGATTGGTTTTAATTCATACGCTCAGGCCGACCAGGTGATCTCAGGGGGTAACACTGTATCCAGTTTTGTTTGTTCCAACAGGAAAGCATACACATGGGGTGCGGGTTCAGGAACCCCTGTTCAGATTAACTTTCCGGGAAATGTCGATATCCGCCAAATCAACTCGGGTTCAGGATCTACCTTCGTGGCCCTGGATTGTAATGGAGATATATGGGCTTGGGGAAATAACAAATTCGGACAAGTAGGGAACGGAACAACGGGCGGAACAGTGGCGAGCCCGGTAAGAGTAAAAGCCGATCCAAGCATTGCAGCATCAAACAGAAATGGCAGCGGCGAATTGACCAACGTTTCGGTAGTGTACGGAGGAAACAACAACAGTTACGCTATCCTAACCAATGGCCGACTGGTGGGATGGGGACACAACAGCACATCTAATTCAGGTGGCGCATGGGATGACAATACCGGACAATTGGGAGACGGTACCAACGTAGATAAAACAGCAGCAGTATATGTAATTGACGGAACAACCAACTTACCTATTACCGGCGTTACCCAAATTTTTGCCGGTGACAATGTGTCCTACTGCCTGGCCAATGGAGTAGTATATTCATGGGGAAATGGATTAAACGGAACTTTAGGTAGGGATGCAACAGGCACTTCCAACCCAGGCAGCGGCGCTACCGTTACCAGCAATAAAGCTTATCCGGTAAGATATGCCAACGGAAGTATCATGAACAACATCACCGACATTTCCTGCGGCGACGTGTTTGGAATGGCACTGGATGTTGATGGTTATGTATGGACATGGGGAAATGGAGCATGGAACAACTCTACTGGAAATACCACTACGAACTACACCGGATCGGACCCAAAAAGAGTATTAAAAGGAACAACTACGGGGGCAAGTAATGACGGCACCTACCTCCTCGCTAAATCAATTGGTGGCGGACAAGGTTTCGGTATGGCTGTAACCGTTGATGGCAAACCCGTTGCCTGGGGAGGTGGCGGATGTGCCGGTGGTGGTGCCACTGGTAACGGAACAGTAACCGGCTCAGGAGCTACTGGAGTTGGTTATGTAATGAGAACAGGTGGAGTTATTGACAACACAGCAATCTCTGTAAGTCGCGGTGACCTTTGGGGTTACTACAGAACTGCAAACAATGATATTTATGCCTGGGGCTGCAACAGCCAGGGCCAGCTCGGTATCGGCAATACCGTTGACCAGGCTTATGCTGTAAAAATGACACCTCCTGCAGGTTGCGGATTGAGAGATCCTGAACCAGATGTGAAACTGAGACCAGGCGACACTACCGTGTGCCAATCGAAATTCACCAGCTTAACCCTCAACTCAGGATTTGTTCCTCAAGCCGGACTAGGCTCTCAGTACGAAGTGAAATGGTTCAAGGACGATGTAGTTCAGAAAACAGGAACTGCGGCCACGGATCTTACCTACAGCGCCACCACCAAAGGAGAATGGAAAGTAGAAATCAAATACATCGGTAACAATGCCGGATGTATGGTTTATCCGGTAGCGAAAGATTCAATGATCCTTGATTTCTTCCCGCAAACCTTTACCGTTCCTACCAACCTTACTTATTGCGGAAAGAAAGCTTCTGTGAAAGTGAACTCTACCACAACTACCAATCCGGGTTATGATTGGTTTGCTACTGCATTGAGTACTACTTCATTAGGAACTACTTATGGAAGCACTTCCGATTCAATTGATATTTCTGGAATTACTGCAGCGGGCAATGGCGACAAATGTGTATATGTAGAAGAAAAATCTTACGCCAGCGGCACTGTATTTAAGAAAAACCAGGGGAAAGACGGAGCATGGAGCTCTATGGACTTCCTTAACAATGGCGCTCAAACCAATACTGTAGAATCAGGATTTACTATCTCTGAACCATTGACTTTAACTACCACCAACATCCACATTTCCGATGAATTGTATAACGTAGGTAATAGCCAGTCGGTAACAATGACTTTCGGGGTTTACGGATCTAAAACAAACAACGGTGGTTTGGTAGCCGATGATGCTAACAAGATTGGAACTTTCACTTTCTCTTTCAACCGAACAAGAGCTGCAGGAAACCCACAGATATACGACAGGGATGAATTGGTAAACATCAACATTAAACTTCCTTCTGCCGGTACTTACTTCCTGTCTTTGGATAACCTGACAGGTGTTACAGGTAACGTGAAGATTGGGAAAGGAAGCAGCAGCGGACAAACTGCTCCTATCGGAGATGACGTTACCGGTAACTTCATCAAATTCACCAACTCCAGTGTGAATAATAACCCTCAAACAGGGGGTAACCTCAACCAGGGGAACTTCTTCAATGTTAAATTCAAAACTGATCAGCACTATTGCGACAGGGTTCAGGTATGCATCAAACAATCTTGCCCTTGCCAGCAACCGTCATCTGTAACTGCCAACTCCACTCCTGCTCACGTTTCTAAAGTAGTAAGCGTTTGTCCGGGAACAGCCATCAGCTTAACAGGAACTTATGTTGCCGGTTCTAACCCACTCACTGATGCCATCAGATTTGTATGGTACAAAAAAGGAACTACTCCGGGGGCCTACTCATTAGCTCCGGTAACTGCTAAAAACTTAACAGGTATTGCTGCCGACGAAGGAACATGGGTTCTCCGTGTGGAAGATGGCAGCGTTGGCAATGCCAGCTGTTATAAAGAAGATACCATTAAAGTAGTATTAAAGACCTTACCTGCTGTCACTAATATGACCAGCAAAGTGTGTAGCGGAACAGCATTCAGCGTAACTCCGGTGAATGGCACCGACGGTGTTGTTCCCACAGGAACTACTTACACCTGGACTGCTCCAGCGGGAACAGGATTCAGTGGCGGTTCAGCACAAGCTGTTGCGCAAACTTCCATAGGACAAACACTCACTAATACTGCTGCAAGCGGAACATCTACTGCCACTTATACCGTTACCCCTTCAGTCAATGGCTGTCCGGGAGCAACCTTTACCGTAACTGTCGACCTTGAACATACTGTTGATGCTGCAGTATCAGGCAACCCTGCTTCCACCTGCGCTACCAGCTATCAATTGGGTGCCACTGCAGTGACCAACGGTACCGGAACCTGGACCGTTGCCCCATCTGCTGGAATGACTTTCGCTCCCAGTGCGAACGACCCTGCAGCTGTAGCTTCTACAATGACTAAAAATACTGCATATACTTTCACCTGGACGGTGAGCAATGGCGCCGGACATCTTTGTCCCGACAAAACCAGCACCGTTACCATCACTCAGGCTGGAGATATTACTTCTGCCACACCAGTATCTGCACAATCGAAAACCATTTGCGAAAACGATCCGGCTCCGCTTTTGAACACTACAGCTGTTGGCACACTTAAAGCAGGTGAAACAGGTGTTTGGAGTGCTACCGCTCCTGCATCTATCACTGTTGGCGGACAAACAGGAAACCTGCAGATTGGTGACAATATATTTAAATACACCATCACCACTACCGTTCCGGGTTGTGCTCCTTCAGAAGGAATCGTAACTATTAAAGTATTACCATTGCCAGGTGCCGCTGGTGCAATTACTGGGTCCCTAAGCGTTTGCGCCGGAGCAGCAGGCGTGACTTACTCGGTACCGGCTGTATCGGGAGTAAACTTCAACTGGAAGAGACCAGCTGGATCAACAGTAACCTCTGCAACTTCAGATTCAAGCAGCATTACCGTTACTTTTGGCAACACTCCGGGGAACTTCGATTTCGTAGCTACTCCTAAAAACTCATGTGGCACTGGAACACCTTCTACCTTCACGGTAAATGTTAAACCAAATCTAACCCCTACTATAACCATCGACGGATCCGATACAATTTGTGCAGGAAGTAATGCAACTTTCTTCATTGCCTCTGCAAGCGATTCAGGAGCTACTCCTGCTTACAAATGGTATGTAGATGCCAATTTGCAAGCCAGCACAGGAACAACATTCAGCTCTACTACTCTGGTTGACGGTAACAAAATCAAAGTGGAAATGACTTCCAGTGAAGGATGTAAAACAGCGCCAACTGCTACATCTAATATCATGACGATTGTAGTAGTAGGCATGGTACAACCTAAGGTAACCTTAACACCAAGTTACGCTTGTGCCGGTGTAGCTCAAACCATCACTGCCCAGGGACAAAATGCCGGTGCTCCAGGAACAGCTACTTACGAATGGAAACTGAACAGCGGTATTGTTCAAACAGGTAATTCCACTACCTACACCAGCAGTACTTTTGCCAATGGCGATCTACTGGAAGTAACTATGACCTCCACACTTTCCTGTGCCGGTCCGTCAAAAATTGCAAGTACTTCAGTAATCATTGATGTAAAACCAATTCCAACGGCCACTTCATCTTCTGTAACTATTTGCAGTGGAACAAAAGCAGTGATCCAGCTGAGCTCTAACACCAGCGGAACTACATTCGACTGGACCTCTTCGGCTGATCCAAATATCACAGGTCATCTCGGAGGAAAAAGCACTCCTACCGACAGCACTATTTCTCAAACCCTTACCAGCACATTAAGCGCGCCGGGAGATGTCACTTATACCGTTACTCCTTCCACTGCTTTCTGTCCGGGTACTCCGTTCACGGTGAAAGCAACTGTAAACCCAATTCCTAATGTAATTGCCACCAACGATTCTATTTGTAATGGAGAAGTTACTGATATCGCACTGACATCAGATGTAGCAGGAGCTACTTTTAAATGGACCGCCACTGCTGTTGGTGCTACAGGACAAAGTGCGGATAACACAGGTACATTGACCAATATCGCTCAAACCCTGAACAATTCAGGCAGTACTCTTGCTAGTGTAAGCTATGTTGTTACAGCTACCTACGCTACTTGTCCGGGAGCAGCCAAAACAGTGATTGCTTACGTGAAACCAACTCCAACAGTGGCTAATGTAACACCTCCTGCTATCTGCAGCGGTGATAAAACAAATATTACGCTTACCTCTTCTGTGAGCACTACCACTACCTTCGGATGGACGGCTGCAACAGCGGATGGAGTGAGTGGTTTTGTGAGTCCGAACAGTGCCAGCAAAATTGATGATGTTCTGATGAACAATAATACCGCTGATGGCGTGGTAACATATAATGTGATTGCGATGAGCCAGGGCTGTATCGGTCCGGTTACCAATATCGCCATCACTGTTAAACCAATACCAGTGCTTACAATAACCGCCACCGATCCTACCATTTGCGGAGGAAATGATCCTGGAATAGATGTACAATCGAATGTTGCAGGATCTACCTATAGCTGGACTATGGCCACAGGTGGTTCAGGTACAGTAACAAAAACCGGGGCTTCTTCGGAAACAGATATTGCTACAGGTGCCCTTGCTGCTATTCTGAACAACACAAGCAGCTCTTCAGGAACAGCGACTTTCACCATGACACCTAAAGCCAACGGATGTATTGGTGGAGCGAAAAACATCACTATTACCGTGAATCCTTCACCGGATGCAAAACTGCTATCTGGTACGCTCTCTATCTGCAGCGGCGAAACTACCGACCTGAGCATCGGAACAAGCATCGCCAATATTCCGGTTACTTTCGACTGGACTGCTACCGGAAGCAATGTTACTGGTTTTGCGGCAACAGGAACATCTTCAAACATCCCTACCAGCATTGCTGAAACACTTACCAATTCAGGAACAAGCAATGAAACTGTGACTTACACCATCACCCCTTCGGGAGGAGGTTGTATTGGTCAGCCACTGGATGTAATTCAAACTGTTAAACCAATTCCTTCTGCTACAGCTGTAAATAACAAACCCGCTTTCTGTAGCGGCGATGCTACTTCAATTGATATTACTTCCACTACCCCAGGAACTACTTTCAGTTTCAGCGCTGCGTCAATATCAGGCAATGCTTCAGGACATTCCTCTTCAACAGGAGCAACGATAGCGCAAACGCTTACAGCCAATGTTACCAGCTTAGTTCGTTATACCATCACTCCAACTGCCTCTGGTTGTGTGGGCACTCCTGTCACCGAAGATGTGACGGTATATGAAATTCCGGCTTCAGACGCTGGTACCGATGTATCATTCTGCGATGGCGATAGCGCTAAAATCGGAGGCAACAGCAATAGTGCATACACTTACCTGTGGTCGCCATCTGCGAACCTGGATGATGACACCCTTGCGAGTCCGCTCACCACAGCCACAACTCCTACTACTTACATTGTAGAAACGAGTCTGCGTGCCTTCGGAGCCTGCAAAACAACAGATACTGTAGAAGTAAATGTGTCTCCTAAATTCAGTATTGATGCCGGTCCGGATGTACTCACCTGCGCCAACGAACCTACACTGCTCACTGCCAGTCCGGCCGGTTTGCCAAGCTATATCTGGAGAGACAGCATCGAGGGTCAGGTTTACACAGGAGAACAAATTACAATTCAAACCAACAACAATAACAAGTACTACCTTGTGGCAACCAACTCTGTAAAAGGAGGATGTACAGCTACCGATTCAGTTGCTGTAAGATTAAAGAACGATTTCAAAGCAACGCTCTTTATTCCTAATGCCTTCACACCTAACGCCGATGGAGTTAACGAAATCTTCCAGGTTGGCGCTTTTGGAGTAGAAGAATTTGAAGGTATGATCTTCAACAGATGGGGTGAGAAAATTTACACCTGGAATGATGTAAATGGCGGATGGGACGGAAAAATTAACGGCAACTACGTTCAGCAGGATGTGTACATCGTTGCCATCAGGGTGAAAAACGTTTGTGATGAAGACTTCAATGACTTTCATCGCGGAACGGTAACTGTGATAAGATAAATTACCACTACTAAAAAAAGCCTGCTTGATTTCTCAAGCAGGCTTTTTTGTTTTGAAGGTAATTTTCACACTGTGCTTCCCTCTCCTCCGATAGGGAAGCACAGTGTGAAAATTACTCCCAAATAATTTCTCATCTTTACACCATGAAACTCATCTTCGCCACCAATAACAACCATAAACTGGAGGAAGTTCGTCACCGCCTCCCCCACTTCACCATATTAAGCATGAAGGACATCGGCTTCAATGATGATATTCCCGAAACAGGAAATACCTTTGAAGAGAATGCATTGATCAAGGCAAAATGCATTTATGATAAGTATGGTTTCGCCTGCTTCGCTGACGATTCGGGTTTAGAAGTGGAGGCCCTTAATGGAGCACCAGGCATCTATTCTGCACGTTATGCAGGAGAGCATGGCGATGGAGAAGCCAATATGAATAAATTACTGGATGCACTGAAAAACATCACTCAGCGAAAAGCAAAATTCGTCACAGTCATCTGCCTTCTCATTGATGGTAAAGAGCAGTTCTTCCGCGGAGAAATCCACGGCACAATAACTACACAAAAACATGGTAATAAAGGATTTGGATATGATCCTATTTTCCTTCCGGATGGATATACCCAAACATTTGCGGAGCTCTCGATGGATGAAAAAAACAATGTCAGCCACCGGGCTTTAGCAATAGAAAAAATGGTAAACAGATTGAGGGACTAGTCTTCGTCCAGGAATAAATCTAAACCACTCAAATCACTCCCATCAAAATCATCTTCATCTTCCTCGAAAGCTTTTTTCTTGATTTTGTTTTTTTCCTTCTTGCTGATCTCAGCCCCGAGTGTTTTTTTCTTCACAGGCTTCTTTTCGAATTCTTTCTTTTTCATGGTTCAAACGATAACGAAGTATTACCTCTAAATCCAGTTTTTTAATTGGTTAAACATTAGTGTTCACTCAAATATAATTCACAGATTTTTTAAAATCAAAAATTTCAGAAAGGATTTTTCTCTTCACATTAAGGTCGGAATTATTTAACGTTCTCCGTATTTTCCGCAAACTTTTATCCGAATAAGTCATGATAATTCGCTTCATTTTATAGCTCTATTTTGGAGAAGTAAAAGAGCAAAAGTGATGCGAAAAAAAATACAACGCGGCCTTCGGGTTTCCCGCTATATACTATACAAAGAAACTTTAGTTGATTTCAAAGAACATTTATGGTCATTCGTCGGATCTTTTTGTGGTATAGGATTAATCGCCTATTGGCAAAGCGCAGCAATGAGCGTACACGACAGTTTATTCCTGATTGGTTCTTTTGGCGCCTCCAGTGTATTGGTGTACGGCATTATTGAAAGTCCGCTGGCGCAGCCACGCAATCTTGTCGGCGGACATCTGGTGTCGGCGCTTACTGGTGTGACCATTAATTTTTTATTCCCCGATATCCTCTGGCTGGCGGCACCCCTCGCTGTTTCACTTTCCATTGTACTGATGCAAATCACCAAAACCCTTCATCCACCTGGAGGAGCCACGGCATTACTCGCAGTTATCGGGTCGGAGAAAATAAAAAGCATGGGTTACCTTTATGTTCTTTCACCTGTACTAACCGGCTGTCTCACTTTATTACTAATCGCGCTGATCTTCAATAATATTACACCGAGGAGACAATACCCTATCAAGAACAAACACCTTAAAACAACATTCAAAAAACATTGATACCTTAGTCGGAAATCAATGACATGAGCATAGAAGAACGGATAGCCGCTGCAGAAACACATATTTTCAAAGCCGTATTTCCCAACACCACTAATCATTACGACACGCTATTCGGAGGAACGGCTATGAGCCTTATGGACGAAGTGGCTTTCATCACCGCCACCCGTTTCAGCAGAAAAAAAATGGTGACAGTGAGCAGCGACCGTATTGATTTTACCAAGCCTATCCCATCAGGAACAATCATTGAACTCATTGGCAAAATCGAGCATATAGGAAATACAAGTCTGAAAGTATCAGTGGAAATTTACATTGAAGAGATGTACGTTTCGCACAGAGAAAAAGCCATTTCGGGCACTTTCACTTTTGTAGCTGTTGACGACAATAAAAAGCCGGTGAGAGTTATTTAATTCCGCTTTCGCCACGCTCTGCAGCCTTCTTATCTTCCTCCTTATTGATGAACCATTTCGATCCCAGCTTCCAGTTGAAGGAAAGATAAACCACCCTGTTGTCCCAACTATAGAGATAACGACTTTCTAATCCGTTGTAGCGGGCAGTACCCGAATACTTGAATGTATAAAACACATCCTGACAATTTAACTTAAGAGAACCTCGTCCCGCCGCAATATCTTTCTTCACCGATATTCCCAGCGCCCCAAGCGGGTTATTAATTGTATAGCCCACCAGCTGTTTCATGGTGTAATTTCCACTGAGCTCAATGGTCCAGGCTTTAGGCAAAGTGAAAACATGCGTTGAATTGAAAGTAGCAGTGGTATAATAATTATCAACTGTTGTCCTTGTGTTGCTCAGGTAACCGGCAAGGTGATTTTGATATACATTCGCAAAAAACTGCACCGCCCACCATTTCTTCACTTGCTGGTAGTAAGATAGCGACGCCCCGAAATTTTCATACAAAGGAATATTGATCGTACTAATATCCATGATATTGGAAGAATCCCTCTGGCTTACCGCCCACTGCTGAATGTAATTATCGCTGTGCATGTAATTCAGGGTAGTAATAAAACGCCCGCCTTTAAAGCTGTGCGAGAGCTCTATGTTGTGCGACAATTGTGGTAACAATTTCGGATTTCCGGTGTACAGAAAATAAGGATCATCGAAATAACTCACCGGCGTGAGCATGTGCGAGCTCGGACGCTGTATCCTCCTGTTGTAAGAAAAGCTAAAAGAATGTTTTTCCGACGGATTGTAACTGAGATAAGCCGAAGGAAAAAACTGAAGATAGTCGCGGGTAAAAACAGTTTTCGACAACAACTCTTCTCCCCTTGCATGCCAGAATTCCGAACGGACTCCGGCCTGGTACTGCCATTTTTTCTCCGACCATTTTGCCTGTACATAAGCCGCACTCACCTGTTCACGGAAAGTAAATTCCTTTTTGGAAGGAGTTGATGGTACAACGTCTACTGTTTGCTCTACCGAAAAATCAATATTGTTATCAATGGCATTGTACATCCATTTCGCGCCACTTTCAAAACGCAGTTTCTTTAAATACAATCTTTCAAAATCCAGCTGAGCCGCAAAATTATTGTTGTTCCCGCTTTGTATACTGCCCACATGTGCATAGTCGGTTATATTGGAAACAACCCGGAAAATATTAATATCCTGCACACTTCCTTCATTGTAATGCATATAATTAATCTTTCCTGAAATGGTCCCTGTGGAATCAATCTTGTATTTAAAATCCACGTTGTTATGCAATGAGGTTCCATACCATGGCACATGAGAAAACGTAGTAAATCGCTGCTGTAACTGCCCGAGAGAATCTTTCACCAAGCCATCCACGGTCCCTTCCCACCAATCATTCATGAACAAACCATAATGCGAAAAACCGATGCTAAGATTTTTATTCACTTTATAATCTCCTCCAAAAGAATAAGAGTGATTGATGTTAGGCACTTTATAAGTATAGCCCTGATTGTAAGTCAATCCTGAACTAAGCGCACCAAAGTTACGATTGGTATAGCCGTAGGTCCCGTTTTTATTGGCATTAATGGAATACGAAGCATTCAGCTTCCACTTTCCCGAATTGAAAGCGACATTAATTCCGCTATTCGATTTCGGCAAAATCCCCTGTCCGTAAGTCACCTGCACATCACCATAAAATCCTTTTTTTGCAGCTTTCTTAAAATTGATGTTGATCATTCCGCCATCACCCTGCGCATCGTATTTGGCGGATGGCGAAGTAATAATTTCTATGTTCTCAATTTCCGAAGCCTGCATCGCCTGGAGGATAGATGCGATTTGTTTTCCCGACATGTTCATTGCTCTTCCGTCAAAAAGAATAGTCACATTGGCTTTTCCTTTAAGTGTGATATTACCATCATTATCCACTCTCACACCTGGCATTTTGCGCAATAAATCAATAGCCATCAAGCCTGTAGTACTAGTCATTGCTCCCACATCCACCACCGTTTTTCCTGCTTCCTGCTTTACAATACTTTTCTTTTTCTCTATGGCAATGGTTTTGAGGGCAACTCTTTTCAAATAGATATTTTGATAATCAACAGGAAGGGAATCTATTTTGATCAACTCAGAAGAATAATCTTCAAAGTCGGAGAAAGATGTTTTGATAAAATACGAACCTGGTTTCACATCGTTAAATCGATAAAATCCGGAAGCATTGGTGGTCACTGAACTTAATGTTGAATCATCTTCACTGTGCAGCGACACGATGACGAACTCCAAGGGCAGAGGCACAGTATCATAGGAATGACGCTCATAAACACTACCGGAAATATGTTGGGAAAATGCCATGCACGGAGAGAGCAGTAGCAGCAACAAGAAATATTGTCTCATTAGTTAGGTGGTTATAAGCTTGAAAACAAATATTTCCTTTTTATTAGGACGTGACAAAAATTTTAAGAAAATTTATTTTTCCCAATTTTTATCTACGAGCAATGGCACGAAGGAAAATTCATCGAGCTCATATTTTTTGAGCGCACCACCTTTCAGTTTATCAATAACAGTCATGATTTGCTTATCACCCTCTCCTACCGGAATAACTATTCTTCCACCTTCTACCAATTGCTTTATCAAAGCCTCGGGAACATAAGGTGCACCGGCAGTAACAATAACTTTATCATAAGGCGCAAAAACAGGAATACCCTGATAACCATCGCCGTAAAACACCTTAGCGCGGATATTTGCTTCTGCAAAGAATTTTTTGGTTTTTACAAACAAGGCTTGTTGTCTTTCAATAGAGAAAACCTTAGCACCCATCTGCATCAGCACAGAGGTTTGATAACCACAACCTGTACCTACTTCCAGTACTTTTTCTCCTTTTTTTATTTCCAGCAGTTGCGTTTGGTAAGCAACTGTAAACGGATGTGAAATGGTTTGTCCGCTGCCAATAGGAAAAGCTTTATTCTGATATGCGTACTCTAAAAAAGCATTATCAAGGAACCAGTGACGAGGCACATTATTGATTGCAGTCAGTACCTGTTCATCAGAAATACCAAGGACTCGCAGCTCATCCACCATCTTATTGCGCAATCCTTTATGTTTGAATGTGTCGATCATCAGTTATTAAACAAAGTGTGTTGATTCTTTGGTGAAGATAGAAATTAAGCCTCCTCCTATTTCCCATACTTTTACAAAAAACAAACAGAACAATGTTAAAAATAGGAGTTTTAGGAGCCGGGCATTTAGGGTCGATACACATCAAACTGATCAAAGAAATTCCTGCCTATGAACTCGTTGGGTTTTTTGACCCCAATCCTGAAACCCAGAAAAAAACTGCAAAACAATACGGAATAAAAAGTTTTGATTCTATAGATGAGCTGATAGATGCCGTTGATGTTGTCGATATTGTTACCCCTACTCTCGCACATTACGAATGCGCAGTAAAAGCCCTCAAAAACCAGAAGCACGTTTTCATCGAAAAGCCGATTACCAATACTCTGGAAGAGGCACGTAACCTTATGCACCTGGCCCATGAAGCTCATGTAAAAATACAAGTGGGACACGTTGAACGCTTTAATCCGGCTTATATCGCCGCAAAGCCCTACTTCACCCAGCCGATGTTTATTGAATGTCACCGACTCGCCGAATTCAATCCGCGCGGGACCGATGTTTCTGTAGTGCTTGATTTAATGATTCACGACATCGACATTATATTAAGTATTGTGAATTCTCCGGTGAAAAAAATATCGGCTAGCGGTGTGGCAGTTGTAAGCGACACTCCCGATATCACCAATGCGCGAATAGAATTTGATAACGGCTGCGTAGCCAATCTTACCGCCAGTCGCATCTCTCTCAAAAACATGCGCAAAACAAGATTCTTCCAGAAAGACGCATATATCACCGTGGATTTTCTGGAAAAGAAAACCAGCATCTTTCAATTGAATGAATTGAAAGGTGAACCAGATCCACTGTCTTTGGTAATCGACCTCGGTAAGGACAAAGGCAAAAAAGAAATTACCTTCAGCTCACCCGATGTGAAGGAAAGCAATGCCATTAAGGATGAACTGACTCATTTCGCTAATGCCATTAACAACAATCAGGATCCGGCAGTCACTATTGAAGATGGCTATGAAGCCCTATTTGTTGCCCAGCAAATCATAGAAAAACTAAAAAACACAGCTTCCCTTATCAGTTAATACCTAAGTAAAAAAACTTAGTTGGAACAGGTTTTCAACCAATCCGTACGAGTCGTCAATAATTAATATTGAGCCTTCGATTATATTTTCCTATTTTTAAGACAATACACTTTCTACAAAGTGATGTATGGGTAGTACATCACTAAAAACAATTGCTTCAACTGCCAAGTTGTTGCAATACAACAGGACCTTGTAATATGAAAAAGAACCTACTGCTTGTAATTGCATTCATGAGTATTTTCCATTTTGGACATTCACAATGTTCCACTGTTCCCATTAAAGAAGCTGTGCGCAATGGCGATTTCGAACAAGGCTATCTTCCGGGACCAGCAGCTAAAAACCACGTTTCCACTCCGGGAAGCAATCTTGATTTTTATTGCGATATGGACTTTCTCGGGAATTACCCCACAGCCCCTGCATCACATGATATTGCCGATCACTACGCTGTAATGCGCGCGGAAAATTTCTTTTTTGAAAGCACTAATTTTGTCAACAACACCTACTGGGGTGTGGGCTATGGCGGCGACGCCAACTTTAAAGACCATACCACTGGAATCGTTCATGGTGGCCATGCCCTCGTGGTGGATCTGGCATTTCGCACTACAAGTCCGAAAAGCGGCGGACTCCCTATCGCCTGGGAACAAACAGTAGATATCGCCCCCAACCAGAAATACTGGTTCTCCGCATGGATTGCCAACTACAGTGCTGCTCCCAGTGTTCCCATCATGCAAGTCACCATTATTCCTTATAACGCTTCCGACGGACTCGTTGATAACGCTGGGATCCAAACTCTACCTATTACCGGCTCGCCGGCAGGTGTAATGCAGTGGACCAATATGTACTCTGCATGGACTCCCACCGGAGTTTACAACAAAGCAACCATCCGCTTTGAGTTTGTGAATATCGCCGGCGGATCAACCGGACTCGATGTGGCCATCGACGATATTTCTTTCATTAATACCTGTCAGAACGTAAACGGTCAAAATGCATACACTGCCAACTTCCAACTGTCTGACACGGTGAATCTTTGCCGAAACAATGGCTCCATCACCCTTGACCCGAATGTTGTTGTAGGACAGCAAAACAACGCCACTATTCACTGGTACAGCGGTGCAGGAAATCCGCAAATGGAAATCTCTACCGGTAACTGGTCGCAAGCAGTTACTTCAGCAGGATCTTATAGAGTATGTATTGACGATCCCGACAACAATTGCGCTGTTGTAGATAACGTCGTGGTGATCGACACTTTATCGATACCATTGGCCGACCTCGATTTATGTTCTCCTTCCTTTTATACGCTGGATGCAGGGTTCAATATTCCGAATAGCGCCGTATCTGCCATTACATGGAATGGCCCGTCGGGAACAAGCAAGGTGCGCACTTACGATGTCATCAATCCCGGAGCCCATACAGTAAATGTTGTGAGTGCCGCCGGACTCAATTGTAATTTCTCAGGAGCATTTAATGTCACATCCCCCCTCCCCAACACACAAAAGAACTTGCAATTCAGGGAGTGTGCCGACACTACATTGATCCTCACCATGGGTGATGGTAAAAACTACAACTGGTCGAAGAATCAGAATCTCACTCCTTTACTGGACACAGGAACAACCTACAATTTATTTATTCCCAACGGAACTTCAGGTGATCAAACCATTTGGTACCAAAGTGCGGAATACACCACACTTCCTAATGGCGGACCGACCGGCGCTTCTATAACAGCCGGATACCCTGCTGCAGGAGCTCCTATGGCTTTCACCACCACCACAGCTACTAAACTCAATTCCTTCGTGATAGCCACACCTTCATGGGCCAATGGTTGCGGTGATGCCTCTACTACGGTTTCCGTAACTTTTACAATCACAGGACCTGTCACCTTCACACACACCGTTCCGGCCGTTACCTGTAACGACGCACTGATCACCGTAACTCCGGTGGGCTGGGATCTTCCGGATGGATCTTACACACTGACCTCTTCTATTCCTTTAAGATTTTGTCCAGCCCTCGGCAGCAGAACCATTGGCGGCGGAATTGTGACCATCACCAATCCCGACAACACCAATAACAACACCTGGAACAGATTTGCCGATATGAGTTTCAGCGCGATTGTAGCCTGTGACCCCGCACCAATCAAGATCACCGCTTTGTGCTGTAACAAACCAGCCGACAATCCTAAAGTAGATCCATCAAGTGTACTCGATGTGTGTAAAGCAGCCGATGCCAAAGTGGTATTTTCACCTTTAACCATTGGCTATGATTATAAATTTATCGTAAGTCATGACAATGGTGCAACTTATAAAGACACCCTTTCAGGAACAGTAGGAGCTAGTGGAACAGTAACGCTGCAGCCCGTTTCCGGCAGTGGGAAATACAAACTTATTTTTGCTACAGCAGGCAACATCAATAGCAACTGCGCCAAATTAGCCGACGATTCCGCTATTGCCGTTATTAAAAACTCTCCTTCAAAACCGGTAGTGACGCTTAATCCAAACAAGACTTTCTGCGTAGGGGAAGCACATACATTAACTGCTTCGAGTACAGTGACCAGCGGTGCTATAACCTACACATGGAGTCTCGACGCTTCAGGAAATGGCGCTACGAAAAACGGACTCACCACACTGGGTGCGCACTCTTATAAAGTAGTCGCCACGGCCAATGGCTGCTCCGATTCCACTACCACCAACACCAGTGTTATTCCGCTGGAAACTGCTGATGTACTGGCTGCAGGACCGTTCTGCAGCGGTAATTCTCCTTACCAACTGCTATTGGCTGGCGGTTCAACATTAGGCGGAACCTGGTCGGGCACAGGAGTGAATAACACAACGGGGATTTTTACTCCTTCAGGTTTATCAGGAACCTACAAAGTGCTGTACACTTCATCCAACACAGTTTGCGCTGGAAAAGACTCTATTGATATCGTTGTAAATCCATCTGCTTCTTTCAATATTAACTCCGTTAAGACAAGCTACTGTAAAAATGGAAGCTCCGATACTATTGAGGTAAGCGCTACCGGCGGCACCTTTTGGACCAAAAGCGGGAAAGGAATTACCGACTCCACTAATGGCTATTACAATCCACAACTGGCCGATGCCGGAGTTGACACTATTTACTACGGTGTAGCCGGCGCCTGCGGCGATACCGCCCAATTGGCGATAACTGTTTATGATTCAACAACGGTGACTTTCATCCTGGCGGATGACGAAGTTTGCATCAACACCGCTGCCTTCCCTATTACCGTTGTATCACTTCCTAACGGGACTTTCTCAGGAAGTGGCGTAACCGCTGGTAATTTCACTCCAGCTACAGCAGGAGTTGGCAAACACACCATTTTATACACCTATACAGATGGCAACAATTGCACATCTAAAATAAGCGACGATATTACAGTGGACGCCCTGCCAATAGTAACACTCACCTTGGACACCGCTTCAGGCTGCATTAACAAAACAGCTGTAACTTTATCCGGTGGCTCACCTGTGGGAGGAGTTTACTCTGGAACAGGCGTAATAGCAGAAAAATACAATCCTTCATCCACCACAGCAGGAGCACATACCGTAACTTACACTTACACTGATCCGTCAACAGGTTGCGTGAATAGCGCTACGGCCAACTTCACAGTAAATAATTTACCAGTGCTTGCTTTGGGAGACATTTCAACTTGTACTTCCATAACGCTAGATGCAACGGTAAATGCCACGATTACAGCACCTGCGACCTATTCATGGGACGTTGCTGCAGCAAGTGCTGTTTCAACAAAAACCATTTCCTCCACCGGTCCGCATACACTGCTAGTGACCGATGCTAATGGCTGTTCAACCGCAAAAGCATTCACCGTTACTGTGCATCCATCACCTTCCGTTTCTCTCGGCAGCGATACTACGGTTTGCTTTACCGGCAAGGAAGTTTGGAACGATACTATTGCCAATACTTATACTACCATATTGTGGTCGACAGGTGACAATGACAACACCGCAACACTTGCAAAACCCGACAGCGTGTGGGTTTTGGTGACCAACCAGTTCTCCTGTGAAGCTGCCGACACCATGTATGTTGGTGAACACTGCGATGCAATTGAACTATGCTTCCCCAACATATTCACTCCAAATTCAGATGGCTACAACGACGATTTCCGTCCGTGCGGCAACTTGAAAGAAGTGATTGAAAATGGCGGCAGCTATAATTTTTACAGTGAAAATATACTCTTCATGCACTTTGAGGTTTACGACAGGTGGGGCCTCAAGATGTTCCAGGAAGACCAACCTAAAGTTCCGGTATGGGACGGAAAATTCAATGGTAAACTTGCGGCTAATGGGACTTATTTCTGGATTGTAAGATATACAGATTCATCCAATAAGAATTATGAGCAATCGGGATATGTAACCTTACTGAAGGAAGAAGAATAGCATCAGTGAGGGAGTAATTCTTGAGCGCATTAGACCGGAAACGATTTAATAAAAAAAGGGTGTTATTTTGCTACAACTACCCAAAGCGACTTCGGTTGAATCGTCACTTCAAACTCATTAGGTAAGCTAATTGGCTCTCCATCAATATGAGCTATCGCGCCCTCCGTTTTAACCGAAATGTTTTTCACCCGCCAGGAACGGAAATATTTATCGTTTTTTAGTGTGCCGGCAAACAATTTATAGGCGTAAAAGGGCAGAATATAAAAAGGAATCTTTTTGATGCTTACCACTTCAAAATGACCATCATCAATCACCGAATCCGGGGAGATAACCGTGCCATTCCCATACTGGGAAGAGTTCAAAAATGAAAACACAAAAGACTCTGAACCAGTATTTTCATCATGATTTTTTAAAGAAATTGTTTTAGGAGAGTACGAATAATATTTTTTTAGAAAGACTTTGATATAAGAAACAAAGCCGCGGCGCTTCAACTTAGCAAACTCGTGGGCTATAAGAGCATCGAAACCGAGTCCGGCTGCCCCCACAAAAAAGTGCCCCGATATAGTGCAGGTATCTATACAAAACTCCCTGGAATCATTCAACAACAGCAAAGCCTTATCAACATTACAAGGAATGCCCAAATGGCGAGCCAATCCATTTCCCGAACCAGTGGGTATTATAGCCATTGCGGTGCGCGAACCAAGCAAACCTTTCGCCACTTCGTTTACCGAACCATCACCACCCACCGCCACAACAATATCCACTCCTGAAACACTTGCCTCCCCAGCAATCTCCACTGCATGACCAGCTCGCTCAGTAAACCTAAAGCTTACATTAAAAATATCCTTACTAAGTAGCTGGTTTACTTTTTCTTGAATATACCTTTGCTTCCCAGTTCCAGAGATAGGATTAACGATAAAAAGGATATTTTTTTTCTTAACTTCCACTCTATTTACTCAACAATGAGCGATAAAGATCTAAATATTTAGGCAGCACATTTTCAAGAGAAAATTCAACAGAACGTTTCCTTGCATTTGCGCTCATTTCTTTCAAAAGGTTTTCATCCAATAAAATCTGAATAGCAAAATCAGCCATCGCCTCCACATCCCCCACATCAGCCAGGAAGCCTGTTGCCCCATGAATATTCACCTCAGGAATGCCCCCGGTATTAGAGGAAACGACAGGAGTACCTGCCGCCATAGATTCCAGTGCCGCTAAACCGAAACTCTCATGTTCACTCGGAAGCAAAAACAAGTCGGCAACACACAATACCTCCTCCACATTTTTGAGCTTGCCCACCACCTTCACATCGTTATGAACTCCAAGCTGCCTGCTCAGCTGTTCGGCAGCATAACGCTCGGGGCCGTCTCCCACCAAAATCAACTTCGACTTCACCTTTGATCTTACCTTCTGGAAAATCTTTATTACATCATCCACCCTCTTTACTTTGCGAAAGTTGGAAATATGAATCAGGATTTTCTCATCAGGAGCCGCAAAATTCGAACGCGTGCAACCTGAAGAAGAAACCTTATATTTTTCAAGATTCACAAAATTCGGAATCACTGTGATCGCCTTTTTCGTTTTGAAATGCTTGTAGGTATCCTGCTTTAAACTATCCGAAACAGCTGTCACCGCATCAGAATTTGTAATGGAAAAGCTGATCACAGGTTCAAAAGAAGGATCTTTCCCCACCAAAGTGATATCAGTACCATGTAAAGTCGTGATGACAGGAAGATGAATACCCTCTTCCTTCAAAATCTGCTTAGCCATATAAGCGGCAGAAGCATGAGGAATAGCGTAATGCACATGCAGAAGATCCAAACCCTCATGCTTAGCCACATCCACCATTTTACTAGTCAAAACCACCTCATAAGGCTCATATTGGAATAATGCATACTCGGAAACCAAGACCTCATGGAAGAAAATATTACTATTGAATTCATCCAGGCGCACAGGCTGACTATACGTGATAAAATGAATGATATGTCCCTGTGCCGCTAAAGCCTTCCCTAACTCTGTCGCCACCACTCCACTACCACCATAGGTAGGATAACAAACTATGCCTATTTTCATCTGTAGATTACTTTATTTCCAAAATCAAACAGAACATTCATTATCAATAGATTTTTCTCTTTGGGATAATGAACATCTCATTTATTTAATTCCTTGTTGATTTAATTTATCTGTATACATCTTCGCATTTCGGAGATGCTCAGAGTATGAACAAGCAAAATTATGCCTGTAGCTTCCATCACCTGATGCACACATATAGAAATAATCATGATCAGCCGCATTCAGCACAGCATCAATAGCATCCTGTCTGGCGAGATAAATCGGCCCTGGAGGCAAACCCCTATTGCGATATGTATTGTATGGAGAATTGATTTCCAAATGAGTTCTGTACACCCTGTTCATGGAAAAATTGCCATGTGCATACACTACGGTAGGATCCGACTGGAGAGGCATTCCTGTTTTCAAACGATTGAGATACAAACCAGCAATCACCGGCCATTCCGAAGTCACTTTACTCTGCTCAGCCTGCACAATGGAAGCCAGGATCACCACTTCCGACTGCGATAAATTCAGCTTTTTAGCCTTAGCCTTGCGCGCATCAGTCCAGAATTTCTTGAATTCCTTTGCCATTTTCGAAATAAACTGATCAGCACTTGTATTCCAATACATCTGGTATTTGTTGGGCAGGAAAAGAACAAGGGCATTCTCAGAGTTCAGGCCATATTTCGACATATACCGGTCACTATTCAACAACTCCAGAATACTGTCTTTACTAGCCTCTATCTGAGAAGACACACGATCAGCCAGTTCGCTTTTTGTGCGGATGGAATGGAAATCCACATTCACTATATCGATCTGAGCCGAACGAAAATAATTAATGAGTTGATTATAAGTCATTCCAGCCTTAATAGTATAGCGCCCTTCATGAATATGCGATGGTAACTTCTTGAACTCAGCCATTTTGCGAAACCAAAACATATCCTCCACCAACTTACTATCCTCAAGATCCTTCAAAAGCTCCTCATAGCCATCGCCTTTACGGATGTAAACCTTTACCTCATCGCCCCCCACATTTATCTTCTGGTTAATCACACCGAACCACAAAAACAAACCTGCTCCTGCAACAATGACAACCAGAATCAACAATACCTTAAATAACTTCTTCATATTAAAAATTCAGTTCAAATTTGGGATTCATCAATTGATAACTCAGCTCATCCTTCCATCCCTGAGAAGTTTTGAGCCAGGCTTTTTTGCTGCCTATAAGCTGGAAGCCGGCTTTTTCAAACAAATGAATACTCGCCTGATTATCGTGAGTAATATTACAATACAACTGCTTCAGCTGAAGATGCTGAAAGCTATAATTAATCAGTATCTTCAAAGCTTCAGAACCATATCCTTTCCCGTGTTCCCTGTCATCAGCAATCAATATACCCACACCTGCACGCAGATGAAAAGGATCAAACTCAAATAGATCAATGAGTCCGATAGGCTTGCTTTCCTCCGTAGTTTGAATCACCATACGCAGCTGCTTGGCCTCATAAATATCGAGGTGCGCATTTTCGAGGTATTTACTGAGAATGTTTTTTGAAAATGGAACAAGCGTATTGCTGAGCACCCAATATTTAGTGTTATTCTCCCAGTTGAAGAGAATATTCAGATCGCGAGGTTCAATGGCCCTTAAAGTTATTTTATCCGATTTCAGCATCAGGCTCTTTTCAGTTCATAGGAAGAATAAATACATTCATTCACTTCAAATACCGAATACTTATCCATCAGCAAAACCCCTTCTGTAAGATCTTTCTCCAGATGAAGATGGTAAATTTCCTCCACCAGCTCCTGATCCGACAACTTTGGCAGCAAATCAAAAATCAACTGCACATCATTGGTATTGGTTGAATACACTTCATTGCAAAAATCCTTAATAGGCGTAAGACAGGTTGCAACACCAATATCCACCCGAGGATAAGAAGAAGTGATACATCGTATTTTTTCCAGCAAATCATTGGGAGTCACCAACAACGGAAGCTTTAGCTTCACAAACAAAGTCTTCACTTTTTTAGCCTTCAGGAAACGAAGTGTTTGCTCAATATAACCATCAAGAGACGGACCTTTCGTGCTCAGAGAAAAAACCTTACCGTTAATGCTCAGTACCAAATGCGGAGGAACAGTTGTAGCATTGACAATATGAAGATAAATCCCGAAGCTGAGCAGCTCGGGATTCATCAACGGCTTAATATTGTCAATCTTAAATTTCGACATCAATCTCTCCTTTAAACACAAATTTGGCTGGGCCTTCCAGACAAACCCCGGTATAAACCTGAGCTTCTTTTTTGAAACGCACTCTCAAATCGCCACCCATTGCCTTTACTGCAAAAGCATCTTGAGCGATTCTTCCCGAATGATGCGCCGCAAGCACTGCCGCAGTCACGCCTGTTCCACAAGCCAAAGTTTCCCCTTCCACCCCTCTTTCATATGTACGAATATGCAGAAATCCATCAAGAATCTCCACAAAATTCACATTGGTCCCTACCGCCTTAAAGCGATCGGAATATCTTATTTTCTGAGCCTCTTGAACAACAGGATAGTTATATAAATCGCTAACGAATTTCACATAGTGCGGTGAACCTGTATTTAAATATAAATAATCAGACCCCACTTCAATGTTCGCGACATCAATCATTCCTAGTTTTACCCAGTAAGTATCGTTTTGCAACTCCAGCTCAGCATCGTGATCACCATCAATGGCAAGGAAAAGATATCTTTCTTTTTTCAAACCAATCAAATCCGCAAAAGCCGTGATACAACGTCCGCCATTCCCACACATTGAACTCTCATTCCCATCTGAATTATAATAAATCATCTGAAAATCGTAGCCCTTCCTGTTTCTTAGCAGCATCAAGCCATCAGCACCAATACCGAAACGACGGTCACATAAAAATTTCACCAACGCATTGTTATGAATATCAAAGGTTTCGGCACGATCATCAATTAAAATGAAGTCGTTACCAGCACCTTGCAGCTTATAGAATTTCAATTGTGTCATCCCTCGTAGAAATCAGTATCCCAAAGTTAAAACATTTTAACACACGAGGTATATGCAAAAAACAAGTCGAACGTTATTTTTGTACTTATTAAAATTTACCATCATGAAAAGAATACTCACAGGTTTTTTATTAGCTCTCACAGGCGGAGTTATTGCTTCAGCCGCAATAATTTACTACATCAACAACAACTCTTCTACCTTTAAATCCAACGCTACTCCATTACAATTCATCAACTCTCCTATACCCAACGGTCCGGTAGCCGATTTCACGCAAGCTGCTGAGCTCACCCTCAACTCAGTAGTCCACATTAAAACTCTTTCCAAGCAAGATGTCCAATACATCGATCCATTCCAGGGATTTTTCGGCAATCCTTACCAGCAAAGAATGCCACAGGAAGTTGCCGCTTCAGGATCAGGCGTGATCATCTCTGCCGATGGATATATTGCCACCAACAACCATGTAGTCAATGGCGCAACCGAAATTGAAGTAACGCTCAACGACAACAGCTCCTACAAAGCCACGGTGATTGGCGTTGATCCTACCACCGACCTCGCCCTTATTAAGATAGAAACCGACGGACTCACCCCTATCTACTATGGAAACTCTGATGATGTAAAAGTAGGACAGTGGGTGGTTGCAGTGGGAAATCCTTTCAACCTCAATTCCACTGTAACAGCCGGTATTGTGAGCGCAAAAGGAAGAAACATACACATTCTCCAGGAGCAATACGCTATTGAATCTTTCATCCAAACCGATGCTGCCGTTAATCCCGGCAACAGTGGAGGAGCTCTTGTGAACACACGCGGCGAACTGATCGGTATCAACACCGCCATCGCCTCTAACACAGGATCATACACCGGCTATGCTTTCGCCATTCCTTCTAATATGGTAAAAAAAATCACCAGCGACTTGCTGAAATTTGGTAAAGTACAAAGAGCCATGCTGGGTATCCAGATGAGAGATATCGACCATAAACTGGCTGAAGAGAAAAACCTGAAAGGCACACAAGGCGCTTACATCAATGAAGTATTCGAGAACAGTTCAGCTCAGGAAGGCGGATTGAAAGCCGGCGATATCATCACAAAAATAGGTGCTGTTAAAATTACCAAAGGCGCCGAACTGCAGGAACAAATCAGCCAGTTCCGTCCTGGGGATAAAATTACCGTTACATATCTTAGAGACGGATCTGAAAAAATGGCCGACCTCGTTTTGAAAAACACCAATGGAACTCTCAGTGCTGTGGAGAAAGACGCCAGTGCCCTCGGCGCCAAATTTGAAACTGCTTCAAAAGAAGAAATGCAGAAACTGCGCATTACCCATGGCGTTAAGATTTCCACGCTGGAAGAAGGGAAATTAAGAGCAAACGGAATCAAGCAGGGCTTCATCATCACCCACCTTGATAACGAACCAGTAAAGAGCCCGGAAGATCTCAGCGCAAAACTGAAATCAAAAAAAGGAGGTATTCTTCTCGAAGGGGTTTATCCTAATGGAATGAAAGCTTATTACGGATTTGGGTTGTAATCCTAATTAAAATACTTAATAAAAAAAAGGATGAGCAGCTGCTCATCCTTTTTTTTGCATCAACCCCAACACAAACAGTTCGTCATTACAAGGGTTTTTTAACCTCTCCCTCAACAACTTATTTTTTCCAAAGATTTTTTCCCTCTTCCTGTCAGGTATTAAAAGTTGTGTCGACTACCCTGTCAGTTAATTAAACTTTTAATATTAAAATCATGGAAAACAAAACTAAAAACATCCTGAACGGAACATTAATCGCAAGTGCATTATTCGGTGCCGCAGGTTTAACCACTTTATCTGCCAACACGTCTACCGACTTCAGCAACCTGGGTTCGGGCGCTGAAATCCGCAATACACTGTCAGGCAATTCAGCAAAAAGCTACGGCGAAAACACTTTCGAAATGGCTTGTGGAAAAGATCACAAATGCGGTACTAAAACTGATTCCACCACCACTAAATCTGGTGATCAGAAATGCGGTGAAGGCAAATGCGGCGAAGGCAAAAAAGCAAAAACCGACAAGAAGGAAAACAAATCCAAAGACCAGAAGTGCGGCGAAGGTAAATGCGGCAAAAAGTAGTTCTATATGTCCGCAGGATATTTTTTCCTGCGGACTTTTTCACCTTATAAAAACTCAACCATGGTAGGCATCGGATTCAGAAAAGATTTTGCTGAAGACTTTTTAAAGAGCAATATTCTCTCCCCTTCTTTTATTGAAGTAGCTCCGGAAAACTGGATAGGCATTGGTGGTTTCTGGAAAAAAAAATTGCAGCAGGCCCTGGAAAAATATCCGCTCTACACACATGGCTTATCTCTTTCTATAGGCAGTCCCGACCCTCTCGACTTTGTTTTTTTAAAGCAAGTGAAATCCTTTTTAGATGAAAACAGGGCCCAGGTTTATTCAGAACACCTGAGCTACTCCAAATGCAACAACGCCCATCTTTATGATCTTTTGCCCATTCCTTTTACCCACGACGCTGTAAAACATGTGAGCAAAAAAATCATACAGGCACAGGATTTCCTGGAAAGGAAAATAGCCATTGAAATCATAAGCTATTATACGCCTGTTGCTCCTGAAATGACTGAATTACAATTCATCAATGCTGTACTCAATGAAGCTAAATGCGATTTACTCCTCGACGTGAACAATATTTATGTCAACAGCTTCAACCATCAGTACAACGCTTATCAGTTCATCGACGGACTGAATCTGGAAAACACAAAATACATTCATATGGCTGGGCACCGCAAAGTCTCCCCTGATCTCATTATCGACACCCACGGAGAAGCCATCATAGACCCTGTTTACAAGCTTTTTGAATACACCATGAATAAACTGCATAAAGACGTACCTGTTCTACTTGAAAGAGATTTCAATATTCCCGAACTGGAAGAACTGCAAAGTGAATTACAACAGTTGCAAAACATCAAACACAATGCTCTAAAAAAATCAACCTATGCAGCTGTTTAACTCTACTTACCTACATCAATACCGTTTTGCCAACTTCTGCAGAACCGGAGCCTTTATTCCCATTGAGGGAGTAAACAAAGAACGGGCTCAGCACTACCGCGAACTGGTTTACAATGCAGTAGACGACAGTTTACAATCGGCCTTCCCTCTCACTTTTGATTTGCTGGGAAGTGAAAAATGGGATCCTCTGGTAAATGAGTTTTTCAGCGAACACAACTATCAAACTCCCCAGCTATGGAAACTACCCAAAGAATTATATGATTTTATCCTTGCGTCCAAACACCCTCTTCTCAGTGAATATCCTTTTTTAGCCGAACTCCTCTGGTTTGAGTGGCTGGAAATTGAACTCTTTATGATGGAAGATAAAAAAGCGGAATTCATTGACAAAGGGAATTTATCCAGTGATCAGATTATCATCAATCCCGAACACCATTTACAGTATTTTTCCTTTCCTGTTCATATCAAAATAGCAGAAAAAATAACCTTCAACGATAAAGCACATTATTTCCTATGCGCTCACCGCGACCCCGGGTCAGGAAAAGTCCTTTTCACCCAGCTTTCCCCTCTGCTGGCCAGAATGCTGGAAATACTCGGACAACAAGCCATGAGTATCGATGAGCTCTTGAGCTGCTTTGAAAACAATGAAAAAATAAAAAAAGGAACTCTCCTCTTCTTTGAAAATGCCCTGAAATCAAAACTCATCCTCGGATTTAAAGAATAAACTTATGAAAATAAAAACCACGTATTTCAACTTCACCGATAAACTGTCCAAACTCAACGATCTCCCCTTGCTGGCGATGCGCCTAGTACTCGCTTACGGCTTTTATATCCCCGCCATGAATAAATGGGAAGACATCAATGCCGTTGGGGATTGGTTTGCTTCAATGAATTATCCCCTCCCTTACTTTTCAGCCTACCTGGCTGCTTCTGCCGAAGGCCTTGGAGTAATTTTATTAACACTCGGACTCGCCATGCGCTTTATTACCATCCCCCTCATCATTACCATGACAATAGCCATAATAAGCGTCCACTGGGAAAATGGTTTTGAGGGAGGATCAAACAACGGCTTCGAAATCCCCCTCTATTACATCACAATGCTAACCACGCTGTTTATCAATGGTGCCGGGCGAATCAGCCTCGATTTTATCATCCGCAAGGTTACCAAGAAATAGCCCCAGTTCTTTTTCACAAAAAATTGCGGATAACTTTTTCTTTTAAAACTGTTCACTAAGGCTTAATTGCCTATTTTTGGCTCATTCGAAAAAGCATGTTTTTTAAGAAGAAAAAAGAAGAAGTTGCTGCGGAAGAGCCTGAAACAGGGAACACTCTAAAGAAGGGAAAGAAAAAGGAGAAGGAAGACGAAAAGGAAAAAGAGGAAAAACCCAAAGGTGGCGCTACCATAAAAAGCAAAAAAGCAGAGGAGCCTGAAGAAGAGGCTAAACCTTCTGCTTTTTTGGAATTTCTGAAAAGCGAGAAGACAAAAAATATTACCGGACTTGTATTCCTGTTGAGTTCCATTTACCTGTTAATAGCATTCACCTCCTATCTTTTCACCTGGCAGGAAGACCAGGATAAAGTCACAGGATCTTGGATGACCTTGCTGGGCGATAATTCATTGACAGTAAATAACTGGCTTGGAAAACTGGGGGCGATTGTGTCTCATATTTTCTTTTACAAGTGGTTTGGACTTATCTCTTATGTTTTCCCTTTCCTTTTAGGACTCTACGGAGCAAAGCTCTTCTTCAAAAAAACCTTGCTCCCGCTTAAACGATCAACCAAATTATCCATCATTGCTCTCATTTGGACTTCCATAGCACTGGGCTATGTTTTCCAAAGTTCCCATTTTGCACCGGGCGGCGCTTTTGGTTACCAAAGCACTGTATGGCTCCAAGACATTATTGGTGTTCCAGGATTGGGTTTCCTTGTATTTTTCGCCTTGCTGGCTATTCTTGTTCTGAATTTCAATTTCTCAATGGACAAGGTCTACGCTTCTTTAAAGAAAGATGCCGACGAAATTGAACCTATTGCCGCTCCGATTAATCCAGTTAAGGAAGCGCCCGTGAAAAAAGAGGAAGTAATTCAGGAAGCCGAAACTGTTCCTGCTGCCATTGTTATTCCACCCGATCTGCGCAAACCAAAAAAAGAAATTATTCCTGAACCTGTTCCAGAACCAATTGTTGAAGAAGAGGAAGAAGATGACGACGTATTTGTTGGCATGGAAAAAACCGGAGATGTGGAATTTAAGGTGGAAACCAAAAAGGAAAAGGAAGAAATTCTTTCCCAGGAAGAAATCAATACCATGGTGCAACAACATGGGGAATATGATCCTACCCTGGATCTTAGTTCATATACTTTTCCGGGCATTGATCTTTTAAAAGACTATGGCGACGCAGGGAATACCGTAGAACAAGAAGAATTGGAAGCCAACAAGAACAGGATTGTGGCAACCCTCAAAAATTACAGCATTGAAATTTCACAGATCAAGGCTACTATAGGCCCTACTGTTACCTTATATGAAATCATTCCGGCTCCGGGTGTTCGTATTTCCAAAATCAAGAATCTGGAAGACGACATCGCCCTGAGTCTTTCTGCTTTCGGGATTCGTATTATCGCTCCGATTCCGGGCAAGGGAACCATCGGTATTGAAGTACCAAACCAGAAACCCGATGTGGTTTCTATGAGGACAGTTATCGCCTCCAAAGTTTTCCAGGACTCTAAAATGGAACTGCCTATCGTTTTAGGCAAGACCATTTCCAACGAAATATTCACCACCGATCTTGCCAAAATGCCACACTTACTGATGGCCGGCGCCACCGGTCAGGGTAAATCTGTTGGATTAAATGCTATCCTCGTTTCATTACTTTACAAGAAACACCCTTCGCAGCTGAAACTGGTACTGGTGGATCCTAAAAAAGTGGAATTGACCCTTTACAACAAACTGGTTCGCCACTTCCTCGCCAAGCTTCCTGATGGGGATGAAGCGATTATCACCGACACCAAGAAGGTGGTTAACACAGTGAATTCCCTCTGTATTGAAATGGATACACGCTACGAATTACTCAAAGTAGCGCAATGCCGTAACATCAAGGAATACAATGCCAAGTTTATTGCACGCAAGCTGAATCCTGAAAACGGACATAAATATTTGCCTTATATCGTGCTGGTTATCGACGAATTTGCTGATTTGATCATGACTGCCGGAAAGGAAATAGAAACACCGATCGCCCGTCTGGCACAGCTCGCGAGAGCCATTGGTATTCACCTCATCGTAGCTACGCAGCGTCCGTCGGTAAACATCATTACTGGTACCATCAAAGCCAATTTCCCGGCACGTATCGCCTTTAAAGTGACATCAAAAATAGACTCCCGCACCATCCTTGATGCCGGTGGTGCCGACCAGCTGATCGGTCGAGGTGATATGCTTCTCTCAACCGGCAATGAACTACTGAGGATACAGTGTGCCTTTGTAGATACTCCTGAAGTAGAAGATATTTGCAGCTTTATCGGTGAGCAACGTGGTTATGCCGACGCGTTCCTGTTACCTGAATACAATGATCCTGAAGCCTCCAGCGGACACGAGGATTTGAATCCCGACGACCGCGATCCTCTCTTTGCAGAGGCCGCAAAACTGGTGGTCGTCCACCAGCAAGGCTCTGCCTCATTATTACAAAGAAGATTAAAATTAGGATATAACCGTGCAGGCAGAATTGTTGATCAACTGGAAGCAGCGGGCATTATCGGACCCTTTGAAGGCTCTAAGGCGCGTCAGGTACTTTATTCTGACGAAGCAAGCTTGGAACAATATTTGAATTCAAACAAAAACAATACAGATTCATCTCCTTTTTAAATATACATACATGAAAAAGATTTTAATTCTACTTCTCGCACTCCCTCTCTCCCTCTTTGCACAGCAAGATGCCCAGGCTACAAAAATCCTGGATAACCTCAGCGCAAAACACAAAGGATATAAAACGATTTCAGCAGACTTTGATCTGCTGACAGACGATGCAACCAACAACACACACGACAAAAAAAGCGGAACCGTGAAGATAAAAGGAGATAAATATATCCTCAACCTCTTCGGCATGATCAAAAAATGCAACGGAAAAAATATCTGGTCTATTAAAAAAGACGACAAGCAGGTGGATAAGGATGTGGTGAATGAAAAAACCAATGGCGGACTCAAAATCAACGAAATATTCACCATCTATAAGAAAGGATATAAGTATAAATATATGGGCGAAAAAACTGTAAATGGTAAAGTTTGCCACTCTATCGATCTCTATCCTGAACAAGGGAATACCTCCCAGTATAAGAGAATAACATTGTTTATCGACAAGAAATCAAAAGAACTCTATAAGCTTGAATTTGCAGAGAAAAGATCTTCCAGAATCACTTCTATCATCATTAAGAAGATGACCACCAACTCCAATATGCCTGACACCGACTTTGAGTACCAGGAAAAACGTGATTGTCCGGCCTGTGAGCTGAACGACACCAGTGGAGCTGAATAAGCCTTTTCATTTCATTATAATTATAAAGCCGCACAAGTGCGGCTTTTTTTTGTTTACCCCCCAGCTCTTCGTCTGAAATAATTCACCTTTCGTCGAGAAAAACCAAACCTTACCTACCCCACTTACGTATTCGTCTATATAAACACTAATTTTGTCGAATATGAAACAGCGGGTAAAGCAGATATTCATTATGTCGGTTTTCTTCTTGGGGATGAAAACTTCGGCAATGGCAACTTCCGTGGCTCTGGATGGGCTGTGGTTAGATGAAGACAATATCAAAACAGCAATTGTACAAAACGACAACAAAGTCATTCTTAACAATAAGTCGGGAAGCACTGTAGTCAAAATGAACGGTACTGTTTCTGGAAAAACCATCACTGTTTCTGTAGATCAAACCAAATTGACCGGCGAGATTTCTGACGACAACCTTGTAATCACCTGGAAAAACGGCAGCAAATGGTTCAGAGATATTTCAGGAACCTGGGCAAACGAAAAAGGAAATAACCTGCTGATCGAACAGATAGGAAGCTTTGTAAGAGTTAAAAACGAAAAAGGTGATGTACAATCTGTTGGTTTCCTGAAAGACGAAGGCATCGTGCTTATCGCTAAAACAACGAACGAAACTACCGCAGGATCATTACAAGAAGAAAATGGCATCGTTTGGAAAAACGGTACCGCCTGGAGAAAGAAGATGTAAAAAAAAGAGAGAGGTATATAAAAGAAAAAGGTCCGTTGATTAACGGACCTTTTTTTATTTCTAGTGGTGGTGTCCACCCGGACCGTGAACGTGTCCATGGGAGATTTCTTCAGCAGAAGCCTCTCTCACTTCGTTTACAACGATATCGAAATTGAGTGTATTTCCAGCCAAAGGATGGTTACCGTCAATTTTCACCTGGTCGCCAGTGATTTCAACGACAGTCACTACCACCTGTCCTTGCGGACCTTCAGCGTGAAACTGCATACCTACTTCCACTTTATTGGTTCCGAAAGCCGTAAGCGGAACAGTTTGTACCAATCTCGGATCAGCAACGCCATATCCTTTTTCGGCAGAAACCGCTACAGAAAATTTGTCGCCGGCAACTTTATTTTCCAGTTCTTCTTCCAATCCGATAACCAGATTACCGTGGCCATGCAGATAATATAAACCTTCTCTTCCTACGTTTGAATCCAAAATCTCACCCGCATCATTCTTCAGCGTATAAGTGATGGCCACTACTGAGTTCTTTTTAATTTTCATTTGTATCTGATTTTATTTTAACGATTTAGGCGCTAAAGGTAGGTTTTTACCTGTGGTTCTGAAAATAAAATCTCTTTTATCCTTATCTTTCTCACAATCATTAACCCTATGGCACATTTCATCCCTTTCAAAGGCCACTATCCGCTGCCAGCAAAGGCCGGAGCTATTGCTATTGATTCTTACGACAGCTATTCGGAGGAAGATGTGAAGGAAATCCTTCGTAACGACGCGCAATCATTCATCAATATTATCTACAAACCCGCCACCACCCATTTACAGGATTTTTATATCCAGGTGCGACAGCGTTTCAATAACTTCATTGGCAATGAATGGCTCCTGCAATCGGAACATAAAAGCTATTACATCTACCGAAAAATTGAAGGAGGGAAAAGCTATGCAGGGATTATCGGACTGAGTGACATCCGTGATCTGGAAAAAGGACTCATTAAGCTCCACGAAAAAACGCTGCCGAAGCGAGAAAACATCCTTACGCAATATTTAAAGGAAGTCCGACTTAATGCCGAACCGGTAGCCCTCATTTATGAAAAACAGGAAAAACTTTCTGCTTTTATGAAGGATTACATGGAGAATAAAAGTCCTTTGCTTCAGTTTAAGGATAAAAGCACACATACCTTGTGGGAGATTAAGGAGGAAAATAATCTCCAGTTTATTGAAGAAGCGCTTTCAAAATTGGGTTACCTGCTCGTCGCCGACGGCCATCACCGCATCATGAGTTCGCTGAGAAACTACGAAATCAGCAACGAACATCCTTATTTCCTCAGTATTCTTTTCGATAACGAAAATGTAAGCATAAAGCCTTATTCTGAAGGAGGCAAAAAATACAGCTTTGAAGAAATAAAGGCCATCACTTCACAAAACCAGCTGCTGCCACCCAAGTCGACATGGATATTACCGAAACTAAAAACCGGACTGGTGATCTACGATTTAAAAAAATGAGTTTCTTTGCGGAATGATTGCCAATAACCTCAATACCATTCTTTCCTCGCTTCCGGAACATGTTCAACTTATTGCGGTCTCCAAAACAAAACCGAAGGAGGATATTGCCCAAGCTTACCAGGCGGGACAAAAAGTTTTTGGTGAAAACAAGGCCCAGGAAATGTCGGCCAAGTATGCTGACCTACCCAAAGATATTCATTGGCACATGATAGGCCACATGCAAAGCAATAAAGTAAAATACATTGCCCCTTTTGTAAGTTTGATTCATTCTGTTGATAGTTTAAATCTGCTCGGCGAAATCAATAAACAAGGCAGAAAAAACAATAGAGTTATTCCTGTTTTACTGCAATTTCATATTGCAGAAGAAGAAACAAAATTCGGACTTTCTCTACCGGAGGCAGAAGTTCTGCTAAATTCTAATGAGTATTCCCAATTCCAGAATATTCGTGTCGACGGCGTAATGGGTATGGCCACTTTTTCAGAAAACCCTGAGCAAGTCCGCAAGGAATTCCGCGAACTGAAAAACATTTTTATCCAATTGAAAACACGCTTTTTTTCTCAACAGGAAAACTTCAGGGAAATATCCATGGGTATGTCGGGAGATTACAAAATCGCCATTGAAGAAGGCAGTACTATGATAAGAGTGGGGAGTTCTATTTTTGGGGGGAGATAACTCTATTCAATAGTTGCACTAAGCCCCCTATCCATTAAAGCCTCGCACATCGGGCGAAGCACATCATACTCTCCTTTTTTCACTCCGCATTTTCCATTGTAATGAATGATGAGCGTGCATTGCTCGGCCTGCAGCGGATCATGCTCACAGATATCAACAAGGCATTTAATCACATGATCAAAAGTGTTTACATCGTCGTTATAAACAATAAGATCATAAATATAGTTTTCCGCTTCCAGCACGTCGGTGTCGTGCTGTTCTTTGGTTAATCTGTCAGGAGCGGTTGTCATTATTTCTTAATGAGTTGTAAAGCTTTATCTACAGCGATTTTCTCTTTGCTCTGGTAGGCCACCATAAAAGCATCTTTCAGTCCGGAAGCAATCACCTGATCTTTTAGTTTACGTGCATCATCGGGATTGGTGAATTCACCTACAGTGAAGATGGTCACGCCATCAGCATCTTTATAGTATTCCACTTTAGCCGGTAATTTAAAGAACAAGGTAGTGGTTTCTACCGGTACTTCATTACGGTAAGCACCTATTTGTACTTTAAATACAATTCCGGCTGCAGAAGGAGTGTTAGTGACTGTAAGCGGATTGCCAGTATTAGTTGTGATAGTAACAGTTCCATTTTGTGCATCAGCAACAGAAATACGCTGTCCGCCGCGGTAAGCAGTAACAAAGGCATCCTTGATTCCGGCAGCATTGATCTCCGCCTTGCGGGCATTGGCCTCTTCAAAAGTTTTGTATTTCCCGGTAGTATAGCGATAGAGTCCGGCTGGTGTTTTCTCCACATTCAGTGGCTGTAAATCATAGGGTCCACCTGCAGCAATTGGTTTGGAAACCACGCAAATCTGCACTGTGTAGAACGTTTCAGCGGTATTAACCGCAGTACTCTTAGCTTCATTGACTGTAACTTGTGGATTGGCTGTTACAGGATTTTTCACCTCTACTTTATTGATGGCATCCACCTCGCGTGCTTCAATAGCCTGCAAAGCATTTTGCTGAGGCTGACTGGCTTTCTCGGTAATCTGTCCGGCCTGCTCCATGGAAATACGCTGACCGTTATAGAAGGGCACCACGAAAGCATCCTGATAACCCATCTGACGAATTTTATCGCGGGCAATTGAAGCGGCTTTAAATGATCTGAAAGTACCGGCAGTATAGCGGATAAAGCCCAACTTGGTTTGTTCACCGTTCACCGGCGAAATTCCCTTGAACAAATCCTGCGGAATAGGATTTTTGAAAGCACCAACTTGAACTGTATAAATCAAACCTTCCGGCAGTTTTGCATCTATTGGAATTGGTTTATCGGCAGAATACACGATAGTGTTACTGATCTCGAATTTATCCTTCAGCACCGCATCTTCAACGCTTTGTTTTTCACCAAAAATCTTTGCTTTCTCCACATCCACTTTCACAATGGTTTTATCGTCAGGATTGATAGTGCTATGCGTTTGATTGTTGTTATTATTATTTTGCTGCCCCTTATTGTTATCGACAGGCTTAGTATTTTTTGCAGCAGCAACAACTTCTTTTTGCGCCTTTTCCTTGTAATCAACAAACACATCTGTTTTCTTGTTGTCATCCACAGCCTTCTTCTTCACTTCCTGCGCTACTTTAGGATCAAGGCTCTCCATGTACAACTGAGCTTCCTTACGTTTAGCCTGAGCTTCCAGTCTTGAATTATCAATCAGCTGCGAAGATTGTAAAGCCTGTTCCTCTTTCTGATCTGCGAGTTTTTTGAGTCGCGCTGCTTCATTCAACAACTTCTGAACTTCCTGCTCATTGACTTTTCCTTCCGCCTGCGCGAGGGTATTTTCTGATTGTTGCTGATAGGTTTTTGCTTCCTTCTTCAGCTCGGTGTATTTATCAACTTCAGCTGCAATTTCCTTTTCGGTTTTCTTCGCCTCATCTAACAATTGATTGTATTGCTTTGTAGCTTCTTCCCGTTTCTTAGCGGTATTGACGGCAACGTCACCAGTTCCTGTTTTATCTTTAGGTGTATCGGTTCCAGTCGCCTGATCTTTTTTTGTATCGTTATTTGCAGCAACGTTTTTATCAGCAGGCTTAGCAGTTTCAACAGGAACATCTTTCACCGTCTTCATTTTCTCCTGTAAAGCCAACGCCTGATTTTGCTGTTCGTTGGCCTTTACAATAGCCGTTCTCGCCTCCAAAGGATCGGCAGCAGAGAGTGCTCTTGCTTTCGACAGAGTAGCCTGCTTCATCAGTGAATCAGCTGTATTTTGCATGGACGCAATGGTCTTTTGCTGTTCCGGACTCTTATCTTTCAGGAGTTCTGCACTTTGACTTTTTTTGTTTTCATATGCCAGCTGATCATCTTTCAATTCTTTTTGAAGCGCCTCGTTTTTTCCTTTATCGGCGGCTAACTCATATTCCTTGCTCTGTGCCAACAGTTCTTTTTTCTTCTTTGGATTTTTCTCTTTTTCGGCCTGAGCTTGCAGCTCCGCCACTTTGGCCTGAGCGAGAGAATCCATCGCATTCTGGCGGGCAATGACTTTATTGGCCTCAGCCTTCTGCCTGTCGAGTTCCTTTTGCTTTTCCTGAGCTATTTTTTCCTCCTCTAAACGCTTTTGTTCTGCCGCAGCCAGTTCTTCCCTGGTACCACCGTTCAATACAGCTTCCTGCTTTTCCAAAGCCTGAATTTCCTTGGCGTAAGCTTCGTTGTACAAATTGATTTGCTCAGTAGCCGACTTAGCTTTCTTCGCCTGTTCTCTCAGCTTTTTGCTTTCGGCAAAAATTTCATCCACCTGCTTGATATCTTCCTTCTGCTTTTCAGAAATAGTAATTTTCTTTTTGGTGAAAGCCTGTTTGATTTTTTCCTTGTTGACTTCCTTCTCTTTTTCGTGGAGTTCGCCTTGTTTTGCAAGGGCTTCCTTTTCCTTGATGCGACCGAGACGCTTCAGTTTAACCGCCTGCTTCTTCAACTTCTTAGCTTCCGATTTCTTCGCTGTCTGCGCCTGCACTTCCAATGCTACAGCTTCTCTATATTTGGTCACTGCCGAATCTTCCAATGCAGAAATTTCTTTAATGAGGTTTTGTACAGCTACATCTTTGCTGTATGTATAATCCGAATTTTTCTTTACTCCATAAGCTTCCTCAAGAGTGTGTACTTTCTCTTGTTTCAACTGTTGTTCGGTTTTAGGAAGAGTGCTGTTGACAATTTGATCGGTCGAACTTTTTACAGCAGCAGTATCACCACCAATTTTCTTTTCAGACGCAGCTACCTGCTGCTGCATTTCCTTGATGTCCTTGATTTGCGCAAGAATAGCCTGTTGTGTTCTAAGCAATTCCAGTTCTCGTCGGTAAGCTTCGTTGATGAAAGAAACCTTTTCCTTGAAGTCCTTTGCCGACTTCACTTTTTCCCTCACCACCAAAGCTGCAATCCAGTTGTTACCAATGTCGGTGAGCTTGCTTTCAGGAACCTGTACTTTTTTATCCGCAACAGCTCTCTTGATGATTTCAGCATTATAATCGTATTCGGCGCGGTTGGCAAAGAAATAATTTTCAGAAGCCTGTACCTGCCTCTCCTGCGATTGCCGCTGAAGATCCTGAGCTTCTTTATCAAGTTTTTTCTTATCGCCCTTTTTATCGGTCGCAGCTGCTGCCTCCTGCTTCGCTTTCGCATTGAGATATAAAGATAGCGCCTGATTTTCGGAAGTCCGGGCATTGCTGAGATTGGCTTTTACAGTGTTGCTCGGACCGTACGCGAAACTGGTATCGGTCTTGATTCCAAAAGCACTTAAAGCAGCGAGAGAAACATCATCCTCTGTGGCTTTCTCAGGTTGGAAATCTTTTTTCAATTCAAAATTGTTGGTCACCGATACCACATTTTTGCTGATGGTATCCACAGGAGTTTTAACGGTGGTAACATTGGTATCGATTGGTGTCTTCAGGTTGGTATTCTTATCAGCTATCTGGACTTCCTCTTTAACAGGCGTTGCAATTGTTCCTGTCTTAGAAAAATTTTCCAACGCTGCACTTTGCTGCTCATTGAGTTTATTGGTCACTGCAATATCCTCCGGGTTCAGCTTATCTTTCTCCTTAATGTTAGTGGCAATTTCAAGATGATCCTTAACCTCTAATTTTTTCTTTTCTTCTTCTTTAATGAGAACATCTATCTTTTTCTGCATATCTTTCTTCTCGCCTTTAGACGCTGCTGCCATTGCATTTTCCAATGCTTTCTTCTCCTCTTCCAACTTCACGAGCTGCTCCATAGCTGTCTGGGCTTTCAGCATTTCGCTGTTGTATTGCTCAGCCGATTTTTGTTTGTTGCTGTTGATCAACGTGTTCCCCTGGTTAACAGCAATGGTTTTGGTAGCAGTATCCTTAGACTGCGCTTGATCTTTTTGCTGGGAGGCAACAAGATTCTTTAAAACCTCCTCCTCAGCCTTTTTCTTTTCTTCAGCCTTGCGCTCAGAAGGATCCTGAGCTTTAACTGTATTTACCTGCTGCTGTAAACCCTGTATTGTTTTTGTATCAGGAATTGGATCTGTATCCGTTTTGATAGCCAGTAGCTCAGCCTCTGCAATCACCCGCTCCGCATTTTTCTTAGCAAGATCCTGCTTCAACTCATCAATCTGCAGCTTGAATTCCTGCTGTAATTCCTTGTTCTTGGTAGCTGCCAGCTGTTGTTCCAACTGCTTTTGTTCGTTTTCAAGACTCTTGAGATCAGCATTGATTTCCTGTACAAAAGCATCAGCAGCCTTTTGCTCCGAGTCCCTGCTCACAAGGGTTTTGGTATAAGCCTCCTCTATACTGATCTGATCTGCTGCCCTGTTGCGCTCCTGAATCTCATCCAGCTTTTGTTTTTGCTGTTCCAGCTTGGCAATGGCCTGATCGGTATTTTTTGCATCGGTTGCTTCCTTAATAATTTCCGCATACTGGTTGGCAGCAACATATTCCTCTTTCTTGTTTTTTGCTTCCTCTTTTTTCGCTTCGGCATAATGCGTGGTAATAGCAGCCTCTCTGGTCTTCTTCCTCAATACTTTTCCTTTCTGGTCGATTTCCTGTTGTATTTTTTGCTTCTCTTCAGGAGTGGCCGCCTGGGTGAGTTTCTGACTCAAGTCTATAAGTTCTTTCTTCTCGGCAGCAGCTTCTTCTTTCTTTATGTTGGCCACATAAGCAGCAGCTTCGGCATCGTCCTGTAGGGCATTGTATTCTTTTTCCAGCTCACGGGCATCTTTAAATGCTTCCTCAACAAATGCGCCGTTAGAGGTTTCAATCTTGACCTCCCCTTTTGGGGATTCTGTTTTAGGATCATGTTTGGCCAGAGGTTCCTCTTCTATTTTTTCTTTTACAGGCTGGGTATTGAAGGCTATGTCTTTATCGGAATTCACATCCAGATCCGCACTCTTCTTATAAGCCTGATTGAAAGCTATATCATCAACAACCACCTGCCTTTGATTGTCAACCAGCATTTGCTCCTGTGGAGTAATTTTCAAGCTAATTTTCTGATTGATCACCAAGGCCTCTTTCTTTTCAGGTACACTTACAATTTCCTCCATGGTATTCAAGCCTGTAGCCGCCACTTTAAAACTGTATTGCTTTCCGGAAGGAAGCGTCATAGAATAAGCTCCTGTTTTCTCATTGGATTTAAACACACCTACCACTATACCTGTTTCCATATCAGTGACAGTGATCGTCGCTCCTTTTTGCTTAGTATTCTCTATTGCTATCTCGCCTTTGATGACTGTATTGTCCTGGTGTTCTTTATTAGGAATAATTTTGTACACCGTAATTTCATCCTTGGTGTTGGCACGCGAAGAAGCAAAATAGGCCACATTTTCGTTCATGTCGGTGATATACAAAATATCATCATCGGGTGAATTCACAGCAAAACCAAGATTCACCGGCTCTTTCCACAGATTGGTCTCTGTATCCAACTCACTCTTGAAAATATCGTAGCCCCCAATGCTGTTGTGCCCTTGTGAAGCGAAATACAATATTCGGCCGTTGGGATGCAGATAAGGATAATCCTCATCCAGTGAAGTATTAATAAGTGGTCCGAGTGTCATCGGCTGACTCCAGGTGCCATCAGCAAAATGCACCATCTTGAAAAGATCCCTGCCGTTTTCACCTTTTTCACCATAGCTGGAAAAATATACTTCAGAAAGCGCGGGATTATGCACAATAAGCGAATACTCCTTATTCTTTTTATCGAGCTTGGTCCTGAACTCATCCGTTTTCACCAAAATCTTCCTGTCGAATTCATTGAGTTGATAAGCCCTGAAAAACTCCTGGCGGCTGATGTCCTTTTTACTCAATACATGTATGGACTGAATATCCTGGATCATTACCTTTCCTTCTTCGCATTGCTTGATGAAAAGAGAAACATCATTTTCCTGAACTGTTTTCGGCTTGGCTTTAACCTTGAAATCCTTATAAGCTTTGATAGCCTCCTTGAAATAGTAATTGAGATGATAAGCCCTGGCAACATAGTAATAGGCCATATCATCAACACCTGGCTTGGAAACTGCGAATTTTAAAAAGCGGAGCGCTTCTTCTTTGTCAGGACTGGCAAAGAGCAGGCATGTACCGTATTTATAATTGTAATTGGCATCCTGGGCATGCAAGCTGACCAGCTGCGAATAGTAGTCGAGAGCCTGAGCATATTGCTTTTGTTCAAAAAGCTTGTCGGCTTTCTTGACCATATCAGCTTCCGACTCGAAGCCATCGCCACCACCAAAGGAAAATGAAGCTGCAAAAACAAAAACAGCAAAGAGCATCTGACAATATTTACTTATCAGACCAGTATCCATTTATAGCAAATCAGTTTCAAATTCAGTGCTTCTAACGAAACAGACACGATAAAGTTAACAATTTTAGAAAGCGCAAAAAGGCTAAATAACAGAGGATACTAACAAATGAACGTTAAGTTCTCTTCTTTATTAGGTAGGTTTTATTCTCTGAGCCTTGAATGAGGCGGGTTATATTCTTTTGATGAGTCACCAGTACGAGCACCGCAATTATGGCAGAGAAAAGCCTCAAAGAATCAGCCTCCGTTTCAAAAACAAAATTCACAAAAATAGGAAACGCTATACCAGCAAGCATAGACCCCAGTGATACATATTTACTGATTATCAGCACCACAAGGAAAATACATAGCGACGCAAGGGCTGCCATTGGTAAAATAGCAAAAATAATCCCTAAAAGAGTGGCTATACCTTTCCCTCCGCGGAAAGCAGCAAACACCGGGAAAATATGCCCGAGTAAAGCGGCTATACCAAAAGCCAGCTGAAGATTAATATAAGGAATGGAATCAACAGCATAACTCGACTGGAAGTACACCATCTTCACTGCAAAATACCCTTTTAGGATATCGATGGCCAAAACAGGAATTCCAGCTTTTTTACCCAGCACTCTGAAGGTATTTGTAGCACCTGCATTCCCCGAACCATACTCCCTTACATCAATACCATAAAAATACTTCCCTATCCACACAGCAGTAGGGATAGAACCGATAAGGTAGGCACCAAGCAATAAAACTATATTGGTTAAGGTCATTAGTAACTTTGTGGGCAGCAAGGTAGCCATTAAGACCAACTCTACAAACTAACCCGGTTTTAAAAAATCAACAATGGATATGTTGAAAAATTACTCCATAAAAAAGGGCCTTTCGGCCCTTTTCTCTTATTATCCTTTACCACCTCTCTTACGATCAGTTTCCTTCAGCAGGATTTTTCTCAATCGAATTGACGTAGGCGTTAATTCCACGTATTCATCCGACTGGATATATTCTAATGCCTCTTCCAGAGAGTGTTTGATAGGAGGAATTACTCTTGCCTTATCATCAGAACCCGCAGCACGGAAGTTGGTCAGCTGTTTTGATTTGGTCACGTTCACACAAAGATCTCCTTCTTTACTGTGTTCGCCAATTACCTGACCTTCATATACCTCTTCACCTGAATTGATGAAGAACTTACCTCTGTCTTGTAATTTATCAATAGAATAAGCAAACGAAGTTCCCTGCTCCAAAGAGATCATAGATCCATTTTGTCTTTCCGGAATATCTCCTTTCCATGGCTCATAACCTTTCAAACGGTGCGCCATGATAGCCTCACCTGCAGTAGCGGTCAGCATGCTGCTTCTCAAACCAATAATACCTCTGGAAGGAATATTGAACTCGAGTTTTACACGTGATCCGATTGGCTGCATGCTCAGCATTTCACCTTTACGACGAGTTACCATATCGATTACAGTACCGGAAGACTCAGAAGGAACATCTACTGTTAAGGCTTCTACAGGCTCTGATTTAACACCATCAATGGTTTTGATCAATACCTGCGGCTGTCCAACCTGTAATTCATAACCTTCACGACGCATCTCCTCAATAAGGATGGACAAGTGCAATACGCCTCGTCCGTAAACCAGGAAGCTATCTGCAGAACCCGTGGATTCCATTCTCATAGCCAGGTTTTTCTCTAATTCTTTTTCCAGTCTCTCACGGATGTGGCGGGAAGTTACAAACTTGCCTTCACGGCCGAAGAACGGCGAGTTGTTAATAGAAAACAACATACTCATTGTAGGCTCGTCGATGGAAATTGGCGGCATTGCTTCCGGGTTTTCAATATCGGCAACAGTATCACCAATCTCGAAATCTTCCAAACCAACGATGGCACAAATTTCACCTGCCTCTACCTTATCTACTTTCACTTTACCCAATCCTTCAAACACCATCAATTCCTTGATGCGCATTTTAACATGCTTGCCATCTCTCTTAATCAGCACGATCTGCTGGTTAGGCACCAACGTTCCGCGGAACAAACGACCGATAGCGATTCGACCTACGAAAGAAGAGAAATCCAATGCAGTAATCTGCAACTGAGTACCAACTCCTCCACCTACTTTAGGCTCAGGGATATGTTCAATGATTTTATCTAAAAGGATATTGATATTGTCGGTTTTGTTTTCCCAGTGGTCGCTCATCCAGCCCATTTTTGCAGCCCCATACACTACCGGGTAATCCAATTGATCTTCATTAGCATCTAATTCAAACATCAGGTCGAAAACCTTTTCATTGGTCAGTTCAGGATCACAATTTTCCTTATCTACCTTGTTTACCACAACGATAGGCTTCAATCCCAACTGCAAAGCTTTCTGCAATACGAAACGGGTTTGCGGCATCGGTCCTTCAAAGGCATCTACCAGCAAAAGAACTCCGTCGGTCATTTTCAATACACGCTCTACCTCTCCACCAAAGTCACTGTGACCAGGGGTATCGATAATATTGATTTTGTAATCTTTATAGGTTACCGAAGCATTTTTTGAACGAATGGTAATCCCTCTCTCACGCTCCAGTTCATTGGAGTCCATGATCAATTCGCCTGATTCCTTATGTTCTGAAAAGAGTTTTCCGGAAGCTAAAATTTTATCTACCAGGGTAGTTTTACCGTGGTCAACGTGTGCAATAATCGCGATGTTTCTGATCTTCATATATTTGCTTTTGTGCTTTTAAGGGCGCAAAGATAGGAAAAGACTTCAAGGTTCAAGCATAAAACCAAAAGTTAACGAAAGCTTTACTATCTTCGCAGCGAATACTTCCGGGATTATCTTCTCCATACCCTATGTTGGTTCAATATATATTCACAAAAAACAATTTATGACATTCAACGACTTAAAGCTCATTGAGCCTATATTACAAGCATTGCAAACAGAAGGCTATACACAGCCTACCCCCATACAGGCCAAAGCCATTCCTATTATTCTGGAAAAGAAGGATCTTCTGGGCTGTGCACAAACCGGGACAGGAAAAACAGCGGCCTTCGCCCTTCCTACTTTACAATTGCTTAATGAAACACCGCAAGAGAGCGGACAAAGAAAAATACGCGCATTGGTACTCACTCCTACCCGCGAGCTGGCCATCCAAATCAGCGACAGTTTTGCTGCTTATGGTGCCAACCTCAATTTAAAACAAATGGTGATTTTTGGTGGCGTATCCCAGCAAAACCAGGTGCGCGACCTGAAGGCAGGCGTAGACATTTTAATAGCTACCCCTGGCCGACTCCTCGATTTGATGAATCAACGTTGGGTAAAACTCAACGACATTAACTTTTTCGTATTGGACGAAGCCGACAGGATGCTTGATATGGGCTTTATCAACGATGTGAAAAAAGTGATCAGTCATTTGCCGCAAAAACGACAAACACTCTTTTTCTCGGCTACGATGCCTCCCGAAATCCAGAGACTGGCAAATACTATATTGGTTAATCCTACCACAGTTGAAGTGACTCCTGTTTCATCTACCGCTGAAAAAATCACACAAAGTGTGTATTTCGTGGATAAAGGCGAAAAAAAGAATTTGCTGAAGCATATTTTGCAGGATACTTCTATAGCCACTGCCCTGGTTTTCACCCGCACGAAACACGGCGCCGACAAAGTGGTGCGAGATCTTAACAAATCGGGCATTAAAGCCGAAGCCATCCATGGCAACAAATCGCAAAATGCCCGTCAGCGTGCGCTCTCCAACTTCAAGGAAGGAAAAATCCGCGCTCTGGTAGCCACCGATATTGCCGCAAGAGGAATTGATATTGATGAACTCTCGCATGTGATCAATTTTGATTTGCCCAATGTTCCCGAGACTTATGTCCACCGCATTGGCCGGACCGGCCGAGCCGGACTGAGTGGCGTTGCTTTTTCGTTTTGCGATGCGGAGGAAAGATCTTACTTGAAAGACATCAATAAGTTAATCGGAAAAACAATTCCTGTAGTGGAAGAACATCCCTTTCCAGCAGGGAACGCTCCCGCAGTAGCTCCTGCTGAAAACAACAACCGATCTCAAAAACCAGGAGAAAACAAACCACGACGCGACAATAAACGCAGATGGTGGGGGAAGAAAAAGTGAGAGTGAGTTTTGAGAGTGGTTGCGTGTGCTTCCCTCTTGGAGAAGAGGGGTGAGGAAGGCCTTTTGCGCGGAAGCAGGGAGATGGATTAACACACAATCCATCTCCCTGCCTGCACACTTTCTAACGCACCCCTCTTCTCCAAGAGGGAAACCACACCCTTCAGAAAATTATTTCCCCAACTTCTTCAACAACTTCTCCACTCTCTTTCGCTTGGTAGCGGAGGTCATCTCTCCAACTCTGCTTTCCAACACCTGCTGCAAAGCCTTTTTCCCCATCGCATCCAACACAGGAAAAACATTTTCGGCATAAGTGGGGAATTGATTTTCCGGTGCAGCATTGATAAAATCAATCAACAAAGGAAGCGTAGTTTTACTGTACTTTCTATCGGCCGATAAAATCGTGAGAATCTTAGCTGCGTGGTCTTTAGCAATCACCGAATCACCATCGGCGGCTTCCATAATTTCGGGCAAATAATCAAAAATGACCTTTGAATTTTCCGTCACAATGGTACTCAACGCCGTCATTCCGCCCCATATCATCCGACCGTTTTTACTTTTAAGCAATCCTAAAAACTCCTTGTGGTAAGGAGCAATCAAAGCCGGCTTTTCATAACCCGCTTCATATAAAGTTTTAATACAATCAGCCTGTATATCCTTCTTTTTGCTTTTAAGGTTTTCTACCAATTCCTTCACTGCGGCCTTATCGTTTTTTGCCACAATCCTTTTTGCCAGTTCCTGATTAGGAACCTCATCTCTCCTGCCTAATGCCGAAGCTAATTGATTTAAAACGCTCATACTTTATTTCAACACGGTGACTTACTTCTACACTTTTTAATAGCGAAATCACCATCTAAAGGATTAAATAAATGGTAAAATAAATTTTTCATTTCAGCCAACCACTCCATAAATAAGCTCATCTTCAGCAGCCAGCGAAAATAAATATGGATCCAAACTAAGCAAGGCATTTATTTTCTTAAGATGATCATCCATAGATTTAATACCTCGCGCGGCCCCAGTAATTAGCCAGCCATTGGTAAGCTACAAAAGCAATGAGATACACCAGCGACAAGGTATTCATCAGCTGGCCCGTTTTGAAAATAACCAAAACAGACAAAATCCCGACCACCGCCATTCCCAGCGCATAGTAATTGTATTTTTTTTCGTTTTCGTCGCCGGAATAAATTCGGGATAAAGGCACCATCATCGTGAAACCGTAAAATGTAATCGCCAAAAACACTTCCTGAAAAGTAAAGAGATAAGCAAGTAACCCAGCCACAAAAACACCTGCAGCCATTCCGATAAAATTGGAAATTCTTACTTCCGTGTCTGTTAAAGCATAACGCCCGTATTTATTGAGTCGCAAAAACAAGTTCGACAGAGGATGAATCACCCAGGTTAAAAAGGCGAAGATGAAAATGAAAATCAGGAGAGGATAAATAAAAGGCGACCACTCGGGATGACTTTCTTCTACTTCCCCCAAAATATTCGACACAACATAAATCCCAATGATAATGGCCCATTGCATGCCTTTACTCTGTTTCGACATCCAGAACTGGTAGTTCAAAAACCATCGATAGATAAAGTATTTGGCCTTCATAGCCTCCACCATTCCGGCACGCGCATACTCTAGTCCGGGAGCAAGTCGCAAAGCCTCCCTGAAATGCACCAAAGCCTTTTCGTGATGGCCTTTCTCCAGCAAACCCCATCCATAATTAGTATGAGTATACGGGTTATCAGGATCTTCATTCAGCGCGCCTTCAATGGTACTGTATGCATCCTGTTTGTTGTTGAGTTTTACCTGAGCCTGAGCTTTGGTATTTAAGCAATGTAGATTAGCCGGATCACGATTTAAACCTTCTTCCGCCTTCTGCAAAGCTTCAGAATATTTCTTTTGCACCATCTTGATATCCGCGAGCAACGCGAAATATTCGGCGTTATCAGGATTGGCGTTAATGGCAAAACCAATGAACATTTCCGACTGTGACTCATCTTTTTTATTGAGAAGGATAACAGCCTTGATATAATAAAAGTATCCTTCCGAGGCATCCAGGCGAATCGCAGAATCAATGGTGCGCAAAGCCTCATCATAATTCCCGGCTTGCAAATAAGTCCGTGCCAAAAGGCCTATAGCATAAGCGTGCTCAGGGAAATCCGACAAATGTTTTTTGATCTCCTTCTCGGCATCGGCGAATCGTCCCTGTTCCAGCAATAATTCGGCGCGGGCTAAAAACTGCGACATTATTTCCTGATGTTTAAGTAAGACAAGATGTCGTCATAGAGTCCGGATTCATTAGCATACAGCGCATAGTTCTTCGCCGAGTTAAACCAATCACGTGTAGAAGCGCGATGTAACTTCACTGCATTCAGCAAATCTTTGGTAGTAAGTGGTTGCGGAACTCCGGTTTTAATTGATTCCTCCAGTTTGGATTCAATAGCAATATCAATTACGGCGTTGATATCAGCGCCAGAGTAATCGTTCATTTTTTTAGCTATGGAAGAGTAATCAATATCTGCTTTCGGCTTGTCTTTCAATTGCAATTCCAGAATAACTTCCTTACTCTGATCATCGGGTGGCGACACGAAAATAATCCTGTCGAAACGGCCCGGGCGGCGGAAAGCAGGATCCAGATGCCATGGTGCGTTGGTAGCTCCCAGAACAAGAATCCCGTCATTGTTACCATCCACGCCATCTAACTCCGATAAAAACTGGTTAATCAAATGGCGACCTGCCGATTGCTTCATATCAGAGCGACTTGCTCCAAGCGCATCAATTTCATCAAAAAACAACACACAAGGCTTGTTTCTTCTGGCATATTCAAATATTTCGTGGAGATTTTTCTCGCTGTTGCCTATCCACATATCGAGTACATCATTGATGCCGATATTGATAAACTTCGCTTTCACTTGTCCGGCTGTAGCCCTTGCCAAGTGCGTTTTTCCACAACCCGGAGGTCCGTACAGCAAAATACCACCACCTATTTTCTTTCCATAGGCTTTATAAATTTCGGGATTTTTCAAAGGCTGGATGATCTTCAGGTCGATTTCACGCTTTACTTTTTCCATTCCTCCCACATCATTGAAATCAATTCCCGGATTTTCCACGATTCTGTAAGTGGCATCTTCATCGAATTCATCATCATCGGATTCAGCATTTTCAGCAGCTGCAGATTGTGTGCGCAAACTATCCAATTCACTATCGGTCATCCTCGGATCCAGCTTCAGAACACGCTTGTAAACATCAATAGCTTCGGAAATGGATTTATCTTTAAAATGCGCTTTGGCCAGCAGCAGTAAAGCTTCAGGATTGTTTTTAAACTGCTCTTCCTCGGCAATAACGATGGTAGCAGAGTAATTCCCCTGCAACAGGAAAGTCTTCGCCAACAAGAGCTTTGCCGCTTCGTGGGAAGGATATTTTGCTAAAACGCCGTTGAATTCGGATATCGCTTCGGGATATTCTCTTTCCTCCAGCAGCATTTCACCGATATGCAGTTTCAAAGGGATATTGTCGGGAGAAAATTTAAGGGCTTCTCTTAATTTATTGATTGCTTCACTTGCCATTTGCTTACAGTTAGGCCGCGAAAATACGACTTTCTGAAGAAGGAAGAAAGCTCAATTTTAGGCCAGCCCTTTTGTTCTGCGAATCTGGTGAACAGCAATTTTCAAAATATCGAAGGCCATTTCGGCCATTTTATTCCCTTTATTATCGAGCGTTGGATTGATTTCCACCATTTCGAAACAACACACTTTCGGATTTTTAAGCACTTCTTTCACGATTTTTTCGGCCTCATGCGCCCAGAAACCGCCTGGAACAGGAGTTCCGGTGCCTACTGATATGGAGGAATCCAGACAATCCACATCAAAAGAAACATACACCACATCACAACCCGAGAGATACTCCTCTATCTCTTTCCCCATCTTCTCTACACCAATCTGGCGAAAGTGATCTACAGTGTAATTCTTCATGTGATGAATCTCCATCAGCTCATCTTCGGCAGGTTCTGTATCGCGAACGCCAATATAAACAAGGTCGCGAGGCGAAATATCAGCTCCTTCACCACCCAGTTTCTTGAATTTCTCCCAATAAGCTATCGTTTCCTTATTAGGCTCATGCAGCTGATGCTCTTTATGATCGATACCCAAAGACACGCAAAGCGGCATCCCATGCATGTTTCCCGATGGCGTAGTGTAAGGCGTATGGATATCGGCATGAGCGTCAATCCAAATCACTCCGATTCGTTTTCCAGGAAAAGCCTTGCGGATACCTGCCAGGGTTCCCGCGGCTGGTGAGTGATCCCCGGAGATCACCACCGGAAATTTATTTTCAGCACTGATTTGTTTTTTGACTTCTTCCGATAATCTTTCACACACTGTAAGAATTTTATCTATCCTTCTTGCATAACGGTAAGGTGTTTCTTCGAAGATAGTATCGTTCTCATGCTGAATCTTCACCGATGGATACTGGAAAAAGAAAGGATCCTGTAATGTTTTAGCCACTGTTTTCAATGCATCTATGCCCATTCCCGCGCCCCATTTGGCTGCACCGATTTCTGATTTATTTTCTATTAAAATTACTGACTCCATGTTTGTATATTAATTATATTTGCCGCGAAATTATCAATGTAAGTAACTCGGATTTAATTTTTACACAGCAACTAACTCAGTTATTATGCAATCTACTTATCACGAAATACTCAAAGAAACCCTCGAGGAAAACAATTCTGAATTCGAAGTTATTGATAATGAATTACATTTTCACAAAATTCCTTTGATGGATATTATCAAGCAGTACGGAACACCTCTCCGTATTACTTATCTGCCCAATATCAGCAAACAGATACAAAGGGCAAAAACCTTTTTCAAGGTGGCTATTGCACGACAAAATTACACTGGTAATTATACTTATTGTTACTGTACAAAAAGCTCACATTTTTCCTTCGTTATGGAAGAAGCACTGAAAAACGATATTCACATTGAAACTTCTTCGGCTTTTGACCTCCATATCATTAAAAACCTTTACCAAAGAAAAAAATTAACCAAGGAAACCTTTATCATTTCTAACGGATTTAAGCGTCCGGCCTATACTCAAGGTATTGTTAAGCTGATCAATGAAGGCTTTAACATCATTCCTGTCCTCGACAACATGAACGAGTTCAAGGCCTATGAGAAAATCAAAAAGGATTTCAATATCGGTATCCGTATTGCTACGGAAGAGCAGCCAAACTTCGATTTTTATACCTCCCGCTTAGGCATTAATCCTAACAAAATCGTTGATTTTTATAAAGAGAAAATCAAATCCAACAGATATGCAAGCCTCAAAATGCTGCACTTCTTCATTAATACAGGGGTTCAGGACAATGACTATTACTGGAATGAATTGAGCAAATGTTTGCAGATATACATAGAACTGAAAAAAATCTGTCCTGAACTGGACTCCCTCAATATCGGTGGTGGATTTCCTATCAAATCATCGTTGCAATTTGAATGGGATTACGACTATATCGCTGAAAAAATCGTTGAAACCATCAAGAATGCGTGCGACGACGAAGACATCAAACATCCTAATCTCTTCACCGAATTTGGCACTTTTACAGTTGGAGAAAGTGGTTTGATGCTATACACCGTTTTGAATCAGAAACAACAGAACGACAGAGAAATGTGGTACATGATCAACAATTCCTTCATGACTACCCTGCCTGATGTTTGGGCTATCGACCAGCGTTATCCTATGCTGGCGATCAATAACTGGGACAAGGAATCCCAGCGCGTGTTCCTTGGCGGACTCACCTGTGACAGCGAAGATTTCTACAACGCAGAAAAGCACAACAACAAAATCTTCCTGCCGAAATTGCAGGGCAAAGAACCTTTACATCTCGCCTTCTTTTATACAGGTGCATACCAGGAATCTCTTTCAGGTGTAGGCGGATTGAAACACTGCCTTATTCCTAGTCCGAAACATATCATCATCTCTAAGGAAGACGACGATGAAGATTACACTACCAAACTTTTTTCAAAGGAACAAAGCCCTAAATCAATGATGAAAATTTTAGGATATTAAGCCCGCCCATGGCTTGATTACTTAAAAAACATTTCGCAAAAAACACTTTGCACGATATTGGTTATTTTACTATTTTGCCGGCTCTTAAACCCGTTTGTATGAAAAGATTATTACTCTCATTAGTTGCCCTCAGTGCTTTATTTTCATGTGGAGAACCCGCTCCAACCGTTGCTCCCGAAACTGTTATTACAGGAACCATAACCAATCCCGACGGCAATACCGTTTGGATTGAGAACTATAAAAACGAAAAAATAAAGATTGATACCTTAAACGAAAAAGGAGAATTTGAAATCAAATTCACCCTTGCCGAAGCAACCTGCTTCGAAATAGTAAACGGAAAAGCGAAATCTTACCTTTGCCTTGCTCCAGCAGATACACTCACAGCATCTTTTGACGCCAAAAACATTTGCCAGACCATCGTTTATAGTGGGAAATCCATCGCATTGAACAATTACCTCGCAGAAAAACAAAGAAGTTGTGATAAACTTATGACAGGTGAATACGACTCTTTGTACCATATGACTCCTGATACTTTCCTGATGACTGCAGAAGTACTTTTCAAAACTTTTTTTTCTCCGTTTGATGCGATAAAAGCCGATACCAGTGTCAACAAGACTTTAATCGCTAAGGAAGAAGAAGCCTTGAAATACGAAAAAGCTGCCTTATTGCTCGATTATAACTATTACCACAAAATGATGAGAGCTATAGACAGTGTTCCCGACATTCACAAAATTACCGACCTTACTAAAGACGTTAATCCAAACAACGCTTCCGCATTGGATTTGAAAGCCTACCAGAATTTCCTCATGAGCTATATCAATTTCAAAGCCGAAGAAGTTTACAAGGCAGACACAACTTTACATTCTAATCCGGATGGTATGAATAAAGCAAAACTGATAAGCGTGGAGAAAAACATCACCGATCCGGTAGTGAAAGAATATCTTAATAACGAACTAAAAGAAACGAGTCCGACAATGTAATTCTAACGCTAAAACAAAAAAAACCTTCTGGAATTCCAGAAGGTTTTTTTGTTTTTCATCCGTCTACTTTCTTCCATCTTTTCTTCCTCCACTCATCCTGCTGCGCCTTGGTTAAGAAAGTCCAGGCCACTATTCTGCTCACTTTTTGTCCCTGCGCCATACGAATGGTTTTCACATCCAAGGCCTTGAAGTTTTTAAGTGCTTTATATACCACAGGCAAACTCTGTTTTTTGGACAATGCAGTTGAAAACCAGAAAAAATTAGTCGCAAAATTCGCCGATTGCTCCACCATTTTCCTGGCGAATTCGGCTTCACCACCTTCGCACCACAACTCCGCATTTTGTCCGCCGAAATTCAACACTTTCTTATCCTTCATTTCAGGATTGAGATTCTTCCACTTGCGCTTTGTCCCTTCCTGCTGATCGGCCTGGGACGCATGAAAAGGCGGATTGCAAATGGAGATATCATACCATTCTCCCGGACGAACAACACCTCTGTATATTCTGGAATGAGAAGATTGCAAACGAATATCAATGGCGGCTTTCAGATTATTAGCTTTCACTATTCTTTTCGCATTCTGCACCGAAACCGGGTCAACATCAGAACCAACAAAATTCCAGCCGTACTCTTTTTGTCCAACCAGCGGATACACACAATTAGCTCCTGTACCTATATCAAGGCAAGTCACCTTTACAGGAATCACTCCTTCGTTAGACGATGACAGCAAATCGGCCATATAGTGAAGATAATCGGCGCGCCCGGGTATTGGCGGGCACAGGTAGGTAGGTGGAATATCCCATTCCCTTACACCATAAAAATGCTGCAGCAAAGCCTTATTCAAAATCTTCACTGCTTCGGGATTGCTGAAATCAATGGTTTCTTCATCATTCGGATTCAACATCACATAAGGGTGCAACTCCTTGCAGCTTTTCACCAGAGCCTTGAAATCATAACGCAGTCGGTGCTTATTGCGCGGATGCAAATCCTGTTTTTCCTGTTGGTCTTTTTGAGTCATTAAATCTACTTCGCTTCTAAAATATTAATTCCCAATTTTTTCTCAATGAATTTCATATTCGTCATCTCGTCTTTAGCCACTAAGCAGAGAGAGAGTCCGTTTTTACCGGCGCGGGCAGTGCGGCCGCTTCGATGCGTATAATACTCCGCCTGATCAGGCAATTGGTAATGTACAACATAAGCCAGTCCTTCCACATCAATCCCTCTCGCTGCCAAATCAGTAGCCACTAAAACCTGTAGTTTTTCACCTTTGAAAGCACGCATTACTTTTTCACGATCCCTTTGCTGCATATCTCCTTCAATGGCAGCAGCAGAAATATTTTTAGCAATGAGCTGTTTGGCCAAGGCCTGCGCACTAGCCTTTGTTTTGCAAAAAACCACACCGCGGCTCTGGCCCTGCGATTTTAAAAAGCGGAAAAGCATATTGAATTTATCGGCCACTTCGCAACGCACAAACTGATGATCAATTTTCTGGTTGACAATTTTATCTTTATCAATCTGGATTTTAAATGCATCGGGCGACATGTATTTATCAATAATGTCGAGAATTTCTTTTGGCATTGTCGCCGAAAACAGCCATGTTTTTCGCTTGCCCTGCGTATGTTTTAAAATAGCATCAAGTTCTTTTTTAAAACCCATGCTCAGCATTTCATCGGCTTCATCGAGCACCACTTTTTTCACATCGCTGAGATCTACTGCTTTTCTCTCCAGAAGATCAACGAGCCTACCAGGAGTAGCTACAACAATATGCGTCGGGCGATTGAGTCGCGCAATTTGTATATCGATTTTTTCACCACCATACACAGCTTCCACAAAAATTTTATCGCTGTATTTCGTAAAGCGAAAAAGTTGTTTTGCAATTTGCTGACCAAGCTCTCGCGTTGGTGATAAAATCAAGGCCTGTACCTTAGGATTAGCAGGATTCACTTTCATCAGCAATGGCAATCCGAAGGCTGCCGTTTTACCTGTTCCGGTTTGCGCCTGACCGATAAAATCGGTGCCTTTCTCCAATAAAAAAGGCAAGGCCTTTTCCTGGATTTCAGTGGGCTGTATAATGTTTAATTCATTCAACCCCTTAATGAGAGAAGTGGAAACACCAAGATCTGCAAAGCTTTTCATATGTTAATTATTTTCGGTGAAGATAGTAAGAACTTATTGTTAATATATCTTCAAAAATTAATGAGGCCCCGAAAGAAAAATCTCCTACATTAGTGGGAAACCTAGCATCCTAATGAAATTATCAGATCTGTTTAAAAAGAAGAGTGCGTCGTCGGGCAACGGCTATCTCACCTACAGAAATCAATGGAATCAGCGCATCGAGAACCTTGAAGAAGTTTATGGCACCGACGCGAAAACACTGATTTACTCTACGAATTTCACCTTAGGATTTTTCAAGCGCTTTGAAGCTGCTTTATACCTCAGGGAACTCGACACTACCGCTACTTATCAAAATGATTTTTCAAAAAGAAGTTCGCTGAATTTCCCCGGCCCTTTCTACACCATTGAAACCGATCATTCAGGCATGGGGCAACCGGAAGCTCCCGAAAATATTTTGTGCGATCAGGACGGTCGCGAGTATATTTTCATTCAGCCCCGCACTACCAGAGAACTGTGCAATATTTTAACTGCTTCCCTTCTTGATCCTTATTCCAGTTATGCTATCAACGGCAATGAACACTGGAATCTTCAGCTCATTAGGGAATGGTGGAGGAACAAAAACCGATTGATTGCTACTTTGCTCTCTAAAGATTTTGAAGAGCACAACAACGGCCAGAATTTCAAATACATTGAATACCTCAACGGCCAGGCTAAAGAAGATTTACAGCGCTATGCTTATTTTCTGGAGAAGGGGAAATATCCTATGGGTGCGGTAGAATTACCGGAGCTTGATTAAACCCCACACTCGTCATTGCGAGGAGTTTTAAAGCTACACTAATACACTCCTTGTTTATATTCAACTTGTTTTACAATATCTCCCTTTTCATTGTATTTGATGAAAAGTCCATTTCTCTTATCTCCTTTCATATGAACCTTGTATTGTATTTTACCGTTCTCATCATACACCAGATAGTATCCAGATGTCATACTGCACCAACAATAATCAAATGAAAATTGCCCGATATCAATGTCCTCTTTTAATTTCAAAGAACTCTTTAAACAAACAGCAGGAGCATAAGTATAGCTCATATACATAGAATCCATCTCCTCATATATTTGTTCCACTGCTATACGATTGGTTCCCGGATAATAAGCTTTAACAACGCCTGATACCGGCCTACCTATACTATCATATTTTAATTCCCAGGTTCCTTGGGCTAAAACATTGAATTTATTAAACTCATAATATTCAAGATTCTGGAAAGATCTCTTTGAACTTGCTATTTTACCTTTATCAAAAGTCAGAGTATAGGCAGTATCTCCTGATTCCTTATACTTTACCCATGTTCCTGTTTCTATTCCATTTTCATAATGCCTTTCTTCATACACCTTTCCGTTGTCATACCACAGCATCCACTTTCCTACAGGCAAATTTTCTTTAAACTCTCCTTCAGCCAGTTTTTGTCCATTTGTATAATAGAGCAAATACCTTCCTGTTTCAGGACCTCGATAATTTACCTGAGCAACTTTTGCTTTATTCTCTTTATAAATTTTCTCTTTATTATTTTCCCATGCCTTCCATTGATCTTTTTCATTCGGAACATATTTAAATTCTGTAGGGTGTCCAATGATCAGAATTCCTAATGAACCAAACAATATATTATCCGGATGGCCCGCATTCAGCTGAGAAAATTGAATTTGAATTTTATCGTCTTTAATGAAACTAATAGGATAAAAAATATTTTCCTCGTAATTAAATATAGTAAGGTATTCCAATTGTTTATTCCTCAAACAGGTTTCAGGAATAAAATTAACCTCTGGCGAAACATCTATATAAAGCTCCCGAATATTTCTCAGTTCAAACAATTGATACAAATCCCTATACTCTAAATAACCACGACGTCCTTCATCCATAATCTCATGGACATGTACTCTCTTTAAGTTGGGGAATTTCTTCCAGTTAATATCTTTCGGAGAAGGATCATATATCATCAGTTCTTCAAGATTCGATAGATTCAACCTGCTTATATATTCAGGATCATTAATTCTCAATTTATAAATCCCTTTACTAGTTAGTTCTTCATAATTGAAATCGCATCGAATCATCCCATTCGGATCAATCTTATAATTTCCTTTTGAATCATACTGAACATCCGTTCCTCCTTTTAAAAGCAGGGGATAATGAACACAGAAAGTATCCACATACAAATGTCTGTCAATTTGTACTGACGACCTATCATACACAAACAACATCTCTTTATATTTCTTATCCAGAAAAGGATCTCTTTGGGCTTTTATTGCGCCAAATAAGAAAAGTAATAACATCAGGATGTAGCTTCTCATTGGATCAAATACTTATTAAGGTTGCTTCCATCAAACACATTCAAATCCACACACTTCTCTATACCATCAACTCTTCCCCTCTTAAAATATTGTCAAGCGGATCACTCCACCCCAATAAACCCAAACACAGGTTTTTTGATTTTCACCTGAACAGTAAATTTCCAGCCCACTTCAATCACACGACCGTCATAGGACGACACTTTGAAATAAGCCATCCTGTCGTCGCCCTCATAGGCAGTACGCAGGAATTCAATTTTTTCAATTTCAGTAAAATCAACGCAAGCTCTGGTTTCACTCTTTTCGAGTCCTTTCAATACTTCACCACAATATTGTTCATTCATGCAACGTGCAGTGTCGTTTTCCAAAGCCCCAATGCAATGACGGGCCACATAAGCCGAATCATAGAAGAAAAGCATATCATTATAATTTCCGTTTTGAACATAAGCCACGAAGGAACGGAAGAAATTATTGGTGTCGATTTTTTCAAAGGGAATCGCAGAGGAAGAAGAAGTTGTTTCTTCTTGTTTTTCGCTGGCAGCAGAAATGATTTTATAAGAAGTATAAATCATTGTTCTCACCGGCTCGCCTTCTTCACCGAAAGGTTGCTTTTCAACGTAGAAATTTCCGGTAAAGTCAACAACAGCACCTTCGGGAACTTCAATCGTTAATGCAGCGCTGTCGCTAACAGGAAGAATCTGATAGCACTCATCTTCGCAACTTATCTTGCTGGGATCAGCTCCCACTCTCACCCAACCCTTGCAATCGCAATCGGCCGGAGCATGCTGGAAAGAATAAGTCACCACATCTTCATCAAGGTTTTTGGAAGCCTCGGAAGAACAGCCTGTCGCGAAAAAAAACGCAACAGCCACAAAAAGTATTGAATAGATTTTCTTCATAAGCTAAACTTAAAAATTATACTCCACTTTTGAAAGATAGAGCGCATGCGCCGGAACAGAAATACCCGCTTTACCGCGGTCGCGTGATTCCACTATTTTTTTAAAGTCTTCAATCGACACCGCTCCTTTCCCCACATCAATCAATGTTCCTACAATAGCGCGCACCATATTGCGCAAAAAGCGATCGGCACGGATGCGGAAAATCATTCCATTGCTGGTTTCTTCAAAAAAAGCGTGGTGAACATCGCAAAGAAAATGCGCCACATCTGTATTCACTTTGGAAAAACACTCAAAGTTTTCAAATCCGGGAAGTAACGCCGCAGCTTCTTTCATCTTTTCCAGATCCAGCGGAAACACATATTGGTAAGCGCGTTCAATGGCAAAAGGATCTTTTTTAAAAGTGATGTGGTATTCGTATTCACGGAATTTAGCGTCGAAACGTGCATGCAAAGTATCGGCCACTTTAAACACGCGAAACACCGCAATGTCGGGTGGTAAAAAACGATTGAGCTTGTGCGTAAAATCTTCTTCAGTGTACGGAAACTCCTCCACCTCCATGTGCGCATAATAATCCTTGGCATGCACACCGGTATCGGTTCGGCCGCAACCCACCACTTCAATTTCCTTGCGCAGCAACGTACTAATGCAATGCTCCAGCTGTTCCTGCACTGTAATGCCGTTGAGCTGACGCTGCCAGCCATGGTATTTTGTGCCGCAATAAGAAAGATGAATGAAATAGCGCATGAGTCAAAAATAGAAAATTTGAATTACTTATCTTCGCTATATGTATTTCTACCTCATTACAAGCATCCTTTGTTCGGCATTGATATTCGTGGCTTTCAAGCTATTTACGAAATACAGCATCAATACTTTCAACGCCATTGTTGTCAATTACCTCACCGCCTTTTCGCTGGGCGCTATTATGGGGAAGGGCGAAATTTTCAGCGACTTTGCCAATGCCGAATGGCAGGGATTGAGCATCGCACTGGGATTTATTTTTATTGGCTTGTTCAATGTAATGGCCCGCTCATCGCAGGAAGCAGGCGTGGCGATTACCGGCGTAGCAAACAAAATGTCTTTTATCGGCCCAATTGTTTTTGGTGTCTTTGTACTGGATGAAAATTTCACCCTATTGCAAAGTTTTGGCGTAGCACTGGCAGTGATTTCGGTAATTCTCACTTCCTTCAGCAAGCAAGAAAAAGAAGGACAAACAAAAATGCTTCTGCCCATTTTGTTATTCATCGGTGGCGTGGCTTTAGATACTTTATTGAGCTATGCACAATCGGGCATTGCAGGCAGTGTAAACACCTTGTCTTTCACCGGAAGTATTTTCGGAATGGCAGCCGCGATCGGACTCCTTATTATGCTTTTCCTCAGTTTTAAAAACAAAACTCTGCCGCAGGGGCGTGATTTGCTCGCCGGTGTGCTGCTGGGCATTCCCAATTTTTTCTCCATATACTTTTTCCTCTATTCACTGGAATTTAAGGAACTCGATAATTCGCAGATTTTCCCGGCTTTCAACCTCAGTGTGATTTTAATCAATACCATTGTGGGATTACTGGCCTTTAAGGAAAAACTGCGCATTTATAACTATATTGGTATTGTACTGGCCATGGCATCGATATTACTCATTGTGTTTATCAAGCCCTAAACAACTAAATGAAAACAGGAGCGTCTTATAAAAAATGATTCGTGTTTTAGCGCTGATATTATTGTGCAACATTGCTTTCGGACAAAAAACCGAAAGCCGGAACAGCCTTTATCCTATCGACGAGCTTAAAGCGCAGCATTATACTTTTTCTGCTTTTGATTTTCCTGACAATGAAGCCGCGGTTTCAAAATACCTTTCACAGAAACTCAACATTGAATTGAATTTACTGTATGTAAAAGTGAGTCCGGGCGGCAAGCACTACTCCTTCCAGCAAAGCATCAACAACATTGCTATTTACCGCGCCCAGGTGAAAGTGAATGTTTTGAAAAACAAAAAAGCCGTAGATGTTTACGCACTTACTTTTCCGAAAGCCATTTCAGGAACTTTTGGCAATGCTGCAATAGCAGAAAATTTCATCGCACAACAGTCAAACATCAGCAAATCCAACTACCGCAAGATTTATTATTTCCAGCATTCCCAGCTGATTCCCGCTTATCTTATTTACCTGGAAAAGAAGGGCTGCAAAAGTGAAGAATTCATCCTCAACAATCAGGGCGCTATTGTTTACAGCGCTGATTTATTGAGCTACTCAGGAAAAACCGACAGTACTGCCGTGCTCACCGTTTTTAATCCCGATCCCATTACTTCGGCGCAAACCACTTACGGCGCGCCTTATGCCGACGACAATAACAACGACAATGCATCGCTGCACAACGAACTACAGCAAAAAGCATTGAAAGTGAAATTCCAGAACGACACTTTCTACCTCGAAAACGATTACTACAAAATTGCCGATGTAGACCTTCCCAGCGTAACACCAGCCTTTTCAACAATAGATTCCTTCAACTTCAACCGTTCGGAAAATGGTTTTGAAGACGTCAACAGTTTTTACCACATCAGCACCTACCGCAATCACGTAAAAAGTCTGGGCTTTCACAATCTGGTTGATTTTGCGTTATCTATCGATCCCCACGCCCACTCCGGCGGTGACAACTCCTCTTTCAATGAATTTTCCTCTCCGGTAAGTCTCCTGTTTGGCGACGGCGGTGTGGACGATGCCGAAGATGCCGATGTGGTGGTACACGAATTTGGTCACGCCATTTCAGCAGCAGCAGCTCCTTTTTCCAATAACGGCTGGGAAAGAAAAGCAGTAGACGAAGGTTTTGGTGATTACATTGCGGCCTCCTACTCCCGTTCTGCCAGCTCTTACCACTGGGAAGAAATCTTCAACTGGGACGGACACAATGAATTTTGGGAAGGCAGAACAGCCGTGACCGACAGACATTATCCCGAAGACATCACTTCAAACAAATGGCGCGACGGTGAAATGTGGTCGGCAACACTCATGCAGATCCAGGATGATTTAGGCGTCAATATTACCGACAGCATTGTTTACCAGGCTTTATATGGCCAGACTTCCAATACCAACATGCGTGATGCAGCACAATTAATCATCGATGCCGACACAGCGCTGTTCAATGGAAAATACAGCGCACAACTCTACCAACGCCTTTCTGCCCGCGGTTTCCTGGAAGCGATAGATTCCACCGTTTATCTCACCCAAAATGACATTGCTGTTTTTAATACATGGGCCTTTGCTACTGGCGGGGAAGTCATTGTAGCTTTTAATACCAAACAGGACGTTACCCTGGAATTGTTTGATGCTGCCGGCCGCTTGATCGACAAGGCCAGCGCAACTTCTATTTCGCAAAGCACTTACTCCAACAGCAACATTTCCAGCGGGATATACCTACTCCGCATCAGCACCAGCTCTGCCAAGCTTACTGTGAAGCTTTCGCGATATTAAGCGACTTTTGTATTTGCTTCTTTCCCTTTTTTAATTAACTTGCAAACAACAAAGCACGGGGGTGCTTACTATTTTTTACTATTATCTATGAAAAAACTACTAAACGTGGCTGTGCTATGCATGGCCATCTCCACGCAATCCTTTGCACAGGATGAAGTGTGGTATTTTGGCGCCTGGAACACCAATCCACCTACCGCCGCAGGAATCCAGTTCAGTGGTGGTTCCCTCCTCAACAGAAACAACGAAGCAGCCGCAACTTTTTATGAAGCCAGCACGATAGTATCTGATGGCTCTGGCAATGTTTTGTTTTACAGCGACGGATTAAAAATCTGGGACAAGAACCACGCTGTGATGACCAACGGGAGCGGGCTCATCGGCAGCAACGAACCCGGAAATACTACGGGCAGCGGTGTGCAGGGTGTTTTGGCGATCAATGATCCAGGCAATGCCAGTCGCTACTATGTTTTCACCGGTCCGTCGGTAGAACAAACCACTTCAAATACTGGCTTACACTACAACATAGTAGATTTATCGGTAGGTGCCACAGGTACCGTTACCAGCAAAAACCAGGTATTGATCAACAGTGCTACCACAAGAGTGGCCGAAGCCATGGCCGCCATTTCCAAATCCTGTGATACTACCTGGGTAGTTGTTCACGGCGCTACCAACAACAACTTTTATGCTTTTGAAATCACTGCCGCTGGGATCAATACCACACCTGTGGTTTCATCGGTGGGGCCTGTTATCAACGGAACGCAGTTTGCGCAGGGTTCTATTGATTTTACACCACATGGCGACCGACTGGCATACACCTCAGCTGTTGGCTTGTATTTATTCGACTTCAATATCAAAACAGGGGTTGTAAGCAACTCCACGCCAGTAGCCACCACTACCGCATACTGGGGTACCGAGTTTTCTCCCGACGGCAGCAAGCTCTATTATACTCAATACATGCTGGGCGAACTAAGACAATACGATTTATGTACCACCACCATCACCTTGCTCGATGCTACTTCCAGCAATTTGGGCGAATTGGCCACTGGCAAGGACGGTAAGATTTACGGCGTGTTCAACGGGAACAATGCTTTTAATGGCCGAAACCTGTTGTGCATTAACAGTCCGAACAGTGCCGGAGCCGCAGCTAACGTTGTATTGAATGCCTACAACACCGGCATGGACCTCGGTCCGGGCTTGCCACAAATGTATTTCTCGCCAGGCTTCATCAGCGGTAATGTACAAGCGCAAATCACCCGCACTATTCCCGATACCATTTGCGAAAGCTATACCTCGGTTTGTATGGACCTTAGTGCCACGCCTTCTGTAGCCGGGGTTTGGAGATCGGTGCCGACAGGATTTGTGAATTCGCACGGTGTATTTAATGCGGCAGCGAATGTTCAGGATACTACAGTGGTGAAAGTATTTTTCGGGATGCCTGGTTGCGTGCTGGAAGATTCCACCACTATTGTAGTGATCAACTGCTGTAAGAAAATTAATACCAACGCACCATCGAATTCTATTTGTCCGGGCGATTCCCTCGACCTCAGCACCTTGGTAGTAGACGGCGTGGGCACCTGGAGCATATTTCAAAAGCCAGCCGGAAGCCAGTCAGCCACCTATGCTGCGCCTTGGTTCAAAACCAAACTCAGCAGCGATCCGGGAACTTACCGCGTAACCTTCAAACTCACTTCGCAAATCAACGGTTGTAAGGATACTACTATTGAAAATGTAGTGGTAAAAACTCCGCCAGCCGGACCCGCTTCTTTAAGTGCTACTTTTTGTAGTGGAGATTCAGTAACACTGAATGCCGGCGACCTCAACCATACTTATTCCTGGAGTCCGGGCGGATCTACCGGCAACACTTTAAAAGTGGGCAGCGCAGGAGCTTATATTGTAACGAAGGTTTCCAATGCAACAACTTGTACAGCTATCGATACCATTAATGTATCTTCCCTGGCCTTGCCTTCGGGTTCCATTGCCGATACATCGGTGTGCGCAGGCGGAAGCATTTCACTCAACGCAGGCAACTGGCAAAGCTACCGCTGGGACAATGCCAGCACACAGCAAAGCACCAACATTTCCTCTACAGGCCAGCACTGGGTAATTGTAGAAGGAAATAACGCTTGTAAAGACACTATTTTCTTTGATGTCAATCCAGGAGACACGATTACAGTAACACTAAATAATCCAGGAGTGATTTGCAGTGGCGCTTCGGCAACACTAAATGCAACGGTAAGCGGCGTATACGCCAATCCTTTGTCGTATAGCTGGGATGGAACGGCGGGAATAGCTTCCCAAACTTTTAGCAGCGGTACGAGCCACAACGTTACTGTCACCGACGGCAGAAATTGCAAAGGAAGCAAAACAGCTACTTTCACCCTTGGAGCCTCTCCTTATGTTACCTTAGGGAATGACACTACACGATGCTTTAAGGAAAACCAAACTTACACCGCCGCTATCGTAGATACTTTCACTACGGTGACCTGGATGGATGCCAGCACAAATTCCTCTATCACTATCGCAACGGCGCAAATCATTTCGGTTACTGTGACCAATTCCGACGGCTGTGCCGATACGGACTCTGTTAGCATTGGAAATTACTGCGAACCAGCCGAGCCTTGCTTTGGCAATGTTGTTACACCCAACAACGATGGCTTCAACGACAACTTCCAAAACTGCGACAGTACCACCATTGAGAAATTTGAAGAAATCTCCATTGTGATTTACGACCGCTGGGGGTTGAAGATGTTTGAAAGCACAGACGTTATGCCGGTATGGGATTGCAAATTCAATGGCAATCCTGTGGCTCCAGGCGTATATTACTGGGTTTGCAGATGGAAAAACACAGCCGAAATCGAAGGCGAAAAAACAGGATGGATACAGGTAATGCTTCAACAATAGCTTAAAAGCAAAAAAGCCCCGGAAAAATTCCGGGGCTTTTTTTTGCGCATATCTGTTTATTACTTATTGGCTTTTACAAACTCGTTCAAATCATCGATGCTTTGAGAATAAGTGAAGGCATCGTTTAATTTGTAGTAGTTTTTCTTATCGGTGGTTTTGCTGTAGCAAACCTTAGCGATCTCCAGTTTCTGGTCTTCATAAGTGAAGAGGCCCATCAACTGTTTTACCTGATCGGAAGAGAAGCAGTTGTTGTCAATCACCTGCTTGGCTACTGTCATCTTAGAATCGGCAAAAGGCTTGGATTCGATAGAAGCTTTAGCATCCGCCAAATCAGCGGAAGATATCGGTGAGCAGGAATTATCAACCGGTTGTGAAACTGTTGTACTTGTACTTCCTGTACTTCCGTTCCCTTCCATTCCTGAAGAGGTTGAAGACGACGAACTCGAAGAACTCGTAGTTGTGGTGGTGGTTGACTGAGTAGCTGTACCGGTAACATTGATATTCATGTTCATTCCGGTACCACCCATCCCATCATTCATATTCATGTTGATATTGATATTATCTGTTTGGGCGTTCAAAGACACTGAAGCAAGCACAAGGGCTGATGCTAAAATTGTATTCCTCTTCATAATAGTATTGTTTTTTGGTTGTTTTGAGCTAAAATTCAATATCCGTGCCAAAACAGAAATTACTTTCCGTGATTGTTTTTCTTTTTTACAGGGATGAAAACCGGCTGCACTTTCTTTCTGAAGGGACGCAATACCAAACCAAGGATCAGAACTGCTGAAGTAATAAACAAAATCATAAGCTGAATTTTAGTGTAAATAACTACGAATAACTTTTTCGTTTACGGTGATTCCCTGAAATGGTTATGAAATCCTTAATAAATCAATAGTTTTTTGCATTTTGGTCGACTACCCTCTTCAAAACTTTCGACTTAATGATTTCTTGTACCGGCTTATGATAGATCTTAGATTCGAGCCAGGAAATAATATCAAAATACATGAAAGCCCTCTTTTCATAAGGATTCCCGGTGAGCGGTATCAGCTGATCACGCAATTCCTTGAAAGCAGTGCGCAGCTCTTTATCGGTACGCACCATATTGAGTTTCTTAAGGAAACGGATAATTCTTGTTTGGAATAAATGCAAGTCCTCTTTCTTACTAAGGAAGCGATACGTCGATTTCACATAGTAATCCACCAAGTCGTTGTGCTTAAGCTCGTAGTGACAAATCAGATTGAGTATTCTCGCGAAACTTAAGATATCGGCGCGGAGATCAACATCTCTTGTATTGATAATCTCATTAAGAAAATGAACCGCCTCTTTGTATTGCTCATTTCCAAAGTACATACAAGCGAACTTATAATAGAACAGAAGCAAATCGTACTGACTCAGCTTATCCTTAAAGAGAATGAGTTCTTCCGCAATTTTATCTACTTCCAGCGCACCCCTGTCAAATTCACCAAGCATGAAATAACACTCGATTTTGTGCTTGGAAGAATACTTGAAAAGCTGAATGCTTACATTGTCGGGAATATAAATATCCGGCAATTTTTTCACTGCCTCAAACTTCTTGTTGGTATCAAGGAAATCATTAAAAAGACTTAGCTTAGATTGCGACTTGAGTAAACTATTCACTCCTTTGATATAGAGCTCCAGCTTGGAAACAATCAGACTCGGATTTTCATCAAAAAGTGCTACCCATTTTTTTGCATAGTCATAGCCCCTGTTGTAATCCTGAGTAAAGAAGTAATAACCTACAAGAGAATCGAAGAGATGAATCTTCTCTTCCGTAGACAACAATGTCTCCTGAAAAGCAGGCAAAGTGGAATACAGAAAACTATTAGCAAGTTCAAAGTCTTTGCTGTTACGTATAAATCCAATTTTTAAGTAGAAAGCATAGAGTTTCATTGACAAATTGGAAAAAGTATTTATGTTGTTCAACTGCGATTGCAGTCGCTCACCCTCAGGAATCAACTCTTCTACCCTGCCCTGGATATTTCGCTTCACAAACTTGGTCACCAGCTTCTTCTCCATTTCATGAATATCCAGTAACAACACGGTTTTCCCATACTTCCTCGCCATCTCCTTAGCCTTTTCCAAAGTCTTGGAACTTTGCTGATAAAGACATTTGTTATAAAGAATACTCGCGTAATCAATCTGCTCGCGAATCTTTAAATCCAGGTCGTTGGCAGCATGCAACATCCGCAAACTCTGCATAATCTGCTTATATAAATGCTGTTTGAGATTTGGAAGCTGGGAAGTGGTAATGGTTTTTTCCTTCGACAGGATTTTACTTTCACTGTAATTCGACATGCTATCAATGAGATCGAAAAGCTTTAAAAACTTAGCATTTTCACCACCTTTATGACGGGTAACCACCAGCTTAAAATGCCTTTTCTCCCCCTTGCTCAGGGTTTTTATGAGCTGATAAAGCTGGTCAGAATTCTTACTGGACATAGTATAAAAAACAAAATTTTAACTAAATCAATTTATTGAAAAGCAACACATTATTTAACAATAATAAAGATAACAAAAACTTTGAACGTAATTAAATAAAAGAATATGAATCGCGAAATTTTTCAAAACAGAACAACTATTCCCTAGTTTTGAGTTGACGGGACAGCTTATAACCTATTATAGACATGACAAATAAAGTTGACATTTTCGATACCACCTTACGCGACGGAGAACAAGTACCTGGTTGCAAATTAAACACTGAAGAGAAAATCATCATTGCGCGACAGCTCGAAGAGTTGGGCGTTGACATTATAGAAGCCGGATTCCCTGTTTCTAGTCCGGGCGATTTTAAGTCGGTAGTTGAAATCTCCAAAGCAGTAAGCAACCCTGTAATCTGCGCCTTATCACGCGCCGTTGAACAGGACATTAAAGTAGCCGGTGAGGCTTTGGCTTACGCCAAAAGAGGAAGGATACACACTGGCATTGCCACCTCAGAGATGCACCGAGTGCACAAATTAAGATTAACAGAAGAACAATTAATAGAGAAAGCGGAATTCTGCGTGAAATACGCCAAGACTTTCGTTGAAGATGTGGAATTCTATGCAGAAGACGCCGGAAGAACCGACAATGCCTTTTTGGCGAAAGTCATCCAGGTGGTCGTCAACGCCGGAGCTACTGTTTTGAATATCCCCGACACTACCGGTTACTGCCTTCCACAACAATACGGAGAGAAAATCAAATACCTTAAGGAAAATGTAAAAGGCATCGACAAATGCACTCTCTCCACCCACTGTCACGACGATTTAGGTTTATCTACCGCCAACTCCATCAGCGGCGTTTTCAATGGCGCACGCCAGGTGGAATGCACCATCAACGGTATTGGTGAGCGCGCAGGAAACACCTCTTTGGAAGAAGTGGTGATGATCCTCAAGCAACACAGCTACCTCGGTTACGACACCAACATCAATACGAAGTTATTGTCGAAAACCAGCAAAATGGTTTCCGAAATCATGAAGATGCCGGTACAGGCCAATAAGGCCATCATCGGCGACAATGCTTTTGCGCACTCTTCAGGTATTCACCAGGATGGCGTGATCAAGCACCGTGAAAACTACGAAATCATGAATCCACTCGACGTTGGTGTTGATCAAAGCACCATTACCCTCACCGCCCGCAGCGGAAGAGCGGCAGTAGCTTACAAAGCGAAACTACTGGGCTACAACGTTACCAAGGATGAACTGAACGATATTTACGCAAGCTTCATCAAATTGGCCGATAAGCAAAAAACAGTGAGCGACGAAGATCTTTTGTCAATCCTGAAAGGCTAATCACTTACTATTTTTAAACTTAACACAGAACTATTTATACAGTATGGCTGGAAAAACTTTATTCGATAAAATCTGGAAAAAGCATGTCGTTACGACAATTCCCGACGGACCAGATGTGTTCTATATCGACATTCAATACATTCACGAAGTAACCTCTCCGCAGGCTTTCGACGGTTTGAGAAAAAGGGGCATCCCTGTTTTCAACCCAAAACAAATCGTGGCTACGCCCGATCACAATGTACCTACGCTGGATCAGCACTTGCCCATCAAGAATGATTTATCAAGAAAACAGGTAGACCAACTCATTAAAAACTGCGCGGATTTCGGTATCGAATTGTACGGTTTGAATCACCCTTACCAGGGAATTGTGCACGTAGTTGGTCCGGAATTAGGCATTACCAAACCAGGGATGACCATGGTATGTGGCGACAGCCACACTTCCACCCACGGAGCTTTCGGTTGCATCGCCTTCGGTATCGGAACCAGCGAAGTAGAGCAAGTCCTCGCTACACAATGTTTGTTGCAAAGCAAACCAAAAAGAATGCGCATCAACATTGAAGGTGAATTACATAAAGGCGTTTACTCCAAAGACATTATTTTGTACCTCATCGCCAAATTGACTGCCGGTGGTGGAACAGGCTATTTCATTGAATTTGCAGGATCTGCCATTCGCTCCTTAACAATGGAAGCGCGCATGACTATTTGCAACATGAGCATTGAAATGGGTGCCCGCGGCGGATTGATTGCTCCGGATGAAACTACTTTCAACTATGTAAAAGGAAGAAAATTCGCTCCGCAAGGCGCTGATTTCGATAAGGCTGTTGCTGAGTGGAAGAAATTATACAGCGATGCCGATGCGGTATTCGACGCTGAATTCACTTATGACGCAGCCGACATCACACCAATGATTACCTACGGAACCAATCCGGGCATGGGCATCAAGATTTCTGAAAATGTACCTACCGCCAGTGGTGATGCCAAGGAAAAAGAATCTTTCAACAAGGCTTTGGATTATATGGGCTTCCACTCTGGTGATAAGTTGATCGGTAAGCCCGTAAACTATGTATTTGTAGGCAGTTGCACCAATGCACGTATTGAAGATTTCCGCATTGTAGCCGAAGTAGTGAAAGGCCGCAGGAAAGCCGACAATGTAAAAGCTTACATTGTTCCAGGCTCAAAACAGGTGGAAAAACAAATCTATGATGAAGGCATCGATAAAGTATTGGAAGCAGCTGGTTTCCAAATCCGTCAGCCAGGCTGCTCTGCCTGTTTGGCGATGAACGACGATAAAGTTCCCGCCGGTGAATACTGCGTCTCCACTTCCAACAGAAACTTTGAAGGACGACAAGGTCCGGGCGCAAGAACTTTACTGGCTAGTCCGGCCACTGCCGCAGCCACAGCCATCAACGGCTATATCACCGATGTTAGAGATTTAATTTAGTTTAAGAAGATTATGGAAAAATTTATATCGTTAACCAGCACTGCAGTTCCTTTGTCGATTGAAAACATCGACACCGATCAGATCATCCCAGCCCGTTTTTTGAAAGCCACCACCCGCGATGGCTTTGGTGAAAACCTCTTTCGCGACTGGAGATACAACGGTGATAACACACCGAAGGACTTTGTTTTGAACGACAAAAAATACGATGGAAAAATCCTCGTTGCCGGAAAAAATTTCGGTTGCGGATCAAGTCGTGAGCACGCTGCCTGGGCCATTCACGATTATGGTTTCAAGGTAGTTATATCCAGCTTTTTCGCTGATATTTTCAAGAACAATGCTTTGAACAACGGTTTGTTGCCGATTACCGTAACGCCGGAATTCCTCAGAAAAATATTCGCGGCCATCGACGCCAATCCTAAAGCAGAAATAAAAGTCGACCTGGAAAACCAGTTTATCCAGATTGTTGCTTCAGGGGAGAAAGAATCCTTCGAGATCAACAGCTACAAGAAAACCTGCATGATCAATGGCTACGACAACATTGATTACCTCTTAAGCATCAAAGATAAAATCAAGGCTTACGAAGCCCAGAGAGCATAAAGCAAAAAGCCCCGGAAAGTTCTCCGGGGCTTTTTTTATTACTCTTTTCTCAACTCATACACTTCCGTTACTTGATTGTCCCAGCTGTAATATTGTCGTTGCCAGGTTTGTCTCGCAAAACCTCCAGCAAGGACCGTATAAGTCAGCGATTTATTACGCTTGGTAATAGTGATCTTGTCATCATTTACCGACCACACTATTGGATCAGAATCATTATTGGAATAATAAAACCCTCCACGCCCTTCTTTATCGAAATAATAAAAATCGGCAGGAGGCATATACGTATTTCTGTGATTGGTGTATGAGGTGGTGACACTCTCAATTTTCCATCTTTCCCCATCCAGTGCAATTTCAATTGACGCTTCCTTGGTACAGGAGAATATTGTTGTTAGGACCAGCAGTCCGATTGTTAAAAGAATTTTCCCTTTCATAATCTTAGTTTTTAAAGTTCAACCATGTCGACAAATTACTATCTTAGCACACTTAAAAATTTATACCAATGAACTTTAAAATTGCAGTAATCAAGGGCGATGGAATCGGTCCCGAAATCGTTGACCAGTCTATAAAAGTATTGAACGCCATTGCGAAAAGATTCAACCATAATTTCCAGTATACAGAAGTATTGATGGGCGCCTGTGCCATCGATGCCACAGGAGTACCGCTTCCAGACGAAACTCTGGAGGTTTGTAAAAACTCCGATGCTATTTTGTTTGGAGCTATCGGCGACCCGAAATACGACAATAATCCCAACGCTAAAGTGCGTCCTGAACAAGGTTTATTAAAAATTCGTAAAGAACTCGGTTTGTTCGCCAATATCCGTCCTGTAGAATATTTCCCTGCACTTGCCCATCTTTCTCCTCTTAAATCGAATGTTATTGAAGGCTCCGACTTCGTGGTGATCCGTGAATTGACCGGAGGTATTTACTTCGGTGAAAAAGGAAAGTCGGCTGATGGAAATACAGCTTTCGACAATTGTACTTACTCAAAAAATGAAATTATCAGAATTACTAAAGTTGCTTTCGACCTCGCAATGAAGCGCCGTAAGCATGTGACTTTGGTAGATAAAGCCAACGTTCTCGAAACTTCAAGATTATGGAGAGAAGTAGTGAAGGAGTTTGCTGCCGGCTATCCTGAAGTAACTCTGGAAATGATGTTCGTGGACAATGCTGCAATGCAGTTGATCCAAAACCCAAGAAGATTTGATGTAGTGCTGACCGAAAATATGTTTGGTGATATTTTAACCGATGAAGCTTCTGTAATTACAGGATCTATCGGATTGTTACCATCGGCTTCTACCGGAAATAAAGTGGGATTATACGAGCCGATTCATGGTTCATACCCTCAGGCTGCAGGCAAAAATATCGCCAATCCGATTGGTACTATTTTATCTGCTGCATTGATGCTGGAATCAGCTTTGAATCTGAATGAAGAAGCAAAGGCGATCCGTAAAGCTGTGGCTGATGCCATTGCTGCCAACTGCCTCACTGAAGACCTCATCAAAACCAACGCGAAATCAACTACTGAAGTAGGTGATTTTATTACAAAGAAGGTTTTAGAAAGTGTGCCAGCATAATATTCGAAGGAAATAAACCGAAAGGCTGCCCATTTAAGGCAGCCTTTTCTTTTTATCATAAAGGGCGATAGTCCTTAAATTAAAGTGTAGAATACTTCCCCTTCAAATAAGTGAGATATTCCTTAAAATCCGAGTGGAATTTAGTTCGGAATTCTTCCTCAAATAAATTCTGCCCCTCCCTGTACATCACATAGGTGAGAAAGAAATTATTATCTGCTTCAAAATCAGGGGAAAAAACTTCTGCAAACCTTTCACGATTATAAAAAGAAATCGTGTCGGCTGAAGTCGTAATTTTTTTAATCATTGCCTTCTTTTCTGCTTTTTTCTGCTCTTCCGGAAGATTAATAAATCTTTCACTTTTGTAAAGTACTTCCAGCTCTTTCATCCCAGTAAGTACGTGGTTAGAAAACCTCTCAATATCAGAAATGCTGCCCAGGTAATCCTTCATTTCCTTTGATTCCTCACCATACTTGAATCTCAAAAACAATACTGCACCCTGGTCGCCCACAAACGTTGCGAGGTTTTCGTTGTATGTTACGCTGTCCTTAATGTACAAAGTCCCGTGGGTTAATTCATGAATGATGAGTCGGGCAATGGATCCCGGATGACTCTTCAGCATCCCTGAAAGGATAGGATCTTTGAACCAGCCCAAAGTGGAATAAGCCTTGGCTGTTCCCAAATCGGCATCATAGCCTTCAGCTTTCAATTCGGCAATTTCCTTTTCTGCTTTTTCCTTATCGAAATATCCTTTGTAAGTGAACTTCCCTAAAAAAGGAAACTTCCATTCATAGGCATGGAATTCATAAGGCTTACAAGCCGTAATCACCCACATGATAGGTTGTCCCTTCTGATCGTATACCGTGGTATAATTATCGCTTTTATAAATGCCCAGAGAATCAACGGCAAACTGTTTTATTTCCTGAATCAGCATCAATTTGGCTTTCAGGGAATCGGGGAAAGTAGGATCCTTCATCACCTCCTCTACCGGCTTTGCTTTACGGATGATTTTTACCTGGCCAATGCCCTGGTTAATACCATACAAAATCACGTTGCAATTCCATGCACAAAACGCGATGATGGTCAATAAAATACCGAGTAAGATTCTTTTAAACACAACCAAAGATAAAAATAAACCCCTGCTATTGTGTAAGACCAGGAAGAAGAGGATTCGGACAACATAGCAGGGGTTAGCTGGATTTAAAAAGAACAGGTACGATTACTTATATATAAGACAGTAAAAAATCAGGGGCGTTGCCTCGATGGAAATAAAAAATTTTTCAAAGGCTAAAAATTTGTACTTTTCAAGGGTGGAAAAACAAGACAAAAAATTTCTGGTTTACAGGTCATCTGCGGGTTCCGGAAAAACCTTCACCCTGGTGAAAGAGTACCTGGCCATTGTCCTGAAAGACGACAATCCTTTTGCCTTTCGCCACATCCTTGCCATCACTTTTACGAACAAGGCCGCCAATGAAATGAAGGAAAGAGTGCTCAGCAGCCTCAATGCCTTTGCCAATAACCCCGTACTTTCCTCAGGAGAAAAAACCATGATGGATATCCTCAAAGCCGAACTGGTTGTGGGCGAGGAATTCATTCGCGAAAAAGCCAAAAGCATTATTACCGCCATTCTCCATAACTACGGCGATTTTAATATTACCACCATCGACAAATTCATGCTGCGCGTGGTGCGCGCCTTTGCCCATGAATTGAAATTACCTGTGAATTTTGAAGTGGAACTGGATGAAGAAGCTTTAATTACCAGGGCTATCGACGGACTCATTGCCAAAGTCGGCGAAGATGAGGAACTCACCACCGCCCTCCTAAAATATTCTAAATTCCAGGCCGAAGAGGAAAAATCATGGAACATTGAAAAAGAGTTAAAGGAAGTGGCCCCGCAATTGCTCAAGGAACAAGGCTACCGACACATCCAGAAACTACGATCCTTCAACCTCTCTCATTTTGTTGAGCTGAATAAAGAGTATACCGAAAAAATAAAGAACTACGAATCGCGCTTAAAGGCTTTAGCCGATAAAGGTGTATCGCTGATACAAAAACAAGGGTTGAGTGGTGAGGAATTTGCCTACGGCAAAACCGGACTTTTTTCGGTCCTCAAAAAAATCTCGGCGCTCAATTTTGATAAAATAAAAAACAATCGCGCTTTTAAGGCTGCAGCGGAAAACAAATGGTACGCCTCAGGAATTGATAGCTACAGCATCCAGAAAATTGATAGTATAAAAGCGGAGCTCAGTACTATTATTGAAGACATCAGGAACATCATACATAAAGAACAAAAAGACTACGAGCTGAATTTGCTTATTAGTCAGAATTTATACGCCATCGCCCTTCTCAATGAAATTGAAAAAATCATTGAGCAATTGCGTTCGGAAAACAACTCGGTGCACATTTCGGAGTTCAACAAAAGAATCCTCGACATCGTCCTCACCCAACCCATTCCCTTTGTTTATGAGCGCATCGGTGAACGCTACAAGCATTATCTCATCGACGAATTCCAGGACACATCGGTATTGCAATGGCAAAACCTGCTGCCCCTTATCGACAATTCTCTGGCCTCAGGAAATAAAAACATGGTGGTGGGCGACGCCAAACAAGCCATCTACCGCTGGAGGGGCGGTGATGTGGAACAGTTCGCCAACATTGGCTCAGCAGCGCTTTCCGCCAACAGCAATGTAAAGGAAAGAGAAGAAGCCATCAACAGGAATTTCGAGGAGAAAATCCTCAACCAGAATTTCCGCTCTACCAAAAATGTGATTGCTTTCAACAACTTTTTTTTCGAAAAGATAACACAGCTGCTTCCGGCGAAATTAAAGGACTTTTACAAGGATTATTTCCAGGAGAATTTCTACTCAAAAGATGGTGGTTATGTCCGCGTAACCAAGCTGGAAGAGAAGAACGAGGAATATGTAGAACGTACTCTCCAGGAAATAAAGTTAGTGGTGGAAGACGTGATTAAGAGAGGCTACAGTTATTCCGATATAGCCGTGCTCAGCCGCAGAAATGAGAATGGAAATATAGTGGCCGATTTCCTCACGAAAAATGGCATTCCCGTGGTTTCTTCTGAAAGTTTGCTCTTGCATAAAAACAAGCAGGTGCAGCTGATTATTTCCTTATTACAACTTTCATTTAATCCGCAAAACAATCCAGCCTTAATCAGAGCTATCAGTGTGCTGCACAGTATTGGCATCATGAAAGACGAGCTGCATATTGAGTTTGAAAAACAAAGCCGCTCTCCCCTGCTCTTCTTCGCTATGTTGAAAGAAAAAGGGATAGACCTTACGCATTTCCGATATTTGTCCCTGCCAGAAATTGTGCAGCAATGGGCGAATCAGTTGCATCTTGATAATAACGATCCTTATCTCGTACAGCTTTTCGATTGTATCAGTCAGTACGCCATACAAAACGGTCCCGACACCGGTCGCTTCCTCGAATGGTGGGAAGAAAACAATGCAAAACTATCGGTGCAGATGAATGAAGAGGAAAACGCCGTGAAGATCAGCTCTATCCATAAATCCAAAGGTTTAGAGTTTCCGGTGGTTATCCTGCCTTTTACCGACACCAAGATTTTCCGCACCGACAATATCTGGCTCGACCAGCAGAATGAAGCTCTGCCTTCAGCTTATGTGAAAGCGAAAAAAACACTGGAAGAAACCGATTTTGCCGGAAACTACAGCGATGAGCAAAACAAGATGCTTCTCGACCAGATCAATGTACTGTATGTGGCCATGACACGCAGCAAGAATGAAATGTACATTTTCTCCAAACCAGGAAAAGTCACCGACACTCCGCAAAACACCGCCGACCTGCTGGAGCTTTGTTTCGAGGAAAAAGGAAATCAGGTTTTTGAAATGGGTTTCCCAGCAGTTTACTCTAAAAGCAAAAAAGAAAGCATCGAGAAAATCATACCTTCAGCCCATGTTTCCAACACCTGGCGGGAGCACATCATGATCAGCCGGCAGGCCCCAACGATATGGGATTCTGTGAGTCCGAAAGAATATGGAAATATCATTCACAGTCTGTTTGCAAAACTCGATCATGAGGATCAACTGGATAAAGTCCTGAATGACGCCTTAGCGGAAGGATTGCTTGATAGCGCAAAAGTAAGCACGCTAAAAGCAAAAATAATTGCTCTTCTGTCTCATCCTGAAATTCAACCTTTATTCAGCAAAGGGGTGAAGGTCAAAAAAGAACAAGAGATCATCAGCGACCAGGGCGAAATATTCCGTCCCGACAGGGTTGTAGAGTTCACCAATGAAATCTTCCTCCTCGATTTCAAGACAGGGGAAGCCAGCGAAAAGCATAAAAAACAAATCCTCAAATACGCCTTCCATCTGGGCAAAATCAGTCCAAAAAAAGTTACGAGCTATCTCCTTTACATTGAAAATAATGAGGTGATGGAAGTAAACTGAAGCAACCATTTGATTTTTAATGCGTCTAACGCGCATAAATAATATATTTGCAGCATGTTTTACCAGAGCCGGATAGCAAAATCAGTCATGATCCTCTTCATTGGATCAACGCTTTCAGCCTGCTTAAAACCCAGGACTGACGCTAACGACACCGACACCTCCCTTGCTCAGAATTACAGCTACGTTGAGCAAAACAACAACGAAATCAACAACATCATTATTGAAGTTATAGAAAAAGACACCATCACTTCCCTTAAAACCAGCGAAGCCGGCGATCTTTTGTCGAATTGTGTAGATTTCAAAAAAACAATATCTCAGGATACCATCACTGTGGTAGTTGATTTCGGAAGCAATAACTGCCTCTGTGCCGATCAGAAATACCGTCGCGGAAAAATCATTATTAAGGCCCTCAGCGATAAAAACTGGGCAAGAGCTTACACCGAAAACTTCTATGTCAATGACAATCTGATTGAAGGCAACAGAACCATTACCCGCAGCTCTCTGCTGGAAGTGACTGTAAGTGGCGACACAAAGGTTACTTTTGGCGACACTGCTGCTATATCTGAAAGTTTCAACAGAAGCATCCTGTTTTCTGAAGGGGTGCTCACCAATGATCCTAACGATGATGTTTTCTCAATTACGGGTACTACATCTGGCATCTGCAAAAAAGGACCGTACACCACTAAAATCCTTTCTCCGCTTAAAAGAAAAAGAAACTGCACCAACATTGTAAGTGGTGTGCTTGAAATTGCTTTGGAAAAGAAAGCAAAAAGACTCATCGATTTCGGGAATGGCGAATGTGATAACGTTGTGACTTTGTCGATTGGCAACTACTCTAAGATTATTGCATTGCAGTAATTCCTTATTCCCCACAGATTTCACAGATCAACACAGATTTTTTCGTGTATGTAGTTTCTAGCCTGGTCGTCATTGCGGGGAGAGTACTCACGACGAAGCTATGACGAACAGGGGTGATCCAAACATTTTTCCTATTCATCGGCAACCACTACGAATTCATCTGGTCTTACTAAAAAAAACTAACGCAATCATTCCTATGAAAACCACAAAATTACTTAAGGGCAGCGCCCTCCTCCTTACTCTCGGATTAACTTTCGCATCTTGTACCAAAGACAAAGACGATAGCACCTCTGCTGCTGAAAACCATGCCATGTCCGAACAAACCAATGACGATATGGATGCTATCGCCGATGAAGCCGAAGCCGGAAAAGTATCTTCTTTCAAAACTGAAACAACAGGCGGTATTTTAGGCGACACCGTATTAATCGTTAAAGTTTCCTCTGGAGATACTGTTAATATTACCGTTGATTTCGGTACTACCGGCGTTACCTGCAAAGACGGAAAAGTGCGAAAAGGGAAAATCAAAATTACAAGAATCGGCAATCCATGGGTAGCTAATTCCGTAAGAACCGCTACTACCGATGGCTACTATGTTAACAACAATAAAGTAGAAGCCACCAGAACCGTTACTTTCAACGGTATGTATGCCACCAACAACCATCCGAGCTGGAATATTTCCGCTACTTTCACTATTACTCTTTCCGACGGTAGCACTATCAGTGGTTCTACCACAAGATTAAGAGAATGGTCGGAAGGATCAACCACTCCATTCGACAGAACTGATGATGTGTTTGTAGTTTCAGGAACGGCCTCAGGAACCAAAGCTGACGGCACTGCTGTGAATGTTGAAATCACTACTCCCCTCACTTTCAAAGTGGCTTGCCACCAAATCGTAAGCGGTGTAATCAAAATCACTCCTGAAGGAAAAGAAACCAGAACCGTTGATTTCGGAACAGGCGACTGCGACGATTCAGTAACGGTAACTGTTGGTAAAAAATCGAAAACCTTCACCGCTAAGAAATAAACGCTCTCCAGTCCATATAGGTTAAGTTAAGGAAGACCCCTGTTTTACAGGGGTTTTCTTTTGCATAAAGGCCACTAATAAAAATTCTCTATTGGTCGATTGAGATTAACTTTTCCACATTTTACGCAGACTCGATTTTTGTTTTTTATTTTCGTTGACATTCAATTTCAGACCATAAAACCATGATTAAAGAACACCACAAATGCCTTATCATAGGCGCCGGACCAGCAGGATACACAGCAGCGATTTATGCAGCACGTGCCGATTTGAAACCTGTTATGTATGTAGGAATGCAACCCGGAGGACAGCTGATGGACACCACAGAAGTAGACAATTTCCCAGGCTACCCTAAAGGCGTTGAAGGTCCGCAAATGATGGAAGATTTCCGTGGTCAGGCCGAAAGATTCGGCACCGATGTCAGAACCGGTTTGGTCACAGAAGTATTCTTCAACGAAACACCAAAAAGAGTGAAGGTGGAAGACAAAGCCGAAATCACTGCCGATACCGTTATTATATGTACTGGAGCTACTGCAAAATGGCTCGGACTCCCTTCTGAAGAAAGATTGAAAAGCGGCGGTGTTTCTGCCTGCGCAGTGTGTGATGGATTCTTCTATCGCAACCAGGTAGTAGCCATCGTTGGTGCCGGAGATACGGCTTGTGAAGAAGCTTCTTACCTCTCTAAAATTTGTAAAAAAGTAATCATGTTGGTGCGCCGCGATTCTTTCCGCGCTTCAAAAGCAATGCAGCATCGTGTGGAAAACACGCCGAACATTGAAATTATGTACAGCACTGAAACAGTGGAAGTACTTGGAGAACAAACGGTGGAAGGCGTTAAAGTAAAAAACAATAAAACCGGACAGGAAAGTACTATTGAAGTAACTGGTTTCTTTGTGGCCATAGGACATTCACCGAATACAGGCATTTTCAAAGGTCAGCTCGACATGGATGAAAACGGATATCTTATAACCAAACCCGACAGCACCTACACCAATATTGAGGGCGTATTTGCTGCCGGCGACGTGCAGGATCATAAATACCGTCAGGCTGTAACTGCAGCGGGCACCGGCTGTATGGCCGCTCTCGATGCCGAAAGATGGCTGGCTGCTAAAGGACACTAATATGACGATAGAAATCTGGTCGGATATTGCCTGCCCTTTTTGCTACATCGGCAAAAAAAGGTTTGAAAAAGCCCTCGAAAAATTTCCGCGTAAAAATGAAGTGACTGTCATCTGGAAAAGCTTTCAGCTGGATCCGGATTTCAAACCTGTTGCCGGCGAAAGCATCCACCAGATGCTGGCCGATAAAAAAGGGTGGACTCTGGATTACGCCATCGACATGAACAATCGCGTGAGTAAGATGGCAGCGGATGCCGGACTGACTTACAACTTCGATAAAACAATTCCAGCCAATACTTTCAATGCTCACCGACTCATACAATTTGCAGCCAGTGAAAAGCTGCAGAATGAAGCCGAAGAAAAGTTGTTCTCCGCGTATTTCTGCGAAGGAAAAAACATCAACGACCTTAACATACTTATCGAACTTGGTAAGGAAATCGGATTGAAAGAAAATCAGCTCAAAGAAATGTTTGCTGATGATTCTTTTACTGATGAAGTGTATGACGACATGGAGGAAGCCGGAAAACTGGGTATCAATTCAGTTCCTTTCTTTGTAGGCAATCGCAAAATTGCTGTCGCCGGTGCGCAACCGGAACATATGTTTACTGAGTTTTTGGAGCAGTTGTAACCCCCCTATCGTCGAGGAAGTTACTTCGCAGTGAGTACACTCCTCGCACTGACGATAGAAACCAAAATACCACAATCACGGTATTGTCCCATCCCCTACTTATTAGGCATTTTTGTAGCGATGAACAAAAAGCCTCTTATCCTCATTGCCGACCCGCAAGCTATTTCGCGTATAGGATTAATTAAAATCCTTTCGGAGAAATACAAACTGTACCAGGCAGCCAATGGTGCACAAACCTTGCAGGCAATAAGAAAAATACAGCCCGATTTGCTCATTGCCGATTTCACTAACGGCGAAGCTTTCAGTGACGACGACATCCTTATTATAAAAGCCGTTTTACAACAATGTAAAATCCTGATGATTTCTGATGAAAGTAATACGCGTAAAATCCTTGAGCATATTGAATCAGGCGTGAATGGCTATCTTACCAAGGAATGCGAACCCGAAGAAGTAACGCGCGCCATCAGCGCGATACTTAATGACAAAAAATTCTTTTGCAATAAAGTGATGAATCTCGTGCTGCAAAGAAAGCTGGAAGAACCCGATTGCGAACCTACCAAACTCACCTTCCGAGAACATGAGATCATCATTTTAATCGCCAAAGGACTTACCAATAAAAAAGTTGCTGAAAAGCTCGGACTCAGTTATCACACCGTGCATGCCCACCGCAAAAACATCATGAAGAAATTAGCGGCAAAATCCACGTCGGATCTGGTGTTGTACGCTGTGAATACCGGATTGATTTGAATCAGAGTAAGAGTGCGTTTTTGAGAGGGATTGCATGTACTTTCCTCCCTGGATAAGAGGAAGCACACGCAGGAACTTCTTACGCCTTCAACAAAGTCGCAATATCAAACTTCTTCATTTTCAAAAAAGCCTGAACTACACGCGGTGCTTTTTCAGCATCACTCATAAGTTTTCCTAAAACAGCTGGTACCACTTGCCACGACACACCATATTTATCTTTCAGCCAGCCACACATACTTTCACTACCGCCTGCGGTGAGCTTTTCCCAGTAGTAATCAATTTCCTCCTGCGTTTCACAATCAATCACGAAAGATACCGCTTCATTGAATTTGAAATGTGGTCCGCCATTAAGACACATGAATTTTTTACCCTCCACTTCAAACATCGTCACCATGGGATTGGATGCAGTGATTTTTGAATTTTTAAAAACCGAGCAATAAAACTCTGCCGCTTCTTTGGCTTTGCCATCAAACCACAGACAAGGATAAATTGGGTTTTTCATGTCAATTAATTTGCTTCCGTGTGCTTCTTAAAATTATTGAGAATTGCCTGCCAGCCTCCTTTTTGCATATCTGCAGGATTTTGGTTTTCCGGTTCAAAAGTTTCTGTTACAACGGTAGACGATCCTTTTCCGGAAAAAACAATTTTCACCTTCCTGCCGTCACCCATGGTATATTCAATGAGTTCATGATTTTTCACTGCAGTGTATTCACCACCGAAATCGAAACCAAAACTTCCGTCTTTAGCTTCCATGCGGGTGGTGAACTGTCCGCCTACTTTTACATCGTTGGTGGCCGATGGCACATGCCAGTCGTCAGTGGCGCTGCACCATTGCATGATATGTTTTGGTTCTGTCCAGTATTCCCAGACCTTCTCTACCGGTGCATTCACCGTTGCCTCTACTGTAATTGGGTTTGTCATTTTTATGCGTTTTATTTGTGAATATAATAAATCGAATGAAAAAGACTTTACGAACCTGTCCGGAAGGCCATCAATATTACAAGAGCTCCGACTGCCCGACTTGTCCGCAATGTGAGCAGGAACGTAAACCGGAAAATGGCTTCTTAGCCTTGCTGCCGGCACCTGCGAGAAGAGCTTTGGAGCATGAAGGAATCACCACAGCAACAAATCTTTCACAATACAGCGAAGCAGAAATTTTAGCCCTGCATGGCATAGGAAAAACTTCCATTCCAAAATTGAAGGAAGAATTGAAAAAGGAAGGACTGACTTTCAGGAAGCTGTAGCTTTCTTTCTGCCCCACCATATCATGAATCCCGTTACAGGAAAACTGGCGATGAGCAAGCTGATAAAAAAGGCCAGTGTTTTACCCGCCAAGCCAGCAATAGCACCTACATGCACATCGTAATTCATGCGCTGGATTTTAGAGGCCACCGAAGCATTTTCAAATTTCCCCCAGGTATGGGCAACTTCCATTTCTTTCAAAGTATACTGATCAAAATAACGGTAATCGGTTTTCCAGTAAGTATCGCTATCAGGATTAATGCCGATATTGATAGCAGAGGAATCCGTTTCAGGAACGTGGACTTCCATGCTTTGTGCTGAAGGATTTTCAGCGGATAATTTTCTCCAGAGCACATCATAGGGAACTGTATCATAGCTTGCCAAAACAGAAGTATCCGACAAAGGCTCATAATATTCCACCATTTCTTCTCCGCCTGAAGTGAGCCAGTAAGCTGACTTGGCGAACCACTGAAAGCCCCACACCAATCCGGTGAGCGCGATAATAATACCTATCCACATCGCATAAAAACCAAGGATATTATGCAAATCGTAATTCTTTCTTTTCCATTTGGTACTTTCCCTCCAGCGAAACCAGAAGCGTTGTTTGGCAGCAGCTTTATTTCGCGGCCACCAGAGGATGAGTCCGCTGATCATGAGCACAACGAAAATCAAAGTCGCTATAGCCACTACAGGTTTTCCGATATCATCAGGCAACCACAAATAAAAATGGCCATCGAGTATCCAGCTGAAAAAACTACTGCTCACATCTTTCACTTCCAGTACTTCAGAAGAATAGGGATTGAGATAAACGATGTAATAAAAATTTTCGCGGTAAAAAGTCACGCGAGCCGCTTCATCTTTAGCACCGTAAGTCACACTGTGCGGCTTTTCAGCGGGCAGCATTTTTCCGGCGGCCTGCACAAAAGCGGAAGGAGGAAGAAAATTTTTGTTTTGCGCTTCCACAAAACGATACGACTGCGTAGCATTCTGTATCTCCTCCTGAAACGCATAAACGCAACCAGTAATCGCAATGACAAACACCACCAACCCAGACGCCAGTCCGAGCCAGAGGTGTATTTTGCCAATTGCTTTTTTTAGAGAGGGACGCATTACAATTTAAAAATCGACTGTAATTCCTGTCCTACGATTTTAGCACCTTTTTTAGCGCTGGCATCAGAAGGATTTATTTCATAAACATAAGTTTCCGTGCCGTTGTTGATCGACATGTACACTTTTCCGTTTTCAATGTAAAAAGGCGTTTGGTATTGTCCGCCGTGCAATGGAACGCTGGTTACTTCAATTACCGTTTTGGCATTCAAATCAAGTACCACCAGTTTGCAAGTCGGCTTGGTTACATCAAAAGCAGCCCACTGATCAGCAGAGGTTTCGCTGGCTACTACACGTCCAACAGCTTTTCCATTGCCTACATAAGCAGCAGTAAGCAGCTTAAATCCTGAAACTCCTTCCACATCAAAAAAATAGTTGGCATCAAATTGCTCCTGTCCGGCATTGATTTTCAAAATACCTGAGGACTTTGTCACCTGGGTAAATCCGGCAGCATACGAAGAAGTGGAAATAGTGTAGTGATTTCCTGATTCGTCTTCCAGTATAGCAGGTTGTGAACCATAATAGCCAATCGGACCGGTACGGGTATCTTTAAAAGTTTTGAGGTAAGTCATATCAGGATATGAAAACACGCTTACATAAGCCGTATCGGTGATTGGTGTTTCCCAGCTCTTTCCTTCCAAAGGATAAAAAGAAACGAAGAGTTTTCCGTTCTCCACATACGAATGTGTTGGCCATGCATTGAGCTGCGTGGTATCATTATGGAAAGAAACGTAGATAGGATGCTTCTTGCTTGATTTGATAGACACGTCCTGCACATCCAGTAATTGGATATTGCAATCGTAAGAGCCTCCACCCCACGGTGCACCAATAGCAACAACGGTTTCGTCATCTGCTCCCGGATTCATACAATCCAGTCGCTCAAAAACAAATTTGCCTTTGTTTACAAAATTGCCATTTTCAAAATCGTAACCACTGCATTCATTCTGATTGTAATCCATCGTCAAAAGTCTTTTGCTTCCGCGGGCATAATAGTTCCAGCCCGAAAGCTCCACTCCTTTTCCGGTAGAAGTAATTTCTCCCGACATCAAATCGTTGTGCACCACAAGATAATCGGCGGTTTCGTCGCCTTCGCCCAAAGAGCGCAAACCGAAAGCGTAGGTAGGTTCTATGTTTTCAACTCCTGGTTCCGGCTTTTTACACGAACCTAAAACAGTGGCTGTTGCGAGTGCTAACAGATAAATCTGCTGTGTAGTTTTCATAATGATATATTAAGGTTAATAGATAATTGATTTACTTTTTATGATCAGTAGACAGGAAATAGCGGAACTTCAAGCTGAAACTTCTACCCGGTTTTTGCAGCAGGAAATTGTCGTAGCGTTTGGCATCAGCTATGTTGAAACAGGAAAAAGAAAAGTTGTAGCGACCGTTTTGCAGGGAATAGGATATTGTGGCGTCGTGCGTGATTTGGCGGGGGATATCGTATTTCTGACTAGCACTGCCCTGACTCGGCCATTTGAGATAAAAAGCCTCCACGAACTGACAGGTGTAATCGATAGACAACTTTGATTTCTTGAAAATGACGTTATCCATTTGTCCGCCCAACGCAGCATTTGCAAAGAAAAAAGGAATGTTCGGCAAGCGATCGAGATAGAGATAACTCAAAGTATTCCCTTCGTATTTATTGGTGTTGATGATGTCCTGGTAAGTAGCATTCAGCTCGCAGGTAAAATGATTATTGTAGTTGTATTGCACACCTCCTTCCACGCCGTTGATCATGGCGGAGCGCAGGTTTTGGTACTGACTGATAACGCCGATGGTAGTGAGTCGGATAAGATTTTGTGGCGTGCGGTACAGGTAATTCGCCTCGGCATTGAGTTTATGTTTTTTCTTCACTGCCAACACCAAAAATCCCACATTGAAATTGCTGCTTTTCTCTGGCTGTAAATCGGGACTTTCCTGCAACAGCAATCCGTCACCAAACATTTCATTTCCTTCAGGCAGGCGATAAGTATTCTCGTAAGAAAGCTTTGCCTGCAGCCATTTTGTTATGTGGACAGAACTCGCTGCCCCAAAGCCCGGATATAAAAAATGGTTGTTCACCGGAATGATAGAATCAGTATCCCAGTCATTTTTGTACAGTGCCGCATCCATGAAAAAAGCCTTGGAGAAAAAAATTGTCGACCAGCGTTTCTTGAACAAATCGACTTTATAAGAGAGTCCGGTGATATTTTTCGTCAGCACATTCGGCGAGCCATAAGGCACCGGCGTGTAGCTAATAGGATCCTCGCCCACTCTTGAAAAGCGGGAGAAAGTATTGTTGAATGCCAGGGAATGAACAGTATTGATCTGGTAGCTGAAATTAAATGCCGCCAGAGCCACTTCATCACGGAAAGTAAAAAGTGTTTTGTCCCAGGTGAGCTCGCCCGAAGTGGCATCCACCTGCTTCACTGTATAGTTGCCAAACCAGTCGTAAATCCTCGAGCTGGTATCCACTGCCATTGCATCCCTGAAATTGTATGATGCATAAAAATTGAGTGAAGTCCCCTTGGTAAACAGATTGTCTTTTTTGTATTTCAGTGTAGGAATAAACACCTTCTCGGTGCTGAAAATCTGTCCGGCCACCTTCGTCATATTTGCGCCCTGCTGCACATCTTTGTGATTGGTAGAGAAAATGAATCCGAGCAAAAGGTGATCGGCTATTTTTTTATTGCGAATACCTACTTCTATTTGTGCAGTAGTCGATTCATAGGCATCATGAAAGCGTTGCACCCTTGTAAATCCGCTCACCTTACCTGAAACAGGATCGGGAATTTGCGCATCAACAAAGTAGTTGTTATCGGAATAATTATAAAAAGCATTGGCACTCAGTACCCACCCCGATTTGCTGGCCATACGGGTGAGCAGCATGGCGCGATGCGTATTGAAAGAACCGATGGAATAGGACGCATCTACGTAATTTTTAACGTCGCTGTTGGTGACGAGATTAATGGCGCCCCCCAGCGCATCGGAACCGAGCCACACCGGCACCACACCTTTGTACACTTCTATTCGCGACACGAGATTGGGAGGGATATTGTTGAGCGTAAGCGAAGAACCGAAGTTATCCATGGGAATACCATCCAGAAAAAACTTCACCTGGTTGCCCGAAAATCCGTTGAGGGAAAAATTAAAATCCGATCCGAGTCCACCACTCTCCCGCACACGAATCCCCGTTGTTTTATTCAGTACCTGATTGAGATCGGTCGTCGTATTGGCAAACTTTTTCGTTTCAACAACATTCACAGAAAAACTGCTTTCCCTTACTTCCTGGGCTTTGCTTTTAGTAGTAATGACTATCTCATTTACTTTTTTTTCTTCGGGATGAAGGACGAAATTTAAAGTATGATCGGCGTTCTCCGACAATTTCACCTTCTTGCTTTGCGTAATAAATCCGGAATGTGAAACCTCAACAGTATACTCTCCGGCCGGCAGAGAAGTAAAAGAATAATGGCCGCTGCTCCCGGAAAAAACAGACAGCGAATTTTCTTTTATCAGAACATATGCACGGTTGATTTTAACGCCCTGAGCCGAAATATTACCTGAAATAGATGCAGCATCAGACTGGGAACACAGAAAAAAAGAAGCAAGAAAAAGAATACAAGATTTCACTTTTGTCGGTTATAAAAAATTTCCGCACAAAAGTAGAGTACCTATACCCTTTGTAAAATCACGTTTTTACGGCATTCCACATACCACAATAAGGGAGTGAATCATCACCACATTAGGGTAGAAAACAGATGAGTAAACATCAAATTGAAGCTCTTCTTTTTGTCTGTAATGAAGCTTCTTTCTGCAACATACGCGGCAGGAGAATTTCATCTTCAATAAGGGCGTGTCGACTGAGTTCCAGCTCAAAATTCTGCAGCTGGGTGAGGAAAATACGATAAGGCAATGGCGTACTCTTTTCGGCTTTGTATTTCAGGATGATGTTGCGCACCTCCTGCAAGTCATCCTCTACCTTATTATGGTTAACGATGAATTCCTGAAGAGAAAAAGAATCAAGTACTGCATTGATTGCTTCAGGAGAACTTTGATTATTCAGTTGCGACAAAGACTTTATATAAGGAAAGAGTTTTTCTTCCTCGAAACGGATATGCTCCTCGAGCTTCTTTTTATAGTCGGCAAAAAACAGACACAACAGCGACAATAACTTATGCGATTCATTGTATTTATTAAATACCTGAAAAACGGTTTGCTCCATTTCAGGCAGCTTCTTCATCAGGTAATAGCGATGGGTAACTTCAAGGTAGTTGATGATTTCTTCTGCCGAAAAGGTATTGAATTCGGCGTAGGGAAAATCGTAATTATCATCATAGCTTTTTAAAATCGCTTCAATCAACTGATGATTCAAATTCATCTGGCCGCACACTCTTCCTATTTTTTCCTTCAGCAAATGCTTGGGAATATCCAGTTTTTCGGTGAGGTATAAATAGATTTGGTTTTGCTCTATCAGTTCATTGAAACATTTGCTTTGCATAAAAAATGATTTTGAATAAAAGTAAGAGCCGAAAAGATGAAATGGAATACCGGAAAAAGGGTATTTCGCCTCCTCAACCAGTAACAGAATTTTACAGGAATCCAGATTTTAAAATTATTACCCTGACTCTCAATTGCTTCAGATTTTGAATTTGCTTTAGGTAAAAATACTGATTAATAAGTCTTTTATTTACCTCAAACTCCTTTCCGCAAAAAGCTTCATCGCTTCACTCATAAACTTCGCGAACTCCGGTTGCGGAACACCATCTACCATAGTGTAACGCTCATCATGGACATATAACTGACCTAGCCCGGTGTAAGCTTCGGCCTGCTTATCAGGTGAATTCACCGTTCCCCAAAACTGACGGATAATGTTGTAATGTAGTGCGATTTCCTTTTGCACAGCAGCACTTGCCGGATCTTCTTTGGAAAGCGCTACCAGCTTTGCGCGATTATCAACCTGCTCCGCAACTAATTTCTTCAATCCTTCCTTCCCCAATTTCTTTAAAAAGTTTTCGGATTGCTTCACCGCTCCCTCGCCAAATTCTTCAATGGCTTCATCACGGTATTCTCTGGCTTTTGGAAAGCCTTGATACAAGTCATCAGGTGTCATGTTTTTTTGTTTTAATTGTTGAATGGTTTTGTCGATGGTTACAAGTAAAACATCCATACGATTTCTCTTTTCCTTCAGCATTTTCCTGTGATTGTTCAATGCCTCTTCAAGATTAAAATCAGGATCATCCAGAATCTCCATGATTTCTTTCAGCGGGAAATCGAGTTCTTTATAAAACAAAATCTGCTGGAGACGCAAAAGTTCCTGGTCGCCATACTTCCTGTAGCCAGCTTCGTTGCGGACAGAGGGATTCAACAATCCCAGCTCATCGTAATGGTGTAAGGTGCGCACACTTACTCCCGAGAGTTCAGCCAATTGCTTTACAGAATAACTCATATCACTTGTTTTTCATTCGACAAAGCAAACATAGGCCATGACGTAAGGTAAGAGTCAAATCTTTTTGAAAATATTTTTTTTTGAATGTCGATTTGTCTGGAAGACAGAGATCGGAAATTTAGTGCTTAGGACACTTTTTGCAGGCTTTTCCTTTTTTGTACTTCTTGCAGCAATCTTTCTTTTTGGAATCACACGACGCCATGATCTGCAGAAGAATACATTGCGGTCCGTTTTGTTTTTCCATAAAATTCATGACATACTATATTAAGGTACGTTGCAAATGTATCTCTATAGTATGGGGGAGGCAATACCTAAAATGTGGTATTCTTGTAAAGACGCAAAATTTTGCGTCTTTACAAAACCCTAAACTACTCCGCTGCGCCCAACACCGTCACATGTCCGATTTTATTGGTAAGCAGCTGTTTTCCGTTCTCCTGATTTTCCCGGTAAGTGATTTTCCATACATACACGTCCTGCTGAACCTCATGACCATTATAAGTTCCATCCCACTGGTCATCGGGATTATAAGACTCAAAAATCAGCTCCCCCCAACGGTTGAAAACCATCATGCTATACTGATCGGAAGGCACATTTCCATACACTTTGAAAGCACCATTCTCACCGGTTCTTCCAAGGATAAAAGCATTTGGAACAAAGAAGTTAGTCGGACAATATTCCTTGATTTTGATTTCGTCTTTAACAAGCGGACAAATGCCGTTACTAATGAACACTTCATATTTACCAGCAGCGAGAACGCCTATGGAATTGGATTTCTCCTTGCTCATAGCACCATTGATAAACCAGGTATAAATCAGTTTCGGATCGTCATTGGCCTTAAGCACGTGGTTGCGCTCCAGTTCAAAGCAAGGTGTAAGATCATTCAGTTCACTGCCACGCAATTCAGAAACGGGGCCGCTCACTACCCCAACCTCCATAGTATCGGAAGCCGAGCAAGTACCAATGGACACCTTTACTGAATAAGCACCTTCATCGGTAACGTAAATACTGCGGGAAGTCTGACCAGTCGACCACAAATAACTCACTCCAGGTTTATTGGCATAGCCCGCATTCAAATCGATACCGGTTTCGCACACCGTTGTGTCCTTGCCTAAATTCACCACCGGAGCTTCGGTATAACTAACATTCACGGTATCGCTATGCGCACAAGAAGTAAGAGGATCAGTCATTTTCAACCAGTAATTTCCAGCTGTATTAAAAGTGATGCTTTGTGTTTTCGCGCCATTGCTCCATAAATAATCCGGACCGCTAATGATAGTCGACGGCATTAAAGTCAGCACTGTTCCTTCACAAGCAATCAGCGAATCATTATTAAAAGTAAAAACCGGAGCAAAGAAAACAGCCACCATTGCAGTGTCCTTGCTCTTGCATTGCGTAAGCGTATTCGTAGCCGTTACAATATAGCGACCGGCGGTTTTCACAAAAAGCGGAGAACCCGTTTTCCCGTTGTCCCAAAGCAACGTTGTTCCAACTCCTGCATTGGCATTGAGCGCAACGCTGTCGCCATTACAAATAGAATGATTGGCTGCAAGAGTGATGACAGGCAGCTGATTCACTTTGATATCGATTTCCGCCGATCCTTTACAACCATTTTTCTCCATTTCGAGTTTGTACTTCCCTGCTGTTTTTACGTGATAAGTCTCTGTTGCAGATGCTCCATTCTGCCAGGAGAAAGTATAGCCATTGGCCGTACTGAAATTCGGTTCCGACAATACCAGTGAATCACCAAAACAGAATTCTTTATCAGCATCCGAACTTCTGATATTTACGGCCAGTGCATTGCTCACTGTAACAGCCGCAGTATCATAACTTACACAGCCGTATTTATTGGTGAGGGCAACACGGATTTCTTCTCCGACTGTAGCGGAGGCTATCCTGAAAGTATCGGCGGCAGAGCCATCCTGCCAGAGGTAAGTATATGGAGCGGAACCATCATCAAAATTCTTCAGTTCATTAAAGCTGACATCCAATCCCGGACAAGTGGTTTTGTCTTTCAGCATACCAGCGATGGAAGGCGCCGAATGCAGCGACACCGTTATAGTATCTGCGGAGGCACAACCCTTCTCATCTTTGGTGCTGATAGTATAGTCACCAGCCGTTGTCACAACAAGCATATTTGTTGTAGCTCCGGTATTCCATAAATAGCTTTTAAAATCAGGCGCAGCAGATAAAGTAAGTGAAGTCCCGCACAAAGCAGTGTCTTTTCCCAGATCGGGTTTAAGCGCTTGCGCTAAGGTGATCAGCATGGTATCAGCACTTTTGCAGCCATTGGCGTCGGTGGTATTTACAGTAATTCTATCTTCATCTTTCCATATAATACTATCGACCTTCGCGCCCCAGCGGCCGGTGCTCCAACTGTAAAAAGAATAAGTATCCTGAACCCTGATCACAAAATCCTGTCCGGCACAAAGGATGGTATCACCGGGCAACCTGACTTTCTCCGCAGGAGTAACAGTAATATCCAAGGTATGCAGAGAAGAACAAGCATTTCCATCCGTGACTTTCAGCAGGTAGCTTTTCGCTGTTGTGAAATTCACTTTCAAACTATCCGCAGTACTGTAATTGTTATTCCCGATTTTCAATGCATATAAAGGAGCACCGGTAAATTTAAAAGTGAGCGTAGTAGAATCCCCTTCACAAATCTTTGTTTTCCCACTGATATTGATTGTTGGCGGCGCAGCGATTTTAAATTTCACGGTATCTGAAAAAGCCATACACAATGAGTCGTTCGGACTCACGGTATCGGTGATTACCAACTGATAATTTCCTTTTCCGGTGCTGATGAAATCGTACATTTCCAATCCCGATTTGGCAAGTACTCCATCCTTGTACCAACGGTATTCGTAAGCCTTCAACTGATTGCCCTTAAAGGTCACTACACTGTCTTTACACAAGGAAAGTGAGCCAGGAGTGATGACACTGGAATCGGGTTTCACGCAATCAACATGACACTTGAAAGGCACGAGCACTGTATCTTTTAAAGTGCAGGCAGGATGATTGGTATTGGTGGCAACGACAGTATAAATTTTATCAATGTATTTGGATTCGCTTACGCTAACAGGAGTTCCCGTTAAATTGCCGGGAGTCCATAAATAAGTGTAAGGATCAGGTGTGAACGGACAATTCACGGTATGTTCAAAAACCACGAAATCGGTGTTTTGCTTGATTACTCCGGCCTGCACAATTTCGTGACGGAGCTCCGTACCATCGGGCCCCACCAACCAAACTTCATATTTGCTTTTTTGCACATTCACTGCATCGGTGCGGTGTGGATCGCAAGAACCCGATGCTGGTAAAATATGACCTTCCACTGTTATCTTATCTCCCGTACACAAAGAAAATTTCTTAGTAATAAGAGTATTGGTATTGGAAAATACATTTCCGCGGAAAGTTTCGTAACCGCCCGTAGAAGGAATAATATCAAAAAACACGTAACGCTCCCAGCGATCCGGACTTACCTCCTGCATCTTCACTGTATATTCGCAATGGCAATTGGTTTGTTCAATCTCCGCTTTCAGTTTGGCATCACAATCATTTAATGTTTGAATGGAAGCCATCAACTTGTTGTTCATCGCCACATCGTATTTTACTTCCTGTGAGAGAAGAAATTTACAGGTAGGATCCGCCTTATCAGTGATGGTGATGTTGTAAACACCATCCACCAATCCTGTGATAGATGCCGTTGCCCCGCTGCCATCTACAGTGCCTTTATAAGGACCATCATAGCTAATGGTATAACTGGCTGAACCGGTAACAGTCAGATTGATTCTTCCTTTCGGACTGTTCTGACAGGGCGTATTCACGGCTGAGGAAGTCGCCAGCAGATTACACACTTTACAATCCGACACATGTATCCTCATGAAACAATTCGCGTCGGCACAACCACCTTCCTTCGGATCGCACACATTGAGCTGAATCATAAAATCGCCCACCACATTGGAAGAAAAATTGAACAAGCTGTCGCTGGCTGCCTGAAGAACACCATTCACCTTCCATTTGTAAGTAAGGTTCGGGCCCTCACCACCATCAATCACCGCTGCGGCCACCAAAGTCTGCCCGATACAAATGGTATCTTTTTTCAAATTACGGTTTTCAATATGTGAAGCCGGGGCATAATTGCCCGGACAGCGGGAAAACCAGTTTCCGCGGTAACCATTCGGTGTAGCGTCATCATGCAAAGAGCCCATGAGCGGTACTTCTTTCGGAAAGCATAAAATAATTTCATCTACTACCGGACCCATACGCTTGAAATTCACCGTTCCGCCACCACCCAGCTGATCAAAAACAGCTTTTACCCTTTTCTTCACCTCAGCGTTTTTCACAGGATCAACTGCCATGCTGTATTCATAATAGAAATTACATACGGTATCGATATAAGCCGATACATCACTCCATTGGAAAAGGCAATCGAAGTCGGGTAGTTTTTTATGATTTTGTGTACCTGCCGGCTTGTTATTTTGCTGACTCAACACCGGATACTGGTACTGGCAGTAAGAAGTATTTCCTTCAAGCACAGCCATGTTCCACCCCAATACATCGGGATAAAAACCAAACTGTCCGGCCAAATCCCAGCAATTGTGAGTAGCCGCCGCAGCCCTTCCTGTGTAAAAATTAACTTGTGGATCGTAGAGTCCGGCAATATTTTGGTAAATCCCCCCTATCCAGCTGTTCCAGCCCACGGCCAGTAATTTCTCGTAGGCATAAGGGTCGCAAGCCGGATTTTCTATGATTTCCCACAAGCGGGTGTTCCAGGAATACTCCAGTGTCATGTGATTGTATACATTTCTATATGTAAGGGCAATAGCCTGGTTTTCAAAGCGGTGAGCAGGAATATTATTATTAAATCCTTCACAGGGAAAGCGATAAGGTAAAATCTGGTTGAGCTGTCCCCAGGCATTGTATTCTTCCATCTGGAAACAACCTTCATGAGGATTAGAGAACTTACATTTGGTATCCCAGTTATCGAAACGCAGCGACGTCCACGGCCAGGTGAGCGAATCAAATTTAGCTTCACAGGTACAGGCCAAACCTGTTTCAATACCAAGAATCCCTTCGTAATAGGATATTTTAGGATAGTTTACTTTTTGGATATAATTGCGGTGGAGGTTCCAGGCGTGGGCGATACTGAGGGCCCACCCCGGTTTGTTAACCGGTAAGGTGAGCCACATCGGACTCTCCAGGTTCAGACCATCAACCCCAGCCTGGGGCAAGCGGATTTCACCATAAGGCTCGGCAGTTTTGATGAGGCAGTTGCGATCCCAATAATCATACAATGGAAACTGAGGGCAATCCAGTTTTATGGGTGCGTCATCGGCAGGCGTAATTCCCGTTTGCCCAAAAACGGAGCCGGCCATAGCGATGAGCAATATGCATAAGCTGTAAGCGTGTTTCATACAAAGTTAGTCCTTTAGGGTACTTTGAAGATACCACCGGACAACCGCATCACAAGGGACTTTCTAAGAAGGTCAGTATTTTGTCTGGTCTTTTAACAGACCCTTTTGGAATCAGTCTGGAGAGTGAGAGTGAGTCTTGAGTATTTCGCGGATGGTAATTTCAGATTTAGCGAAGCATAATCTGAAATATTTGTCTTTGAGAATTTGTAATTTTAGCTGTAAAGTGATTGAAAATCGCCACTATGAAGATTTCAGATTACGCTTCGCTAAATCTGAAACGGAATTGTT
>JBJTOK010000034.1:0-4415 GCA_046074525.1 Flavobacteriales bacterium
TGAACAGGAAAAAACGGAAACAATTGAATATCTCCCGCTTTCAGACAGCGCCATTGATATTTTAAAAGAAAGACAAAGGGAATCGGCTGACGAAGAAAAAAGCCCTTATGTATTTCCAAGAATAAAGGAAAAAGAAGATGGTCGGAAAACGGTTTATAACTGGATGCATCGAAAACTAAAGGTTTGGGCGAAGGCAGCGGGTATTGATCCTAAAAAACTGCATTTCCATACCGGACGACATTCTTTTGCCACCAATGTACTGGAAAGCGCCGACGGTGACCTTTATACAGTGTCTAAGCTTCTGGGACATAGTAATATCAAAGCCACTCAGATTTATACCAAAGTGCGTGACAAACGCAAGCAGGATGCTGTAAAAGCTCTTCCAAGAATTAATTTTAACCTTTCTGAAGATGATATACCTAAATTAAAGGCGATATAGCTCCTTTTGTTAAGCATTAAAAAGCCCTTCATGAAGGCTTTTTTTATTGGAGTAGGGTAATCTATTCGTTGAAAAGGGTTTCCGAATGTAAATCAAAAAGCGCCGGATCACCTGCGTTGAATCTCAAATGATAATCACATAAATAGCATTTTACCCAATCTATATCTTTTTTCTTGCCGAGATTATGAAGATCGATGGTTGTTACTTTATAAACAACCAGTGTTTTTTCTGCACAACATGGACAAGAGCGAATCTCTTTAAAGTTCTCATGTATTCGTTCGGCCTCGGCAACTTCGTTACTTTCGGCAAGACGTCTTAATTTGTCAAACTTCTTTTCTGCGGGGGTTTTGAAAGGTTCTGTCTTCATAATTTTCTTCAGGGAATTTGGCGCGTTTGGCGTCTTTGTGGCGGCATTGACTGAACCTCAAATGCGCTCGTTAATCCCGGTTACTATATGCTTTATTAAATTAGTATCCAGTTTATCTCTGTCATCCGAAAACTCTAAGGAATGTCCGAGATCACCAATATTTCCTTGTAGACGGGTATCTAAAACACGAATAATATGATTTTTCAACGGTTCAGATAATTTTAATGCGACAGCCATATCTCTTCCTAGTAGTCGGGCTCCAGCCTCTAATTCAAAATGTTTATCCGATAATTCATCAACACAATCAACATGATCGTCATAAAAACGATTTTTGTTTATCTCAAAATAGTTTTCCAGAATAAATCTTAAGTCCGTAAGGTCTTTCGCTCTTTCTAAAGGCTTCTCATTCCAAGAAATTAACTTCAGGATAAAAATTCCTTCTAACGGAGTTACTCTTACCGTTTTTCCTTCTATTGTAATATTTTGCGCGATTTGGCTTACTTCTTTAAAGCCTAGTACCGAAAGTTCTGTTTCTCTTTCGGTGAATTTAACGGTTCCTTCTCCTTCTTCTATTTCACCGAAAGGAAGGATATCTATTACTGTATTCGTTTTGTCATAAATTAAGCGATATGGCATTTGGGTTTTCCTAAAACCAGAACCAAGGAGGTCAGAAAATATATTGCTATACGTACTCATGTTAGGTAGCATAATGGCGAAATCTATATCCATTGTGCCGCGGGTAGGTCGAACTCCCGATTCAAGGAGATTGATGTCTCTTGCCTGAGCTCCAATTAAATAGCATGAAACATTGTGTTTTCTACATACAGTGTCTATAATATCATATACTTCCGAAAGAAAAGGAAGGCTAAGTTCTCTAAATGTTTTCTTTGAGGTGCTTTTCATAAATCATGTTTGCTGTTTCCAAGCATCGTTCATCATTGGTAAGAATAAGGTCGGTATAAACCAATAAAGGATGTACTACTGGATCTTTTGTTTTTTCTTTTTCTCCCCAGAATTTACGATAGATTTTCACATTGCCGTATGGATCGGGAACCAATTTGTATTTTTTAATCAGATCCACCTTGTTTTCCGTGGTATACATAGTTAAAACTTGGGGGTTAAGGTATTTGGTTAAAAAATAGGCAGCGGGTTCACCCCCCCAGCAAGTTTTTTCAGGGTCAAATGGCATAGTATGCCAATGATCAAAATCGTTTGGGTTCATAAAACGAAAAGTTCCTATCTCTAATGTAGGCTTTAACCTTTCACCATAGGCAGCTGTCCATTTGTCAAGCAATTCATCTGTTTTGATTAATGTGAGCTCATTTTTATTTTTTCGGAGTATAAAGCCTTCTTCAAGCAATCCATTTACTATGTGATTGATATTTCCAAGCGCCACCCCTGCTTTGCCCGCTATATCACGGTAGGTGTGATTAATAAAGTTTTTGTCTAATAAAAACTCGTAAATAACCTTTAAACCTGCTTTAGCAAAAGGTCTGCTGTATTTTTCTTTCTTGTATTCTTTGTTCTTTTGGCCTTCAATAAAGAAAAATACTTTTTCCTTCTTCTTTGCCTCCTTGATATGGCAATTGCCGTTTATATCCAAGTAATCAATTTCCTGCTGACGCAATAAGGTCTTTGTTTTAGGTAAGATATATTCGGCAATTATGATGGTTTTATTATTCTTTATTTGATTATAATTCCTGGCGATATGCTCATCTCTGAAATGAGTTTGCACAATTCGATCGGCTCGATAAACCTCATCACCTTTATACAATAGTACTACCTGATCATCACCATACACCTTTTTGTTGGGACGCAAGGTTATTTTCCAATCCGGGCCAAGTATAGGTTGCACCTGATTCAGGGCCTCATATAATACTTGAGTCGTTTCTATTTTTTCTTTCTTGTTCACTTTTTTATAGTGTTCATTAATAATGAACAATCAAAAATAATGAACATTTTATTAGAATACAAGTGGTGTTTGAGGTTTAATCGCCAAACACCCCACTCTAAGATAAGGTCCGCCTCGCTTAGCGTTCTTTTCGCTAAGCGATTTTATTACTCCACGAGGCTTCGCCTCATATTTATTTTTTAAATTCTTCACCCCGAGGATTCCAATATCTTAGAAAGCTTTCTTCCTCCCCAAAATTCATTACCGCTTTCGTCAATATTTTTTATCTGCTCAAATACTGTTTGATTGTTATTTGATGATTGCTTAGTCATAATTTAAATTTTAATGTTCTGTATCAGGATTTATTTTCCTCCTCATCTTCAAACCCCGGTAATTCCAATGCTTTTACTGTTTGGATCGCACTTCCGGCAATTCCCTTGATGGAAGAGTGCATGTCAATGGTGTTGGCGATTACTTTTTCAATTTGTTTTTCGCGCTCCTTCCATATTTTTTGCATTGCACGCTTTTCACTATCCAACGCTGTTTTCATCGAAGAAAATCCTTCTACAATGGCTTCTACCTGCATGCGGAAGTTATTGCTGGTGAGATAGTCGTAAAGCATGTGCATCTTGTCGCCCTTGTTTTCCTGCGAAGTAACCGCCATACTTACCTGAATAATAGATTCTCTTAAAACACCGCACAAGCCCTTGAATTCTTCATAAGAACAAATCCAAATGCCATCTTTCAAGCCCATTCTATCCATTCCTGCCGGACGAGCCTCGGTGACCAAAACTCCAATATTGGCTCCTTTTTCACGCATGTCGGTTTTAAACTTTTCAATCCAGCTGCCCTGAAAATCCTTGGTGCGCTTACTTTCATAATATATTTTTCCGCAGTTCTGACTGCTGCGGGTGTTTACAATTTGAATACAATCGCCGCCGCGCGCTCCTTTTTTAACTTCTTCAATGGTATCTAAAGGGAACTGCGTGGTAAGCCACTCTTCAATGGCTAATTCCTGCACTTCGCCTTGCAACTGCATAGAACCTTGTTCTTGTTTCCGCTTCATTTCCTCGGTCAATCGCTTTTGATCTTCCAATTGCTTTTGAAGCTCTTTAAAGCGCATTTCGTTTTTTTCTTCTTCGGCCTTTTTTATTTTTTCTTTCTCTTCTGCCAGAGTTTGATTGAGCTTTTTCTGAGCTTCGGCCTCAACGGCTTCTTTCATTTCGCTGTTTTCACGCTTTAGTTTTTCTATCTCAGCCTTGCTCTTATTTAGTTCTTTCAGTTGTTGCGACTTCTCATTCAATTCCTTTTGCAACTCTTTAAATTGCTCTTCCTGTTCCTCTTTGAGTTTACTTTTCAGCTTCTCTTCAATGGCTTTCTTTTCCTCTTTTAGCTTCGCATCCATCTTTTCCTGAAAAAGCTCATTTTCCTTTTGCTTTTGTTTAGCAAAAGCTTCTTTCTCTTCCTGCAACTTAGCCGACTGCTGCTCAAATTTTTTCTTTTCTTCGGCCAGCTGACTGCTGTACTTCTTTTTTATTTCATCCTCCAATTGATGCGTTAATACATCCTGAACATCAATAGATGTTCCGCAATTGGGGCATTTTATTTGGGATTGCATTACTTTTTACTTTTTTTAGGTTGAATCTTTTTTACAGATGACTCTATCTGTTTAATGAAGTCTTTCTCACCCTGTGTGAGTTCATTTTTTATTTTTTTCT
>JBJTOK010000035.1:0-43353 GCA_046074525.1 Flavobacteriales bacterium
CGGGTTTTGCTTTTTCTTTTCCTTTAGTTTTGGTCTCTAAACTGTTTAAAACCTCTTGGATTCTTCTTAAACTTTCACTTCCAATAACTCCGTCAATTTTATGTCCCATTGAGCAATGTCCGTGTGCTTCAAGAGCAACAACTTGAGCGAGTTTTTCCCAAACGCCACCAAAAGGTGTTACAAATCTTCTTTCAAAGTGTGCACCTTTAAATATTTCGTCTGGAACTAATGCTGCGTAAAGAGGTTTAGCCGAATGGTGTTTTTCTTTAATAAATGGGTCGTTAATGAGAACATTGTTCATCACTCTGTCCATCATTATTGTCACAACACCTTTTATCGCTTCACCAACTCGTTTTTTCTTACTCATAATTCTTCATAATTTAAGTTCAAATTTACGGATTTTATATCTAGTTCTGTCGTTTCGGACGGGTTTTTTAGGCTTGCACCCAACATTTGTACTTACGCATTGCGTCAATCTCTGCATTAGTTGAGTTGCATTTTTCTTTGTTAAAAAGCATATCAAAAATTATTGAAGAAATTGTTGTTAAGGCGTTTTGCATAAGCAGTTGCTAATATATTGAATATTATAATAAATCAAACGGACTTTTTATTTGATTAAAGCCCTTGGTGGTAACATGCGTGTAAACCTCCGTGGTTTTACTGCTGCTATGTCCCAATAAAGACTGAATGTACCTCAAATCGGTTCCGTTTTCTAGTAGATGCGTGGCAAAACTATGGCGCAAGGTATGTACCGTTGCCGGTTTTAAAATTTTGGCTTTTTGGCAGGCTTCATTAAAAATTGTTTGTATTGATCGCTCGCTGTAGGCTCCGCCGAATTGCCCTTCAAACAAGTATTCTTTAGGTTGGTACTGTATGTAGTACTCGCGCAAGTGTTGGAGAATTTGTGGTGATAAAAGGGTGTATCGGTCTTTTTTACCCTTGCCGCCCTTGACGTGAATTAACATGCGAATTTTATCGATATCCTGAATCTTTAAATTGCATAGTTCACCGATTCTTAATCCTGCCGAGTAAATAAGTTGAATAATGCAGCGGTGCTTAAAATTATCGATGCTTTGAATAATTGCTTTTACTTCTTCAATACTGAGCACTGAAGGCAGTTTATTTTCTTTAAAAGGCCGATCAATTTGGTAATATTTACGTTGTTGCCCCAGCACTTTTTCAAAGTAAAATTTGATAGCATTGATGGCTTGATTTTGATACGATGCTGATACATTTCGTTTTACCAAATACATTAAATAGCATTTTATTTGTTCCTCAGAAATGCTGCTGTAATTGGGTTCTTTTGTGAAGTTGATAAAATCGCTAAATATGGAGCAGTAGGTTTTAATGGTTTGTGGGCTGTAACGCACCAGCTCTAACTTTTGTAAATATTCGGGCGGAAATTCAAAGGTTTGATTATTATGCACTTTAGGTGCAAGTTTTTTCTCTTTTTGTGAACTCACTTGCCACTGCAATTTGTTAATCGAGCAATAACCCTCAATTAGTTTTAAGTTTTCTTCGGTATGAGGAAGAACCCAGCATTTGCTGCTTGTGTTCCATTTACTGTTTTTGATTTTTTTGATGTATTGATACAATTCTAAGCTGTATTTAAAATAGATGTGAAAATTTTGGTAAGGTGTTATTTCAATTTTTATCGTGTTGGGCGGCAAGGGGATTGGTTTTGTACTACTGGTTTTGTTTTCATTTAGGAAATGAACTTTGTTTTGAAATAATTGCTGAATGGTTTGAATATTGGAGGCATTATTAGGCAAACGCCATGCTTTTTTGTTTTTATCGAAATAGATTCCTTTAAAATTTTGCAGTTGTTTTATGATGACAGTATTGGGTTTCATGAACAACAAAATTTGTTTTCCATAATAGACTATGTTGCAGGAATCATCTTTGGGGAAATACGAAATGCTTTGTGTGCTTTTAGTGTTTTGATTTGTGATGGTAGGAGTTGATTTACTAGGTGTTTCATTACTTATTGTTAAGGCAGGAAATAAGGTTTTTAGCTGCAGGTAATTCTCTTTGGCGTAGGGGATAGTCCAAGCATGGTGGGTGTTGCTCCATTTGGTGCCGTTTATTTTTTTTAGTTGTTGATGAATTTGTTCGTTTTTAGGGAAAACTAACTTTATTCGTTGCTCGCCCCGGTGAATGATTTTTGAAATTTCCATGCCTTTGTTTTTCTGCAAATGAAAAGTTGAAGGCAGATAAAGAAAAATTTATTGGTAGATTTAACCGGTTAAATCTACGGATAATTCAACGCTTAGCTAACTAAATATTTATTTATGAGTCGTTTATGCTTAAACTGCAAAAGTGAATTACAAGGCAGGGTGGACAAAAAATATTGCAGCGATTACTGCAAATCGAACCACAACTACGAAAAAAATAAAAGCAAGGAAAACTCTTTGTTCAGGAAAATTGATGAGCAATTGAAATTGAACCGACGATTGTTGCGCGATTTTAACAGAGCAGGAAAATCTACTGTGAGGGTGGAGAAAATTGTAGAAGCAGGTTTTAATCCGAAATACTTCACTCATTACTGGAAAAACCAGAAGGGTGATGTGTATTTATTTTGTTATGAGTTTGGTTTTTTAAAACGAACCGAAAACGGCAATGCGAAATATATTTTAGTAGAATGGCAGGAATATATGGATCGATGATTTGTTCCTAAAAATGGCTGGAGATTGCAAGTGCTTTATTGTGTTTTGAATCCACTAAAGTCGCAATGTTTTTGGCTGTACTAAAACAGCGTAATAACGTAGTGTTTTCAAACCAAAACCTTCTCCAACGTACCCGCCTTATTCTCCGTTTCCTTCCATTCTTTTTCAAGTTTCGAAGAGGCAGTCAATCCCCCGCCAACAAAGAGTCCCAATCCATTTTTAAAAACTTTGGCGCAGCGGAGGTTTACGAAAAAGTGCGTAGTGTCGCTAATGTTGAGCGGACCGGCAAAACCGCTGTAATATTCCCTATTGTGTTTTTCGGTAGACGCAATCAGCCGCAATGCAGCTTCCTTCGGAAATCCGCCAACGGCCGGAGTAGGGTGGAGCTGGTGAATTAATCCAATCAAATCTGTTTCGGAATCGAACTTGGCTTTGATATTGGCTTTGATGTGGTAAATACTTCCTGCCTTAATGGTTTCGGGAGCGGAAACTTCTACATTTTGCAGGTCACTCAGACTGTTTTCAATGAATTGCGTTACAATGGCTTGTTCCTCTTCTTCCTTGGTGCCCCAGCTTTCTTCCTCGGTTTTGGTGCCGGCAAGGGCTGTGGTTTCCAAGGTGTTGTCTTTCAGTAGCAGGAATTTTTCCGGACTCGCGCCTATCCACAATCCCGCTGAAATCGAATAGTAGCAATAGATATAAGCTTCGGGATAAGATTTCAGTAAGTTGAGGAAAGTACGGTGGATATCGATTGTTTTGGCGTCAATAAGTTTGATGCGCGACAGAATGGCTTTTTTGAGTTCGCCTTTAGCAAAGAGTTCCTGATAGTGGTTGAATTGCGTTTTGTATTCTTCTTCGGTAGTGACAGCGGTAGCCTTTTCAGAACTGATTTCAGTGAGTGTTAAAGGTTCCGCTGAGTGGTCTTCAATGATGAAGGTTTGCGCATTTCCGGGAAGGAGTTCAATGTCCTGTTTCCGGCTGTCGAAAGGATGAAATAAAAATCCTTTCTGTTGCAGATCAATATTTTTAAGGTGAAGGGAAGCATCGGCTTCAATGCCCTGAACTTCCTGTGAATGCGGCATCCTGTAAAAAACAAAGGATTTTTTAAGGGCGATTCTCCTTCTGCAATAATCGTTGAGTGAAAGTATAGTTTTATTTTTGGACATTGTTCGGCTAAGTTAGCGCTTTTGCTTTTATTTGCAGTGCAGGAATATGGAAAATGAAATCAGGATATTATTGGTGGAAGATGAGGAGCATCTCGTAGAGGTGATCCAGCTGAATCTGGAGCTGGAAGGCTATAAAGTGAAGGTGGCCAACGATGGGAAGCAGGCGCTGAAACTCTTCAAGGAGCAGCGTTTTAATCTTGTGATTCTGGATATCATGCTGCCTTATATTGACGGCATCCAGGTGTGCGAAACCATCCGGCTCACAGATGCACAAATCCCGATTTTGATGTTGTCGGCCAAGCATACCGGGCAAGAACGCATTGCCGGACTCAAAGCCGGGGCGGATGATTATCTGGTAAAACCTTTCAATTTGGAGGAATTGCTGCTGCGTGTGCAAATCCTGGTAAAACGCTCTGTGGTATCAACCGGAAATATCGGCTTGTCGGAATACAGCTTTGGTGAAAACTGGGTAAACTTCGGAACCTTTGAATTCAAAGGCATTAACGGTCAGCAGGGTATTTTATCCAACAGGGAAGTGAAGTTGCTGAAACTGCTGATTGAAAAGAAAAATGAAGTGGTGTCGCGGGATCTGATCCTTGAAATGATATGGGGCGTGGATGTTTATCCTTCCACAAGAACGATTGACAATTACTTACTCAACTTCAGGAAATACTTTGAGGAAAACCCAAAAGCGCCGCGTTACTTTCATTCGGTGAGAGGCGTGGGGTATAAGTTTGCGGAGTAATTTCCTCATCCCGTCACTTCTCCTCTTAATATCAAATCTTGCAATGACGATAGGGGTTTTAAATATTCCTCTGGCGGATAATCTCGTACAATAATATCCCGCAAGCCACGGAAACATTTAGTGATTCTATTTTTCCCGACATCGGTAATTTTACTGCATTGTCGGAAATGTTCACGATTTCACGGGAGATGCCGATTTCTTCGGAGCCCATGACCACCGCTACCGGTCCGGATAAATCAGCGGCAGTATGTAAACTGGTCGCCTTTTCGGTGCAGGACACAATGCGTAATCCACGGTCTTTAAGGTGTTTTACTGTTTCGGTGAGGATGCGCACTTTACAGATGGGCATGGTCATTAGAGCGCCCGCACTGGTTTTAATAGAGTCTTCGCTGATTTGTGCAGCACTTTTTTTAGGAATCACAATGGCATCTACGCCGGCGCATTCTGCAGTACGGCAAATAGCACCGAAGTTACGCACGTCGGTAATTTTATCGAGCACCAGAATGAAAGGATCTTTTCCTTCCGAGAACTTTTGCTCCACAATATCATCCACTTCGTAAAACTCAATAGGGGAGAGGAAGGCAATTAATCCCTGGTGATTTTTGCCAGTGATGCGGTTGAGTTTTTCCTTCGGTACTTCAGATAGCGAAACCACATTGTCGCGACAAAATTCCTTGATTTGCTTGGTAATGGCAGGATCAATTTTCTCCTGCAATAAAATCTTGTCGAAGGTTTTTCCTGCTTTGATGGCTTCCAACACAGGGTGGATGCCGAAAATCATCAGGTTGTTGGGTTGTTTAGTAGATTCTTCCATCTCTCCAGGCTTCTGTCATTTTGTACCACATGTTTTTATAAGTCGTCGCGCGATCCAGGTTGAAGGCATTGCCCGAATAAGGATTGGCTACTCTGTAAAAGGTAAAATCTTCTGTCATCATATTGTTGTTGTCGGCGCCATAAAACCATTTTTCGGCTTCGTCGGTGCGGAAAATAAGTTGGGGCGGACCGTAGATAATAAATATCATTCCGCGGTCGGTGCGCCATCCTTCACGGTAAGAAGTGAAAAACTGGTTGGCCAGCTCCACCCGTGAATAATATACTTTTATGCTTTCTTTTGCTCTCTCTTTACTGCCACAGTTTTGTTCCCAGAAATCGTCCACAGCTTGTTTCACATCCTTGGCTTCACTCAGTGCTTTGAATTCATTGGTGGAAGTGATATAGGCAAGAGGTTCTATTAGTTGCTGTTGGTGCGCGATGTAAGGAAACTCTCTGTTGAAATGAAAAAAAGTAAATCCTTCACTACTTGTTGTATCGCTTTGGACCAGATAAAATCCTTTTTTCATTGGAGTGAATGAGAATGAGCCTGTGCTGTCAGTATGCACATAGATCACGCTATCAGCTTTGTGTTCGAAACCATCAGGGGTGTTCATATCGAAAGGAGCAAAAGGTAATTTGAATGAACGGAAGTAGCATTTTATATATACAGAGGTATCAGGTAGTTCGGGGTTTTGCAGTATTACAATCTTGTTGGTGTCGACATGGAAGTTGTGCCCGATATTCTTGCCTTCCTGAGTCGCCGAGAAATAATTCCCTGAAGATTTTTCTTTTTTGCTCAGATGCAGAATCACAGAAAATTGGGAGCTGCGGAAGATATCTTTCACAATGACTTCCACGAAATAGTTTTTACCCGCAGGGGCATGGACTTTTATTTTTTCAGGCAAACTGTTCTGTGCCTGATCTTTGATGATCATGAATTCCAGCGTGGCACTATCGACGAGTATTTTCTTGCTTAAAGATTCGTATATGGTATATTTTACCTGGAATTTCGCCGACGGGACTTTGTTTTCTGCGTTTTTTACATAGAGTAATTTCTCGGGATTGATCACCGCTGTTAACTCCGAAACAGAATCGTTGAGGTTTAAAAATGTGAGGTCCTTAATGAAGTAGTTGTCGTGCTCAATGTAACGATTGGCCAGCGTTTCGGTGTTGTTTTTTTTGGAGGAAGAACAAGCGGCCAGCAGGAGGGAGCAAAGCAATATTTGTATAAAGAGCTTCACTTATTCAAGTAGGTTTTTATCGATTTGCTTACTCGATTTCGCACCGAGCTCTTTCAGTTTTTCAATTTTCCCTATCACGTTGCCATTACCTGTGCTCAGCTTGCCAAAGGCAGAGTCGTAGTTTTGCTGTGTTTTGGAAAGGCTGTTGCCGATGGCTTTGAAATCATCCAGAAAGCCCACAAACTTATCATAGAGTTTTCCGGCTTCGTCAGCAATTTGTATTACGTTGCGCGACTGTTTGTCTTGTTTCCAGAGGGAAGCAATGGTGCGTAAAGTAGCGAGCAGTGTTGACGGACTTACAATTACAATATTCCTTTCCCAGGCGAAATTAAATATATCTACATCTTCTTTTATCGCGATACTGAACGATGATTCAATAGGAAGAAACATGAGTACGAAGTCGGGTGCTTTAATTTCCTTTGAGCTTTGGTATTGCTTTTCACTAAGTTTCCTGATGTGCGATTTCACTGAGTTTACATGCTCTTTCAATGCAATTGCCTTCTTGATTTCATCGTTCTCGTTAACGTACACTTCGTAAGCAGTGAGCGAAACTTTTGAGTCAATGATAATGTGTTTTTCTTCAGGGAGATAAACAACAACATCAGGTTGGATTTTATCTCCTTCCACGTTGCTCAGACTCACCTGTGTTTTATATTCCACGTCTCTCACCAGTCCGGAACGCTCCATAATTTTTTCCAGAATCAATTCGCCCCAATTGCCCTGTGTTTTCACTTCCCCTTTCAATGCTTTGGTAAGGTTGTGCGCTTCTTCACTGATTTGCTGGTTGAGGTTTTTAAGGTTGTTCAGTTCGTATTTCAGGAATTCACTTGTTTTGGTGTCTTCCTGAATTTTTTTGCGCACTGTCTCTTCGAAATCCTTTATTTTTTCGCGCAATGGTTCCAGCATTTTGTTGCTGCTGGTGGAAAATTCTTTTGAGTTTTCTTTCAGGATCTCGCCTGCGAGCAACTTGAACTGGTCTTTATATTGAATATGGATTTTCGCAATTTCCTCGTTGAGCACTTCGTCGTGTTTTTTAAATCCGCTGAGTTCGGTTTGCACACGGGCAAGCTCCACTTCTTTTTCTTTGAGCTCCTGGTTCAGTGCTTCCAGCTTTTGCTGAAAGATCTTTCTCTCGATCTCTATTTTTTCAAGCTGACTCTTCAATAATGCGTTTTCACTCAGTAAGGCAGAAGTGTCTTCTTTCTTGTTTTTTACAAGAAGAAATCCGACAATTCCGCCGATGATGAGTCCTATGAAGAGGTATAAAAGTTCCATGAATAAATACAGAGGAAAGGTAAGGATTTTCTACAAGATCAGCACATACATCCCCAATGTAGCTTTGTTGAAAAGTTCCATTACATCCTTATTCAGCATGCGCACGCAACCATGACTGGCCGGACGACCGATCAGTCCTTCTTCAGGAGTGCCGTGGATATAAATCAATCTGCAGTAAGAATCCTTGTTTTCGCCACGATTAACGCCATGTTCGCAGCCCATGAGCCAGAGGATGCGTGTAGTCACTTCGTCTTTACCGGTATCAATAGGTTTTGTTTGAATATTAGCGACCTTCCCCGTGTATTTGCCGTTCACCAAAATGCCACCGAGTGGTGCATTTTGTCCTTGTTTATCACGAATGTAATGCAGTCCGCTTGGGGTTTTTAAAGTATTGGCCAATTCGCCAACACCATATTTTGAAGTGGAAACCGGGTATGATTTTACAATCGCATTGTCTTTAATGAAGTAGAGTTTCTGTTCTTTCACGGAGACATAAATGAAAGTGGAAAGATTTTTTGTCCCAAAATGTTCAAGGCAGTATTTCTGCAGTTCGCTGACTTTAGGATCGGGAAGGAAAGAAGTGAAAAGCACAAGAATCATGAGGGCTTTCGCTACACAGGAACTTATGTTTTTAAATTTCAAACTCATTTAAAACTGATTTAAGAAACCAAAGTGAATTTTTGCTGCACTGAAGTCGATGGGGTTGTCCAATTGCCTTCCAATGGCATAATTCAGACTAAAGATACCAGCTTTTGTTTCAAAACTAAAACCCGCACCAAATCCAAAAGGGTGATCGATGATCCGCTCTGTCATGGTGATTTTTTCGGTGTAGGCATAGTCGAAAAATGCAGATATAAAACTGTTTCTTTCCAGCAGGAATCGGTATTCGGCGGTGCCAATAAGGTATTTCGATACGTAGAGCGATGCATCGGTAAAGCCTCTCATGGTGCGTATTCCACCCAGTCGGTACAAATCGTTGTTGAATAGATAGGGGTTGATGAGCCATCCGCCTTGCAGTCCGAGTTTGAGTGTGGTAACACTAAAAAAGGGAAAGTATACATCACCCCTTCCGCTGAGATTATAAATGATGGAAGTCGCGGGAATCTTGATAAAACCCGAAACAGAATCGTTGCTTTTCACTTCCAGATTGTAATAGCCATCTTTTGCGCCGGATATGGTTTTGCTACCTACCTGCGTGGTAAGCAGAAAGTTGTAGCCTTTGGTAGGGTTAAGTCGGTAATCCAGATTTTCCTGGTAAAGCTCAATACCATAAGATGTGGTGTTGTTTTGTATATTGCTTTGTATCGCTACGTTTTTCTCAGGATTTAGAATGTTTGTTCCTTTATTATTCACAAAAGCCTTGATGTAGTTGTTCCCGGTGAAAAGATAACTTAAACCGATATTGCTGTTGTAATTGATAAATGAAGTGTCTTGCTTGAATAAATTGAGCGATCCATTGATGCCTACCGGAAGCGAAAAGAGAAAGGGGTAATTGAGTTTCAAATCGAGTTCCTGGGTTTTGTTTGGTAATCCCCGCCATTTTAAATCGGTGACTTCTCCTTGTTTCACCAGGTTGGAAAGGTGCATGGTAATATCGCCTGTAAAGGCAATGCTGCTTTGTCCGGTACTACCCGTCGTAGAGCTGTTGTTCGGCAAAATACCTACTACGCCATTGAAAGAACTCGATTTGCGGTGATCAATAAAAAGATGGATGATCACGCCTTTAGTGGTGAAGGAGATGGCCGACGGATTTTTTACTGTTACAAAAGGCAATTCCTTGAGTCGGGTATCAATACTAGCCAACACTTTTTCCTTATAAAGATCACCTGGCCTTACTGCCAGATAATTGTAGATGTATTTAGGATTGAGTTTGGCATCCCCATGAATGATGATCTCCGAAATCTTTACTACGTCATTGGTCACCATCTTCAGTTTTCCCGATACTTCATTTCCGGAAAACACAATGTCATCAAGATAAACGGAAGCAAAGGGATAGCCGTGATTTTCAGTGTAGGCAATCAGTTTTAATCCGATGGAGCTGATGAGGTTATTATTGAAGGGCAGATTCCTCAGCTCCTTTTCCTTCACACCTGCCGAACGCAAAAAGAGTGGGTCAATGCCCGAAAGGTCGATTTTCTTTATAATGTAACGTTCGCCTGTGTGCAGATATACATGTGCACTGTCTTTGAGATAAGACACTGAATCTACAGAGGCTGCCACAAATCCCTGGTCGTACAATTTTAGCAGGGATTTTTTCATTTCCCTGTCGATGTTCAAAGGAGAGTAAATGCCGGTGGGAAAAGTGTTTTTTTCTATTTGCTGTGTGGGATATGTGAAATGAATATTGATACGGAAGGTGGAGTCCTGTGCTGATCCGTTAAATACAAGAAGTATGCAGGTAATCGTTAGTGCAAAAAAAGAAATGGTTGTTTTTTTTCTCATTTTGCTAAATCCCAGTCGATAGGTTTTTTTCCTTTGCTGATAAGGTATTCATTCGTTTTTGAAAAAGGCTTGCTGCCCCAAAAACCGTTGTGTGCGGAAAGAGGGGAAGGATGAGCCGACTTGATGATCAGATGTTTTTTTTCATCAATCAGTTTCGACTTCTGCTGCGCGTAGCTTCCCCAAAGGATAAAAACGACATTCTCCTTGTTTTCTGATATGATATGAATGACTTTATCGGTAAAAGTTTCCCAGCCTTTTTTTTGGTGGGATCCAGCTTCGTGAGCGCGAACAGTTAAAGTTGCATTAAGCAGGAATACACCCTGGTCGGTCCACTTCTCCAAATTTCCAGATGCTACAGGAGCAATGTTGAGGTCGCTTAGCAACTCCTTATATATGTTTTTCAGCGAAGGAGGGAGGGCTACTCCATTTTGAACAGAAAAACACAAACCATGTGCCTGGCCGACATTGTGGTAAGGATCTTGTCCAAGTATCACTACTTTCACTTCATCGAAAGGAACCCTGTTGAAAGCTTCAAAAATTTTATCGCCGGGAGGGAAAATGACATGCTTTGCTTTTTCTTCTACCAGGAAAGACTTTAACTGCGTGAAGTAAGGAGCTTGAAATTCGGCAGTGAGCAAAGGCTTCCAGCTGGCTTCAATTTTAGGGTCAATTTTCGACATTTAAAATATTTTTCTTACCTTCAAAAATAGGTGATAATTGAATCTCTGCACAAAAAATAAACGCAGATATCCTTTTAACTGATTTAAAAAGGCGGTACTTTTGGCGCAATTAACATAACAAAGACTGATATGAAGAAAACGGGTATAGTAATTTTAATCGTAGCATTTTTTTCGGTAGCCCTACAGTCGTGCGGCTCTTCCCACGAAGTTTGTCCGGCTTACACTAAAGCCAACGTTGAGAAAGCAGCCGGCATTTAATGAGCTGGTGGAAGTTTTTTACCAACGCTGATCAACTCAATGAACTGATAGAGGCCTCCACCCGGAAGCCCGTTTTGATATATAAACACAGTTCGCGCTGCTCCACAAGCCTGATGGCTAAAAGAATCATAGAACAGGAATACGAAGGGGAAATCACCGATAAACTCATTATTTATTTTCTTGACATTTTGGAATACCGAAATATTTCCAATGATGTTGAGCTGCGTTTTGGTGTGCAGCACGAATCTCCGCAGATTTTATTGATTAAGGATGGTAAATGCGTTTTTCACGCATCACATGAAGATTGTTCGCTGGAGAAAATTAAAAGATTTATTTAGATTATTTTCTCGCGTGTGTCATCCTGAGGGTACTCCCGAAGGACCTGCCGTCCTATACTTCAAACATGATTCGCGACGAGAAGGGCAATAGGTCCTTCGGGAGTACCCTCAGGATGACAGACGCGAGAAAAAAAGTGGGCAGTAATTTTTATTTCTCAAACTCAAAAGTCACGTCTTGCTTGATATCCGGATGCAAGCTCTTTGCTACCGGGCAGCTCAGTGCAGCGGCCTTTAACAAACGGATTTCCTTTTCACCATATCCATGGTTTCCTACTTTCACTTTACAAATGATTTCAGATACACGGCGCGGATTTTCAGCCATTATTTTGGTGACTTCTATCGCTGCCTTGCTGAAGGGAAAACCGTGATTTTTTGCTGAAATACCCATGATGGTCATCATGCAGCTTGCCAGCGATGAACAAAGCAAATCGGTAGGAGAGAAGGCTTCACCCTTCCCATGATTGTCGGTTGGTGCATCGGTAATGATCGTAATGCCCGATTTAACATGTGTGGATTGTGTTCTCAGATCTCCTGAATATTCAACGATTGCGGTTGCCATAGCACTTGGATTTTGGTTATATTTGTTTTAAATGATCAAGCTCAAAGTAAAGATATTATTTATTCTCAGTCTGTGCACCTCCGTTTTTTGTTATTCGCAGGTGGAAGATACGGTGAATAATATGCCCACTTTCCATCGTGAGCTGGCCGGACAGATTTTTGTGCACACCGGTGGCTACGGTGTAAACCTCAGAAGAAGCTATCATGTCACTGCAATGCAGAAGAGGTTTTTTGAAATAGATCTTACCGGTATGTCTCATCCTAAATCGATTACCACTCCATCCAGTCAGATTACCGATTCTAAAAGTTTTGTCTTTGGCCAGTTAAATTCGGCTTTGCTGCTGCGTGCAGGCTACGGCATGCATAAGGTGCTGGCGGGAAAAACGACGAAAAGCAATGTGGAAATCCGACTCGTTTACGCGGGGGGATTATCGCTTTGTGTTTTAAAACCTTCCTATTTCGAAATTGATGCCCCGGGTTCCAATAAAGTGGTTTACGAAAAATATTCACAGACAAACAAAAATTACATTAAAGGCGGAGCTCCTTTCGGATTGGGCTTTTACGAAATCTCACTCTTGCCCGGAGCATACGGGAAAGTGGCGCTTAGCTTTGAGTATGGTGGTTCGCTTCAAAGGGTAAGAGCCATAGAAACTGGATTAAATCTCGATTTGTATTATAAAGCAGTTCCTCTTTTGGCCGACACGAAAAATTATCCGTTTTTTGTATCGGTTTATGTAGGATTGGTGTACGGGAAAAAATGGTATAGATAAACGCAGGGAAATGAGTGAATCAGAAGAAATACAAAGAGTGCCGAAACCAAAATGGTTGCGCGTAAAACTCCCGATAGGTGAGAATTACAGGAAGGTGAGAGGATTGGTGGATGAGCATAAGTTGCATACCATCTGCCAAAGCGGAAACTGTCCGAACATGGGCGAATGCTGGGGAGCCGGCACAGCTACTTTCATGATATTGGGAAATGTATGTACCCGTTCCTGCGGCTTTTGCGCTGTTGCTACCGGGAAACCCACTAATGTTGATCCTTTTGAGCCGGTTAAACTGGCGAAATCTATTAAAACAATGGAAGTGAAGCACGCTGTTATTACTTCTGTTGATCGTGATGACTTGGAAGATGGAGGCGCTGGTATATGGGCCGAAACCATTAAGGCGGTAAGAAGACTCAGTCCGGGAACAACCATGGAAACTCTTATTCCTGATTTTGCCGGGAAATGGGAAAACCTGCAGATACTTATTGATGCCGCTCCTGAAATTGTATCGCACAACCTTGAAACTGTTCGCCGTCTTACCAAAGAAGTGAGGATTCAGGCAAAATACGACCGCAGTCTGGAAGTGTTGAGAAGACTTAAGGAAGGAGGAATGAAAACCAAATCCGGTGTAATGCTCGGTTTGGGTGAAACCGAAGAGGAAATATATGAAACTATGGAGGATTTACGCTCTGTAAAAGTAGATATTCTTACTCTTGGTCAATATCTCCAGCCTACGCTGAAACACCTTCCTGTGGCGGAGTTTATCCATCCTGATAAATTTGCCAAGTACAAGGAAGATGGTTTGAAGATGGGCTTCAGGTTTGTGGAAAGTGGGCCATTGGTGCGTTCTTCTTACCATGCGGAAAAGCATATTTTCTAGGGAAATCAATTTAGCATTTATCATTCGCGTGCGCTCCGCTAAGTTTAGCGCAGCGTAACTTAGCGGAATTTTTTTATTGAAGCTTTCAGCTTCAGTCTTATTACTTTTTCCTTGATGAAAAAGTAACAAAAAATCAATAGCCAAGATATGCTTCTGCCCGCCTCGGCCGTGCTTTTTGCCTCACCTCCGGCGCCTGATGAAGACCGAAACTGCGTTTCTCCTCTTAATATCAAACATCTTGGCTCGGGCCTTCGCACGAAGTAAGTTACCTATTCGTGTTATTTTATTTCACTATCAACTGCTTCGTCGTTTTACTTTCTCCTGCATTGATCTGCAGAAAATAAATACCTGCAGTAAGGTTGGTAGCTAATGTCAGTTGATTTTGTCCTGCTGATTTTTTACCGAAGTACTGCGTTGTGATCTGTTTTCCTAAAACATCGCAAACAGTGATTTGTACATCGGCCGCCTTTTCCAGCTGAAGGGTGATTTGCACCTGATCGGTGGCCGGATTAGGAAAAACATTTGCTGTGTTGTTCTGACCTGGATTTTCTTTTACAGAGACATCCAATGCCGTGCTCACCTTGAGATACATAATATTGTTGATGTTGAAAGCGTCGCCTTCCGATGAAACAGCCAAGCCTGGTTCATCATCTTCCTGCGCTACTATGTGCAGGTAATTATCGACTTTCCTGGCAATGGACGGATAAACATATTCGCGGTAAGAATCATCTTCAGAAGGAGTGATGTCGTTAGGATAGCTCCATGAACTTCCGCCGTTTTCCGATTTGATGGCATAGATATGACGGTAATTCTGTAAGCCAGCGCTCACGAAATTCTCCATGAAGGCCGAATACACTACATAAATCACTCCGGCATCGTCGATGCCTGCGCTCACCATAGAAGCTAGTCCGCAATTGTATATAGGAAACTGATAGTTCGCACTTGCGGGGGAAATGGCCAAATCGCCATCCTGATCAAGAGCCTGCGCTATGATTTGCGGGAATAATTCTCCTTCGCTCCAGTAAATCAAACCATTGGTGGCAGGGAAGAAGGAGAGGGAATCGTCGTTAGCCTTGCTGTTCAAAACCCTCATGTTTCCGTACCAAACGTGAGCTTTTCCATTTTTATCGAGTAATATTTCTGTAAATCCATCGGAAGTACTTGGCGTATCCAGTGTAACAGTTGTTTTTTCGTCGAAGAGAGTGTAAGGGAAATCATGAATTATGGTTTTGGCCCAGTTGGTTCCATTATCCACAGATTTCAGCAATACGACATCGTTCCAGCTGTCACCGATCACAATAGCAACGGTATCACCTTTAGCATCGATCGAATAGCTGTCACCGGCAATACTCAGCGCAAAAGTACTGTCGATACCAGGAATCAGGTCGGGAGTGCTCCATGTATTGCCGCCATCAGTAGATTTGGCGTAGAGCAGCGCGCCGTCGATACCTTTAAATTTTGGTGCTTTTTCCTTCACACCAGCTGTAACAGCGATGAGGTGAATGGTGTTGCCATTGGCACCGCCTACTGCAGTGCGGCACCAAAGTAATTTATATCCTGCAAAAAGATTTTTTTGTGTCCATGCGCCACTGCCCTTTGTGTTTCTAGATAACATCACCAAAGCTGTGTCGATGGAGCTGTGCGCCACAATTACTTCTTTTCCGCTTTTGGTAACTGAGATACTTGGCCATCCTGTTTTCTTGTTTTCCAGTCGGTTCAAAATATCATCGGCATTGTAAATCCAGCTGCTGCCATTGTAGTAATTGTAGCCTGTCCCGCGGTCGCTCGGATTTTTATTATCGTTGTGCGACATCATCCAGCACACGGAAACAGAACCATCTCCGTTGTTTACTATTCTTCGCTGATTAGCGCCATTGCTCTGTAAATCGAAGGTTGTGCCGCCAACAGTTGTTTCAGGATTTGCAGCCCTGTAGCCACCTGTTGCGATAGTTGTTTGAACAGTATCATTGCTGTTTGCTGAGTAAATGCTTTTGGTGCAGGCCTTTTGCTGTTTCATGTTTACCAGACTTTCTGAATTCAATATCTGCTGTTGCGCAAATACAGAAGTGATGGAGCAAAGGGCTATAATCGACAATAGATTTTTCATTCTTTGGTATTTAGGAGGAATGAATTTAGTGAAAAAAGTAATTGTGGAAAAAATAAAAAGCGGCGCCTTTTCCTTCGCGACAAGTTTATTATCTTGTATCCTCTATTTATGAATGATTTAAACCGACGGAATTTTATTGGACGAATATCCTTGCTCGCAGGGTCTGCGCTGACTTTGCCTTTTGCAGGTATTGCCAATATATTCAAGTCGGATGAAAAAACGATATCTATGAATCCCATTAAAAAAATAAAACCGCTGGGTTTCCAATGGGAAACCGCTGATCCCTTTTTGTTTTGTGTGCACCATGAAGATGCTTTTCCGAAAGGGAACGAAGCCATGGGGCCCGACAGTTCCTATTTTAAGGGCCGGCACATGGGTGATGATTTCATCACCAAGGATGGCTTCAGGATGTACCATGGAAAAACAGTACCGGGCTTTCCCGGACATCCGCACCGAGGTTTTGAAACAATTACTGTAGTACGCAAGGGTATTGTTGATCATACCGATTCTATGGGCGCTGCGGGAAGATATGGTGATGGTGATGTGCAGTGGATGACTGCCGGAAAAGGCGTGCAGCATTCGGAGATGTTCCCTCTTATTAAGAAGGAAGAAGAAAATCCGATGGAGCTTTTCCAGATCTGGCTCAATTTGCCGAAAGTCAACAAAATGGTGGAGCCTCATTTCAAGATGCTGTGGCGCGAAGAAATTCCAAATTTTGAGCACAGCGATGCCAATCAGAAAAAGACTACCGTTGAGGTCATCAGCGGAAATATAGGAAGTACAAAAGCACCAACACCTCCGCCTGATTCATGGGCAGCCAATGAAAAAAATGAGGTGGCGGTGTGGAACATCAAGATGCAGCCGGGAGCAACATGGACATTACCAAAAGCTTCGGCAGGCATCAACCGCTCGGTGTATTTTTATGAAGGATCTTCATTGAAGCTGGCCGGACAAAGCATTCCGAAGTACAGCGCGGTTGAACTGCTTCCCGAAGTGGAAGTCGTTTTACAAGCCGGAGAGGAAGAAGTAAGTATTTTATTGCTCCAGGGAAAACCGATTGGCGAAACAGTAATTCAGTACGGTCCTTTCGTGATGAATTCCAAACAGGAGATACAACAGGCTTTTGAAGATTACCATAAAACGCAGTTTGGTGGCTGGCCATGGCCGCGCTACGATCAGGTGCATGAACGTTCAAAAACGCGTTTTGCAAAGCATGCAGATGGGAGGGTGGAAGTGAAGGAAGGGTGATCAATAATAAACTGTGCTTTATTTCAGTACCATCTTAAAAGGAATAGGAGCGAAGGTGGTATCCATCGCAGTTCCTGTTGACGAAGCGGTTAAAATGCAGTAGATCGTGTCGGCTTCGAAATTTCCCAGACTATAATTTTTGCGGATATCCTTGTCGTGATCGATATAGAAAATCTCCTTCACCGGATGGGTAAAAGTGTATTCCTGCTGTGTAGAATCAACTTTTGTAAAAGAAGTAAAAGTGCTGCTTTCATGCACAAAGGCACGCACTCCGCTGTTGGAAACATAAAAGTCCTGATCCAGTTTTGTATATTCTTTTACAGAAACAGCAAAGGTGTTGTAGCCTTTAAAAATCTCTATGTTATCAATGCTTACTCCTGACTTAAACTGATTGTACACCACATTGTCTCTGGATGCATAAATCCTTACCATGCTTTCTTTTTGCTTGGGCATTTTGAATTGCAGTTCAAAATTTTTCGCTCCGTTGAGTTTTATGATGGCATCGGGAATTATAGCAATGTTTTGTTTGTTAACGATGACGGATGCTTTAAATAAAGGAGCTGCTCCCGTGAAGGAGAGAGTGATGAAGGAAAGAAATAGGAGTGTGATGGTTTTCATATGCGGAAATAAATGAAGTTTAAAACAATTGTGAAAGTAAAAGAATGGATAGAATAAATCACTGCTTCGGCTAGGCTTTTTTTTTGCCTAAGCGGTCTTAATATGGTAGAGGCTTTGCCTCGTGTTATTTGATTAGAAAAGAAAGCCGAAGGCTTTGGGAGTGGTCGATCGCCGAGGGAAAAAGAACCCTCGGCGAGGCGGGGAAGGCGGGGAATCTCAAATTACGATTTCGAAATAAAAAGTCGACTAATGACTTATAGAATTGCTGCTTATCTTCTTATCAAGAGTTTCTATGTGATTTTTGATAGAATATAATAATCCTTTTAGTAAATCAGATTTTATATCATCTTCTGAAACTGGCCAAGAAGTAATATGTTCTTGATATGCTTTATTGAAATTTTTTATTAGTATAAGTTGCACGTCTTTGAATATGATGTCTTTATGTTTTGCCGAGATGTCAAACCATTCACTCAGATAAATAATTCTGTCAAAGGAGTTTAATAATTGATCAAATTCTTGTGCTTTTTGATAGTATATCACTTTTGTAGCTTCATTTTGGTTAAAAGTTTCAGGGATATAACGGCAAAAATAATCGATCCCTTTGCTTCCGGTTACCGATTTAAATGAAAAACTATCGATCTCTTTACCAAAAGACTTAATTTCTTCAAATATTAATTTAAAGTTTGATTCTTGAAGTGAGTGTTCTAATGATTTTTTAGCGATTTCATTATTTTCGATTTGCTTAATTAAAGCTAGATATAATAATAAGGCTGAAATTAAACCTATGACTGGAGCAGTAATTCCGCCGATTGTATCTCCAATGATTCCTGTATTGTGTGAGGTGTCAGAAAAGCCGGGAAATATACTGATGCGAGTAATAATATATGGTCCAAGTAATATCCATAAAACAGCAATGATGATGCAAATTAGTGCGATTGTTTTACTATTTTTATTAAGATATTCCATAGTGATGGCTACCCCAACAACACCCCCTTCAACTCCTCAAAAGTATTTCCAATCAAAATTGCTTTTTTCTCGCGCTGTAGGTAGTCTTGTAAACGCTGTGGGATTTCCACTTTTGCTTCGATGGCAGGTTCCACCACATCGCCGAATTTAGCTGGGTGTGCGGTTTCCAGGAAGATACCTTGTCCGCCGTTTTGCGACATCCATTTCTTCAACCCGGCATAGCCGATAGCGCCGTGAGGATCAGTAGTATATTTCAGATTTTTGTAAACAGATTTCATGTTCCGGCGGGAATCTTCATCGCTGAAGGCATAACCCACCATGTCTTTTTGGATGGCTTTGAGATCGTGATTGTATAACTCAAGAATACGCGCGAAGTTGCTCGGATCACCAATGTCCATTGCGTTGGAAATAGTGCTCACGCTTGGTCTTGGACGATATATACCGGTTTGCAAATATTCAGGAACAACGTCGTTGGCATTGGTAGAAGCAACGAATTTATTCACCGGCAAGCCCATTCTTTTTGCGAACATACCTGCTGTGAGATTTCCAAAGTTTCCGCTAGGGATAGAGAAAGCCAACGGTTTTTTCTTGTCTTTCAACTGTTCGTAAGCCCAGAAATAATAGAATGATTGAGGCAAAAATCTGGCAACATTGATAGAGTTCGCCGAAGATAAATTCATTTTCGAGCGCAGTTCAGCATCGTTGAAAGCCAGCTTCACCATAGCCTGACAATCGTCGAAAGTACCATTCACTTCCAGAGCGCGAACGTTATGGCCCATGGTGGTGAGTTGCTTCTCCTGTATCTCACTCACTTTTCCTTTCGGATATAAAATCACTACATTAATACCTTGTACTTTCAAGAATCCGCTGGCAACAGCGCTGCCTGTATCTCCTGATGTGGCTACCAAAATCGTTACTTCCTTGTCTTCGTTGCGCACGAAATAACTGAGGTTGCGCGACAAATATCTTGCGCCTACGTCTTTGAAAGCGCAGGTTGGTCCGTGCCACAATTCCAAGGAATAAATATCTTCTTCTACTTGAACGATAGGCAGCGGGAAGTTTAAAGTTTCTTCAATGATTTGTTGCAATTGAGCATTGGGTATTTCGCCGTCGACAAATCTTTTTGCCACTTCAAATGCGATTTCGTGCAAAGGTTTTCCATTGCCGATTAATCCTGATGGAAGGGTGTCGATTTTTTCAGGGAAATAAAGTCCTTTGTCAGGAGCGAGTCCGCGAACTACTGCATCTTCGTAGGATACAGCCGGGGAGATTTTGTTGGTGCTATAATATTTCATTTAACACTTAATTTTTAACCACAGAGACACAGAGATTTTTCGCAGAGGTCACAGAGGTTTGTTATTTAATTTTATACCCGCAAAGGCGCTACGCTTATCGGAGTTCACAGAGGGTAAGACTCAGGAAAAACGATGCTTAAGCACATATACCTATCGGAGTATTTATAATTCTTTTAATTCCATGTTTCAGTAAACTAGTGTTGAAATTAATAATCAAACCTAGTTTGCATTTGCTCAATTTTAAATAAGTCAATGTTTGGGCTACGTGTATATCGATGATTTGGTCAATAGCTTTCAATTCAATAATAACTCTGTTTTCAACAATCAAGTCGATTCTATATCCACTTTCTATTTCAATTCCATCGTAAATCAACGGCATTGTTTTCTCTTTCTCAACAGATAATCCTGATTTTTTTAACTCATGAAACAAACATTCTGTATATGCCTTTTCAAGTAATCCGGGGCCTAACTCTCTGTGAACTCTAATTGCGCAAGCAATAATCTCTGTGGCTATGTTGTTCTCTATTTCCATCTCCGTGATCTCTGTGCCTCTGTGGTTAAAAAATTATTGCGCGCCTTTAGGATTCACTTTCGATAAGTGAATATTGTAATCAATTCCGAAATTCTGATAGACATCGCCCATTGCTTTTTTTACTTTTTCAGCGGTTTCTTTTCCTTTGCTGAGGGCGAAGATTGATGGTCCTGAACCAGAGATGGAACAACCAAGAGCACCTGCTTTCAAGCTGGCTTCCTTCACCTGGTCGAAACCGGGAATGAGCACCGAGCGGATAGGCTCAACAATCACATCCTGCAAAGACCGGCCGATGAGTTCGTAGTCTTCGCGATAGAGTCCGGCCACCAAGCCACCAACATTTCCCCATTGTATTACCGCTTTTTTAAGCGGAAGGGTGATGCGCAGTACTTTTCGTGCATCGGAAGTTTTCACTTCAATTTGCGGATGTACTACGGTAGCGTATAAATCGCCTGGAGTATGGAGCTTAATGATATCGAGAGGAGAGTAGGAGCGTACCAAGGTAAATCCGCCGCACAATGCCGGAGCAACGTTGTCGGCATGGGCTGTACCTGATGCCAGGCGTTCGCCTTCCATGGCGAATTTCACCAGTTCAACATTGCTGTAGCCAGCTTTGAGCAATTTATTTACGGCTGCCACTGCACCGGCAGAACTTGCTGCGCTGGAGCCAATGCCGCTTCCTGCCTTGATGCCTTTGGTGATGGTAATTTCCAGTCCTTGTTCAATACCCATGTCCAGCAACATCGCTTTGATGGCTACGCCAGCCACGTTTTTATCAGGATGGGTTGGAAGGTCTTCGGCATTGATCACCTTGTTGATCACGAGTTCCTTTCCTTCAATTTTCTTTACGGTTATCTCGTCTCCGGGACGTTCGAGGGCGAAACCTAAAACATCAAAACCACAGGCTACGTTGGCAACGGTAGCGGGCGCGAAGATGGTAATACAATCACTTTCTTTTGTCATTTTAATCTCTGTTGGCTACACGGATAATATCAGCGAAAACACCGGCGGCAGTAACTTCGGCGCCGGCACCGGCACCCTGGATCACCAGTGGTTGCTGGGCATATCTGTCGGTATAAAAGGAAACAATATTGTCTTTGCCTTGCAGGTTGTAGAAAGGATGGGTGCTGTCAACAGCCTCCAGTTTTACGAAGGCCTGTTTGCCATCGTAGCCACCAATCACGCGCAGTTTCTTACCTGCTTTATTGGCGTCGGCGTACATCTTCTGGAAAGTAGCTTCGTTCTTTTGCAGTTCAACGAAGAAATCATCAACCGATTTAGCATCGAAACAGCTTTGCGGCAGGAAGCTTTCCACCTTGATATCGTCCATCTCCATGCGGTAGCCGCTTTCGCGGATGAGGATAACGATTTTACGTTTCACGTCGGTACCGCTGAGGTCGATGCGTGGATCAGGTTCAGTATAACCTTCTTTCTGCGCCACTTTCACGATGTCGTGGAATTTTACTTTATCGTTGAAGTTATTGAAGATGAAGTTGAGAGAGCCTGAAACAACACCTTCTATTTTATTGATGCGATCACCGCTGGCGATCATGTCGTTCAAAGTTCCAATCACTGGTAATCCGGCACCAACGTTGGTTTCAAAAAGGAACATCGCGCGTTTTTTAAGGGCGAGGGATTTCAGTTTTTTGTAGTTGTCGTATTCCGAAGAACAAGCCACTTTGTTAGCTGTTACTACGGAAACGCTATTGGAGAGCAGTTCAGCATAAACAGAAGCTACATCGTAATTCGCAGTAATATCAACAAACACAGAGTTGCGGAGATCAAGATCTTTGATGGTAGCAATGAGCGCTTTCATATCGAAAGCTTTGCCATTTTTATTCAAATCATCTTTCCAGTTATCGAGATTAATCCCGGTATCATCACCCAGCAGCATTTTCTTGCTGTTGGCGAGACCTACCACGTTCACATCGATATGTGCATTGTTCAGCAATACTGCTTTTTGTTTCTTGATTTGTTCTACCAGCGTTCCGCCAACGTTGCCCACACCAACGATGAAGAGGTTGAGTTTGCGGTTTTCTGATTCGAAATGGCGTTCGTGCAAAACGTTAAGGGCCTTGGTCACGTGCTTTTTCTCAATCACCACCGAGATATTCCTTTCCGAAGAACCCTGAGCGATGGCACGGATACTAACTCCGTTGCGGCCGAGAGCACTCATCATCTTTCCGGATACGCCCACTTGTCCACTCATTTTTTCACCAACAAGGGCAACAATGGCCATTTCATTTTCCACTTTCAGTGCATCAATGCGGCCGAGTGACATTTCATATTCAAACTCTTTTGAAACAGCTCTCTGCGCTTTTTCAACACTTTTGTCGTCAATAGCCAGTGTGATGGAATGTTCCGAAGAGCTTTGGGTAATCAGGATCACGTTTACAGATTCCTTTGCCAAAGCACCGAAGAGTCGACTGGCAATACCAGGAATACCAATCATTCCCGAGCCACTCAAACTCACCAATGAGATATTTTCAATGGAAGTAATTCCCTTGATAGGCTGATCGGTATCGGCCGTCGGACAAATCAGTGTTCCATGATCTTGCGGAGCAAAAGTATTTTTAACCAGGATAGAAATGTTCTTTTTCAGGGCTGGCTGAATGGTTGGAGGGTAAATCACCTTGGCTCCAAAGTGCGAAAGCTCCATGGCTTCCAGGTAAGAAATACGATCGATAGGGAAAGCCGACTTCACCTTGCGCGGATCGGCAGTCATCATGCCGCTCACGTCGGTCCATATTTCCAGCATTTCGGCATTCAGCGCAGCTGCGTAAATGGCAGCGGTATAGTCGGAACCACCGCGACCCAGTGTAGTTGCTTCCCCTGCTTCGGTAGAAGCAACGAAACCTGGCGCTACACAAAGTTTCTGGCCCTTGAACGCCTTTTTGATGTTTTTATCGGTAACATCAAAGTTCACTGCTGCATTACCAAAATTGCGGTTGGTTTTGATGAGTTCTTTTGAATCGAGCAAAGTAGCGTTGAGGTAATTTGCAATGATAAGCGACGAGAGCATTTCACCGAAGCCAACAATGAAATCACTGGTTTTAGGGGTGAGTTCACGAATGAGGAAAACACCGTTCAGGATATCTTCCAGCTTGTTGAACTGCACTTTTACTTCAGCAATTAGTCCGCTTTGTTTATCAATAGATACCAGTTCACGAATGGCTGTGAAATGGCGGTTTTCCAGTTCTTTCAGGATGCTTTGGTAATCTTCGTTGCCTTTTTCGGCCATAGCACTGGCTTCGAGCAATTTGTTGGTGACGCCGCCCATGGCAGAAACCACTACAATAAGCTCATGCCTGCTGGCTTTGTCCTTTACGATAGCCGCGGTTTTCTTTATGGCATCTGCGGATGCTACTGAAGTTCCGCCAAATTTTAAGACTTTCATCAGTTGAGAATTTGTGCGAAAATAAACAATTTACCAAGGAAAATATTAATATTATGAACTGATTTCAGAAGGCTCAATGAAAATATTAGGGATATCTGCTTTTTACCACGATTCTGCCGCCGCCATTGTTGAAGATGGCGTGATCCTGGCGGCTGCGCAGGAAGAGCGTTTTACCCGCAAAAAACACGATGATGCTTTTCCGGTAAACGCCGTGAGGTATTGCCTTGAGGAAGCAGGTGTGAGTATTGATGAGCTGGAAGCAGTGGTTTTTTACGACAAACCTCTCCTGAAATTTGAAAGATTGCTGGAAACCTATTATGGATTTGCACCTGCTGGTGTAACTTCCTTTGTAACGTCTATTCCACTGTGGATTAAGGAGAAATTGTTTCTGAAAAAACTGCTGCGCGATGAGCTGGAAAAAGTGCAGACTTACGACAGGAAAAAACTCCAGCTTCTTTTTCCCGAACATCATCTTTCGCATGCGGCAAGTGCTTATTATCCTTCCAATTTTGAAGATGCTGCCATTTTAACCATTGATGGGGTAGGAGAGTGGGCTACAGCATCGATTTGTCGAGGGGAAGGAAAAAATATTTCGGTGTTGAAGGAGTTGCGTTTTCCACATTCTGTGGGATTGTTATACTCTGCATTTACCTATTTTCTAGGTTTCCGGGTCAACTCAGGAGAATATAAACTGATGGGATTGGCTCCTTACGGAAATGAGGGTTCTGCAAGGGTTAAGGAATATGTTGGAAAGATAAAAGAGGTGCTGGTTGATATCCGTAAAGACGGATCCGTATGGCTCAATCAAAAATATTTCTCTTATGCTACCGCCCTCCGAATGGTTCCTGATCGCCGCTGGGAGAAGTTGTTTGGCTTTCCACGAAGAAAACCGGAGGCCGCTTTGGAACAGCATCATTGCGATTTGGGTCTGGCGATACAAATTGTCACCGAGGAAATTGTTATCAGCATGGCTCGCGAAGCCAAGCGTCTTACGGGTTCAGAGAATCTCTGTATGGCTGGTGGAGTGGCTTTGAACTGTGTAGCCAACGGGAAAATCCAAAAGGAAGATATTTTTAAAAATATATTTATCCAGCCTGCTGCCGGGGATGCGGGGGGGGCGCTGGGTTGCGCCTTGGCAGCGTACCACATCTGGTACGGGCAGGAGCGTAAGGTTGATCCGTTGAAGCTGGATGGAATGAACGGTTCGTATCTCGGACCCGAGGCTTCTGATAAGGAAATAGAGCAAACAGCCCGTAAATACGGCGCTAATTTCCAGCGTTATGAGTCGTTTGATGAACTCACTAAGGTAGTGGCGGATTATCTTGCGCAGGGCAATGTAGTGGGCTGGCACCAGGGAAGAATGGAATTCGGTCCGCGGGCACTCGGTAACCGCAGTATCATAGGTGATGCGCGAAATCCTGAAATGCAGAAGAAACTCAATCTGAAAATAAAGTACAGGGAAAGTTTCCGTCCTTTCGCGCCTTCAGTGCTGGCAGAATATTGCGCAGAGTATTTTGATCATAAAGGCATTTCGCCATATATGCTCCTCGTGCACCCGGTAAAGGAGTCGCGACGTATTCCGTATCCTGCAAACTATCAGAATTTTGCGCTCAGGGAGAAGTTATATCATCAACGCTCCGATATTCCAGCGGTAACACACATCGATTATTCGGCAAGGATTCAAACAGTGCATAAGGAAAGCAATGAGAAATACTGGAAATTGATTCAGTCGTTTAAACAGAAAACGGGTTACGGACTCATCGTCAACACTAGTTTCAATGTGCGTGGGGAACCTATCGTTTGCACGCCCGAAGATTCCTACAAATGCTTGATGCGCACCGAAATGGATTTTTTAGTAGTGGGCAATTATGTGTTCAGCAAAAAAGAACAACCTGTATGGAAAGAAGGTACAGAATGGAAAGAAGAATATGTTTTAGATTAAATACGATATGGAATTTTTAAGAGATTTTTGGCTCTTCCTGAAAGAAAGAAAAAAGTTTTGGCTTATCCCGCTGATTCTGGTGTTGCTGCTGATTGGTATTTTGCTGGTGGCGGCTCCTGCATCTACAATGCCTTTTGTATATACGTTGTTTTAGATGAAAGATACAGATAAATATAAGGTCTCCGAAACCCTTTCTGTGCTTGCTTTAGCATGTTTGGTGCTTCAGCTGGTTTTCGCCGAAAAGTTACTGGTGCATGAATATCTGCACAGTTATTTTTTCCTGTTTCTAGGTGGGTTTTTCCTGTCGGTTTCTTTGTTTTCCGCAGCATTTACAGGCTTCGTATTCATCGTTGCGAATATCATTTTCAGACAAGATCTTTTGTCGTGGTACATGGCGCTGACAGGCGGCGTGCTGATGATACTTTCATTTTTTTCGCTAAAGCCCGACAGGTTAATTTCCTATGGCTGGCTGAAGCTTGGGGAAGGCATGGGTTTTGTGATGTCGAAGGTTATCCTCGGTGCTATTTTCTTTCTTTTGCTTACTCCGCTATCCTTTCTGTATCGAGTGTTTAAGAAGGACCAGCTGCGCCTTAAAAAAGGAGGCGATTCCTATTACGTAAACAGGGATCATCTTTTTGAGAAGAAGGATTTGACGAATACGTGGTAATATTCGCGTATGTCATTCTGCGATTACTACCGAAGTATGATTATTTGCAGGAAAGAAAAGCAGGTTTAATCATTCAGCTTTAATACCGCCATAAACGCTTCCTGCGGAATCTCTACAGTTCCCACCTGACGCATTTTCTTCTTTCCTTCTTTCTGTTTCTCAAGGAGTTTACGCTTACGGGAAATATCACCTCCGTAACACTTGGCAGTAACGTCCTTACGCAAAGCCTTGAGGGTTTCACGCGATATAATTTTGGCACCGATGGCAGCCTGGATTGGAATTTCAAATTGCTGACGTGGGATAAGTTCTTTCAGCTTTACGCAGATTTTTTTACCAAAATTATAAGCGTTGTCGGCGTGAATCAAAGTAGATAAAGCATCCACCACTTCATTATTCATGAGGATGTCTACCTTCACCATGTTGCTTCTCTGCCAGCCGGAAGGATGATAATCGAAGGATGCATAGCCTTTTGAGATCGATTTCAGTCTGTCGTAAAAATCGAATACAATTTCACTCAGTGGCATTTCAAAGCTCAGCTCCACACGGTCGGTAGTGAGGTACACCTGGTTGCTCAGGCGGCCACGCTTTTCAATAGCGAGGTTCATGATCGGACCAACGTATTCCGATTTGGTAATCACCTGGGCCTTGATCATCGGCTCTTCTACATAGTCGAGGTGGTTCGGATCAGGCAATTCGGTTGGGTTATTAACGATGAGTTTTTCTCCTTTGGTAGTGTATGCGAAATAGGATACGTTAGGTACTGTGGTGAGTACATTCATGTTGAATTCACGCTCCAAACGTTCCTGGATAATTTCCATGTGCAACATTCCGAGGAAGCCGCAACGGAAGCCGAAGCCTAGCGCAGCCGATGATTCCAGCTCAAAGGTGAGGGAAGCATCATTCAGCTGGAGGCGTTCCATAGAGTCGCGTAATTCTTCGTAATCTTCAGTGTCCACAGGATAAATTCCTGCGAATACCATTGGTTTTACATCTTCAAACCCTTCAATTCCTTTTTCACAGGGACGGTCTTTGTTGGTGATGGTGTCACCCACTTTAACGTCTTTGGCCACTTTAATACCTGAGATAATATAACCTACATCACCGGTTTTGATGATGTCGCGGGGTTCTTGCTTAAGGCGAAGTACCCCAATTTCATCGGCATTGTATTCCTTGGTGGTGTTAACGAATTTAACAGGATCGCCCTTGCGGATTTCACCATTGACCACCTTGAAATAAGCTTCAATGCCGCGGAAGGGATTGTACAATGAATCGAAGATCAGGGCCTGCAAAGGAGCCGCTGGATCGCCTTTTGGTGCAGGAATGCGGGTGATGATGGCGGCAAGGATATCCATAACGCCCATCCCTGTTTTTCCGGAAGCGGAGAGAATGTCTTCGCGTTTGCAGCCCAGGAGATCCACAATCTGGTCTTTCACTTCCTCAGGCATAGCACTGGGAAGGTCAATTTTATTAAGAATCGGAATGATTTCAAGGTCGTTGTCGAGCGCAAGATAAAGGTTGGAAATGGTTTGCGCCTGGATGCCTTGGGCTGCATCTACAATGAGCAAAGCACCTTCGCAGGCAGCGATGGAACGCGATACTTCGTAGGAAAAATCCACGTGGCCCGGAGTGTCAATGAGGTTGAGCACATACTTCTTGCCTTCGTAGGTATAATCCATTTGGATGGCGTGGCTCTTGATGGTGATGCCGCGCTCGCGTTCGATATCCATATCATCGAGGGTTTGCGCAACGAGGTTTCTTTTGTCAACAGTTCCTGTGTATTCCAGCAAACGGTCGGCCAGTGTGCTTTTCCCGTGATCGATGTGTGCGATAATGCAAAAATTTCTGATGTGCTCCATTTCTAGCTCTGACTTTAGGATCGCAAAAGTAAGAATTTTAAATATGCAGAGGGTTATCTATCTTTAGGGCACTAAAAATTTTATTGCGTGAAGGTTATAGATCATCTCAACAAGTCGAAATCGACGCTTTTTTCATTTGAAATTCTTCCTCCGCTGAGAGGGAAAGGAATTGGGGCGATTTATGAGGGTATAGATCCGCTCATTGAGTTCAATCCTTCCTTCATCAATGTTACCTATCACCGCGAGGAATATGTGTATAAAGAAAGAGAGAGAGGTTACCTCGAAAAAATTGCGATCAAGAAGCGTCCGGGTACTGTAGGTATCTGCGCGGCTATTCAATATAAATACAAGATAGATGCTGTGCCTCACCTGATATGCGGAGGATTCAGTAAGGAGGAAACAGAAAATGCTTTAATTGATTTGTATTTTCTGGGCATTGATAATGTGCTGGCGCTGCGTGGTGACCCCCTGAAATCGGAGGGTAGTTTTTCACCGGAACCTAACGGACATGCGCATGCCGTTGACCTCGTGCGACAAATTGTTGAACTCAACAGAGGCCGCTACCAGGAAGAGGATTTGAAAAATCCTACCGCTACCGATTTTTGCATTGGCGTTGCAGGTTATCCTGAAAAACATTTTGAGAGTCCGAATCCAAATATGGACCTGCAATATGTAAAAGATAAAGTAGATGCCGGTGCCGATTACATTGTGACTCAGTTGTTTTACGACAACCAGAAATATTTCAATTTTGTTGAGCGTTGCCGCGCTGCAGGCATTACGGTTCCTATTATTCCGGGGATGAAGCCAATCACTACCCTGAATCACATTAAGATGCTGCCGCGGACTTTCTTTATTGATTTTCCGGATGAACTGATGACGGAATTGCAGAAGTGCAAGCATGATGAGGATGTGAAGAAGGTAGGGATTGAGTGGTCGATCAAGCAAAGTAAGGAATTGAAAAAAGCGAATGTTCCGGCGTTGCATTTTTATACCATGGGCAAGTCGGAAGCAACGAAAGCGATTGTAAAAGAGATTTTTTAATCTCCTTCGACTGATTATCATTGCGGAATTTCTCTCATTGCTCCGCTAAGTTTAGCGAAGCGTGACTTAGCGGAATCATTTCCAGAAGCTTTCAGCTTCATCCTGCGTTTGTTATCGCTCTCCGCGTGATCGCGAAATTTTTGTACTCAAAAATTGAAGCAATCCCTTATTTTTGAACTTATCGATGGCGATTATACAATTCAAAAATATCAGCATTCATTTCAAGAAACAAGGCAAGGGTAAAACCAACGTAGTATTGCTGCATGGCTTTTTGGAATCGCTGGAGATATGGAAAGATTATAGTAAAGAATTAGCGAAATCTCATACCGTAATTTCTATTGATTTATTGGGTCACGGTCAATCGCAATGTCTCGCTTATGTGCATCAAATGGAAGAAATGGCGGAGGCGGTGGATGCAGTGTTGCGGGAGTTGGATGTGCGCAAAGCAGTTTTTGTAGGACATTCGCTGGGGGGCTATGTAGCATTGGCTTATGCCGAATGTTATGTGCATAAGGTAAAAGGTTTATGCCTTTTCAATTCCAATGCAGCAGCGGATAGTGCAACAAAAAAACAAGATCGGTTACGTGCCATAGAAGTAGTGAAAAAAAGCCATGAACTCTTTATCAAAATGGCGATCCCGAATTTATTTTACCACCCCGAACCGTATAAAAAACAAATTGCGCAAACTCTGAAAATCGCGCTCAAAACCCCGAAACAGGGAATTATTGCGGCAATCAGTGGTATGCGCCAGCGGATGAACAGGGAAGTGGTTGTTCGTTTTGCGCCTTATCCGGTGTTTTATGTAATTGGTAAGCATGATACTGTGGTGCCTTATGAAATGGCTTTGTCGCAGGCTAAACTCGCGAAAGATCATTCGTATTATTTATCTGAAAACGGCGGACACATGTGCTTTTTTGAAGATGAAGAAGCGTTGGCGAAGTTGGAGGAGTTTATCCGCGAGTGTTAAGCCATCACCTTTTTTTTGAAGTATGGGTCTCCCTCTTGGAGGGTGATGACCCTGGTTAAGGCAAATCCCTTTTCTTATTATGAATTATGAATGCCCCTCGCGGGCGAATCCATCGTAGCCGCAATGCTTGCGGCTGTGGTGTGCGTGACCTGCATTTTTATGAAGCGTATTCTTAACCAATTAACAGCCGCAAGCATTGCGGCTACGTACATAAATCCTTGTCTTGCCTTAATCTGGGGCATCACCTTATAATGCACCAACAAAAAAGTCCGGTGATTTCACCGGACTTTTTATTATCAAATGTTTCTGGATTAAACCAAAGCTTCCTGAGCGAACAAAGGATATTTGCTCATTATGCTGCTTACTTCTTCTTTAATATCGGCCAGTTTACCAGCGTTGTCGCGGTTAACAATAGCCGTGTCAATCAAATCAACAATCTTCACGATTTCAGTTTCTTTCACACCACGGGAAGTGATGGCAGGTGTACCAACGCGGATACCTGAAGTAACGAACGGTGATTTGTCATCGAAAGGAACCATATTTTTGTTTACAGTGATGTGTGCCTGACCGAGAACAGCTTCAGCATCTTTTCCTGAAATATTTTTTGAACGCATGTCGATGAGCATAGAGTGGTTGTCAGTACCGCCAGAGATGATCTGGTAACCTCTCTTCACCAGCTCAGCAGCCATTACAGCAGCGTTTTTCTTCACTTGCAGGATATACTCGCCGTACTCGTCGGTGAGGGCTTCGCCGAAAGCAACAGCTTTAGCGGCAATCACGTGCTCCAGCGGGCCACCTTGTGTTCCTGGGAACACAGCGCCGTCGAGGCATTGTGACATTTTTTTCAATTCGCCTTTCAACGTTTTTTGTCCCATTGGATTTTCAAAATCCTTGCCGAGCATGATCACACCACCTCTTGGTCCGCGCAATGTTTTGTGCGTAGTGGTTGTTACGATATGACAGTGTTGCATCGGGTTGTTCAATAAGCCTTTAGCGATCAAACCTGCAGGGTGAGAAATATCGGCCATCAACAAAGCGCCACACTCATCAGCAATGGCACGCATCGCAGCGTAATCCCAGTCGCGGGAGTAAGCAGAAGCACCGGCGATGATCAGCTTAGGTTTTACTTCTTTGGCTTTAGCAGCCATAACATCGTAGTTAACTCGACCTGTTTCTTTTTCAACGCCATAGAAATTGGCTTTGTATAATTTTCCTGAGAAGTTGGCTGGTGAACCGTGGGTGAGGTGACCACCATGCGACAAGTCGAAACCGAGTATAGCATCACCCGGGTTGATTACTGCCAGCATTACAGCAGCGTTGGCTTGCGCACCAGAGTGTGGTTGAACGTTGGCCCACTCGGCACCAAACAATTTTTTCAATCTGTCGATAGCGAGTTGTTCGATTTCGTCCACTACTTCGCAACCTCCGTAGTATCTTTTGCCCGGCAATCCTTCCGCATATTTGTTGGTCAGGATGCTGCCCATTGCATTGATCACTTGTTCGCTCACGAAGTTTTCGGAAGCAATCAGCTCAATACCGCTCAATTGGCGTTGTTTTTCCTGGGCAATCAAATCGAAAATGGCTTTGTCTTTTTTCATATTATAGGTTTATTTTTTCTTGAAGCGAGGGGCAAAAATAGGGTGTTCTTTTGAAAAGAACCAAGACTTTAGGGTTTATTTATGAACGAAAAAAGGGCTCCTGTTAACAGAAGCCCTTTTGGGGTATAGTGAATGAATCTTTTCTAGTGAATCATTTTGGTGATCTGGGTTTGGTTGTTCAGGCTGGTTTCCACAAAGTAAACGCCTTGTGCCAGCTGGCTTCCTAAATTAATAGAGGAAGTTTTTGTATCGGTATAAATGATTTTTCCTGTGAGGTCGTACACTTTAACAGCATCAACGGTAGCGGAGAAAGTCAGCATTCCATTGTTGTTCATAGGGTTCGGAAAGATTTTTACCCCCTGCGTACTGTTGGTTTCAGTAACAGCACCGGTAGCACCTGCTGCATTGGCAATAGTACCAGTGATGTAGTAGGGGCCCATAGAGTTGTAATCGCTCCAGCCGGTAGTGGCATCGCCGCTGCCAACGCCATCAATGATCACATAATAATCATCGGCAGCCAGGTTTTGATTGATGCTTACTCCCGCAATGGTATTGGCATTATGTGGTGTGCTGAAAGTGTTGACAAGGGTATTGCTGCTGTTGTACAGTTTCACCTGCATATCCAAATTGGTTTTGTTTTCTGCAGAAGGTTTGAAATTGAGAGCCACTATGCCACCACCAGTAGCAAAGTGGAAGGCGTCCAAATCGCTGGCAGTACCAATAATTCCGTTGTTGCTGGTAGAATCAACGACTCCATCGGCTCCCGACATGCTGTATGACATTTCAGTAAAGTTGGCGGTTGTATTGCCATGGTCATCCGTCAGGTAAGGTACTCTCTGTGAAATTTCATAGAGGTCATCCTGATTAATGGTTACGCGCAAGTTGTTGTTCTGGTAGTCGATGTAATAGCAATCGGCATTGGTATATTCACCTTTGCTGAATTGCGACATGCTTCTGCCGTAAGCCGCACCCATGATAGCACCCCAGTCGCCATGTCCATTGTAATATTCAACGGTGTCGCCAACGGTCAGTGTTCCGTGGTGCATGAGAGATAAGGTGTGTCCGGCTTCATGAGAAGTAGCTTCACCAGCGTTAGCAGCCGATCCGCCCATTTTGTCTACAAATATCCATCCCGGCTGATAGGTTTCGGTGGCGTCTGTAAACACATCAACATAAGCGATTCCTCCTCCTCCGCTCCAATTGGAAGTAGTGGTCATTACCATTCTCATTCTATGGCCTTTTGCAGCGGCGTTGAATACACTTTCGTCGGTAGTGACGTTGAGGTTGAAGGGGGCATAATCTTCGGCGGTGATGCTCCATGTTTGGCGAATTTGTGCGTCGCTGTATCCTGCTGGTGCAGCAGTGAGGGCACTGCCGCCATTCCATTGCGATCCTGCGGCGAGGTCGTAGCCATCAAAATCCAGGTACAATACATTGGCTGATCCTGGGCGGCTCTGTAAGCTCGGTACGGGTCCGGCTTGAGGCAATCCTGCAGATTGTGTGATTTTTTGTTGTTGCTGATTTTGCGTGTTGTTGCTATTGTTGATTGCGTAATTCACACACATTATTTTATTTACAGAAACCTGCTCCAATACCACTTCGTTACTGGCATTGGTGGTATATTTGAAGGCAATGTCTTTATCAACCGAGACAATGATAAAGCCATCGAGCTTCCCGTTGTTGGTCATAATAGTAAAATGCGAATTAGGGTAACCTGCCAGGGTTCCTATGATTTTATTGTCGGAGTAGTAATTTACTAGAGTGTGAAACTTTGTCTGATCGTCAATCACCAGCTGATCCGGGTTATTGTGAACGGCACTGTGCACTTGTGCAACTGTTCCTAAAACAACAGGATTGCCAACACTTACACCTGCGAATGCACTAAAAAAAAGGGATGAACTCAAAAGCAGCGTAGAGATTTTCTTCATAAAACCAGGGTTTGAATTTTTGTAGTTTAACTGCGATTCAGGAAAAATGTTTCCTTAAAAGCAGGCAACTATATATTTGTTCAGTCCACACTCATTTTTCACCACAGAGGGCTTTGTGCGGGTGCTGCTCTGCGATCTCTATAAGAGTATGTTCTGCGGGTCCTGGGAAATGAATAATTGCCGAGAAGTGTTTAGTAAACTATTTTGTTGGTGCCGCTCTCCAGGCTGGTATGACAGCCATCGTACTTGAATACGTAGGGAGAGGTAATGGTATCGCCATCCTTGATACCTACAAAAATAAAAGAAGCAGTGCTTTGGTTTTTGAAATAACCGGAGTAATTATCGTCCAGAATAGGATAGTATTGCAGACTGTCTTTACGGTATCTGTTGATTTTAATAGTGTCACCATTATCGGGAAACAAGGTGTAATATTTGTCGAGAACAACTGCCTCTCCCAGGAAGTCCGTGATCTTCACTTCATGCACGATAACACCACTGCATTTTTTTTCTGTGCAGGAAAATAAGGTGATGAAAGCCGCTATTGCAAAAATCAGGTGACGCATATATTAAAGACTCTAATGTAGATATTAAGTTGCTGAATCATTGCAGATAATTTCTAAAATATCTGTTCCTGGGTTAAGGGCTTGTAGCTTCTTTCCTTTCACGGAAGGTGCTTTGATGCCATTTACAAAGCTTTTGTTTCCCGTAAAAATCATCGCTTCGTCCCAAAGGTTTTCTTGAATAAAAGTGTTGATGGTATGGCTGCCGCCTTCAATAATGAGCGACGTTATTTCTTTTTTATAAAGAATGCCCATGATTTCCTTAGGCACATTTTTCCAGGAGGTTTGTATGTATTCCAGGTTGGGAAGAACTTTGTTTTTAATTGTGTTGATTACCAGTGTAGGCGTGGTTCCGTCAAAAAGATTAAGATTCTCCGGCAGCGTAAGATTTTTATCGATGACCATACGTAAAGGATTTTTTCCCTTTACGAGTCGTGTATTTAATTCGGGATTGTCGGTACGGGCGGTATTGGTTCCAACGAGTATTGCCGATTCAGCGGCTCTCAGCTGATGCGAGAGAATTTTGCTTTCTTCACCTGTGATCCAGTTGTCTTCCCTGCTTTTAATGTTTTCAGGCAGTCGGCTGATAAAACCATCTTTGGTTTGCGCCCACTTAAGAATAATATAAGGACGCTTCTTTTCGTGAAAGCTGAAGAAACGTTTGTTGAGTTCGCGACATTCTTTTTCAAGAATACCTGTTGTAACTTTTACACCGGCATTCTTTAATTTCTCAATGCCTTTGCCTGCTACTTTTTCAAAGGAATCGGTACAGCCAATGACAACTTCAGGGATTTGGTATTTTACGATGAGATCACTGCAGGGGGGCGTTTTTCCGTAGTGATTGCAGGGTTCCAGACTCACATATAAAATAGCATTTTTCAGCAGTTCTTTATCGGTCACCGATGCAATGGCATTCACTTCAGCGTGTGCTTCACCATACTTTTCATGATAACCTTCACCAATAATTATGTTGTTGTGTACAATCACACAGCCCACCATGGGGTTAGGGGCAACAGCACCTCCGCCTTTTTCTGCGAGCTGAATGCATCTTTTCATGTACATTTCGTGTATGAGCATGAAGTAAAGTTAATTTTTTTAATAAATTTTTCTACTTTCAGAATATGTTGTGGCAACCTTCAAAGCAATTCACTGAGTCTTCCAATATGTTTACTTATGCGCAGTATTTGAAGCGCGAGAAAAACTTGAATCTTACTTCCTATCAGGAACTTTGGGACTGGTCGGTGAAGGATATTTCCGCTTTCTGGGAATCCATCTGGCAGTATTATCAGGTGCAGCACGATGGTGCTTATCAAAAGGTGCTGTCGCCAACTCCTGAAATGATTGGCACCAAATGGTTTGAAGGAACCAAAGTAAATTACGCCGAACATGTTTTCAGAAATAAAACAGATGAACATCCTGCATTGATCTTCCAGTCGGAATTACAAGCCATCACTGAAATGTCGTGGCAGGAGCTGGAGGAAAAAGTGGCTGCGGTAGCCGACTATTTTAAATCGTTGGGTTTAGTTAAAGGTGATCGGGTTGCGGCTTATCTGCCCAATACTCCTGATACATTAATTGCTTTCCTGGCGACAAATTCGTTGGGTGCGATCTGGTCCAGTTGTTCTCCCGATTTTGGCACAGCGAGCGTTGTCGACAGGTTCAGTCAGATTGATCCTAAAATTCTCCTCGCTTGCGAGAGTTATTCCTATAATGGTAAAAAATTCCTGAAGACCGAAGCGGTGAATGCCTTAGTGGCTGAACTGCCGGCGTTGAAAAAACTCTTGATGGTGGGGACAGAGGAGTGGGCCAATATTCTCAGTAAAAAAGCAACGCTGCAATTTACAAGAGTCGATTTTAATGATCCTTTATGGATTCTGTATTCTTCAGGAACTACGGGTAAACCCAAGGCCATTACACATAGTGTAGGCGGCATGCTGATAGAACATTTAAAGGTGATGGGCTTGCATCAGAATTGTAAAAAGGGAGATCGCTTTTTCTGGTATTCTACTACTGGATGGATGATGTGGAACTACGCCAATTCCGCGCTGTTGCATGGGGGTACAGTTGTGGTTTATGAAGGTGCTCCCGCTTATCCTAATATTAATGTGTTGTGGGATCTTGCACAAAAAGCGAAGATCACCCATTTTGGTGCCGGCGCCAGTTATTACATCTCCTGCATGAAAGATGACATGAATTTGCAGGGAAAGATGGAGCATCTCCAGTCGATGGGAAGCACGGGGTCGCCTTTGCCACCGGAGGCTTTCGACTGGATTTATAGAGGCGTAAAAAAAGATTTGTGGCTCATTTCCCTCAGCGGAGGTACCGATATTTGCAGTGGCTTTGTAGGTGGAAATCCTTATGAGCCGGTATATGCCGGAGAAATACAGTGTCGCTTGCTCGGCTGTAAAGTAGAAGCATATAATGAGCAGGGCAAGCCGGTGTATGATGAGCTGGGTGAAATGGTGATTGAAGAGCCCATGCCTTCCATGCCGATTTATTTCTGGAACGATCAAAATAATGAAAGATACCATTCCAGTTATTTCGAGATGTATCCGGGTAAATGGCGACATGGCGACTGGATCAAAATCACATCAAAAAAAACGGTTGTTATTTTCGGCCGCTCAGATGCAACGCTCAACCGTGGCGGAGTGCGTATTGGTACCAGTGAGGTGTACAGCGCTGTTGAAAGCATTGACGAAGTAAAAGACAGCATGGTGATTTGCACCGATGAAGAAGGCGGAGAACATTACATGCCCTTGTTTGTGGTACTGCACGATGGAATCATCCTGAATCCCGAACTGAAATCGAAAATAAAAGTGGAGCTGCGCAAGCAATATTCTCCGCGCCACGTCCCTGATGAAATCTATCAGGTGGCGGAAATTCCTTATACCATCAGCGGCAAGAAGATGGAAACCCCGGTGAAGAAAATCCTTATGGGTACTCCCGTTGAAAAAGCTGCGACTAAAGATGCGATGAAAAATCCCGAGAGTTTGAAGCTGTTTGTGGATTTTAAGAAGGGGAGGAAGTGAAATCAGTGTGAGTTTTGCGAGCGAGTCTTGAGTATTCTGGAGAGCACGCAACAAAAAAGCCCCCGGGATTTCCGGAGGCTTTTCATTGTCTATTTTAAACCGTTTACTGCGCTGTGTAAGTAAACTCTTTCTTTTTATCAGAGATCATCACATCAAACTTACCGTCTTCAGTAACACGCTTCAGTTCAGCGTTGATGAAGGAAAGATCTTCAGCATCGATCGCAAAAGATACTTTCTTGCTTTCACCTGCTTTAAGTGTTACACGGCTGAAGTCGCGCAAACGGCGCATGCACGGAGCGATGCTCGCGTAATGGTCGCGGGTGTACAATTCAACGATTTCAGTGCCATCTACTTTACCGGTGTTGGTCACTGTAACCGATACATTCAATTTGTTAGAGCCTTTCAATACAGTATCACATTCAATTTCCGAGTAAGCGAAAGTAGTGTAGCTCAGGCCAAAGCCAAATGGCCATTGAACATCGTAACCTGTTTTGGTAAACATACCGATTTCCAGCTCTTCGTCAAGGTCGGCATACTTGTAATCGTACGACACCTGGTAGCCGCTGTATTTTGGATAAGTGAAAGGCAATTTACCAGATGGATTATTCAAGCCGAATAAAGTCTCGGCAATGGCTTTCGATCCGCCGTATCCAGGCCAGTAAGCCATCAGGATACCTTTGGCTTGTGGTTCAATGTTGCGCACCAATCTCGGGCGGCCTTCAATCAGCACCAGGATCACAGGCTTGCCGGTAGCATAAGCCGATTTCACCAGTTCCTGCTGATCCATATCCAAATCCAGTTCGCGGATAGAACCCGGTGTTTCAGCATAAGCATCTTCACCAATGCACAGTACAATCACATCAGCATTGGCTTTAGTGATTTTATTTCCTTTTTCAACAGTTACGTTTCCTTCACCTGCAATGGCTTTCAGCTCGGTAGCTACTGTAGTGTAGTAAGAAGGATACAAACTGTTTTCTTTTCCTTGCCATGAGAACGACCAGCAGCCGTTGAGCATTGATACTTTTTCAGCACCCGGACCGGCAACCAATACTCTTGTTCCTTTTTTCAATGGAAGGATATTGTTGTCGTTTTTCAAAAGAGTCATGGCCTGACGGGCAGCATCAACAGCAATGTCCTTATTTTTTGCAGGGTTGAAATTACCGATGGCTGCTTTTTCAGGCAAACCGCCGTCTTTCAGGATACCCAGTTTGTATTTCAGCATCAGTACACGTCCGCAAGCCTCATCCAAACGCTCCATAGAGATTTCTTTAGAATTCACGAGGTCGATTACGTGATCAGTAAACTTAGTGTCGTAAGGCACCATGCTCATGTCAACACCAGCGTTGATACCGATTTTAGTGGCTTCCCTGTAATCTTTGGCGATGTTATGACGGTCGTGCAAACGCATTACATCCTGCCAGTCGGAAACAACCAATCCTTTAAATCCTAATTCGCCGCGGAGAACTTCAGTCAGTAAGTAGTGACTTCCATGAACCGGAACACCGTTGATATCAGCAGAGTTGATCATGATAGAAGCTGATCCTGCATTCACTGCAGCCTGGAAAGGAGGCAGGTAGTATTCTCTTAAAGTGATTTCAGGAACAAGGGCAGGAGTTCTGTCTTTTCCTGATACCGGTGCTGAATAACCCAGGTAGTGCTTCATACAAGAAGCAACACCGGTTGGTTTATCATAACCATCTTCTTCGTAACCTTTGATGGCGGCAACACCCATCTGGCTGATGAGGTAAGGATCTTCACCATAGGTTTCACCAAAACGTGCCCACAATGGCTGACGGGCAACTTCCAGTACCGGAGCGTAGTTCCAGCGGATACCCGAAGCACGAACATCGGCGGCAGTAGCTTTAGCCCCCAATCTTGCCAGCTCAGGATTTCTTGAAGCGGCCAGGGCGATACTGTGCGGGAACAATACGGAATTAGAAGTATAGGTGGCTCCGTGGATACCATCGATACCATATAGAATAGGAATTTTGTGTGGTGTTTTAGCAGCATAAGCCTGCAGGGTAGTAATGATACTTCTCCAGGTAGAATCAGTCAATGCATTGGAGTGGGTATTCAGTATGTTACCTACTTTGTGGTTTACTAAGATATCAGTCAGCTTGGCTGTGTCGAGTGTGATTGCACCTGTTACAGTATCGGTTTTCACCAAAACAGTAAGGTTAAGAATGGTGAGCTGACCGGCCTTTTCTTCCACCGTCATCTCGCTCAATAACTTTTTAACCTCCTCAGGGTAGTCAGCATCGGATGTTGCTGCGGCTCCACTTTCCCCCTGGGGGTTACACGACGCCATTACTGCCAATGAGAGGGTAAGGGCCGACTGAAATAATACTCTTAAGTTCATAGGATTTAAAATATTTTGGACTAAAATAGAAATACTTTTCCATCCAGTTTGTTACTTGCGTACAGTACGTATTTTGTCAGTGATTACATTTCTGATTAACAAGTAGATGTGGAAAATTGGGGTGGAATATTTTTTTCCGTTTTTCCCCTTGCCGGCAGATTAAATTTCCACTGCGGACGATTTTACAATCCAGCCGGAAAATTCTTCATTGATTTTTACCAGAAGCCATTCGCCATCGCTTTTTAAAACAAGCACTTTTGATCCTTCGTGGAGGGTGATCATTTTGGTGGAAGAGGAGGAAGGTTCGCTAAAAATTTCAACGGCGGGGGAAAGGATAATGGCTTCGTGAAGGGCTTCGGTTTCGTTTTTCTTGAAACCTGCAAAAATGATGAGTCCGACTGCCAGGGTGTTGACAGTCCAACCTGCTACTAGCCAATCCTTTCTTTTTTCCTGCGCACGGAAACGCGAGGCGATGAGGAGTCCGCTGGCAATGAGCACCATCGCCACTGCAACCCAGGCGAGTTGGTCATATCTTGTAGTAGTTGTTTCTTTGGATAAAGAGATGTAAGAGAGGTTTTTATCTTTTTTCTTGCTGTTGGCCAGCTCAAGATTATTTTGGATGTCCGGGTCGGAAGGATCCATTTTCACCCCTTTTTCATAATTGAGGATAGCGAGTCCGAATTTATTTTGCCGCAAGTAAGCATTTCCTAATGCGCCATACAATTCAGAAGAGTGAAAATTTTGCCGGAGCATGGCTTCCCATTTCTGGGCGCTCAGTTCGTATTTGCCCTGACGGTAATATAGCTCGGCGGAATCTTTGAGGGCTTCAATATCTTGCGCGGAAAGGCTGCAAGATAGGAAAACCATGTACAGAGTACTCAACAGCTTCATATTCTTCATGACTCACTTTTTTATCCTTGTTGGAATTGTTTTGGGATCTCTCACAAAAATAGGCAATGAGGTCAAGCTAAATTTGTGAAGGAATTTTAATTGTTGTTAAAAATCACTAACCTTGTTTCATCCTGAAAATGCAGATTTAATGCGTGTTACGAAAGTTTTAATATTTCTGATGCTGCTGGCTTTTTCGCCGCTTTTTGCGGTGGGGGATTCTTTGGTTTTTGATTGGAATGAAACGGAAAACCGACAATGGATAGGTGCCGACTTTTGGGCGAATCGCCTGCAGGACTGGCAGGTGAGGGATCATAAAGTGTATTGCACACGTCCGGGAATCAACTCCACAATGCATGTATTATCGGCGGAGATAATGAAGGATGCTGCTTTTTCGGGTACTATTCATCTCGGCAGAAATGCGGTGGCGATGAAAGATACTGCAGGTAAGTCAGGACTGATCCTGGGCTTGAGCGATATTTCATTGAATTTTCTCGCCCGATCCACCATTCAACATTTTTTTCTGAAAGAAAATGGCGTGTGGATAGGCATCAATGAAAACAAGCAACTGTGTATTGAAGAAATCCTGTCGCAGCGCAAAGTGATTTCGCCGTCGCTGCAAAAGCATTTTCTGGCGGAGTATAGCAAAGAAGGACTGACATTGAATTTCAATTCCTGGCGACAAAATGATTCTATGGTGGTTTCGCTTTCTATCGCTGGTGATGGTCTCAAGGAATACAGTATCCAATTAAAGCTTCCGCAGAATATTCTTAATGGTAATATCACCTTCACCGCCAATTCCACTGTGTATTTAAGTGAATATTTTTTCGATGATTTCTCTATTCGCGGTGAAGCGATTGCGGTGAAGAAGGAAAGAAGTTTCGGTCCAATATCCACTTGCCTTTATTCTTTCGATCAGGATACCTTGAATTTTTCAGCACAGTTGATGCCTCTTGGACTGAATGAACGCGATTCTGTTTTGTTGGAATTATTCATACAAAATGAATGGATGCCTTTGATAACAATGCCTGTAGATACTTTTCTTGGTCAGGCCCGTTTGCGGAATTACAGCAACTGGAGCTTCAGTACCCTTCCTTACAGAACCCGTTTGAAAAGAGATTCTGTTTTTGAAGGAGAGTATTATAATGGTGTTATTTCTTTTCCTGATGCAAAGGAAAATCTATTGAAAATTGGTGTGATGAGCTGCAACGGAATGCCTTTTATTGAGCAGCACGGCATGGATTACTGGCAAATCTGGAAACCCTATGAACTCGCGGCAAAGAGGTATGAAAAGGAAAATCCGGAGCTCGTCGTTTTTCTCGGCGACCAAATGTATGAAAGCAGACCAGTGCCTATGGATTGGGATAAAAAACTCTATCCGCTCGATTATCAGTACCGCTGGCTGATGTGGTGTTTACAGTTCAATGACATCACAAGAAAAATTCCGTCGTTGATCATGATGGATGACCATGATTATTTCCAGGGAAATTTATGGGGAGAAAAAGGGGACACCATCTCGAAAAATTCGGCGCCGCAAAAACCTGCTGATTTTGTCGGGGATGACAGCGATTGGCTTACGGAAAGTGGCGGATTTATTCAGGATACCAACTTTTTAAAATATGCGGTTACACTTCAAACCGGACATTTACCATCGTCTTATTCCACTAAAAATAAAGCAGTGAATGATTATTTCGCAACGCTTAAATTTAAAGGAGTTGGTGTGGCTTTGCTGGAAGATAGGAAGTATAAGTCGTCACCGCGCAAGGCTTTGCCGGGTGTGTCATCCTACAACGGATTTCCTTTGAATGATGCTGTGCCTGCGGATTCTCTTTATAGTGATGCTGCAGAACTATTGGGTAGCGGACAATTGCAGATGCTGGAAGACTGGTCGGCAGACTGGGGAAATGAAAGCATGAAAATCGTGTTTACACAATCGGTGTATTCTTGCCTCAATTCGGTGCGGAAGGGCTATAATCCTTTGCATGGAAAAAATATTTCTATCCATGATACATTGAATTATGCCGCGCATTTATCGAAAGACATGGACAGTAATGGCTGGCCAAAAAGCGGTCGCGATGAGGCTTTGCGGGAAATCCGAAAATCCGGAGCCTTGCTTGTAGGAGGTGATCAGCATTTTCCAAGCATTGTGCAACAAGGGATTGACAACTGGCAGGATGCGGCTTATAGTTTTACTGTTCCTCCGGTGAGTAGTACTTATCCTCGTTTTTGGTTTCCTGATAGCGCCGATCATTTCGGAGGAAACAATTACAAAGATGCTTTTGGCAATAAAATCACCATGCTTAGTTATGCGAATCCTCAAAAAAATGAAGCGCTGCCTTTGTGGACGAATTATGCACCCGGACTAGGGTTTATTACTTGCGATAAAATAAAACAAAGTTATACCATGCACTGCTGGGGCTTTGCCGATACCGTGGCGCAATATGCAGGCTGGCCGGTGACGACCAAGGTGTTGGATAACGTTTATGCTTCTTCTCCTTATGCCACGCCTAAAATAAAAGTGAAGGGTGT
>JBJTOK010000036.1:0-143870 GCA_046074525.1 Flavobacteriales bacterium
CTGTGCTTAACAAGCCATCTCCATCAGCATCAGTACCATCAACTAAACCATCGTTGTTGGCATCGGTTAATCCATTCTCAGCAACATCCGTGATACCATCGTTATCGCTGTCGATATCCTGCGAGTTTGCAATGCCATCGCCGTCACTATCTGTATTGGTAATGCCAACACCAACCAGTATCGTTACCAAACCATTTACATCTACGGTAACACCAGTACCTGCGATACCATCGTTATCAGCATCCGGACCACCAGCTTCAACTACATCGGTAATACCATCATTATCGCTATCGAGATCAAAAGAGTTGATTACTCCATCACCATCGGTATCAGTAACACCTTCCACTACATCCAGGATACCGTCATTATCGTCATCGATATCGGTAATATCATCAACGCCGTCACCATCATGATCGCTGAGAACTTTAATTTCTCTCCAGTCTCTTTCACTGGTTCCTGCGTCATCAAGGTTAGGGAAAGACGAAGGTGTTTGTCCGTTGGTGATATTCCACGCTGCGTCGTTGGCATCGTATGCATCATCCAATCCGTCACCATCAGCATCCGCCCCCGCAGGTGTTGTTTCTGATGTACCATTATTATCGGTATCCCAGCCTTCAAGAGCATCATTATCGGCATCGTTATCAGCATTAAGATCCACATAATCCTGTGTGTCGGCGCCATCTGTGTTGACAGGTGATAAACCAGCACCTCCAAAACCAATTGTTGCATCGTATGCATCATTCAAGCCATCGCTATCGGTATCGCTGCCGGCTGGTGCGATGTAACCTGCTGTGGACTGACCTTCTATATTATCTACAATTCCATCGTTATCAGAATCAATATCGATGTAATTGGCTTTGCCATTGCTATCTGTATTGATTACCGTATTCGTATTTCCTGCATCACCGAAAGACGCACTTTGATCAGCAGAACTCATCAAGCCATCTCCATCAGCATCAGTACCATCTACCAAACCGTTATTGTTGGCATCGGTTAAACCATTCTCAGTAACATCCGTGATACCATCGTTGTCGCTGTCGATATCCAGATAATCAGCGCGGGTATCTCCATCGGTATCCACTGCTGTGTTGGTATTTCCTGCATCACCAAAAGACACACTTTGATCGGTTGAGCTCATCAAGCCATCATTATCAGCATCAGTACCATCAACTAAACCATCATTGTTGGCATCGGTTAAACCATTCTCAGTAACATCCGTGATACCATCGTTGTCGCTATCGATATCCAGATAATCAGCGCGGGTATCTCCATCGGTATCAGGGGCAACATCTGTATTGCCGGCATCACCCAAACCTGCAAACTGATCGGCTGTGCTTAACAAGCCATCTCCATCAGCATCAGTACCATCAACTAAACCATCGTTGTTGGCATCGGTTAATCCATTCTCAGCAACATCCGTGATACCATCGTTATCGCTGTCGATATCCTGCGAGTTTGCAATACCATCGCCGTCACTATCTGTATTGGTAGTGCCAACACCAACCAGTATCGTTACCAAACCATTTACATCTACAGTAACACCAGTACCTGCGATACCATCGTTATCAGCATCCGGACCACCAGCTTCAACTACATCGGTGATACCATCGTTGTCGCTATCGAGATCATATGGATTGTTCACACCATCGCCATCGGTATCGGTAACACCTTCCACTACATCCAGGATACCGTCATTATCGTCATCGATATCGGTGAGGTCATCAACGCCATCGCCATCATAGTCGCAGGAAACAACTACTGTTGCCGTACCATTGAAAACGGCGCAACCACCAGCTGCAGCAACTGTATAGGTAACAATATAAGTACCCATGGCACTTGTTGCAGGAGTTATTTCACCTGTTGAGTTATCGATTGTCAAACCAGCTGGAGCAGCGCTGAAAGTACCTCCTGCTGTGCCGGCTAAACTTACCGTTTGCGCACCGGCAGTAGTACAGAACGGAGAACCATTGTAAGAGAAAGTAGCTGTTGGTGCAGCTGTTACCGTTACGTTCGCAGTAGTAGAGAACAAAGGACAGCCACCTGCTGCAGCAATAGTATAGGTTACGGTGTAAGGGCCGGCTGTGCTTGTTCCAGGAGTAATTTCCCCTGTTGAATTATCAATTATCAACCCGGCCGGAGCCGCGCTGAAAGCACCACCTGTTGAACCTGTTAAAGTAACAGCTTGTGCCGCAGCAGAGCTGCAGATCGGCGAACCACTATATAAAATTGTTGCTGACGGATCAGCTGTAATTGTTACTGAAGCAGTAGTACTATATATCAAACAACCACCAGCCGCCGCAACAGTGTATGTCACAGTGTAAGTCCCGGCAGTACTGGTCCCAGGATCAATCTCGCCTGTTGCTGCATTTATTGTTAAGCCTGCAGTAGAGCTGAAAGTCCCGCCTGCTGTTCCACTGAAATTTACTGTTTGTGCTGCAGCAGTACTGCAAAATGAAGCCGCATTATAAGAGATAGTCGCTGATGGAGCAGCAGTTACCGTTACGTTTGCAATAGTAGAATACAAAGGACATCCGCCTGCAGCAGCAATAGTATAAGTTACTGTGTATGGACCCGCAGTGCTTGTTGCAGGATCAATTTCTCCCGTTGCAGCATTGATCGTTAAACCCGCAGTAGAGCTGAAAGCACCTCCAGCTGTTCCGCTGAAAGTCACCGCCTGTGCTCCGGCAGAGCTACACATTGGAGAACCACTATAAGAGATCGTTGCGCTTGGAGCAGCAGTCACTGTTACTGAAGCTGTATTACTATATATAAGACATCCACCTGCAGGAGCAACGGTGTAAGTTACCGTGTAGGTTCCGGCAGTGCTTGTTGCAGGATCAATTTCACCAGTTGCAGTATTGATCGTTAAACCGGCAGTTGAACTGAAGGTACCTCCAGCTGTTCCGCTAAAAGTCACCGGCTGCGCTGCAGCTGAACTACACATCGGAGAACCGCTGTAAGAAAGAGTTGCACTAGGAGCAGCTGTTACTGTTACCGAAGTTGTAGTGGTATAGATCAAACATCCACCTGCTGGAGCAACAGTATAAGTTACAGTGTATGTGCCCGCAGTGCTTGTTGCAGGATCAATTTCTCCCGTCGCAGCATTGATGGTTAAACCCGCAGTAGAGCTGAAAGTACCTCCAGCTGTTCCGCTGAAAGTCACCGACTGTGCTCCGGCAGAGCTACACATTGGAGAACCACTATAAGAGATCGTTGCACTAGGAGCAGCTGTCACTGTCACCGAAGTGGTGGCAGTATATAAAGGGCAACCGCCTGAAGCAGCTATACTATATGTAACAGTGTAAGTACCGGCAGTACTTGTTGCGGGAGTGATGGCACCTGTAACACCATCAATCGTCAATCCTGCAGTGGAACTGAAGGTTCCACCCGCTGTTCCGGTTAAAGTCACCGACTGCACCCCTGCAGAGCTACACATCGGAGAACCGCTGTATGAAATCGTTGCGCTTGGAGGAGTGGTCACTGTAACAGAAGCAGAGTTTGTCAAAACACAACCACTGGCAGTAGTTCCTGTAACAGTATATGTTTGATCGGCCGCAGGAGAAACGCTCACAGAAGCGCCGACCAATGCACCCGGATTCCACACATAAGATGCAGCTCCACTTGAGCTCAGCGTAGATGATGATCCGAGACAGATAGTGGATGGAGTAGCTGTTGCTGTAATAGTTGGATAAGCTACGAAAGTACTAGCTACAGAAGTGCTTTCTCCCGTAGCTCCTTTAGTAGCACCATTAGGAATGAACTCTGTCACAGCCGTTGAATTGGTTGTACCATTGCTTCCAGCATTTACGGTAATAGTAGGTGTACCTGCATTAATCGCAACAAATCCGCCACCGCCACCACCACCCGGACCTTCACTTTCCACACCAACAATAATCTGATTTCCACCGTTACCGCCATCGGCATTGATGGTAATAGTATTCGCCACTGTAGCTTTCACGATAATAGTTCCACCACCGCCGCCACCGCCAGGAGCGTCATTTCCGCCACCAATAGTATTGAATCCCGCTTGTCCGTTCGCCTGAATAGTTCCCGTTCCTGCAACACTTGATGCAACAAGGTAAACGATACCGGCACCATCACCACCGTCGGCATTCGCATTGTCGTTTCCGTCACCTGCTCCGGCTCCTCCCCCTAAAAATATTTTATTTTCTGCAGCGATCGTCAGCGGTCTTCCACCATAACCACCGAGCTGATGACGATAATCACCAGTCCATGGATTCTGACTCGGACCAACAACTGTTGCATCCTGATCGGTGAAACCAAAAGTATATCCACCTCTACCACCTCCTGAAGAAGCATTGGCCGAAAAAGTTCCGCCTTCTAAATCCCATGCACTGATCCAACCGGCACCGCCCGACAAATCAGGATTTCCCAATCCGTTCCATGCAACACCATTGTTTCCATTAGCACCACCGCCACCACCTGCGTTGTGACCGTTTCCACCACCACCACCGTTGGCCGGTGCACCTCTTCCATAACGTCCGCCAAGGGCATCATAATCGGTTTGATAACCCGCAATACTTTCACCTTTTTCTGCTCCCTCGGTATTTAAATTGGTATAGTACATGGTCATTGCAACAATACCCGCAGCACTCGAAAAATTGTCGATTTTACCTCCACGGAAACCAATGGCGTTGGCATGAATTGACCCATTAACAGTCACTACTCCGCTGGCATGAATCACCACCACACCACCTTTTGCGCCGTCCCATACCGGTGCAGTAATGGTTGCGCCTGCATTCACAGTTAAATTAGTGTACTGAGGAACGCGGATGATTTGCGCTTTGCCTGCAGCTGTATAAGCGCGACTGGTTCCGCTTGCAATGCTGATCACATTTCCGGCAACACCGCACACGTAAGCAAACTCATAGTTTCCGGCATTGTTGTATGCTGTTACATCGCCGTAAGCAGCAGTATTGGTTGTATTGATAGTGGCTCCCTGCATCTGGATGATCATGATCAGGTCGCCCTGTGCCAGAGCAGCAGGTGAATTGAGGTTAGCAATATTGGTTGCTGTAATCGTTGTAGCACCAATAGCAACATCAGCAGCCAATGCATCATATGCATTGACTATTGTACCTGCAGCGGCAACCGTTAAGGGTCCGTCTTTACCGGCTTGAGCAAAAGAATTGGAAATACTGAGTAAGGTGATTACAGATAAGCATACGATCTCACGCAAAGATCTATAGCCAAAATTTTTGGCAATCTTAAGTTTCATAAGTAGGGGTATATTTAGGTGCCCGCTTCAGAATACTAGGTCGTCCCCTGAAGTTGTCGGCGAAAGTACGTAATTGTACTTAACGGCGATAGTATTTGTAAAAAAAAAATTACGAAAGAATAGAGAGATATGCGTAAACGCAATGTAAAATATGCGGGAAGATGGTTATTGGAAAAGTATATCCTTATAGAACAAAAAAGGGACAAACACTATCCAACATAAGCAGTGCCTGCCCCTTGAATTTCCTTCCCTCCTACCGCTTCAAATAAACATATCCTTTGTACACCTTCGTGTTGTTGCCCAAATCAACAATATAAAAGTAAGTCCCTTCAGGCAGTTCATTACCACCTAGTGTAATGCCAAACATCGTTGTACCATCCCATTCGTTTTTGTATCCATCCTTCTCGTACACCAGATTTCCCCAGCGATTGAAAATGCGAACGGTGTTGTTTGGATAATTCAATATACCGCGGATCACCCACGTGTCGTTCACATTGTCGCTATTAGGAGAGTATCCTTCAGGGATGAAGAAATCACAATCCTTTGCATTGTCTTCAGCGTCGGGAATTCCATCGTTGTCGCAATCGCTGTAAGCAACAGTGATGATGACATAGGCGGTATCGCATTTCGCACCATCGCACATTTGATAGATGAGCGTGTCTTTTCCATAGAAACCTTCGGCCGGACAATATTCGATAGAATCGTTGTTGAGAACAGTTGCCGTGCCGTGCAAAGGATTTACAGAAATAGTTGTAGTTAAGGCGTCACCATCGATATCGCTATCGTTGCTTTGTACTTTTACCACAACACATTCATTCGGACCGGTGCTGGTAGTATCGGTATTGGCAACAGGAACATCATTCACCGGAGTTACTGTAATAAAAACGGTATCAATGTCGCAAGCACCCAAGCCATCACACACCTGATAAATGACAGTATCCTTACCATTATAATTCGCATTCGGACAGTAGTTCAGTGAATCACCACTCAACACAGTTTGCGTTCCATGCTTCGCAGAAGTGATGATAACCGTAGTTAAAGCATCTCCATCCGGATCACTGTCGTTCATTTGTACATCTACATGAACACACTGATCTTCATTGGTGGTTTTGTAATCGGTATCGGCATCAGGATTGTTGTTGACGTTGTTGATGGTGATGTACACTGTATCTATATCACAAGCTCCGTTGCCATCGCAAATCTGGTAAATGATGGTATCGTTACCTGTGTAATTATTCGCCGGACAATAAGTTATATTATCACCATTCACCGCGTTGCCTGTACCATGCTTGGCGGCGCTGACAATGGTGGTTGTTAAGTTATCACCATCCGGATCACTGTCGTTCAGCTGAACATCCACGTTGGTGCAAACATTTTTATTAGTGGACTTGTAATCGGTATCGGCGACAGGATCATCATTTACCGGAGCTACAGTGATGAAAACGGTGTCGATATCACAGCCACCTAAACCATCACACACCTGATAAATGATAGTGTCCTTACCATGGTAGTTTGCATTCGGACAGTAATTCAATGAATCACCATTGAGAATATTTTGTATTCCGTGTTTTGCAGAAGCGATGACAGTGGTTGTCAACGGATCATTATCCGGATCGCTGTCGTTCGCTTGTACATCCACATGAACACACTGATCTTCATTGGTGGTTTTGTAATCGGTATCGGCATCAGGATTACCATTAACGTTCACAACAGTAATGATTACGCGCGCGGTATCACAACCTCCATTGCCATCGCAAATGCTGTAAAATAAAGTATCGTTGCCTGCATAATTATTCGCCGGACAATAGGAAATAGAATCGTTGTTCAGCAATGTTGTTGTTCCGTTGTTGACATCATCAATGACGGCGGTAGTGAGTGCATCTCCATCCGCATCACTGTCGTTGCTTTGAACGAATACTTTCACGCAAACATTTTTCAAAGTTGATTGAGTATCACCCACTGCAACAGGTTTATCATTCACAGGCGTTACAGTGATGAAAACAGTGTCGATATCGCAAGCACCCAGACCGTCGCACACCTGATAGACAATAGTATCATTACCATTGTAATCGGCATCAGGACAATAAGACAATGAATCGCCATTCAAAACGGTTTCTGTTCCATGCAACGCAGAAGTGATGATGGTTGTAGTGAGCGGATTTCCATCAGGATCGGTATCGTTGTCCTGAACATCAACATTCACACATTGATCTTCAGGAGTGGTTTTGTAATCGGTGTCGGCATCAGGATTGCCGTTGACATCCGTAATCATAATGATCACACGGGCGGTATCACAACCGCCATTGCCATCACAAATGCTGTAAAAGAGCGTGTCGTTACCGATGTAATTGGTCGCCGGACAATAAGAAACAGAATCGTTGTTCAGCAAAGTTGTTGTTCCATTGTTTACATCATCAATGATAGCAGTAGTAAGTACATCACCATCAGGATCGCTGTCGTTCGTTTGCACAAAAACTTTCACACAAACATTTTTCAACGTTGATTGAGTATCATTCACTGCAACAGGTTTATCATTTGCAGGTGTCACTGTGATGTAAACGGTATCGATATCGCAACCGCCATTCCCATCACATATCTGATAGATAATAGTGTCGTTACCGCTATAATCTGCATCCGGACAGTAATTAAGGGAATCACCATTCAAAATAGTTTGGGTGCCATGCAAAGCAGAAGTGATAATGGTAGTCGTTAAAGCATCGCCTTCCGGATCGCTATCGTTATCCTGCACATCAATGTTCACACACTGATCCTCCGGAGTAGTTTTGTAATCGGTATCGGCAACAGGATCATCGTTCACAGGAACAATAGTGATGATTACGGTATCATTGTCGCAACCACCATTGCTATCACAGACTTGGTAAATAATGGTGTCTTTACCGGTGTAGCCGGCGTTCGGACAATAATTCAACGAATCATTATTCAGCAAAATATGGAAACCATGCGTTGCACTGCTCAGGATAGTAGTGGTGAGCGCATCACCATCCGGATCACTGTCGTTAGCATGCACATCCACATGTACACAAACATCTTCACTTGTGGTTTTATGATCGATCACCGCCACGGGAGCATCATTCACAGGGATGATGGTTATAATCACCGAATCGATATCGCAGGCGCCAAATGCATCGCAAATCTGGTACAGCAAAGTATCGCCACCGTTGTAGTTCGCACTCGGACAATAGGAAATAGAATCGTTACTGAGTAAGGTGCCTGCACCATGATTGAAATTATCGGTGATGGTAGTCGTGAGCGCATCACCATTGGCATCAGTATCATTGAACTGAACATCTACGTTGATGCATTGATCTTCGTTGGTATTGCGACGGTCGATCACCGCTACCGGCGCATCATTTGTAGCTATCGCCTGCACATCAAAAGTGTAAGGATTTTCGTTGGCGTCATTGTTAGCGATAGACACCGTTGCTGTTTTGGTTCCGGTAGTGGAAGGATCAAAAGTTACTTTGAAACTCACGCTATCCCCTACCGCAATATTGTTGGAAGCAGGTTGTTGTGTTACAGTAAAATCACCCGATCCACTAATTGTAACCGGTGTTCCGCCTATAAGATTAAGGGTGGCAGCACCTGTATTATAAATCCAGTAAGTAAGGGTTTTAGTGAGGTTGTGTGCTACAGAACCGTAGAGCGTACTATCGGTTGAAGACGGAGTATTGTCGCCATCAGCAATGCTTACCTTATTTCCCTTCACATCAATTTCGGGATGGGCGACATAAGCCGCAAAACCGGTAATGGTTAAACCATTGGTGTAGTTTTCACCGCCCACATTTTTATCGGCGCGGTTGTTTGTGTAATCCTTTCTTTCAAAAACAATCCTGTCGAAAGCCTTGCTGCACTGAATAGTCACTATCGACGATTCATTCCACCCATTCGATTTCGGGAACCCCTGCCCTTCGATATCATGGGTAGTTGGGTTGATTACAATGGAATCCGACATAGGATCATCGTAATCTGTTCTGATGCTGAAAGTACAGGAGCTGAGCACACTCACTCCGCCATCAAGCACATCCACAATCCTGAGTTTTTCAATCCCATCCAGATTGTCGTTAAGTGCACCTATGTAAAAAGTGAATTTATCAAGGTCGGCAGAAAAATCGAAGGTATAATTCTCACTTCGGATTTGTCCGAAGGCATCCACCCACCCTGTTCCTGAGCCATTCCATGTGCTGCCGATATGCAATCCCTCGACGTTATTCACCGGATCAGCAGGAATGGTATTCAATGGCGCACCAGTGGGATAAGTACCGTGGACCGGACTCGTTGATCCTCCTGTTTTAGTAATGGTTAAAGAATATCCTGATTTGGTTAAGGTGGCAGTAGTGGAGCCGGAGGCTACACCTGCTACGATGTCATTGGTGGCATAAGTGACATCCTGTGCCTTTGCGAAAATGAGCGCCAATAGGGCAACTCCCGTTAGTAATAGTTTCTTCATAGAATAGTAAGGAATTGCTTCCTTCACTCCCCCCGGAGTATTATTTTTTTTGTACCAGTAGTAAAAATCTCCGCGAATGTATGATCCAGGAAGCTACTTGTCAAAAAAAAGTGGAAGTATTTCTTCACTATTGAAAATCCTTCTTACCACTTCTCTTGTTCTTCATCAGTATGACATACGCAGGAGAATGCGCGAGAAGGACAAGAAGGAGTTGTAAAAGGAGTTTCCAACCAAACCAATAAAAAAAATAAAGACAGGTTGGGGTGCCTGTCTTTATCTAACACACCGGGGTTCAAGCTACTCTTCATAAACTTATCTGAAGAGCTTGAGATTTGTAGAGTGTACAAACCAATCGGAAGAGAGGAAGCGTTTAATATCGTTCTGCATCTATGTCCAGGTTAGTAATTCAAAGTAGTATCCATCACATGACTTAAAATTACACCTGTACCCTCCTATTTTTGTCATAGAATTTCAGAGATTAATTACAAGATTTTGATAAAAACTCCCACAGAGGTAGTACAGAATCTGTGGGAGTCGTGAAAAAACGGAAAGCTGTCCCAGGACAGAACAGCCTTCCCTACTATGAAAAGAACGAACAACTAAAACTAGCCTTACAGATCTTTAAAGACTTTTATTTTCCCTGATATTCCTTGCTTCGAAATCAATTGCAAGACATAAGTTCCACTTGCGTACTCCGAAAAAGGAATTGTTTGAGCCGGTAATAATTCACTCCCGGATAGGCAAGGGAATCCATAAACTCATAATTCTTCAATGTTGAGCTGTTGCCCGATGCAGGAACATCACCCAGAAAATCATAAAGCAAGCCATCAATAGATCTCTCCACCACAAAATAATCGGCATTGATTTCTGAAGCAGTTTGCCATTCTGTTTTTACGACTTTATTTTCTTGCTTTGCTGCAAAAGAAAGCAATTGCGCTGAAACGCCTTTATATCAGGCGCCTGATTTTGGGAGGAAAATACACTTCCTTCTGCCTGTGTGAATACAACATCACAATTGACATAGTGAGAGCCAGAAGTAAAGGAAGCAAAGGAACAAAAGAGGAAAGCGAATAAGATCTTTCATCGCTGAAACCTGAGCTTTCCTTTTCAGGATGGAGCATCAGGCGCTGCGCATATTCGTTGAGCGCAATATCAATGTCTTTTTTCGACAAATAACGCAAAGGATATTTCACAATACTGTTGTCGTATTTCTTGATATAAACGCAACCCATTCGGTACTGGTAAAAAGTGCCTTCAACAGTTTTGTTTTCACGTTCAATGTTCCAGGTTCTTGCAGAACTTTCAGCAAATAACACATTGCTGAATATCATCAAAAGGGCGATTAAATAGGTTTGAGCTTTCATAGTGTCTGTGTTTTGGTGCTTTTATAAAGTACGGGCAAACCAGACAAAAAAGTGTTATAATTTGGAAGGGATTTGTTATAAAATTCCTCTCTCTACATCATTGCGAGGAGGAACGACGAAGCAACCTCATCATTTATCAATGCACCAAACTCGCCGCTCCAACAATTCCACTTTCATTGTGCAAAGAGGCGGGCAATACTTTAAGGTTTTTGGTGTAGTACGGCAGTAATCTTTTGTTTAGCACTTCCATCACCGGAGGTTTCAGCAAATCGAAAGCTGCGCCTATGCCGCCGCCGATGATCAGTGTGGAAACATCATAAAGATGAATCATGCTCAGCATGGCTTCACCGAGCCGGGAGCCTACAAAATTAAAAACGGCTAAGGCACATGCATCACCTGCTTTTGCGGCTTCGTAAATATCGGCTACTGATAAATCTTCTTTGTTTTTGAGGGAAGAGGTGGTGTGCTCTTTCAGCAATTCCTGAGTGAAAGCCACGATGTGTTTGTTACCGATGTAATCTTCCAAAAAGGCACCGAGTCCAACGGGGATCATGCCCACTTCAGTAGGATTACCGTTGGCTCCCATGAACAATTTCCCGTCGATGACGAGTCCGCCGCCAACACCTGTTCCTAAAGTGATCAGCAGGAAATCCTTTTCGCCATGCGCACCGAAATGCATCTCGGCCATGGCTGCACAGCGCGCATCATTTTCAAGGGCGATTTTCAATTGCGGAAAAAGTTTTTGCAGATCGCTTTTTACTGCCATACCGTTGAGTGCCGGCAGGTTGGTGAGTGCAACAATGCTTTTGCGGTCGCGCGAAAGCTGTCCGGGCAAACCAATTCCCACGCCTTTAATTGCATGTTCCTTGATCGCTGCACTGCATATTTTTTCCAGCAGCTGAAGGAAGGGTTCGGGTGAGGTAGCCCATTCATCGCTTGCGAATTTTTGTATTCCTGAAATATTGCCCTGGGTGTCTACCACCCCGGCCTTGATGGAAGTTCCCCCTACGTCGATGCCTAAGTTCATGCTTTGCGTTTTTTGCTAATGTATGGCTTTCCGGTTATAGTGAGGTATACATATTTGTTGCTTTTTCTTTTCATTTTTTTATCTTGCCTCTGAATCAGGGAAATAGAAGGGCAAGTGCTGCTATCACTATAAAGATGTCTGCGAAATGTCCATGCCGTAAACTGGCGCTCCCTGCTACTATTAACTAAGTTTGCTACATGAATTTATTTAGAAATTTTTTTACGTATTTCGTATTGCTTGTTTTGTTTTCCTGTACCTCGGGAACCGGCGTTAGTGACGCTGTACAAAACAAAACTCTTTCCTCCGGATGGAAAATCAAATCTTCAAAAAATACCACTTTAAAAGGTGAGCAGTTGTCGCTCGGACAAAGCGATGCCGATTGGGTTGCTGCGACAGTTCCCTCTACAGTGCTGGGCGCGCTGCTGGATGCGGGTCAATATAAAAATGTTTATGAAGGTGATCATCTCGCGAAAATTCCAACGGAGCAATTCAAGTCTTCGTGGTGGTACACTACTTCTTTCCAGCTGAAAGACATTACAGAAGAAAATCATTACCAGCTCCATTTTAGTGGCATCAACTACAAAGCGAATATCTGGCTGAATGGGAAATTATTGGTCGATTCATCTTCTGTTTCCGGGGCTTTCAACCGTTTTTCATTGCTGGTGGATTCATTGGTGAAAGCAGGAGACAACCATCTAGCAGTTGAAGTTTTTCCTCCTTCGAAAGGAGCTTACACCATCGGATTTGTGGATTGGGCGCCGGTTCCGCCGGATCAAAACATGGGCATTTTCCGACCGGTGACTTTGCAGGTCACCAAACAGGTGGAAATCAAAAACACTTTTGTGCAAAGCAAATTGAATCTGCAAACCTTGAAGGAAGCCGATTTGAGCATCAGTACCGAAGTAATCAATCATGAAGCAAAAGATTGTGAAGTAGTGCTTGAAGGAAAAATTGGTGCTCTTGTTTTCAGTAAAAAAGTGGCATTGAAAGCCAACGAAAAGCAGAAGGTGATTTTCTCTTCTAAAGAGTTTCCCCAGCTGCATATTCGCGATCCGCAATTGTGGTGGCCGAATGGCTATGGCAATCCGGCGATGCACGAACTGCAGCTTTCGGCAAAGCTGGATACCGTTCTTTCTTCTTCTGAAAAAGTGAATTTTGGTATTCGTGAAGTGGCGACTTATTTCAATGAAAATGGCCATCGTGGTTATACCGTAAATGGCAAAGAAATTTTAATTAAAGGTGCGGGATGGGTAGATGATTTGTTGCTAAGAAATACTTACGCTTACGATGAAGCACAGGTCGCTTATGTAAAAGACATGAACCTCAATTGCATCCGCTTTGAAGGTTTTTGGGGCAAAGATGAACATTTGTATGAACTCTGTGATCGCAACGGATTACTGGCCATGGTAGGTTTTAGCTGTCACTGGGAATGGGCCGATTACCTAGGAACACCTTGCGGTGATCAGTATGGCTGCGCGACTGAAAAAGAGGCCATCGATTTACTTTCTTCTTACTGGAAAAACCAAATCACCTGGCTGCGCAATCATCCTTCTATCTTCACCTGGGTAGGTGGAAGCGATTATCTGCCACATCCCGATCTTGAAAAAAAATATCTCGCCATTTTGAAAGATGTTGATCCTACACGTCCCTATCTGGGTAGTGCGAAAACCTATGTGAGTAAAATCAGCGGACCATCGGGCGTAAAGATGAACGGACCTTACGATTATGTTCCACCGATGTACTGGTACACTGATACGGTTCGTGGAGGTGCTTTTGGTTTCAACACCGAAACGGGGCCCGGACCGCAGGTTCCTGTGTTGTGGACCATCAATAAAATGTTTGATGGCAAAGCGAAATGGCCGATCGATTCCAGCTGGAATTATCATTGCGGCCGACACGCTTTCGGTGATATGAAGCGCTACATGAAATCTTTTGAGCAGCGTTACGGAGTTTCGCCATCGCTGGAAGATTTTTCACTCTTTACCCAGGTTGCGAGTTATGAAGGCATTCGTCCTATGTTTGAAGCTTTTCGCGTGAACCGTCCCAATGCCACAGGGGTGGTGCAATGGATGCTTAACTCCGCGTGGCTCGATACTTACTGGCAGTTGTATGATGCGTATTTAATGCCAACTGGTGCGTATTATGGTACCAAAGCGGCTTGTGCTCCGGTACAGGGGATTTACAATTATGGAAATCATTCGGTGTATTTGGCGAACGATACCAAGGATTCTGTCAAAGGAAAAGTACTGATTGAAATGTACAACAGTGATTCAAAATTATTGTACAGTAAAGAAGCAGAAGGAACGGCTGCTGCTAATGCTTCTGTTCAACTGCTGTCGCTGCCTGCATTGACGAAAGGTACTTCCTTCTTAAACCTCATTGTTCAAATTGAAAAAGGAGAAAAAATCGCTTCTAATTTTTATTGGCTGAGTAGTAAAAAAGACAAGATGGAAGCGGCAAAAGACAGTGCTTCGTGGATCTACACGCCAGCAATTGAATTTGCCGATTTCACCGCTTTGCGTTCTTTGCCGAAAGCAAAAATCAAAGTAGAATACAATGGGTCTGGAGAAGTAACGGTGACGAATACTTCTGATAAAATCGCCTTCTTTATTGAGCTCACAGCAATGAACTCTTCTGCCAAAGAACCGGTACGACCAGTGATTTGGAGCGATAATTATATTTCCCTGAAAGCCGGGGAAGTGCGAAAACTCCAGATTTCCTTACCATCGGGCGATATTTCCAAGTTGCCGGTGGTGGTGGAAAGCAGAGGGATTAATGTGGAGTAATTTATTTTACTACTGCTTTTAAAACTTCAATATTGTTCTCGTATTTCACCTGGATAAAATACAAGTCAGCAGCGTAACTGCTTAAATCAATTGCAGAATAACTGTCGCTTGGAATCAGTGATAAAATCATTCTCCCGGTTTTGTCAAATACAGTAATGTTTTGTGCTACTTCATTGCTTTGCAAGGTAAATATTCCGTTGCTTGGGTTTGGGTAAAGTATTGCGCCGGTCACTTTAGTTTTCGTAATGCCTACACTACTTGCGCATGGATTCGGTGATCCGTCCCATATCGTATTTAAAACGCTATTGGTAACAACAGCCGGATTAAAATCAAAATAGATTTCTGCTTTGTTCTTAATCATAGTGCCTTTTGCCAGATTGCTTTTTGGTTTAATTTCAAAAACCACATAACCGTGACTTGCGGGTTCATTATGTGTACTATCGGGGAGCCAGATATTGTCAAATACAAATTTTACTGCGTTGCCAGGCAAAATCTGTGTATACATCGTATCGCTTTTCGCGAGAATTTTCAGCGTAGATAGGTCTAGATTAGAGCTCAAAGAATCAACTATAGCGATGTTGATAGCCTCCGCATTTCCGGTATTTTGAAAGCGGACAGTATAGGTTAGTTTCTGGCTATTTTGGATATATCCTCCATCGCAAACTCCTCTGGGATATACCTGTTTGTCGTTGGGGTCATAGCCATTGATGACAGGGAAATAATAATCCTTACTGATGGTTTCGGCATTACTGGTGATGATGGTATGAAGATGTACCGTATCGCCTATGTTTGCAGAATCTAAGGTTTTTAAAATGATTTTTGGTGCAAATGGAGCAGACAGATAATTCAGGGATACCAGATTCCAGATTAAAGTATCGCCAATGATTTTATCCGGCGATGGTTGAGCACTTTGATAGGACACCAAAGAGTCAAGAACCAATTTTACTTTTCCCGACATATTAGTACAGCCTCTGTTGAAGGAATGCAACTGAACAGAAGCATTGAAATTTTTTCGGAAGGCATCTGCAAGAAGCGATAAATTTAAACTGGAAGAATTTTCCGGACCGGTGATCAGCAGGGAGGCAGTATCAGTACAGGCTTTATTATCCACCGCTACGCAGGTATATACTCCGGGAGTATTAAAGCTGGCACTATCAGCAAAAGGAGCATTTGTGTTGAGCCATGTATAAGTGACAGGGTAAGTTCCATAATAGGCTTTTGCCACTGCCTCACCGTTTTGGTTATTGCAGCTCCTATCACTTACGCCAGTAAAATGCAGTTCGATATCACAGTTATCCGGAGAATCGCCTTTTAATCTGGCAATACGATTTCTACCTTTTCCATTGTATGAGGTAAAACTACCTGCAATAAGTACATCTCCGTCTTTTTGTAATTCAATGCAGTTAATTTTTTCGTCGGTCCCGCTTCCTACAGAAAATGTGTTGTCCAGTTTTCCGGCGGCAGTTAATCGAAGTAGATAGTTTTTTGTAATTCCGTTAAACGTTTTAAAAAATCCGCCTACAATTATTTTGTTGTCGTTCTGTACGGTTATCACATTGATCAGATTATCAAATTTCCCTTCTGTTACCCAACTTGAGTCGATGGTGCCATCAGCCTTTAATTTTCTTAAAAAAGTACCGTGTCCATAGCCTGGTGCGACCAAAATTTTTCCGTCTTTTAGTATTTCTAATTCACTTGTTCCAATATTATTGGAAATTGAAAATGTTGGGTCAAGATCGCCATTGGATTCTAAGCGTTTCACTCCGGAAGTATATATATTTCCGTTAAGCATGGCAGCTCCTCCCACCACAATTTTTCCATCGGGTTGTACTTTTATTACTTCAATGATAGATGTGATATTGCTACTGTTAAATGAAGGATCCAGAGTTCCGTCGTTGTTTAACCTCGCCATATTTTTCACGATGAGATTTTGATATTGGGAAAATTCTCCTCCGATTAAAATTTTACCGTTAGATTGAATGGCAATAGTGTTAATTGAATAAATATCTCCGGCATAGGAATGAAACGTGTTATCAATGCTTCCATTATTGTTTAAGCGAACAATCATTTCACTGGATACTCCATTGAACTTATCAAAACTGCCTGCCAAGATAATTTTTCCATCGGCTTGTATCGCAATGGCATTTATTTCAGAATTGGCTCCTGTCCCTATTTGGAAAGTAGTGTCTAAAGATCCGTCGGTATTGAGTCGGGCAACCCGCTTTGAAAAATCATTATTGAAAAAAGTAAAGTCTCCAACGATTAAAATCTTTCCGTCAGGAAGAATTTTAACGGATTTTATTTCATCATTTGCACCAGAGCCCGGGTAAAAGTCATTGAACAGTTTCCCATTGGCGTCAACCCTGGCAAGGAAGTTCCTGCGGTATCCATTGATACCCCCAAAGCTACCGCCCAAAAGAATACTGGAATCACTTAATTCTATTGTGCAATTGATACTTGTACCATTGGGACCACCAATAATATCACCGGCAGAAAAGTAGGGATCATATGTGCCGTCGGGTAAAATGCGGAAGATTTGATCTATAGGATTGTTTTTGTAGGTATAAACTTTACCCGATAACAATATTTTACCATCACTGAGAATCAAAATATGATTGATATAACTCCCTTCTTTTTTTCCATTATTGAAAGACGGATCAACTTTTCCATCAGCCTCTAGACGAATAATTCCGGATTCCCCTGCAACAAGTATTTTATTGTCATTTTGTATTTTGATGTCTGTAATCCCGCCGAGATTGCTGATACCAGCGTTAAAACCAGAGTCAACGCTACCATCATTATTTAATTGCGAAACAGTACCAGATCCAAGGAGTATCTTTCCATCATTTTTATATGCAATGGCAGTTACCTGTCCGATACTTTGTTGTATAAAAGTACTGTCAATAGTTCCATTTTCAAGTAATCGCACTAGTCCCTGGTGGGATTTACCATTGAATGAACTAAAACCACCTCCAACAAGAATTTTATTATCGGGTTGAATGAAAATCTTACTCACAGTGAAATTGGAATGGGAACCTGCATAAAAACTTGCATCAATTGATCCGTCTGGATTAAGTCGGGTGATTCTATTTACAATTTGATTATTGACAGTGATAAAGTTTCCGCCTACTACAATTTTTCCGTCAGCTTGTATTGCCATTGAATATACAATCCCCTGAATGTCGGTTTTGAAGGAATCATCATAAGATCCATCTGCATTCAACCTAAGCATTGATTGAGTTTTATTCCCATTATAGTTTGAAAAAGCTCCTCCTACTACTATTTTTTTATCATTTTGGATTTGAATGTCGAGTACCTTTTCATCGAACCCATCTCCATAGCCAAATCCTTTGTCACTAGGGTTAAAACTTAAATCCAAGGAGCCTGTTTGTGCAAATATCACAGACACATTTAACAAACTCAATAAAAACAATATGTTTTTACTTTGAAGAATTCTTCTTAATTCCATAAAATTAATTTGTTTAGGCATCCAAAATCGCCTCAAAGGTAAGTAAATAGGTGAGAAATTAATAAAGAATTTCCCTATTTTTGCCCTCCTTCAATCAGAAGTATTTCATGGCAAAAAAGTATAAAGAATATTCAGGTTTGGATTTACCCGCGGTAGCCCGCGATGTGCAAGCCTTTTGGGAAGCCAACAGCATCTTTGAGAAAAGTATTTCTTCGCGTCCCGACGATAAAAGTTTTGTGTTTTATGAGGGTCCGCCTTCAGCCAATGGTTTACCGGGCATCCACCACGTGATGGGCCGAACGATTAAAGACATTTTCTGTCGCTACAAAACCTTGAAAGGGTATAAAGTAAACCGTAAAGCCGGTTGGGATACACACGGCTTGCCGGTGGAATTGGGTGTTGAGAAGGAACTCGGCATCACCAAGGAAGACATCGGCAAGAAAATTTCCATTGAAGATTACAACAAAGCCTGCCGCGAGGCGGTAATGAAATACACCGACATCTGGAACAACCTCACCCAGCAGATGGGCTACTGGGTGGATATGGAAGATCCATATATCACCTACGAAAACAAATACATTGAAAGTGTTTGGTGGCTTTTGCAACAGTTGTACAACAAAGGATTGATGTACAAAGGCTACACCATCCAGCCTTACTCTCCGGCGGCCGGAACGGGCCTCAGCTCGCACGAGTTGAACCAACCGGGTTGCTACCGCGATGTGAAAGACACTACAGTGGTAGCCATGTTCAAAGTTAAAGGTTCAAAGTTCAATGTTGAAGGTGATGTGCATTTCCTCGCCTGGACGACCACGCCATGGACACTTCCTTCCAACACTGCATTGGCAGTAGGACCGAAGATTGAGTATGTGTTGGTAGAGACTTTCAATCAGTATACTCATACAAGAATCAAAGTAATTTTAGCTAAAGATTTATTCTTTAAACACTTTAAGCAAGGTGGAGATTATTCAGCCAAGGACATGGATACTATTGCTAAACAATCGGGATCTACGTTGGTTGCTAATTGGGAAAATGCAGACAGTTCAGATTTTGACGCGTCAAAGCATAAACCATATACTGTTTGGAGACAATTGGCAACGTTTAAAGGAGCTGATTTAGTAGATATTCAATACGAACAACTCCTGCCTTACGCTTTACCACATGAGAATGCCGATAAGGCCTTTCGCGTGATTCCGGGTGATTTTGTTACCACCGAAGATGGTACAGGTATCGTGCACATTGCACCGACTTTTGGTGCCGATGATGCCAAGGTGGCCAAAGAGGCTGGTGTGCCGGGAATGCTCGTTTTAAACAGCGATGGCAATGCCGTTCCGCTGGTGGATTTGCAAGGAAAATTTGTTGCGCAGGCGGGTGAACTCGCAGGGAAATTTGTGAAGAACGAATATTACCCAGCTGGCCAGGAGCCTGAGAAATCGGTAGATGTAGAGATTTCCATCAAACTTAAAACCGAAAACAAAGCGTTTAAAGTCGAGAAATACGAACACAGTTATCCGCATTGCTGGAGAACAGATAAGCCAGTATTATATTATCCTTTAGATTCATGGTTTATCCGTGTTACCGATGTAAAAGAGCGCATGGTGGAGCTCAACAATACCATCAACTGGAAACCGAAAAGCACCGGTACCGGTCGATTCGGTAACTGGCTGGAAAATGCCAACGACTGGAATTTATCCCGTTCAAGATATTGGGGAATCCCGATTCCGGTGTGGACATCGGAAGACGGCAGTGAGCAAATCTGCATCGGCTCGGTGGAGCAACTCAAGGAAGAGTGTGCCAAAGCCGTAAAAGCCGGCGTGATGAAAAGCTCTCCGCTGGAGACTTTTGTGCCTGGAAATTTCAGCAAAGACAATTACAATATTCTCGATTTACATAAGAACTTCGTAGATCAAATTACGTTGGTTTCCGAAACAGGAAAGCCTTTGAAGCGCGAAAGCGATTTGATTGACGTGTGGTTCGATTCGGGTGCCATGCCTTATGCGCAGTGGCATTATCCTTTTGAAAACAAGGAACTCATCGATAACAACAAAGCCTATCCTGCGGATTTCATCGCCGAAGGAGTAGACCAAACCCGTGGCTGGTTTTATACTCTGCACGCAATTGCGACGATGTGTTTCGATAGCGTTGCATTTAAAAATGTAGTGTCGAATGGATTGGTCCTGGATAAAAACGGATCGAAAATGTCGAAACGTTTGGGCAATGCCATCGATCCTTTCCAAACCCTGGATAAATATGGTCCGGATGCTACGCGCTGGTACATGATTTCCAACGCACAGCCTTGGGATAATTTGAAGTTCGATCTGGACGGTATCACCGAAGTACAAAGAAAATTCTTTGGAACGCTTTACAATACTTACCAGTTCTTCGCCCTGTATGCTAATGTGGATGGATTCTCATATGCGGAAGCGGAAATACCAGTAAGCACAAGACAAGAAATTGATCGTTGGATTATTTCAAAATTGAATAGCTTAATTAAGGAAGTTGATGAATATTGGGCGGATTACGAGCCTACTAAGGCCGCTCGCGCCATTCAGGATTTTGTAGGGGAACACCTTAGCAATTGGTATGTTCGTCTTTGCAGAAGAAGATTCTGGAAAGGAGAATATACAGATGATAAAAAAGCGGCCTATCAAACTTTATATACATGTTTGGAAGTTGTGTCACAATTATCAGCTCCATTGGCACCGTTTTTTATGGACCGCCTCTTCAAAGATCTTAACGAAGTGACAGGGAAAAACAAAGCTGAATCTGTTCATTTGAGCGACTTTCCTCAAGCAAATGAAGGTGTGATTGATAAGGATTTGGAAGAGAGAATGGAATTGGCCCAGTCTTTTTCCTCAATGGTATTGAGTTTAAGGAAAAAGCATAAGATTAAGGTTCGTCAGCCATTACAGAAGATTTTAATTCCAATTTTGGATGAAAAATTCCTTTCTCAGGTTGAGGCAGTTGCTAGCCTTATTTGCTCAGAAGTAAATGTAAAAGATCTGGAATATATTAAAGGAGATTCAAACATCCTTGTAAAGAAAATCAAGGCGAACTTTAAGGTACTCGGACCGAAGTACCAGAAGCACATGAAGCAGATAGCTGCCGAGGTGTCCAAGTTTAATCAGCAGGACATCGCAACTCTGGAAAAATACAATGCGTACAAACTCGATATCGGCGGAGAGGAAATTATTCTTACTTTAGAAGATGTGGAAATTCTTTCGGAAGATATTCCTGGATGGGCAGTGGCGAATGAAGGAAGATTAACGGTGGCTTTGGACATGACCATAAGCAGTTCTTTAAAGGAAGAAGGTATCGCGAGAGAGTTAGTGAACAGGGTTCAGAATTTACGTAAAGACAAGAACTTTGAACTCACTGATAGAATTAACTTAAAAATTCAGAAAGTTGAAGGCATAGTTGAGGCGATTCACAACAACAAAACTTATATTTGCAGCGAAGTACTCGCCAATGACATTGAGTGGGTAACAGCTATAGGCACTGAAGGACAGGAAGTGGAGGTGGACGACGATTTGAAAACTACAATTAGCATTACAAAATTAAACTAACAGTTATGGCAGCAAAGAAGGACGACGAAAAGGTAAGATACTCTGATCAGGAGTTGGCCGAATTCAAGAAAATTATTCTTGAAAAAATTGAGGAGTCTGAAGTAGACCTCAAGCATTTCCAGGGTCAGCTGGATCACTCCGGCGAAAACTCCGATTCGGAAAGCGCCAATACTTTCAATATGATGGAAGATGGTTCTGAATCCATGAACCGTGAAAAAATTGCTTCCCTGGCTCACCGCCAGAGAAAATTTATCATGCAGCTTCAGGCGGCTTTGGTAAGAATTGAAAATAAAACATATGGCATCTGCCGCGAAACAGGGAAACTGATTTCAAAGGAGAGATTGCGCATTGTGCCTCATACTACCTTAAGTATTGAAGCGAAAAACTCACAATCCAACAACGGTTAATGGACGAGCACAAAAGCAAGTCGGATTTAACAAAGGCCCTCATCACCATAGTTGCGGTACTTTTTATTGACCAGGCTGTTAAATTTTATATTAAAACTCATTTCTATTACAATGAGTCGGTAGATGTTTTTGGCTTGGAATGGCTCAAGATTCAATTTGTTGAAAATCCGGGAATGGCCTTTGGCTGGCAGATTCCTTTCCTTTCTCCGCAAACGGCTAAAATCCTGCTGACGCTTTTCAGGATAGTGGCGGTAAGTTTTATTGGATATTATCTTTGGCAAAAAATCAAGGGCGGTAAAGTAGGAGGAATGATTTATAGTCTGGCCCTTATTTTTGCGGGTGCTGTAGGCAACATTGTGGACTCGGTTTTTTACGGTAAAATATTCAACGAAAGCATTAATTTTTCTGATCAGGTGGCAACGTTCATGCCTGCCGAAGGCGGCTATACCGGCTGGTTGCAAGGAAGCGTTGTGGACATGATTTTTTATGCAGCGCGCTGGCCGGAATGGGTGCCTTACTTTGGTAATGATTATATTTTCCCGCCTATTTTTAATGTTGCTGATTCCTCTATTACTATTGGTGTGCTGATGATTTTACTTTTTCAGAGGAAGTATTTCAGGGAGCAGTTTTTGATGAAGGAGGAGCCGGTTTTGGAAACTCCCGTTCATCAGGAAGAACAGCCGGTTGTGCCACCGGTGGAGAATCATCAAGCGTAATTTTCGCTTCAATTTTTATCATCTTAATCGTCCCACTCCAATCGTCATCGCGAAATTTTTGTACTCAAAAATGAAGCAACCTCCTTGCCTTTCTTGCGAATGCTTTTCTCGCGTATGCCATCCTGACGAAGGAAGGACCTATCGTCCTTTATGTTTTCTTTTTTAAAGAAGCAAAGTTTCTTACTTTTTCCTTGATGAAAAAGTAACAAAAAATCAATAGCCAGGAGATGCTTCCGCGCACCTTGGCAAAAACGCGTTGCTTACAAGACCGAAGCTGCGCTGCTCCTCTTTATATCAAATCTCGGCCTCGCTTTTTGCCTCACCGCCAGCGCTGGCCCGCCTCCTGGCGGGCCTACGCACGGAGTTAGCAGCCCATTCCTAAAAGTATTTCCTACAATGGTTGCGTATGGGTTTCCCTCTCGGAGGAGAGGGGTGTGAGGGAATTGAGCGAGGGGAGGGAGGTGGATTAAGAAGCTTTAGTCTTCACAGCGTGAAAATCATTTCCACAATAAATCCCTTTGCGCCCTTTCATAATCCTCAGGAATACCTATATCAATAAAGTATCCATCAAATTCAAAAGCGTGAAAAGAATGCGAAGCAAAGTATTTCTCCATGTAATCTTTCTCCATGGAAAATTTTTCAGGAAGGTGGAGCGCCAGAAATTTTTCACGATCGATGATGTAAACTCCTGCGTTGATAAGACCTTCATCGACCTGTCGTTTTTCCTCAAAGGCAGTGATTCTGCTTCCGCTGATTTGCAAAATACCGTAGCGGTTGAAGTGGTACATCTTTTTGGCAGCGATGGAAAATTCACTATTTGCTTCATTGTGCTTTTCTTCCAAAGCTTTTAAATCAGCATCAAAGAAAGAATCACCATTGAGCACCACAACATTGCTCTCTTTGCATTTTTTTAATGCCAGCTGAATGCCGCCGCCGGTACCTAAAGGAGCAATTTCCTGGGCGTAGCTGAGAGAAATATTTTTATAGTAAGAACCGAAATAATTTTCAATGATTTCGTGTTTGTAGCCAGTAGATAAAACCACGTGCTCAATACCTTGTTTTATGGCGTAATTCAGTAAATATTCCAGAAAAGGTTTTCCCTTCACAGGCGCCATGGGCTTGGGAACATCAGCAACAACGGTTTGTAACCGCGTACCGAATCCTCCTGCAAGTATGACGGCTTCTTTATGCATTATTTAGGAAAAACCCTGCTTTCTACGATCTCGCAAATGGAATGGCCAAGGAGCATGTGCACTTCCTGGATGCGTGGTGTGTCCTTGGAAGGCACGTTGATGAGGTAATCGCAGCAATCTTTCATTTTACCACCGGTTTCACCTGTCATTGCCACTACGATCATGCCTTGTTTACGGGCTTGCTCAAAGGCTTTTATTACGTTGGTCGAATTTCCGGAAGTAGACATCCCGATAAGGATATCGCCTTTTCGCCCTTTGGCCTTGATAAGACGGGCATATATCTCGTCGTAAGAATAATCGTTGGCTACTGCAGTGACATAAGAAGTATTCACGTGCAGGGCTTCCGAATACAAAGGTTCGCGATCGTAATAAAATCTTCCACTGAATTCAGCAGCGAGGTGTTGCGCATCTGCAGCGCTGCCGCCATTGCCGCAAAACAAAACCTTTCCATCGTTCTGGAAGCACTTTACGATCTCGTCGGCTACCTGCAGGGTGAGCTGTAAAAGTTGTGGTGATTGCAGTACTTTCGTCTTCAGCGCAATGGAATCGCTGATCATTCTCTTTAAATTTTCCATGTTTGTAAACCTCTTTCGGTAAAAAGGAATTCCTTGACAGAACCCTCGTATTTTGCCAGTGTTTTTTTAACGTTGAAGTGGGCGTTGTTCGGACAGTAGAACATCATGAAACCGCCGCCGCCTGCGCCCGAAATTTTTCCACCTGTTGCTCCGGCAGCAGTCATTTCCTCATAAATCTTATCGATCATCGGATTGCTGATGCCATCGGCCATTTGTTTTTTATACTTCCAGCTTTGATCAAGAATATCGCCAATCTGGTGGATGCCGCCTGTAAGCAGCGCTTCCTTCATCCTGATGGCCTGTTGCTTGAGCTGGTGTGTAGCTTCCAGCGATTTCTCCTGTTTGGAGCTGATGTTTTTGGTTTGTTGTTCTATGATAGTGGATGAATTCCGACTGGTAGAGGTATGGAAAAGCACGAGGTTGGTTTCCAGTTCATATATGAAACGCTCCTTGATGCGCAGCGGATTCACGATCACCTTGTCGCCACCATAAAATTCCATGAAGTTGAATCCTCCGAAAGTGGCAGCATACTGATCCTGTTTCCCGCCTGCCATATTGAGATCGATACGCTCAATTTCAAAAGCCAGGTGTGCGATGTCATATTCACCCAGCGGCAACTGCAGCCATTCGGCAAAAGCACCAACAATCGCCACTACCAGAGTGGAAGAGGAACCGAGGCCCGATCCCGGAGGAGCATCAACATGGGTATGCAGTTCAAAACTGAGTGGTTTTTTAATGAAATCCTTTACAATTCTGTTGTAAACACCTTTGAGTAAATCCAGCTCGCCGTTGATTTCCAGTTCGGGAGCGCTGTTGAGTTCAATTTTGATGTTGCCGTCGCGGGCAAAAAGTACAATTTTATTGTCGTCGCGCGGAACAATGCTTGCCGTAGCAAAGGAGTTGATAGTGGCATTCAAAATAGCGCCTCCGTACAGGTCGGAATAAGGGCTTACATCGGTACCTCCGCCTGCAAGTCCGATACGTAAAGGAGCACGGCTTCTAATGATCATTTTTTTCTCTTTGGACTAAGATAGAATTATTTTTCCAAGAAAAATCCGGCTGCTCTTTTCAAATAGAGTTTCCGTTAAGAGATAGTTAATTTTATTTTTTTACCTTCGCGCTAAAATTTGTACTTCTTATTGCATGAAAAAGATATTATTGACCAGTGTATTTTTTCTGATAATTTCTCAGATTTTATTGGGACAAACCGGTGGTAGTATGGACGGTGGTGATGGGTTTCCGGGAGGTGAGTCAACAAAGTCTGCTGTTGCAGATCGAATTGTGGAAGAAATCCAGAAAAAGCAGGCACAACAGACCGAAAAGAAGTCTTTTACTCCTAAAGACATCGTACTGGAAAGTACAGCAACGACAGCCCCTGATAGCGTTGCAGAGGATGTGAAGAAAAAAAAGAAAGACTTTAAGAATGAAGATAAAAATCCAGAACAGAAGGAAATCGACGACAAGGTAATTGTTTACGGACAATCTTTTTTTGCAAATGGTAACCTCCAGGTTTATAAGGAAGCAGGGCATACCAAGGCTCCTGATAATTATATTCTGGGTTTGGGCGATGAGATCAACATTTCCATTTGGGGGTTTTCGCATCACCAGGGGTTGTATACCATTAACTCCAGTGGTGCCATTGATGTGGAAGTAGTTGGCCGCATCTACCTAAGAGGTATGCCTTATGGTGAGGCAAAGAAACTGATCACTTCAAAGTTCAGCAGAGTTTACGATCTCAAAAATTCACAAATGAGTATCGAGCTCAACTACTCCAAAGTTATCAAGGTGAATATTGTAGGCGAGGTCAAAAATCCGGGTACTTATTCGGTATCATCCATCAACTCGGCATTTAACGTATTGGCGATCTCTGGCGGTTTGACTGAGATTGGTAGTGTTAGGAACATTATCATTAAAAGAAATAATAGTAAGGTTAAGGTGCTCGACGTGTACAAGTTCCTTCAAAATCCATCCCCGGACAATGATTTTTTCCTTGAAGACAATGACTATATCATCGTCCAGCCTATTGGCAATGTGGTAAAATTACAGGGTGAAGTAAGGCGCCCCGGCTTATATGAATTAAAAGAAGGCGAGGGGGTGAAGGAATTGCTTCAGTTTGCCGGAGGTTTGGCGAAGAAGTCCATTAAGACAAAGGCGCGTTTACACACTTATGAGAATGATAAATGGATGTTCAGGGATATTGAACTGGAGAATATTCTTAATGGTAAAAAACCTTCTTTAGCTTTGAAGGATGGGGATGTTGTTCAGATTGCGCATGTGACTACTGATCTCAGAAACTTTGTTTCTATTAAGGGCGCGGTGAATGTGCCAGGTACCTATCAGTTTGTGGAAGGAGAGAAAGTACTCGACCTTATCAATAAAGGATTTGGTGTACGTTATGACACCTATCTTGGAAGAGCTTACTTGATAAGGACGCATCCCGACAATACCAAGGAGTATATCACACTTAACATTGGTGAAATTATTAAGAATCCATCTTCCCCCCTCAACTATTCACTGAAGGAATTTGATGAGGTGGAGATTTACTCGCAGCAACGATTTGCCGATACCATGTTTGTGGAAATCAAGGGTTCGGTAAGAACACCGGTGCGCGTACCATATAGTGAAGAGCTGTCGGTGCAGGATTTGATTTTCATGGCTGGCGGACTCCTTCGTGAGGCTTCCAACGGAAGAATTGAAATCAGCCGCATTTCCAACTTCGCCGAGGAAGATTCCGACGAGCCAACTCGTGTAATCATTGAAACAGTAGCAGTGTCGAATGACCTTGAGTTAGGTAAGGAAACTCCTATCAAACTGCAGCCTAACGATATTGTCTTTGTAAGAAACACTCCTGATTACCATATGCAGAAGAACGTGGAAATCACAGGTGAGGTAAAATATCCGGGAACTTATTCCCTGATCAACAAGACAGAGCGACTCAGCAGTTTGATTGAGCGTACAGGAGGACTTACCGAATGGGCTTTTATGGAAGGTGCTACCTTATGGAGATTCAATGAGGGAGGAGATTCAACTGTTGTGATCATGAATCTCAAAGCTTTGTATAAGAATAAGAGAAAAGAATTTGATTACATCCTTCAGGAGGGAGATAAAATCAACATTCCTGAAACGCGTAACCTTATTACAATCATTGGGGCCGTTAAATATCCGAAAGTAGATTCAATGCATTTTGTTTATGCTCCTTACGTTGCAGGTAAAAGCGCCCGTTATTTTGTTAAGGAATACGGAGGTGGTTTCTCTGAAGAGGCCAAAAGGAAAAATACTTATGTTGAAAGTGCTGGTGGGCATGTGAAAAGAACAAAGAATTTTGGATTATTCAAGATATATCCTAAAGTGAAAGTTGGAGATAAGATTGTGGTGAGGTACAAAGAGAAAAAGCACAAGGACGATGGGAAGAAAACGGATTGGGGATTGATTATTTCCCGAACTACTGCTCAATTGACGGGAGTTTTATCGGTGGCAACTTCGGCTATTTCAAGCTACCTGCTTCTTAAGGTGGCGGGAGCAGTTAATTAAAAATTTGCGGATGAGCAGTGCAAAGGAAAGCATATTAAAAGTAAAATCAGTTCTCGAGGACCTCAAGATTCTTTTCATCAAAAAGATCTGGGTGATTATCATCTGCGCTGTTTTAGGTGGTGCGTTGGGATTTTATTTGGCCTCCAGATCTGAAAAAGTTTATAATGCCAAACTCACTTTCATGATGGAAGGTGGCAACAAAGGTGGCATGGCTTCTGCCTATGCTGGTCTCGCCAAGCAGTTCGGTGTGATGGGAGGTGGCGGCGAAGCTTTGAGTGGAGATAAAATTGTAGAGCTGGTGAAAACGAAGAAAATCGTTTTTGGCGGACTTATGATGGATGCTGTCGTGGATGGTAAGAAGGATCTGCTGGTGAACCACTTCCTGCAGAAAATAGTGTATAAGGATACTGACAGGAAATGCCCGGTAGTTTTCAGTAAAACGGAGCCTATGACTTATAAGCACGATTCTATCCTTGATATCGTGTACAGCTACATTATGCTGAATGAATTTTCCTCCATATTGTCGAAAAAGGATGGAATCATGACCCTCAAATTTTCCTCTACCAATGAGGATATTGCTGTGGCCTTCCTTAATAACACCATTAGTTTCCTTACCAGCTTCTTTACCAAGAAAACGGTAGAAAAGGAGCAAAGGGCGGTGGACTTGATGTCAAATAAGGTGGATTCACTGCTCAGTGAATTACAGTCTACAGAACAACAACTGGCCAGCACAAAGGATCACAACAACAACATACAAATGGCGCAGGGGATGCTGGGTGAGCTTCGACTTACACGTAAGGCGAAAATATTGAATATGCTTTATGCTGAAGGCGTTAAGAATCTTGAAATTGCACGTTTCGCCCTTCTGGAAAAAGAAGTGGTGATCCAGAAGATTGATGAGCCGCGCCGACCATTGCCTTTCATAAAAAAAGGGAAAGTTCGTACAGCCGTTACATTTGCCATGATTGGTGCAATATTGGCCATGGCCTTAGTCTATATTAGAAAACAATATAATACCATTATTAATGCTTGATTTAAACGGAAAGAGAATACTTGTTACTGGCGGTACAGGTTCATTTGGAAAACAATTTATCCGAAGAGTATTGAAGGAATACCCGGAGATCAAAAAACTGGTTGTTTTCTCCAGAGATGAGCTGAAGCAATACGAAATGTCTATCGAGTTTCCTGAAAGTAAGTATCCTGCGATGCGCTATTTCCTGGGAGATATCAGGGATCCGCAAAGGTTGAAAAGAGCTTTTGAAAACATTGATATTGTGATTCACGCTGCTGCCCTGAAACAGGTGCCTGCTGCCGAATACAACCCGATGGAATTCATCAAAACCAATGTAATGGGTGCTGAAAACATCATCAATGCCGCATTGGATACAGGAGTAACAGATGTAGTGGCTTTATCGACTGATAAAGCGGCTGCACCGATCAATCTGTATGGAGCTACAAAACTGTGTTCTGATAAGCTTTTCGTAGCAGCCAACAACATTCGTGGTTATTCCAACAAAAAGTTCTCTGTGGTACGTTACGGCAACGTAATGGGATCACGCGGATCGGTAATTCCTTTCTTCCTTGAAAAAAGAAAAACGGGCACTTTGCCGATCACTCATACCGGCATGACGCGCTTCAATATTACGCTCGACGAAGGTGTTGATATGGTGCTGTATGCCCTGGAACATGCCTGGGGAGGAGAGATTTTCGTGCCGAAGATCCCTTCATATAAAATCACAGATGTGGCTGAAGCTATTGCTCCTGGCTGCAAACTGGTAGATGTTGGTATCCGTCCGGGTGAGAAATTGCATGAAGACATGATTACCGAAACCGATTCGTTGAGCACAGTGGAATTTGCTAAATATTATGTTATTCTTCCTACAACACCTATCTGGAACCCTGATGAGCTGATGAAAGTGAAAAACGGGAAAAGAGTAGAGATGGGCTTTAAATATTGTTCGGGCACCAACGATGAGTGGCTCACTCCGGAAGAACTCCGCTCCCTGATTGTTCAACATGTTGACGCTTCATTCACAGTGTAATTTCTTTTTCTATGCATAAAATTCCCTACGGTAAACAGGAAATCACCCAAGAAGACATTGCCGAGGTGGTAAAAACCTTACAATCTGATTTCCTCACCCAGGGTCCGAAAATTGCAGAATTCGAAAATCGCTTTGCCCATTATGTTGATGCCCGTTATGCCGTAGCCGTATGCAATGGTACTGCTGCACTGCATATGGCAGTTTTGGCGCTCGGACTGCAGCCGGGACAAAAAGTAATTACTACTCCCATCACCTTTGTTGCTTCAGCCAATTGCGCATTGTATGCCGGTGCTGAGGTTTTCTTTGTAGATATTGATCCACAGGATTATAACATGGATGTAGCGAAGCTGGAGGCTTTGCTGAAGAGTCATCCCAAAAATACTTTTGCCGGTATCGTACCGGTGGCCTTCGGTGGCTGTCCGCTTAAGCTGGAAAAAATTGCTGCCCTCGCCAAGGAACATGGATTGTGGATCGTTGAAGATGCCTGTCATGCACCGGGAGGATATTTTACCGATTCGAAAGGAAAAACCATTAAGTGCGGAAGCACGGTGTATTCTGAACTTTCCTGTTTTTCTTTCCATCCTGTAAAACATATTGCTGCAGGAGAAGGAGGAATGATCACCACTAACGATGAAAAGCTATACAATAAACTGAAATTGTTGCGCACGCATGGCATTACTAAAGAAGCTGCATTGCTGAAAGAAAATCATGGCGGCTGGTATTATGAAATGCAGGAGCTGGGTTACAATTACAGGATATCAGATATCAATGCTGCACTGGCTTTGTCGCAACTCAACCGCGCCGATAAGGGCATACAACGCCGCCACGAAATTGCAGGAAAATATCAATCGGCTTTCGCTTCACTGCCGCTCACGTACCAGAAAATGCAGCCTGGTTATTTTTCGGCTTACCATCTTTACATCATTGAAACCGATCGCAGAAAAGAGCTTTATGATTTCCTGGTGACCAAAGGCATTTTCGCGCAAATACACTACATTCCTGTGCACTTGCAGCCTTACTACAAAACGCTCGGGTTTAAAAAAGGTGATTTCCCGGTGGCAGAGAGATATTACGAGCGTTGTATCAGTTTGCCTATGTACGCTTCACTCAGTGATGCCGAACTGGAGCACGTTATACAGTCAGTAAAAGATTTTTTTAGCAATGGCCATTAGTAAAATTATTCTCGGAACAGTTCAGCTGGGTCTGGACTATGGAATCAATTCAAGCGGAAAAGCCCCAAAGGAAGAGGCTTTGTCGATTTTAAAAGAAGCAAGAGAGGCAGGAATTGGAATGCTCGATACAGCGCATGTTTACGGAAATGCCATTGATATCATTGGCTGTTATCACGAGAAGGGCAACAAATTCAGCATCATTTCAAAGTTCAAGATTGAAGGGGATTCCGATTTTACTGAGCAGTTTAAAAGCGATTTGAGGGCGCTTAATGTCTCCAAAATCGATGCACTTCTTTTTCATAATTTCCAGGATTATTATAAAAACGGTGAGACCCACCTCAAAAAACTATTGGTGCTGAAAGAGCAGCAATTGCTGAATAAATTAGGGGTTTCAATTTACACCAATGAAGAGTTTGAAGTTGCGATGTGCGATAAAAACATCGACCTGATTCAATTGCCATTTAACCTCCTGGATAATGCTAATCTCCGTGGAGATATACTTAAAAAGGCTAAGGAACAAGGTAAGGAGATTCATGTTAGATCTATTTTTCTTCAGGGTCTCTTCTTTAAGCAACTCGACAAAGTTCCGGCGAAGCTTGATCCGCTGAAACCTTACCTGGCAAAGCTCCCGAAGATTGCTGAAGACCTAGGTATCAGCGTCGCCGAGCTCGCATTCCTATACACGCTCCAGCACAAGGGAATTGATAAAATACTTTTTGGTGTCGACAACCTGAAACAATTGCAGGAAAATATCAAAATCATCCATAACCTGCCATCTATAGATGTTGTAGATAAGGTGAATAGGGAGATTCACTTGAAAGAAACCGCTTTGCTGAATCCCAACAACTGGAAGAAGAAAATTATTCTCATTACCCAGGCAAGGATGGGTTCCAGCCGTTTACCGGGAAAAGTGATGAAAACGGTGAATGGGCAGTCGTTGCTGGAAACGCATCTTACCCGACTCCGCAAAAGCAAAAAAATTGATGAATTCATTGTCGCTACTACCTTGTCGGAGAATGACAATGTGATTGCCGACCTCGCTGCTAAAATGAACCTGAAGTTTTTCAGAGGTAGTGAAAATGATGTACTTGACCGCTACTATCAAGCAGCTTTGCCATACCAACCAGATATCATCGTTAGGGTAACCTCCGATTGTCCTTTACTGGATGCAGATGTGGTGGATAAAGTCATTGATCTCGCCATTGAGAAAAATGTGGACTATTGCTCCAATACGATGCAACCTACTTTCCCTAACGGACAGGATGTGGAAGTATTCAAGTTCTCGGCTTTGGAGAAAGCATGGAAGGAAGCTACACTCAGCTCGGAACGTGAACACGTTACGCCCTATCTGTGGAAAAATGTAGATGTGAAGGGTGGCGATAAGTTCAAAGGCTTCCATTTCAAAGGCGACGAGAATTATAGCAATTTACGCATGACTGTTGATGAAGACAGCGATTTCAAGGTGATTGAAAAACTCATTCAAGCTTGTGGAACCGATTGCAACTGGAAGGAATATGCGCAAACGATGGAAAGGGATCATTTGACAGATTTGAACGGGCATTTCAACCGCAATGAAGGATATAAAAAATCAATCGCGAACGATGGAAAATAAGTACAGCAAATCTGCAGCATACAGGGCGGTTATACATGATTTAATTCCCGGTGGTGCCCATACTTATTCGAAGGGGGATGACCAGTTTCCACAGCTTTCTCCGGCGGCCATTAGTCAGGGAAAAGGTGCTTATGTGTGGGATATCGACGGAAATAAATTTTTGGATTGCGCAATGGGATTAACGTCGGTGAGTCTGGGTCATGCCTACGAACCTGTTCTTGTGCGGGTGCGTGAAGAACTCGAAAAAGGTGTGAATTTCCAGCGTCCCAGCTATATTGAAAAAGACATGGCAGAGGCTTTCCTTTCACTGGTGCCTTGCCACGACATGATAAAATTTGCAAAGAATGGTTCTTCGGTAACCACAGCTGCCGTGAAACTCGCAAGAGCTTTTACAGGTCGCGATATGGTGGCTTTTCCCGGTGATCATCCCTTTTATTCGGTAGACGACTGGTTCATCGGAAGAACAGTGTGCGAGAGGGGAGTGCCAGAGAAAACGAGGGAAATGTCTCTTACCTTCAAGTCTTTTGACTTGGAATCGCTGCGCGCCCTCTTCGAAAAATATCCCAACCAAATTGCTTGTGTTATCACTGAGCCTGAAAAGGAGGATAGTCAGCCTACAGGAGAATTCCTCAAAGCTGCCATCGACCTTGCTCATGAGCACGGTGCTCTTTTCATCATCGATGAAATGATCTCCGGTTTTAAAACAGCTTTTCCTGGTGCAGTGACCAAGTTCAACCTGCAGCCCGATATGTGTACCTGGGGGAAGGGAATTGCCAATGGTTTTTCCTTTTGCTGCCTCACCGGAAAAAAAGAAGTGATGGAACTTGGCGGTATCCGCAAAGCGGGCGATGCCAAGGTTTTTCTTGCGAGTACAACACATGGTGGTGAAACACATGCGATTGCTGCCGGATTAGCTACTATCGATGTTTTCAGGAAAAATGACGTCATTGGAAACAACCACCGCATTGGCGATTTACTCATCTCTGGTTTGCGTAAGGTCATCAAGGAAAAAGGTCTCGAGAAAAACATTTCTGTAGGAGGTACTAAATGGTTCAGCTACACGCTCTATAAGGATGATGCAGGTGTTGTGTCAATGCCGCTCCGAACCTTGGTGTTGCAGGAAATGATTAAGAGGGGAATACTGTATCCCGGTGTTTTTGTGCCTTGTTTCAGTCATACCGAAAAGGACGTTGAATTCTTTGTTTCTGCTTTTGCTGAAAGCTGTGATGTATTTAAAAAAGCTTTGGCTGAGGGTGTCGGAAAATACCTTGTGGGTCCCGAAACCAAACCTGTATTCAGGAAGATATTATAAATGAAAAAAATTTTTTTCAGAGCCGATGCAAGCACCAAAGTAGGCTGGGGACATCTAACCCGCTGTGTGTCGCTGGCATCCATGCTCAGAGAAAAATTCAAATGTACTTTCCTTCTTAAGGATTCCGCCGATTTTGCTTATAAAATGCTTGAAGAAAAATCATTTTCTTTCACAAAGCTGGGCGCTTCTGAATTAGCTGATGAAGCTCTGGAAGTATCATCAATTCTGAATTCCGGAGATATTGTTGTGGTTGATGGCTACCAGTTCAATGAAGCCTATTTCGCGCAGATTAAGTCAAGTGCTGCACGTTTGGTGCTCATTGACGATTTCCTCAAAGTTTTTCCTCAGGCTGATGCCATTATCAATCATGCAGTAGACCTGAGTGAAGATGATTTTCCACCACGTGGTGAAATACGTTTGTGCCTGGGTGAAAAATACGCAATGCTGCGTCCGCCTTTTCTCGAAATGGCAGGTCGTCCACGTACCATTTCCAAAGTGGAGAATGTTTTTGTTTGCTTTGGTGGTGCCGATAACAACAATGTTACGCTGAAGGTTTTGCAGGCTCTTGACAATACACCATTGAAGGTACATGTTGTGCTGGCCTCCACTTTTCCATACACCTCTGAAGTAAAAGCTTTCATTGATAGCGCTTCAGTTACAGCTGAAGTTTATCACGATCTCAGTGCCGAGCAAATGGCCGCTCTCATGAGCCGTTGTGAAGTGGCTGTTGCGCCAACAAGCGGACTCTCCTATGAAATTTGCGCAGTGGGCATGGCTTTCCTTGGTGGTTATTACATCGATAACCAGATCAGTATTCATAATGGATTTCTGAAAAGAAATTGCTTAATTAGCTTAAACGATTTTACTAAAGTTTCTGTAGCCGGGATCCGTGAAAAATTTGATTTCCTTTTGTCGGATATCAACCGTTTAAACGACTTGATTGCCAGTCAGAAGAAGACCATCGATGGTAAATCGGCTGAAAAATTTATTGATCTTTTTTCCTCTTTATGAAAGTTCAGATTTTATGCGATAATATCAAGTCGTGGATCATTCCCTACGCGCAGCAGCTCAACAGCGAAATTTCTTCGCGTGGAATAGATTGCACGCTGTTGCATGATCCTAAAGCAGTGGTACAAGGCGATGTGCTGGTAATGCTTTCATGCGAACAGATTTTTAAAAATCTTCATTTGAATAAACATAACCTTGTGGTGCATGAAAGCGCGCTGCCCCATGGCAAAGGCTGGTCGCCCCTCACCTGGCAGGTGCTCGAAGGCAAAAACCAAATTCCGATTACTTTGTTTGAAGCCGTGAGCAGTGTGGATGCCGGAGCCATTTATATTTCCGATGTTATTGAACTGGAAGGCACCGAGCTCGTTGAGGATTTGCGCAAAAAGCAAGGCTTGAAAACCAATGAAATGGTGTTGCAATTTTTGGATGCCTATCCTGACATTCAGGGAAGAGCGCAGGAAGGTGAATCAACTTTTTATGCCCGTCGCGGACCTGCGGACAGCGAGTTGGATATCAACAAAAGCATCGCCGAACAGTTTAATTTGCTGAGGGTTTGCGACAATGAGAAGTATCCTGCTTTTTTTCATTACCAGGGCAGGAAGTATAAAATCAAAATAGAGCATTTTGACCAATAATCTCGTAGATTTGCGGCAGAAGAAAGGAATCAAAAATTTATTCAGGATATGAGCAACAAATTAATCAAAACTACTTACTCCGCTATCGGTCAGGATCAACCCTGCTATGTGATTGCGGAGATTGGGAGTAACCACAATGGAAATTTCGATCTGGCCTGTGAGCTGATCGCGAAGGCAGCCGATGCAAAGGTAAATGCGGTGAAATTCCAAACCTTTAAGGCGTCTAACCACTACTCAAAATACACACCGCATATCAGTCTGTACAAGGAAAGCATTTACGACTTGATTGAAAAGTTGGAAATCGACCGCAGCTGGCACGTGAAGCTGAAGGCGGAGTGTGACAAGCATAAAATCGACTTCCTCGATTCACCTTGCGATCAGGAAGCGGTGATGATTGCTGCCAGCGTGAAAATGCCGATTATGAAGGTGGCTTCCTTCGATATGGTGGATGTGCGATTGATTGATCTGATCAGCCGCACTGCTCCTGCAATCATGTTCTCGGCAGGGATGGCAACCATGTCGGAAATTGAAACTTCAGTCAATGTAGCGCGCAAAGCGGGCAACGAAAACATTGTGATATTGCAGTGTACTTCCATATATCCTGCGCCGGTTGGACTTTCCAACCTCAAGGCGATGGAAACCATTGAAAAGGCATTTAACGTTATCGTTGGTTATTCCGATCATACTTTAGGTGATCATATTTCCTGTGCTGCTGTGGCGCGCGGAGCAAAGGTGATTGAAAAACATTATACTCTCGACAGAGGCATGACTGGTCCCGATCATATTTTCGCGATTGAGCCGCATGAACTGAAAGACATGGTTTCCAAAATGCGCGACATTGAACTCGGCATTGGCGATGGCATTAAAAACGGTCCGCGTGCCGAAGAAATGGAATTCTACAAAATGGCGCGCCGCAGTATTTTGGCTGCCCGCGACCTGGCTCCCGGCGAGATTTTGAAAGATGAAGATCTGGTGATCAAGCGTCCGGGCCTGGGCATTCACCCTTCCCTCATCGAAATCGTTGTAGGCAAGGAAGTGCGTAAAACAATACAGAAAGATCAACCTATCACCTGGCAAGACTTATAAGTCATGAAGAAACTGTTGTTATCGGGCCTTGGTGGCTCCCTGTTTCCTTACCTGCATGAGCAGCTCAAGGCTTCTTATGAATTATTTTATGTGGACAATCAGGAAGAGCTGAAATACATTTATCCCGATTATAATTTTTTTCCTGCGCCGCTGGTGAAGCACGCCGATTATCTGCCTTTTGTAAAGAAGCTGATTCGCGAAAAAGGTATTGAGGTGTACATTCCTTTGATTGATGAAGAAATAGAGCTCGCGCTGGAACTTGAAAAGGATTTTCCGCAGCTGGTGGTGCTCTCCCCTAAAAAGGAATTTGTGGAGCTCTGCCTCAATAAATACAACTTGATGCATTCGCTGGAAAAGCATGGCATTTCAAGCATTGCTACTGTTCGTGGTGATGAGTTTAACGGACAGATTTCTTACCCTTTATTTGTAAAACCTATTTTCGGCCGTGGCAGTCGCGGCATTGCAGAGATTTACAACGCGCAGGAATTGGAATCTTACTACCAGTCGGAACCTTACAAACCTTCTGAAGTCCTTGTTCAGCCTTTGATTAAAGGACAGGAATACACCGTTGGTGTGCTAGTGAATCCGGTCAACAAAATATTGTGTTTGGCTTCCCGCTGCGTTATTTCCAAGAAGGGGATTACGCAATCGGCCTATTCCACCAATGTTGGGGAGATTGATGAGGTGGTTTACAAAATCAATGAAATCTACACTCCCGGCGGTCCGTACAACGTGCAGCTCTTTGTGGATCAAAATAACAAGGTGCATATTTTTGAGATCAATCCGCGTTTTTCCACTACAAGCATCATGAGTTATGCGGGTGGGGTGAATGAAATACAACTCTACCTAAACAACCTGCAAAATAAGGAGATTGCCGAAGTTCGTCCCAAAGCAAACATTTACCTGAAACGCATGTGGAACAACATGTTTTATGAAAAATAAAAAGGTTTTACTGGTTGGTGGTGGTGGTTATATCGGCACTGCGCTGAGCTCTGCATGTGGCGCACAAGGCGCGCAAGTGCTTGCTACGCGCCGCTCTGCTGCAGATGACTGTGTGGTCCTTGATTTCTCCAAAGAAGAAACATACGCGAATGTATTGTCGGAAAAATACGATCTGGTGATTGTGCTGGCGAGTGCGATCAATGGTTTGAATTCTATTGCACTGACGAACGATATTTTCCGCGAGAATGTATCGGATTACGCACGTTTTCTGCAGGCAATGGTAGAAGCAAAAACGACAGAGAAAATAGTTTATTTTTCTTCCATGACGGTATACGACGGACATGGCGGATCGTCGAGTGAGGAAGTGGCGACAAATCCCATTCATGCTTACGGACTCAGCAAGGCTATGGCCGAGGAACTTACGCGTTTTGCCTGTTACAACAATGCTCTAAAAGGCATGGTATTGCGCATTCCCGGCGTGTATGGTGGTGCGCGAAAGGGCGGACTCATTTACAACATCGCCCTGAAAGCAAAATCCGGTGAGAAAATACAGCTGAATACAAAAGGTTTGGGCTACTGGGAAACTGTGCTGCTTGATGATCTTACAGCGATGATCATGGAAGTGCTGGAGAAGCATTCCTGGACTTCTGCCTGCGAAGTATACAACCTCGGTTATGGCGCTGCAACGGATGTTATCGACACCGCGAAATACATTGTGAATTATTTTTCATCTGCATCAGAACTGATGATCGACGGGAAGAATTACAATGATTTCTTTCTCGATACTACAAAATTCCGACGCCTGAGCGCTCAGCAATTTTCCTTTAAAAATAGCCTTGATTCTTATTTAGCTAGTCTGAGATGAAATTTGTCATAGGAGATATTCACGGAGAGTTCTACAAGCTGAAAACGCTTGTGGATAGTATTCTTCGTGAGGATGCCGCAGCGGAATTTATTTTCATCGGCGATTATGTGGATAAGGGTGAACAGGTAAAAGAAGTCCTCGATTTTTTATCGGATTTCAAAACAAAACACACTTGTACTTTCCTTCTCGGAAACCATGAATACCAGTGGATTGAAGCGGCAAAAGGGGATGAAACAGCGATAGCTTATTTGTTAAAATATGGCGGCCGCTGCACAATGAATTCTTTTAAAACAGAAGATGTACAAGCTTTGGCTTTGCAATTAGAGAGCCAATATGCTTTTGCTTTTTCGGCTGCGCTGACCTTCACGGAGACTCCAGATTATTTCATTTGTCACAGCGGACTCCCGGCCCTGAAATTCGCTGCGCTTCCCGCACAGCTGGAGGCTAAGGACCTGCTTTTCAACCGCTATGATTTTTTGCGTCACCCCCATTTATACTGCGGTAAAAGAGTTATATTTGGGCACACAGCGTTTTACCAGGCTTTTTACGACGGATTTAAGGTAGGGATTGATACAGGAGCCTGTTATCTCGAAAAGCAGCCGCTGACTGCTTTTTGTGTCGACACTGAGGTTTTTTATAACTCTAATGACGAGCATCATAGTTTAAACGATTGTAGTTTGGAAATTTGTCCCAACATCATAAGAGAAAAGTCAAAGAAATGGTAGAAATGTTTCGCAATAAAAAAGTGCTGGTGATAGTGGCCCATCCCGATGATGAAGTGCTGGGTGTGGGTGGCACTGTTCACAAGCTTAAAACCGAGTTGGGTTGCACCCTGCGTGCAGTGATCCTCGGAGAAGGAATTACTTCCAGAGCGGAGGAGAGAGATCCAAAAAAATTTGAAGAAGAACTGAAACGTCACCGCAGCAATATCCATGACTCCATTAAGGCCGTGGGTTATGATTCGGTAGGCATTTATGATTTTGCTGATAACCGTTTTGATCGTCACGACTTGCTGGACATCATCAAAGTGGTGGAAAAGGAGAAAGAAGATTTTCAACCCGAAATTATTTTCACCCATCATGGCGGTGATACCAATATCGACCACCAGCGAACTTTTGAAGCAGTGATTACAGCTACACGTCCGCTGAAGGGGGAAGTGGTAAGAACCATCATTTGTTTTGAAACCCCGTCATCTACCGAATGGCAGGCCTTCAATACCGAAAAATATTTCCGTCCGAATTTCTTCATGGAGCTTGAGGAGAAAAATGTGGATGCCAAAATCAAGGCGATGGAATCCTATCACTTTGAAAAAAGACCTTTTCCGCATCCCCGCTCGCCTGAAGCCCTCAGGGTGCTTGCGCGTCGCTATGGCATTGTGATAGGTGCCGAATACGCTGAAGCCTTTATGCTGATTCGTCAAATTTTAAATTAATTAAGTAGATGAGTGCGATAAAAAATTTAGTTGAGAAAAACAGTTTTGTAAAAGCCTGGGTGTATTTTTTCCTGGGTGAAGTTTTTTCCAAGAACAGTTTCCGCGAAAAGTATATCCGTATTACTTCAAGGTCTTTGGTGTGGAGGAAAATCAATCTTTTTTTCATCAAGAATTTTCGTAAGAATGAGAAGATTCAGGATTATCCTGCAACCATTGATTTTGATGTGAAACAACATCTCGACAATGTTTTCAAGAATGGGTTTTCTGCCGGAATCACCATTCCCAATTCTTTGCTGAAGGAGCTCATTGCCTTTTCCAATGAGGCGAAGTACAGGATTAACATGAATCCTGATAACCTCATGCAGATTCAGTTTGATTCTCCTGAAACAACGCGTGAAGAAGGAAATCACTTCAACTGCCTGAATGCGCATTTGTACAACGAGGCCTGCAAAAAAGTGGCTTACGACAAAAATGTGCTCAGTGTGGTGAGAGGTTATTTTGGAATGGAACCAGTGGTGTCGAGTTCGGCCCTGTTGTGGTCGTATCCTATTCATGCCAATGGAAAATGCCTTGGAGATAACGAATGGGGTTTCCATTACGATCTCGATGACTACAAGTTTTTGAAAATATTCATTTACCTGAACGATGTTGATATGCAAACGGGTCCGCACGTGCTTGTTGAAAAAACACATATCCGTAAATCCTTCTTTGAAAAACTGCACCGCCGTATGACGGATGAGGAGGTGAAAGAAAGATTTCCTGAGCAAATCAGGATCATTCAAGGCAAGGCCGGCAGCGCATTCTTTACTGATACCTATAATATTCACAAAGGACTGGAACCAAAGAAAAAACGCTGTATTTACCAGGTTACTTATTCGGTAACCGACATTCAGAAAAACAAGAAAAAATAATTGCACTCCAGAATGACTACAGTTTTCTTTTTTACGCATCCTACACAAACGACCTGGTTTACGCTTATTGCCGAAAGTATCAAAACGCATTTCAAGGATGTGAGAATAGTGGTGTTTTCACATGGGCAGTCGGAACTGGATTATGCCCGGCAATACAAGGTATATGATGAGTTTATTGATTTAATCGACGGTTTTGAATACAATCCCCATTTACCATTAGGCGATATTAAATATTCTCCTAACCTGAAGCAATTGGAAGAGGATTTAAACCTCTCTTTCTTTTGGGAAGATTGTCGCACCGACCGCTGGCTACGTGTTAAGAACGACGGCAATTTTACCTTGCAGTATTTGAATCACGCTTTTGAAATCCTCCACAAAAAATACAAGGAATACAATCCCATCTTTGGTTATGGTGAAAGCACGATGGCGATTTATCGTTTTGCACACCGCCTTTTCGACAGGGACAACAAAAAATATTACACTGCTCTTCTCACCCGTTACTACAAGCGTTTTTACATGGAAGACGACTGGTTCTGGAGTTGGAAGGATGCGATTAAAAACTATCATTACTATCTGGAAAATGGCATTCCACAGGATGTTCTCGATGTGGTACTGCCTATCTACACCAATGTAGTGGAGAAGAAAGTAAAACCTGTTGCTACACAGGTTTACAATGCAAAGCATAAAAAAGGTTTTACCGATTTCAACTGGTTCAACATCGGGAAAATGTTTTCTATTTTCAAGGAGATGAAGGCCATCAGTGATTACGATATGAAGAATAACGTACGTTACGTAATTTCTGAGAAAACACTGTCGCAAAAGCTTAAGCGCTATTTTGGCTTCAAGAAAAATCACCGTGATTATTTAAAACTGATTGAACATGATTTGCCGAAAGGCATCAGCTACAGTTCATATTTCCTGCATTATCAGCCTGAATATACTTCTGATTCACTGGGTAAATTTTATGTGGACCAGCAATTCCTGATTTCCAATATAGCGATGTCGCTGCCTGCCGGACAATTCCTGGTGGTGAAGGATCATGTGGTGTCGGTAGGATTGCGCCCGAAATCTTTTTACGAGCACATCAAGAAAAATCCGAATGTAATTCTCCTTCGTCATGATTACAGTCCGGACGAGATTGTAAAAAACTCCAAAGTGGTTTTCACCATCGTTGGATCAGTGGCGCTGGAAGCAATGTTCATCGGTAAGCCAACCATTATGTTTGGTAAATATGCCTTTGCCAAAACCAATACCATTTCCCTTTGTACCAGCTTTTGGGAACTGGGTGACATGATACGTCAAAAAATGAATGAAAAGCACGATCCTGGAGAAGTGAAACGACATGCGCTGGCTCTGCTGGCAGGGAAATACAGTGGATCAATGCCGGGTGATATTTTTGGCATTGAACGCAATCCGGAAGAAGTGGAGCTCTTCCCTGAGAATGCAGAAGTAGTGAAAAAATCGCTGGTGGAATATTTAAAAAAGACTTACCCTCTTGCGGGTTAATGAACTATGTTGATTGATTCACTGCATTTTGAAAATAATCAAAGCAAAACTTTTTATCCTTCCATCACTTTTCAGGTGGGAAAAGGCAATTATCATATCCTTGGTGGTGAGCCTGTGATTCACCAACTGGTGAAGGATTTTATTACTTCCAATAAAATAGAGCAATTCACACCAGAGCTGAGCAGGAAAATTTTTCTCGATCTGCCTGGTCATTACGCTATCGTTGTTTTGCTTGCTAACGAAGTGCAGGTTGTCACCGATCCCTACGCCATCATAAAGCTTTACGGATCTGTGGTGGATGGTCGCGTGCTGATTTCGGAATCTTTTTATGATTTCCCGAAACAGAATTATACGATCGATAAGCAGGCACTTAAATATTTTTTCCTAAAAAGCTATACGCCATCGCAGCATACATTCTTCAATGAAATTTTCAAATTCAAGCCTTGTGCTTTCTACAGGATTGTGGGTGGAAAAATCACTGAAAATAAGTTGTATGCGCAGTTAGGCACAAGGAAAATAGGCGGACAGAAATTTCAGGATGAGTTTTATAAACTCCTGCTGGATTCGATGTTGTACTACAAAAAACATTTTGCAAAAGGGACGCTCTTTCTTTCCGGAGGAATCGACAGCTCTTTTCTTTACAAGCTGTTGTACAAAGCGGGTATGGGGGAATGGGCCGACCTTAATGTTGGTAAAACCGTTGGGATTGCCAAAATCAAGAAAACCGATAACGATTACGATATCGAATACTCACAGCGACTGGCGGCAGAAAACAACCAGAAGGTGGGTGTGATTGAATATGATTTTTCCGGACCGCAGGTAACCAAGGATTTCACTTTCCTGCGCGATCATCTCTTTTCCGATTACGGTCTCGCCCTCGGTTATATGGGCTATGTACGTGGCGCCAATGCTGAAAATGTGATCGTGAACGGACAAAATGCCGATAGTATTTTGTCTTTCGGATTGATGGGTTATCCTTTTTACAAAAACAAAAGGATTCATGGATTGAACGGCGTTTTCACGAGGTATTTCATGTTTTACGGACAGAAATTCCGTCCGACGCCGCTGTATTTTGCATCTAAATTGCTCAGGAAAACTTATTACTCGTCGGCTTACAAAGGCTGCGAGATCGATTTTTCCGATAAAAATTACATGATTGGTCTTGGCATGCAGCCACGCAACCAGTTTTATTTCCCGCAGGATCCGGCTTATAATCTGATTGACCAGCCGCAGCAATTGGCCGATTGGTTTGATAAGAATTATGTGTCGGCACTTTTACCTGATCATCTCGATCACCACGCTGCTTCAGTTTTGCTTTACCTCAATACTTTCATGCAGGGCTCCGATAACCGCTGTACTGTGCTGTCATCGATGCTGCAAGGCCGGCAGATTTACATGCCTTACACCAATCTGACGTTGATAGAACTAATGTCGGATCTGGATCCCGACTGGCATTATGCCTACTATGGCAAATACCCGAATGTAGTAGTGGGTAAGAAAATAGGTATGCCTGATTATATTCTCGAAAGATCGGATCCTGTTGACAGTGAAAATACATCACTCGTGAACCAGGCATTGATCGATAATCCTGTTTTTTCTGCCTTCCTCAACGAAGCACTGGCGAAGATTGATCTTAAAAGATATGAAGGAGTGCTGAGTGCCGATGGTCTTGAAAAACTCAGGAAAGCGCAGTCGGCCCCCGATTCCAATACCATTTCCTTTCTCATCAAGGTATTGTGGGTGGATACGCTCATTAGCAAGCAAACAATGCAATAAAGCAAAGGATTCGCTACTTTTGCCCCTCAGAAGCAATTAGTAAATGTCAGAGAGAAAAATAGCAGGAATGAAAAGCGGGATGAAATGGACCGCTTTGCGTTCGGCCAGCATCATAATAGGGAAGCTCATCCGCGGTGCGGTAATTCCCAAGATTTTACCTCCTGCCAGTTACGGCCTTATCAACTCCATTGGCTTATTCACGCGTTATTTGCAGTTTTCCGATTTTGGAACAGCTACCTATTTCGTGAAGGAAATTCCGCATTATCACTTCAATCGCTCTGATGCCGAAAAACAAAGTTTTGCCAATGAAATGTACTCCCTGGTGGTGTTATCATTCATCTTTGTGCTGCTGTATCTTGGTTTGGCTTCCTTCTTTTACTCCGGTGATTCGGCTGACTTCTTTCATATTGCTTTACTGCTGTTGATTCCGCTGACAATTTTCTCCAAACTGAAAGAGCTCTTTGTGTCGTACGCCTTTGGGACACAAAATTACCGACTCAGCACTACTACTGTCATCGGAAGTGATTTCCTTTCGCTGACCCTTACCATCATAGGTATTTTTGTTTATGGAGCGCTGGGCGGAGTGATAGGGATGTTGCTGGTGGAAGTATTGCTTTTCATTTATGTGCGACAAAGAATAAAAATCTCTTTTCATTTCACCTACAGCAAAGATCTTTTCCGTCATTGGAGGCAAATAGGGAAGCAGTTCCTGGTATCGGTCTCCGAACTGGTAGCAGGAACCATTGATCAGTTGTTTATTCTTGAAATTTTTGCACTGAGTGGCTTAGGTGTATATTCTCTCGGACTCACATTTGGATGGCTGATGATTTCCGTTTCCTCTATTTTCACAGATGCCGCCTACGCCAAGATTATGGCAATAGCCAAAATCAACAAACAGGAAGCAATGGATTTAATTGTGAAGTCGATGTTTTTTTATCTTCTCAGCTGCCTCCTCATATTACCCGGAGTTTTTTACGCTGTGGAGACGGTAATCACTTATTATCTTGACGAGTATAAGCTCGGACTAACTATTTACTTCATGATGATTTTTTCTGGTGTTGTGAAAGGCGGGCTTATTCTGTTGAGAACAGGATTCATTGCTCTGGATAAAGAGAAAAAATACATTTTCTTTTCGGTAGTGAATGTGGCTATTTCGTCGTTAGGTTATAGTTTGGTCCTTTTTTTCGATTTCTCTTTTTACCAGGTAATTCCAGTGATTGCCCTGATGGATATGATCAGTTTCTTTATACTTTACTTCACACTAATCACTAAAAAGGATCGAGCTTTCTGGAAAAATATCTTTCTGTTCCTTTCCGCATTTTTAATTGTATTTTTATACCAGTTTGTTTTCCGCGAAACAGTATTTGAATTTTTTGAATTTAATCTCGCCATGTTGTATCTGGCGATTGTTTTTGTAGTGTTTGGCATCGTGATTTTGAAGAGTAAAAACCATTTTATTAATTACATCAAGTAAGTGAAATCCCAGTACAGCATAATGATTATCCGCATCTTGCTCTATTTTGCAATGAATGCCATTGGTTATGGGCTCATGAATATTGATGCGGTGAATGTGCAGGTGGTAGAGGTGGTTTTCATTGTCTTCTACCTGATAGGGATGATTTTTGAGTTTAAAGTAGCCACACATCGTTACTGGCTTTTACCGCCTACTATTTTTGCAGTTTACACCATTATCAATAACATGATTTCGGCCTGGGCCTTTACCCGTTATAATGTTGGGGAATGGCTGTATTTCAGTGGCGATTCCATGCTGGTGATGCGAAGTGCCTGGTACTCGATGGTGGCTTCGCATGTGTTATGGATTGGTTTTTACCTGATTCCCGACTTTAAAGTAACCTTCTTTAAAAAAGGGCAAAAAATTGTGGGGGTTTCCAATGCCCTTACCTATGGCTTCGTAGCGATTTCGCTTATGGCATTTTTCATAGGAATCCGACTTGGCGTATATGGCTACGTGAGGGAAAAGGATGCCCATGATTATTCTACGTACCTGAAGTTTGCAGTAAACCTGGGTTTGCTGGCCATCGTGTTTTTAACAGTTTATAATTATGAAGATCCGGTAAAGAAAAGGCTGATTTATATCCTGTTGGTAGTTTACTTTTTTGTGGGTTTGGGTTTCGGGTCAAAAACAACAGCTGTTGCGCCAATGATCCTCGTTTGTATCGCGCTTTATATGACGAAGAGGAAGATCAAGAAGCAATTTGTTTTGGTGATTGCACTGGGTATTTTTGTTTCCTATCTCGTGATTGAACCTTTCAGGAAGTACTACACGCTGGTGGGTGACCAGTACAACGTTAAGGATATTACCGAGTATGTGCAGCTTTATCGGGATGCTTTCAGTATTGCCGAAGACGTGAAGGGTGAGGATGTGGAGTCGCAATTTTTGCTCGATTTTCTCCAGCGCCAGAGCTATGTTGCTCCGATGTCTATGACGATTTATTTTGCCGATACCAAGAATTATTATGTGGAAGATGAATGGAAGCACATCGCGCTGTCGCCTTTATATGCCATAGTCCCCCGATTTATGTGGAGTTCGAAGCCCCTGGCTAATTTCGGGCATTGGGCGAGTTATCACATTTACGAATCATCGGAGGAAAACAGTATTGGTATCACACCGCAGGGGTATGCTTATTTATCAGCACGGATGACGGGAATTCTCTTGTTTTTCCTGTTGTTCGGACTCATGCAGAAACTCATGTTTAATATCCTCTATCTCAATCCGAGCTATATTCCGTTTTATATCTTATTTCTTCTGGAAATCGCTTATCCCGGGGAGGTGCCATGGACTTTTCTTGCGGGTAGTATCAAATCGGTAGTGATGGTATTGCCTATTATTGCCTTCCTGGTATTTACCAAGTTTGGGATATTAGCCAAAGAGGAAGAAGCGCAGCCAGTTTCTTCGTAAGAGTTCCCCCCCTGATGGCGCATTAATACAAATTAATTCGTAAAATCTGTTTACAATATAGATGTTATAGATTTTTCAATTCCTCTTCCACCAGCAAATCCAGCACCTGAAAGAAGTTTAGATCGTAATTCCAGCCCAGCAACTCTTTCGCTTTACTATTGTCGCCATAGTTATTCACTATATCATCCGGCCTGAAAAGATCCTTGCTGATTTCCAGCTTGTCCATGCTGATATTGAATTTTGCGAAGAGGTATTCAATGATTTTGCGCAGCGATACAGATTGTCCGGAACAAATGATGAAATCATCTGCCACATCGTGCTTGAGTATTTTGGTGATGGCCTCGGCATATTTCGGAGCATAACCAAAATCCCTCTGGATATCAATATTTCCTACTATCAGCTTCTTCTGTTCTCCTCTTGAAATTTTAATGCATTCAGTAAGCACTTTTTTCACGAAGAAGTTCTTGGAGCGCAAATAAGATTCGTGGTTGAAGAGAATACCGGCAGAAACAAAAAGTCCGTAAGACTGGCGGTAGTTCTTTGCAATAAAATGCGCGCTGGCCTTGGATACGGCATAAGGACTCAGCGGATTGAGCGCAGTATGTTCATTGATAGGCAGGTGTTCGGCCTTCCCGAAAATTTCGCTGGAAGAGGCTTGGTACACCCTTATCTTAGGATTGATTTCCTTAACGGCTTCCAGGATATTCAGCAGGGAAATAGTATTGAAACGAATAGTACCAATCGGCTGTTTGAAAGAAATGCCCACCGAGCTTTGCGCCGCCAGGTTGTATATTTCGTTGGGTTCATATTGGCGGATGATGTTGCTTACGCGGGAGAAGTCCATGAGATCACATTCTTCCACAGTCACTTTATCGGAAATACCCAGGTATTGTAGGTTGGAGAGCTCTAAATGCCTGTAGCTCCTACTTAACCCCACCACTTCATAACCTTCTTCCAAAAGAATTTTTGCGATGTATCCTCCGTCCTGACCCGATATTCCGGTGATTAAAGCTCTTTTCATTGTATTTCAAAAATAGTCAAAATAATATCTATTTTTATCAACTTAATTTGAGTCCCTAGATGAAAGTATTATTTATTGCTACACAGATCAATGGAAATGGAGGTATTCCCCGCTTTAAAAGGAATTTCATCAAGCAGTTGAAGTCGCGAAAAGATACTTCTGTGAAGATTTTGTCGCTCAACGACGAGGAAAAAGAATACAATGGCGCGGGCAGAAGCAAGATCAAATTCATCCTGAAATTTGTGTGGCTGCTCATCTCTTTCCGTCCCGATCATGTGGTGGTAGGCCATTTGAACGTGAGTCAGCTCTCCATGTTTAAATTCCTTGTCCCTGGCTCTTTTTGGCACATGATCCTCTACGGAGTGGAAGCCTGGCCAACACGCAATGAGCTGAAGAAGTACTACCCGAAATTCAACCGCTACTGGGCCATCAGTAATTACACTAAAAAGGTTTTTGCCGAAAACAATGGTGTGCCGCTGGAAAAAATAAAAATCATAGTGCTTACAACGCCTTCCGACTGGGATCCTAAGGAACTCAACCTCACTTATGAACCTTTCTTTGTTTCTATTTCCCGTCTTGATAAAAGTGAGGGGTACAAGGGTGTGGATAAAACCATTGAAGCCATTCACCGGCATAAGGATGAAATGAAGGCTCTGGGCTATAAATATGTGATTGTGGGTTCCGGCGACGACTGGCAACGCCACATTGATTTGGTGAATAACTATGGGTTAAACGATATTATCTCCCTTAAAACAGGCATCAGTGATGCTGAATTGAAAGAATTGTACCGAACAACAAGTTGCTCCATCCTGCCATCCAATGGCGAAGGTTTCGGCTTTATTTTCCTTGAGGCGATGGCTTACAAAAAAGCATCTATCGGTTGTAAAAACTGCGGAAGTGAAGATTTGATTGAACACGATAAAACGGGCTATTTAGTGGCTTCCGACGTGGAAGATATCTGGAAGCACATGAAGTTGCTCATGAGCGATCCTGCGAAGAGCAAGGCTATGGGAGAAGCGGGCTACCTCAAGCGCGAGAAGGAATTCAAAGGTGCGCGAACCGAAAATAACATGGAAGAGCTTTTATGTGTGGAATAGTTGGTTTTTATTCTCAAACGGCTGATAAAGTCGAGTTCCAGGCTGCGCTCCAATGCATTGCGCACCGTGGTCCCGATGATGAAGGGATTCACGCAGTAAAGGACAATTTTCTTTTCGGACATCGCCGGCTTGCTATCATTGATCTTTCGCCAAAAGGCCATCAGCCCATGCATTCCGGTGATGGTAACTACACCATCATCTTCAACGGAGAGGTTTATAATTTCAAGGAAGAAAGGGAAATTCTAATCAGCAAAGGATATACTTTCAATTCACATACGGATACGGAAGTTATCCTCAATCAGTACATCGAATACGGCATCGGTTTTTTGAAGCGTTTGCGCGGGATGTTTGGTTTGGCCATCTATGATAAAAAACAAAACAAAGTCCTTGTAGCCCGCGACAGGATGGGCATCAAGCCCATTTACTATTATCACGACAAGAGCACTTTTGCCTTTGCGTCGGAACTGAAAAGTTTGAAACAATTCAAAGCCGTACGCAATGAAAAAAATCCGCAGGCCATCAGCGCTTTTCTGCAGATGGGCTCGCTGCCTTTTCCATCCACGCTGTCTAAGGATATTCTATATCTCGAACCGGGAGCTTACCTGGAATGGAATGAAAAAAACGAGTTGAAAAAAGATTTTTATTTCCGCATTCCGGTGAATAAGAAAGTCGCGCCGGTATACGCCGAAGAAGTGAAAACTTTGCGTGCACTTTTGTTGGAAGCGGTTTCTATTCGCACTGTTGCTGATGTTCCTTTCGGTGCTTTTTTAAGTGGTGGTGTGGATTCCAGTGTAGTGGTTGCCTTAATGAAATTATCGGGCGTGGAAGACCTTAAAACCTTCTCCATTTCCTTTGATGATAAGCGCTACTCAGAAGCACACTATGCTGAGCTGGTGGCGAAAAAATTCAAAACCGATCACCGGACTTTTATTGTGCAGCCATCTGATGTCAAGCGTGAATTCCACAATATTGTATCGCTCATGGATTCTCCAACAGTGGATGGCATCAACACTTATTTTGTGTCGAAATTCACTCGAGAAGCCGGAGTGATCATGGCGATGTCGGGGCTTGGCGGCGATGAGCTTTTCGGTGGGTACAACACTTTTGAAAAGTTGCCACAGCTGCGCAATGCCAAGAGAAAAACACGCTTCGTGCCTAATGTACTGCTCAGTCAGGCCGTACTGCTCAAAAAGGACAAGTACAAAAAACTGGCGCAGCACCTTACGTCTTCTTCCAATGATTATGCATCTGCTTACCTCGCGCTCCGAGGTTTGCTCACCGAGAAAGATGCATCAGCGATCATGACTACTGACGCCACTTTCCACTGTGCCGAGTATCTCGGAAAATTACTGTCGGACTTCCCTTACCAGGATGAAGCAGATATCACTTCTTTCTTTGAAGCGCGTGTGTACATGCACAATCAGTTGCTACGCGATACCGATATCATGAGTATGGCACATTCGCTGGAGGCGAGGGTGCCGCTCATCGATCAGAAATTGGTGGAATTTGCTTTTTCTCTCCCTGCGGGATTCAGGAAAGGCAAGAAAATGCTGATTGACGCCATGTATGAGGAATTGCCGCAGGAGGTTTACAACCGACCGAAACAGGGCTTCCTTTTCCCTTTCCCTGAATGGATGAAAAAGGAGATCAAACCGGAGGTACAGGACCTTATTTTCCTAAAGAACGATTATCTTCGCATCGCAGCAGTGGAAAAGCTCTGGAAAGGCTTCCTTAACGGGCATGTACATTGGTCGAGAATATGGCAGATAGCCGTGCTCAACGCTAAGTTGAAAGATTAATAAAAATCTCCTTTTTTCCATATTCTTCCTTTATTTCCCAGGTATGTCCTCGCGCATGTTATCCTTCAAGATTACCCTCAGGATGACATGCGCGGGGGCAGGCGCGAGGAATACATGGGAAAAGAAGTATATAATTCACCATTCCACACCCTTATGTTTACAAAAGTGCAGGCGAAGTATGCCCGATAATCTTATATTTGCGTTCTGAAATTATCAAAACGTTAAATTTATGGCAGTGAATTATTCGGGTTTATCCGGACTCCGCAATGTTTTAAGGGCTGTTGGAATCACCAAACTGGTGTCGTATCCTGCGCGCCGCAAAGTGAAACAACGTGTTCTCGAATATGAAAAAACAAAACCTTCCAAGGTGATTGTTAAAGCTGCCGGTGTTGAATTTGAAATGATTACTGGTGACGTTGCCGAATATGTGAGAGTGCAGTCTTTTCAGGACGATATGCACCTGCTCAATATCATTAAGGATAGGTTGCCTGCCGACGGCACTTTCTGGGACATCGGTTCCAACATCGGTTTGTATTCCCTTTATGCTGCCAAAGTTTTGAAGAACAAAGGAAATGTAGTGGCTTTTGAACCTGAAAAAAGGGCTTTTGCACGGATCAATGAAAATTTCGTTAACAATAAATTGACCAATTTTAAGGCCCAGCCTTTTGCGTTGGCTGATGAGGCTGGTGAATTTGAGCTCACTGTTGCTGAATCTTTTGGTGATGGTAACCACAGCTTAATGTCGAAATCAACCCAGGGATCCGGAACTTCTTCATACAAAGTACCTGTTTACAAAGGAGACGACGCCCGCGAAAAAAACAATATTCCTGCTCCAAGCTTTGTGAAAGTGGACGTGGAAGGTGCTGAAATAAAAGTGTTGCTCGGTCTCGATAAAACGCTTCGCTTGCCTGAGTGCAAAACCGTTTTGGTAGAAGTGCATTTCACTATCCTCGCCTCTATTGGTGAAACACAGGGCGCTAAAAAGATGGAAAACTATTTAAGAGAAAGAGGTTTTGTTAATCAGGTTTGGCCTGATCCTTCTCACTTGCTGGCCACCAAATAAAGCATTGCCGCATGAAACGGATATTAATCAATTCTGTTTTTGCTAAAAAAGGCGGTGCCCTAACCTATATACAAAATGTTGTTGCGGGCTTGCGCAAAGTTTTGCCTGCCGATTTCGAAATCATTGTTTTGCGCACCAAAACCGAAGATGCTGCAAAGTATGAGGTGGAGGGCGTAAAATACATCAACAACGATGAGCTGAGTGTGCAAGGCGCACAGGCGGTTTCTAACCCATTAAAGCGTTTGCTTTTTGATCAGATCACTTTACCTAAGATCATACGAAAGGAAAAAATTGATGTACTTTTTTCCGCAGGTAATTTTGGCGTATTGCGCTGTCCATGCAAACAGATTTTACTGGTCCGAAACACTGTTTTCTTCGATGATTTGTACATCAATAGAGTGCAGTCGTCGAAAGTAAAATGGTTTTACCGACTTCAAAAATTGTTGACTATCCGGAGCATGAAAGCCTCGGATATTGTGCTTTTCCCGAGTCAGGCTATGTATAGCCTCGTTGCTCCACAAGTGAGGATGAGCAAAAAAAACTGGCAGGTTTCGCATTATGGATCCCGTCCCGATTTATTTTTTCCTTCCAATGAAAAAAAGGAATCCGGTGTGGTGAAATTTTTTCACAGCGGATTTTACAGCGACCAGAAAAATTTATCGGTATTGCTGGAAGCTGCGAAAATACTGGATGAGAAATACCATCTTAAATTCAAGTTGGAAATCACTGCGGGCTTCAATCAGGATTGGTTGGGTCAGAGTGTTTTCTTTCCCAATTTCACGAAGGAGCGCCAGTTGTATTTTCAATTGAAAGAAAAAGGTTTGGCGGAAGATCTCGACTGGATGAGTTATGCTGATCTTGCCATGAAATACAGAACCTGCGATATATTTATTTTTCCATCTTATACTGAATCCTTTGGTCATCCGCTGATTGAGGCAATGCACAGCGCTTTGCCGGTGTTGGCATCGGATACGGAGGTCAATCGTGAGTTGTGTGGTGATGCGGGAATGTACTTCAGTACTTTTGATGCAAAGGATTGCGCTGAGAAAATGTATCGCCTGAGTCAGGATGAACAATTGCAAAAAATCATGGCACAGCAAGGAATAACACGCGCTGCTGAGTTCACTTGGGAGAAGCATGCCGAAGTGCTGAAAAACTGTATCGACGAGCTTTGTAAAAATCAAAAATGATATGAAAGGAAATCTGGGATTCGGCTGCGTTCGCTTAAGCTCTAATTTTACAAGGAAGCAGGCTTTACAAAACCTTGAAGTGGCTTACGACAGCGGGATCAATCATTTTGATGTGGCGCCTTTGTACGGTTTCGGATTGGCGGAAGGAATGCTGGGCGATTTTGCAAAGAACAAACGTAGCTCCGTTACCATTGCTACGAAATTCGGAATTGCACCTGCTAACGGGGCTTTGAAGAATTTACTCCTCCAAAACATTTTGCGTACTGCTTACCGTGTGGTGAAGAAATCGCGATTGAAAAAATCAACGGTGAATCTGGCTGCCGCGACTAAAACTGCTACCGATTTCAGTATTGCTAATGCCGAACAATCGCTGCAAAAATCTTTGCGCGAATTGAAAACCGATTACGTTGATTTTCTCCATTTGCACGAAGCCACAGTAAGGGAAGCGAATCAGCCGGAGCTGATTGATTTTCTGGAGAAGAAGAAGAAAAGCGGTATGATCAAGGCTTATGGCATTGCCAGTTTTTCTGGTGCTTTGGGAGATTTTTCCACTTTGAATGCAAAGCATGAAGTGCTGCAAACCGACAATAGTTTTCCTTTTCCCCTGCCGACACAATTGCTGGAAGGGGAGAAACACCGCTTTTATTTCAGTCCGTTTTTACATCTCCCTGCAGTGAAAGAACTTTTGAAGAGCGATGCTGCCCTGGCGGCTGCTTTATCAGAAAAAATGGGCTTTGATGTAAAGCGCTTTTTAACCGATTTATTCCTAATGCATCATATACAAACCGATCCTTCGGGAACGGTGTTGTTCACATCGTCGAAAAACGATAAAATAGTGGATACCATGAAATCCTGGAACAGGGCGAAATCAATGCCTTCCAGTTATTATGAAAACCTTCCCGAAGTGAGCAGCATCCTGATTGAAAAACTCAAGCGATGAATAAAAAAATCTGCATCATAGGCGCAGGAACTTATGGATCTTATCTGGCTAATGCCCTGGCAGAGAAGTTTCCTGCTGCGGATATTCATGTGTTTGAAGTAGGTAATGTTTCTGCCCAGTCGGAAGAGCAGATCGGATTTTTATCGAAGGAAAAAAGTGGGAAATACAAAGCGACTTCCGATGGGCGCTTTTTTGGATTGGGCGGGACTTCCGCAAAGTGGGGCGGACAACTCTTGTTTTTTTCGAAGAAGGATTTTGCTGCTGCCGGCAACATGCGTTCGCTGGTGGATTGCAATATTAAATACCGTGAAAAAGTGCTGTCGCGTTTTTTTAAGAATGTACCGGCTCTGGAAGAAAAAGATTTTGGAAGCGGACTCTTTTCCCGTCGCGGTGTATGGTTGAAATTCAGTCAGCGCAATATGTTCACGCATTTCCGCATTGATGAGAAAAAGAATGTGAATGTGCATGCTGATGTGCGCATTACTAAGTTTAACGCTCTCGATGGAAAAATAAAATCGGTGGAAATGCTGGTGAAAAATCAAAGCAGAATTTTTGAAGCCGATTTGTTTTATCTTACTTCAGGAGCCTTTGAATCGCTGCGTTTGATGCATGTTTCAGGATTAATGGATTTGCAATCTGCTGCCGGATTTTCTGATCATGTTTCCATGCGCTCTTTCGAAATTCATTCCACCAATACCAAAATAGGGAACCACGATTTTCAATTTCAATTTGAAAACGGATCGCTCATTACTTCACGATTGATAGGAGAAAGCGATAATACTTCATTTTACATTCATCCTGTTTTTAACGAAGGTTTTATCTTTTTCCAGTTTTTGAAACAACTGATTTTTAAAGGTAAGTTTTCAGGAAAAACCTTGCTGGCCGCGATGAGTCAGTTTCTTCATCTTTTCCCTTTTGTATGGAGTTATCTTTTTAAGAAGAAATTGTATGTGTACAAAAGCTGGGTGCTGAATGTAGATATGGAACTGTCGCAAAGTGTCAATAAAGTGCAGCTCTCGGCGGAAGAGGATGGCTTTCGTCAAAAGGGACTGGAGATTGATTATGCGATTTCTGCCGACAGCATCGATAAACTCAAAAAAATAAGAAAGGATTTTGCTGAAATTCTGAAGAAGGAGGGTATTCCTTTTACCGAAGTGGAAAGTGGCGCTTCATCACTGAAGCTGGAAGATACTTACCACCCTTATAAACTGTTTGGGGATAAGGATGTTATAGAAAATTATCATCCTGCCACCAACCTCTATCTCTTCAATACCGGCTTGCTGCAGCGCGCCGGAGGGATCAATCCCACAGCTGCGCTTTTCTGCCTTATAGAACATCATGTGGAAGAGCTATCGATTTCCGCTAAATAATTGTATTTTTAGCGTGAAAATCCATTGTCCATGAGTGTTCCGGTAACAGTAGTTATATTGACTTACAACGAGGAAGTGCACATTGCACGCGCTATTTCCAATGTAAACTCGTGGGCAAAAGCGGTGTTTGTACTCGATAGCGGTTCCGGTGATAAGACTTGTGAAATTGCTGAAAAGCTCTGTGCCAAAGTCTTTTACCGCAAGTTTGATACTTACTCACTACAAAGAAACCATGCTATTAAAGAGCTCCCCATCGAAACCGAATGGATGCTTTTCCTTGATGCAGATGAATATCTTTTTGACGACCTGAAGCAGGAAATAGCAGAGGTTTTGCCTACCGCTCAATGCAATGGTTTTTACCTTAAACGCCGCTTTTATTTCATGGGCAAATGGATCAAGTACGGAGGTTATTATCCGACTTATATCCTGCGCTTATTCAAAAAGCAGCATGCGCAATGCGAGCGTGAAATCAATGAGCACATCAAGGTAGAAGGAGAAATAAAAACACTGAAAGGCGATTTTGCCGATGAAAACCTGAAAGGACTTTCTTCGTGGCTCGATAAACACAACAAATACACCACCTTTGAAGCAGTGGATTTGTATCGTCGCGAGCAGGAAGGAATTGATGAGGGTGAGGCTGCAAAGCTTTTCGGAAAGCAAAACGAAAGAAAACGATGGATAGTGAAATACATCTGGAATCCCTTGATGCCAAAGCTCATCCGGCCGTTCATTTATTTTGGATACCGATATTTTTTCCGTTTTGGATTTTTAGATGGCCGTCGTGGATTCATCTACCATTTCCTGCAGGGACTGTGGTTGTGGTTTGTCGTAGATGCGAAATATGTTGAATTAAAAAGAAAGAGGAATGAAGGAAAATAACGAAGCGAAAAATGATGTTCGCGACTTCTGGAACCAGGCTTCCTGCGGGGAGGATTTGTATTTGCACAGTCGCGACAGTGAAGGTTTTGAAGCGCAGATGAAAATGCGTTACGAGCTGGAGCCTTATATTCTGGATTTCGCAGGTTTCAAGGATGGCGCCGGAAAAAAGGTGTTGGAGATTGGTGTTGGTTTAGGTGCCGATCATGAAATGTGGGCAAGGAATAATCCTGAATTGTATGGGGTGGATTTAACACCGCGTGCCATTCAAAACACTACTGAGCGCTTCAAAAGCAAAGGATTGAATTCTACGTTGAAAGTAGATGACGCTGAAAATTTATCTTTTGCCGACAATACTTTCGATATTGTTTATTCCTGGGGAGTGTTGCACCATTCGCCCAATACACCAAAAGCAATTGATGAGGTGCACCGCGTGCTGAAACCTGGCGGCACTGCGAAAATCATGATTTATTACAAGTACAGTTTTGTGGGCTATATGTTATGGGTGAAGTACGCATTGCTCAAATTCAAGCCTTTCACCTCACTGAAAACCATTTATCACAATTATCTGGAAAGTCCGGGAACAAAAGCCTATTCCAAAAAGGAAGCTTTTGAACTTTTCAAGAAATACAAGGACGTGCAAATCACTACTGTTTTAACGCACGGAGATTTGCTGACCTCTGCAGCCGGACAGCGTCACGAAGGAAAAATGCTTGATATTGCGCGCAAAATATGGCCGCGTTTTATCATTAAAACTTTCTTCCCAAGTCACGGATTATTCATGATGATTACAGCTAAGAAATAGTGTGCGGCATCTACGGATATATAGGTTTAAGTGACGACGGTGTTCTCAAAAAAATGAGCGTTGCCATGCGTCACCGCGGGCCCGATGCTCAGGGCTTTTGGGGTGAAGACCATGTTTTTCTCGGACAAAACCGTTTGTCGATTATTGATCTCAGTTCCTCAGCTACACAACCGCTTTTCAACGAAGATGGATCGGTGGTGCTGGTATTCAACGGTGAAATATACAACTATCAGGCATTGCGTGAAGAGCTCCTGCAAAAGGGGCACGTTTTCAAAAGTCATTCCGATTCGGAAGTGCTTGTGCATTTGTACGAAGAAGAAGGAATAGCCATGCTTTCCAGTATTCGCGGGATGTTTGCGTTTGTGATTTATGATCGCAAAAAAAAGCAGACTTTCATCGCCCGTGATCATTTCGGCATCAAGCCTTTGTACATTTTCCAGAAGGAAGGACATTTCGCCTTTGCCTCTGAAATGAAGGCTTTGCAACAACATCCCGAAGTGAAATTCGATGTGAATCCGAAAGCAGTTTTAGATCATTTGTCCTTCCTATGGTGTCCTTTCCCGAAAACCATCGCCAACGATGTAGTGAAGCTGGAGCCAGGAACGGCGCTGATTTTAGAAGGTGCTGCCATAAAGAAAAAATGGAATTTTTACGATATCCCTTACACCGGTCGCTTCATTGATATTTCAGAGGCGGAGGCTGTTAAGCAATTGGATGCTTTGCTGGAAGCCAGCATTAGCGAGCAATTGGTGAGTGATGTGCCTTTGGGATTGTTTTTATCTGGCGGTTTGGATTCGTCTTTAATTGCTGCTTACGTGCGCAAACTGCGCCCCGATCAAAAAATAAAAGCATTCACTATTGATATTCGGGGTGCCGATATGGAAGGTAATCCCAACGATTTGCCTTATGCACGTAAAGTGGCGAAGGACTTGAATATCGACCTCGAAGAAATTATTGTCACGCCTGCAGAGGTACTGAAACACCTTGAGGAACTCACTTATATTTTAGATGAACCACTGGCCGATCCTGCAGCAGTAAATGTTTTGCTCATCACGAAAATTGCGCGTGAGAAAGGTTATATCGTATTGTTGTCGGGAGCGGGAGGTGATGATGTTTTTTCGGGTTACCGCCGTCATCAAGCGATGCAGATTGATTTGAAGACTTTTAAATTGCCTGCTTTTTCACGTAAGCTATTGGAATTGGCCGGTAAAAAAATTCCGGTGTTCAATCCGAAAATCCGAAAAGCAAAAAAATATTTGCAGCATTTTGGTGCTACGCTCAACGACCGACTGGTATCGTACTATTACTGGATGGATGAGAAGAAAGCTCGCACTTTACTGACGCCTGCCTTCAACGATAGAATACAGGATTATTCTTCGTTGAAAAACCTTGAACTTGCCTTCCAGAATATACCGCATGAAAAATCGGCATTGAATAAAATGCTTTATCTGGAAAGTAAATTTTTCCTCGTTGATCATAACCTGAACTACTCGGATAAAATGAGCATGTGCTCTTCGGTGGAAACACGCGTTCCTTATCTGGATTACCGCATTGTTGACTTTGCTGCTCAACTTCCTGTGGAGTTGAAATTGCAGGGCGGACAGGCAAAATACATTTTGAAGAAGGTCGCAGAGAAATATTTGGATAAAGATATTATCTACCGCAAGAAAACCGGATTTGGTGCGCCTTTGCGCCAATGGATTCTCAATGATTTCCAACCGCTGTTCGATAAATACCTCAATAAAAAAACGCTGGATAAGCATGGCGTTTTTTCTCATGATGCCGTGTGGAAACTCATTAAGGACAATGCTTCCGGTAAAACCGATGCAGCTTACAGTATCTTCTCCGTGATCTGTATTACAGTGTGGATGGAAAGATTTAAACGATGAGTTTTTTCGGTAAAGTAAATGAGTATTTAATTCAATCGGACTGGGCTTTTAGAAAGCTTATCGTTAAAACATTTTTCTTTTCAATGTATGTGCGTTTTCTTATGCTTTTCGTGAAATTCAAACGCTATGAAAAGCGTTTAGGTACGCGGGGAGTAGCGGACAATTACACAATGAATGATCACGAATTTCAGCTCGCCCATAATATTGCAAAGGCATTGAATGGTGTCAGCAATTATACTTTGTGGGAAAGCAAGTGTATGGTACAAGCTGTTTCGGCCAAATGGATGCTGAAAAAGCGAGGAATACCCAGTACCATTTATTTCGGAGTAAAGAAGGAGGGGCAAGAATTAAAAGCCCACGCGTGGCTTAAGGTGGGAGAGATTGTGGTTATAGGAAGAGCAGGCCACAAAGAGTTTAAAATAGTAAACTATTATTCCTAAGTATTCGGACTAAAAAAAGCTTTTTTGAATTTATTTCAATTTATTTCGAACAAACACATATGGCCAGAAGAGGGGATACAGGAAATCCAGTGCCGCCGGCAGCTGCACGTAACGATACATAAACAGCGGGTAATTGTACAGGTAAAACAAGCGCGACCGGATCCCCGGTGTATATTCGGCCTCAAGAAGTAATCTTTTCACTTTGTAAGAAATGCTTTCATGATTCGGACTTTTCTTCAGGCAGTCGGGAATGTAATAAGGAAAGACAGCTGCTTTTTCGCGGTGTTTTTCGCTGATGATAGCGCGAATTTCTGTTGGCAGGTCCTTTGCTTTTAATATCATTTCAATGAGAGCAAATCCAACCCCTGCTTCCTTTTCAAAACGATACTGTTTTGATAGTTCCAAGAAATGCCCAACTTCTTTTTTCTCTAATTTTTTACTTAGCAGATAAACATCCACCATCCACATTAGTCGCTCCCAGCTATGCTGAAAAGCGTGCAATAGTAAATATGCCAGGTAATGGCTGTTGGATAGGGTAAAGAAAGTAGCAGGGCCCATGTCAATGCTCTGCCTATTTGCCCACAGCTCTTCAAAGGAAAGAGGCAGAATGTAGTCGTTTCGGAAAAGGCGCCAGTGTAATTCCAGATTGATTTTACTTTCGGGATGATGGTAAAGAAACTGATCGAACATTTTGAGTGTCGCTCTTTTTTGCGCGTCTTTCAAAGTAAAATCCGGACTGTGCCTTTTAAATCCTGCGGCGATCAGCTGTTCATCTGTTTTGAATACATTTCCAGGGGAAACAAGTAAGTCGATATCGAGAGAAGGTCGGCACAATTTGTTGCCGTGCAGCAGCTGATTCAAAGCCAGTCCCTTGATGAGCAGAAAAGGTGTTTTTTCGGCATTAAGGATTTTATTCAGATCCAGCAAAGCTTTTTGCTGTCTGAAAGCCTTGTGCATATCCGCCTGTATTTTTCTTTGCAGGGGTTCTGAAGAAACATCTTTGAGCAGGAAGTGCACTTTATTAGCGACTACCAGGGGATTGGTTTCCTGTATGGAGGGCAGGCTCGCTCCGGCAAGCAATCGGGAAACGTAATCGCTCAATGATAGGTAATCTGTCGAAAAATCTACTTTCATAGGCAGTAAAAATACGCACTTTTAGCGTGTAAAATCCCTTGAATCCAGTATTTTTGGGCATGCGGAAAAAATACATTGCAGGTGGAGTGGTTATAGAAACAGATTTGTATTTCCAGGATTTGGTGGAAAGTACCGCTGATGCGGATATACAGGTGGTTTATGGTGCTATTCCCGATGCCATTGAAAATCCAACAACATCCAATTCCTTCTTCTCCTGCAATGATAAGGAAGCATTGTTGCTTTTGCCTGGGATAGTCCGTTTTCATATCATCTTCGGTTCGCGTGTGGTGATCGGTTTGCTGGACGAAAACAGGAAAGCCGATGGAGAGGCTTATGTGTTAACAGTAGTGCTGGCAGTGCTTTCCTACAAGAAGGGATTTTTCCCATTGCATGGAGGCGGTGTGGTGCACAATGGAGAAGCTTATCTTTTTACGGGACGATCCGGCGCGGGAAAATCCACTACAATTGCCGGTTTGGTGAAGGAAGGATTTCAACCCCTGGCGGATGACATTGCTAATCTTTTTCTGAAAGACGGAAAGATTTTTGTACACCCGTGTTTCCCTCGTGTTAAATTGTGGTCGGATAGTATGGAGATGCTTGATTATTCAACAGAAAAGCAACGTACCGTGCGTTCCGATGTAGACAAATATTTAGTTGCGATGGAAGATCATTTTCCAACGGCTCCGGTACCGGTGAAAGGAATTTATTTTTTGAAAAAGAATGAAGATGGAAATTCTTTTTTCCAGGAGACCAAGGGCATGCAGAGCTATGAATTGCTGAGGGAAAATGTTTATAAACCCTGGATGGTGAAAGCATTCGATGTTGTTCAGGAGCATTTTTCACTTATGGGAGCCATTGCTCAGACAATACAAATAAAAGAGTTTCATCGTCCATTCGACAAGGACAATATTGATAAAATGTACGCCGCGCTGGTGCAAGATATCCGTAACCAGGAAAAGAAAATCTGATGCTGTTCAACTCTCTTGAATATTTCGTTTTCCTGCCTTTTGTTTTCCTGCTGTATTATATTATTCCTGGAAGATTCAGGTGGATCTTTCTTTTGCTTGCCAGCTATTATTTTTATATGTGCTGGCGCGCCGAATACATTGTACTTATTTTGTTGGCCACCGCAGTGGATTATTCAGCGGGCCGTTTGATTGAAAAGTGGAGGGAGAACAAAAAATTAAAGAAGATTGTTTTGTGTTCTGCCTTTTCCCTTAATCTCAGTTTGCTTTTCTTTTTCAAGTACTATGATTTTTTTACTACATCGATGAGTGTGGCGATGCAGGCGTTTAACATCAGGATGCTTTTTCCTGATTTTGATATCCTGCTGCCAGTGGGAATTTCTTTTTATACCTTTCAGTCTCTTAGTTATACAATAGATGTGTATCGTGGGACTTCGGCTGCCGAAAAGCATTTGGGCTATTATGCCTTGTATGTTTCCTTCTTTCCGCAAATGGTGGCTGGTCCGATAGAACGACCTGCGCATTTGCTTCCGCAACTCAAGAAAGAGCATTCTTTTGATTATGCTTTGGCCGTTTCGGGGATCAAAAGTATTGCTTTCGGTTTTTTCAAAAAATCGGTTATTGCCGATCGCCTCGCTTTTTATGTGTCAGCTGTTTTTGATCATCCCGATGCTTATCACGGATTGCCGGTTGCTTTGGCTTTTTTCTTCTTTACAGTACAGATTTATTGTGATTTTTCAGGTTATTCGGATATTGCTATTGGCTCGGCGCGTTTGTTGGGAATTAAACTGATAGACAATTTCAAATTCCCTTATTTTTCCTCATCGTTCCGCGAATTCTGGCAACGCTGGCATATCAGTCTTTCCGGTTGGTTCAGGGATTATGTGTACATTCCGTTGGGAGGAAGCAGGGTATCAAAGTACAAGCGCTGGGTAAATATTTTTATTACGTTCTTGATTTCAGGAATCTGGCATGGAGCCAACTGGACCTTTGTCATCTGGGGCGCAATGCATGGCTTACTTTTAATAGCAGAAGAAATACTGGGTGCTGTGTTTGCAGGAGGAAAAAATTTCTTCCGGAAATTTTCCTTGCTGAATATTGTTTTTGTTTTTGTCTTGCTTTGTTTTACCATGATTTTTGTTAGAGCTGCGAGTGTGAATGATGTCTTCCTTCTATTGAAAAATCTTCTGGTAATTGATGGAAATCAATTGAGTCTTTTCCTGATCAGGGGAGAGCTTGAAATAATGTTGTGTTTTGTTTTCATAATCCTGCTTTTTGCTGCCGATTATCTTCAGTATAAATATGGGTCTGCGCAGGTTGTAATGCAGAGATTTTCCTTCAGTGCTCGACAAGCGTTTTATATTGCCTGTGTATTCCTCATTCTTGCTTTTGGCATTTTTGGTAAAAATCAATTTATTTATTTCCAGTTCTGATGTTAAGGTTTTTACTGCACATATCGCTTCCGGTTATTGTTCCCCTCTTGGTTATAGGAATCCTGATAAGGCCACAGCTGGAGAATAATTTTGATTTTACTTATTACAAGCATCTGGGCCGGCACAAGTCGCTGATTATTGGGTGTTCATTGTCGCATTTCGGGATTGATCCTTCTGCTTTTTCTTCCCGTCATGACCTTTTTAATTATGCCTTCACAAATACCACGTCACCTTATTCGGAAGCGTATTATGAAGCGATACAACAGAAAATCACAAAGGAAAAGGATGCTATTTTTATTCTTGAAATAAATCCGCTCCTTTTCATCGACAAGGGGGAAGTGGATGGAATATCTGAAAAAGGAGATCCCCAGATGGATGCCATGTTTTTCAAAAACTGGGATCCGAATTACGAGTATGTTTTTCGTAATTCATCCCCCTTGTACAAGATTTTCACTTCTTCTGATACTGGTGCTTATGTTAATTACCGCAACGGTTTCACGGCCCTTATTCACAGGATTGAAAAAAAGGAAAGGTTGCATAAGAAGCGGCGGTTATATCCGCTTGCTGCCGATCGAATGGAGTATTTTCAGAAAACAATTGATTTGCTGAGACAGTATGGTCGGGTGTTTTTTGTTTCGGTGCCGATTGATGCTTCTGACCGGAAATTGGAAGATGAAATGTGGCCGGGGTTTTATGACAGCATTAAAGTGTTGGCACAACAGCAAAACATCTCGTATATAGATCTTCAGCCCGATTTTCCTGATTTGAAAATGGCCGACAACAGTCACCTCGGTGCAAAGGATGCAGAGCTCGTATCTAAGGTATTAAGCGATAAAGTTGAAATCTTGCTTAAACAGCAGCGTTAGCTTTTTCTTCTTCGGTAAGAAACCAATCAGCAATAAAAGAAGTTGGATTTTCCTCCAGGTATTTTAATCCTTCTTCGTGGCTGATGGCATTTTTAACCAGGTTTTTCTGGAATTCGTAAACCTTCATCCAGTTGTCGCTCACGCATACATTTTTTTTCTGGAAGAATTCCAGATTGACTCCGCTGGCAGCCATTATTCCATCGTAAGCATAGCCACTGAAAAGATCATTTTTTTTCATTGCCTCCCTGATTGGATGGCCAACATTGAGGAAAACGGGACCGTGTTCCATGTAATAATCCAGATAATCCTGAACACCCGATACATCAATATTTGTGCGGCACTCTTCCCAAAATGGCGTGTCCAGTTTAGCATTGAATTTAAAGTGGATGGCAATAAAATATTTGATGTTGTCCCAGGCGTCGTTTACTTTTTGATTGTAAACTTCTTTGGGCTTATTGGCAGCGATGCTTTTGCTTAAAGTGCGTAGCTGCATGATGATCATGTGCAAACCTGTGGATTCCAGTGGTTCTACAAAAGCGAAGGTATTTCCGATGCCTACCACATTTTCAATCCAGCTGTTTTCGTAACGCCCGCTTCTGAAGCTGATTACTTTTTCGTTGTTGATGTGCTTGCAATGTTTTCTGAGTTCGTGCATCGCTTCATCATCAGAACAATGTTCTTTTGAGAAAACATAACCAAGGTGATCTTCCTTTTGTGTTGGCGTGTTCCAGAGCCATCCGTGATTTAAAGTAGTAGCTGAAGTAAATGGTTTTATTTTGCCATGGTGGTCCTGCATACCGATTACAGCGCGGTTTGTTTTCAGACTTCCGGAAAAATCCACCCATTTTGCTTTGAGAATTTGTCCGAGCAAAAACGAGCGGAATCCTGAACAATCAATGAAAAGATCGAAGCGATGATGTTTTCCATCTTCCCCGATAACGGCATCAATCTCCTGCGAGCTGGGTTTTTTTACAGCGTCCTTAATTTCGGTATCAATATGATGACAGCCACTTTCTTTTAGTTTTACTTTAAGGAAAGCAATCAGCGTTTCATTGTCGATATGATAGGCATAGCCCTTATTGATATTAATAGGTGTTATTTTTCCTCCCTGTTTTAAAAAAGGAGCCTTATTTTGTTCCATTAACATGGCAGGGATGGAGTTGTTGTTGTAGTCGCCGGTGTAGTATAAGGCATTTACTGTATCAGCGGGACCGAAAGGGAAATTGTAATGCGAAACATCTTTTCTTCCCCAATAAAATTTGATACCCAGTTTTAACGTGGGTTTAACTTTCTGGAAAATTTCCTGCACAGGCCACTCCATGTATTTGTGCATGAATTTCTGCAGGAGGGAAGTGGTTGCTTCTCCCACACCAATAATAGGTAGTTTGGAACTTTCGATTAGTGTTACTTCTATATCGGGGAATTGTTTTTTCATATACAAGGCCGAAAAATACCCTGCAGTTCCACCACCAATTACACCTATACTTTTTATTTTTTTTGCTTCTGGATTCATTTAGATACTTTTCGGATTTTATCTGAAAAAAGCGCTGTGCCGTTTTTTATTTTTCCATTTAACGTTTTTAGTGAAAATTGGAAGTCTCTGTATTTGTTCCGGGTTTTCCAAAACCCTTGGTTCCCTTCAAATTTTTTGGGAAGATACCCAAAATATTGCAATTCCTTTCCTGCAATAGTATTGAATCGTTCGTGTTGTTCCTTTTATTGGGAAAAAACGTGAAAAAATTCTGGATATATAATGACCTGGGGTGTCTTTGCTATAATTTATTGTTGGTCAAATTTTGAGTTTTCCTTTCGGATAAAACTTTCCTCGAACGCTGCAAAATGAAACCAATCCTTCTCCTATGCTTTCAGTCAGGAGGTCCTTTGCCGGGATATCCGGAAGATCATTGTGTATATGCCACTGATGGATATTTTGCTTCACAAATTTGGTGAATGAATTGGAGCGTACAACCAATCCGTCTTCGGGTATGGCACTGGCAATACAATCGGGGTGATGGCAAAGTAAATTGCCTAAAAAGTGAGTGCCACTCCTCGGCATGATTCCGAGAATGAAAATTACTCTGGCTTTATTTTTTAAGGTGCTGTCCATTGTTGTGCAATATAAATGATGGCGGGATAGCTTGCCAACCATACCCAGATAAAATTAATTCGTAATACAATGGCGATGATAAGGTGAAAAAGCACTCCCCAGCCCAAGAAAAAATAAAGAAATGGTTGCCCGGCCAGTACAAGGGGAAAACTGCATTCGATGGCGATAACGCTCCAGTTGAGCATTTTTATAAGCAAGGTATTTCGTTGCAGAAAAGAGTCGGTTGCGAGATATAGCCCTGTTCCCTTTTGCCATTCGATGTTCCGTAACTTGGAAAAGCCTGCGGTAAAATAGGAAAAACAGGATTGAAGCGCAATGAACAGCAAAGCGCTGAAGGCGATAATTTCTCCGGAAAAAAGCGCATGAATAAAAAGAGTGATGATGATCATTAAACCCATGCGGTTTTGCGTTTCTGTGCCGATACTGTAGTTGCGCAAATTGAGCAGTAGGCCTGTAAATGCAAGAATCGAAAGGGAAGGGAGCTGCATGGTATCCAGCAAAAGACCAATGCTGCAAAGAGCCCTGATTCCAAGAAGGATTAGCCAGTTCGGATAAGCATAGGTATAGGAAAGCAGTGCGCTTATTCGCGGACGACTTGCAAAAAAATTGGCTTTCCTGAGCTGCTGCCAATCAAAGGTCCTCTCCTTTTTAAATTCACGGTGGATGGATATTTTTTCAGCACTGTCGAATATCACATATACAGCAATGAAGCGGCTGATCCATACGTAAGCATCATCGATATGTATGATCGCATTCATCTTTCAAATTCAGAAATAAAAATGTAGTTGCTGCCTGATGACGTGATTTTAAATTGTCTTTCGGCTTTGCTGCCCGCAATGGAAGGTTGCTGTTTTACAAAGCGACTGATTTGCCGGTACAGGAAACGGTTTGTGATTTTATTGTTTTGGTTTTTTTGTTGTGTTAATGTGGCCATATCATCAATCATCGATAGCAAAGTGCCATGAGTCTGCCGCTGTGGAAACCATAACGCGTGGGAAAGACGGTAAGGACTATTGAGGTGAATTTCCTGCCATGCTGTTTCTTGTCCGTTATTTAATTTATCACGGTAAAAAAGCTGATATTTTTTGGCTGAGCGGGCAAAGAGTTGATAGGAAGACAATAACCGGAAAATATCCCATCGATTAGTATACCGGGCAAGACGGCGATTGAAAAAAGTGTAGAGTATGGTTGCCAGCAGCCAAAATCCAAAAAAACACAACACAACGATTTCAATCCAGTTTATTTTCATTCCCTAAAGATAGCAAGTGGAATTAATTAATTAATTTGCATCCAAAATTTTGTGCTAAATGATTCAGTTGACACAAAGCGGATTAAAAATTTCAGATGCTTCTGAGGTAGCTCGTTTGCGACAGGAGTTTTCTGAAAACCATTGCATTGTTTTACCTGCCTTGCTGGAAGGAAGGATCATTGATAAAATTCTGGATCAGCTGGATAAAACTGATTTTTTTGAGAATATGCACAAAGACTCAAAAGAAGAAGTTTTTGCTACCGATCTTACGGTAACCGGTAAAAGTGCGGCATTACACCACATTACTTTTGTACTGAACAATCCGGCGCTTTTCAAGCTGGTGGAAGAAATTACCCAATGTACTGGCATTAAAAGTTTTGCGGGAAGAGTTTACCGCAATTTGCCGGATACCGGACATCGCCTCGATTGGCACGATGACACAGAAGATAGTAGTAGGATTGTGGCCATGAGTATGAGTTTGAACCGGCAGCCTTTTTCCGGCGGTGTTTTTCAGCTGCGTGATAAAAAAACCAAAAAAATATTTTCTGAAGTCTTTGCAGGAAGGCCTGGAGATACCCATGTTTTCAGGGTTTCTCCTATGCTGGAGCATTGCGTTACTCCAACTGTTGGGGCATATTCAAGGACAGCGGCGGCAGGATGGTTTACTTCACTGGCACCTGCAGGATTACCATTTTTAAAAAGTTAATGAATGTCGAAAATCTGTTTACAGGAAGATAAAATTGAGCAGTATCGGAAAGAATTCTCCGAAAGCAAATGCATTTTTATTCCCGATTTAATTGAAAAATCCTTCCTTAAAGAATTGCTGTTGAAAATCGATAAGGCGTCTTTCTATGAAAAGGAAGAAGCGGATGAATACAAGTTTGGAAAAGTGCTTTTTGTGCCGCAGAATGAGCCGTCGGTTTTTATTTTAAATCTGCTGCTCAACGACCGTAAATTATTTAGCATGCTGGAGAAAATAACGGCTTGCAGAAGCATTAAGGATTTTGTGGGAAGAATACATAGGAGTGAGGGAGAGCAGCATGGTATCAACTGGCATGGAGATAATTTTAATGATCGTTTGCTTGCCATCACACTTGGTTTGGGTAATGATAAGTACGGCGGTGCTGAATTTCAGTTGCGTGAAAAAGGCAGTGAAAAATTGTTGGGTGAATTCGGTCAGCTGGAAGCCGGAAATGCCATTATTTTTCAAATTGCGCCGCATCTGGAGCATCGACTTGCTCCGATTAAGAAGGGAAGAAGAACTGTTGGCGTGGGATGGTTCAGGGGATAAACAAAGAATAAAAAAGATATAAAATATGTCAGTTTCAAAGAACGAAGCAGCACGGATCGCTTACAGAGCCTTTATGGAGAAACAGTATTTTTCTCCGGAAGAACAGGAATTGCGCATCAGGCAGGCCAGTGATCCCGAGTACTGGAGGAAGTTGAATCCGCAATTGAGTGTGGGAGATTTTTCTTCCGAAGATATTGAAGCAGAGCCTTTTTCTGAGCAAAGAACTGCAGCCATGTTAGCGAAATTGAAGAAGGAAGGTTATTTCTCTTCACAAATTCCATTGATTAAAAAGGAGCTATGCGATAAAATGCTGCAGGGCGTTGAAAATCTCAGAAAAGCCGGTTGGCATGAGGTATGGAGTTTTGTGTATGATGAATTCTGGGCGGTGCTGCGAACACCTTCCTTGCTTAAACTATTGCCTCAAACGCTTGGCGAAGGTTACAAAGCAATGCCTCATGCGGTGGTACATTATGTGCATCCTGAAACAGGTGCAGGCTGGAGTCCGCACGTAGATTTCAGTTCGCGTGACGATCGCTTTACAGTTTGGATGCCAATCAGTGAAGCCACTATCGATAATGGCTGTATGTACGCCATAGCCCAAAACCGTGTGTCTCCTGAGTTGTTGCAGAAGTGGATCAATATGGAAGATCTGAGTCATCGTGAAATAAAAGTCCTTTTACAGGCTTCGAGGGCTTTGCCAATAGAGGCGGGAGGAGTGCTGGCCTGGGAAAGTAAAGTAATTCACTGGGGTACCATGTCGAGTGCAAATGTTCAACCACGAGTGAGTTTATCAGTGGTGTATCTGAGGGAGAATATCACTCCACATCCGGATGAAATTCCTTTGTTGTTGCCTGAAGCCAGGCCTACATATGCGCAAAAAATGCTAACTGTCGCCAAAGCCATAGGTTATTATAAGGCCCACGTTCTGGCATTACACAAATACATAGAGATGGCCACCAAAATAGAAACCATGTACCGGTCTCAGGCTGAAGAGGAAGCGGGCATAAAAAAATAACTATGGAGCAAATTTCAGAACAGCACTTACTCGATTTCAAAAACAAAGGCTATTTGGTTTTGAAGCAGGTCTTGGAACCTTCTTTACAAGAGGTTTTTGAGCGCTATGTATATATGCAGCGTTTTAATAATCATTATCTGGATGATTCTGAAACTCACTCCAAGTGGTGTTATGCTGATACGTTTGGTGAAAGTATTCTTGTGCAGTTGCAACCCCTTATGGAAAAAATCAGCGGAGTTAAGTTGTTTCCCACCAATTCAGTGTTGAGAATTTACCAGGAGGGTGGAATCCTTAGAAAACATATTGACCGCGATACCTGTGAATACAGTGTTACGCTGACAGTTGGCTATGAGGCCGCTGAGCTATATCCTATCTGGGTGCGCAGCAACAAGAAGGATATCCCTGTTTACCTCGATCGCGGGGATATATTGATTTACAAAGGGTGTGAAGTGCCTCACTGGCGCGAGGAATTTACTGGGCGCAGCTGGGCGCAACTCTTTTTACATTATGTTGATGTCAATGGTAAAAATGCACAGCACAAATTTGATGGTCGTCTCAGTGTGGGGATGAATAACGGAAAAATCCTTGCCGGAGAGCAGGTAAAATAGTATTTTTAGCCGCAAAATCAGGTTTTATGAACACATTGCCCTCTAAAATAAAAGTTTCTTCGAGTGTCCTTTTCCAGGAAATATCTAATGAATTTGTATTACTGAATATGGAAACGGAAAAATATTTCGGATTGGATGAAGTAGGTGCCCGCTTCTGGGAGTTGTTGAAAGAGGAAGAAGATGTAGATAAGGTAATTGCTGCTCTTTTGAATGAATACAATGTTGACGAGCCAACTTTGCGCAGTGACATTGCCGCATTAGTGGAAAGTCTCAAGACTGCGAAGCTGGTGCTGTATTAATTCATTCGAGTGTCTTTCTTAACCGAAATCCGCAGGTTTAGCTTCAAAATTAAGATCAAACTTTTTTTGATTATTGTTGCCGCAACAGTACTGCATTTGCTACTGAAGATGATTTCGTTTAAGTCTGTAGTGGCCTTCCTTTCCCGTCGTAAAACTAGAAAAAGTGCTCAAAAACCCGAAGCATTGGTAAAGCATTACAGTCAGTTAATGTCGGCTTGCAATCATTTTCATTCCTATTTATACAAGTGTTTGGCGCTGTCTGTTCTTTTTTGGTTTTTACTGAGGAGGCATGAAGTTGACGTGGAAATGAAGTTTGGTATGTACAAGGAGGCAGGTAAAATGCATTTTCACGCCTGGCTGGAATACCATGGGCAACCTTTGGCCACTGACGAGGGTGCTAAGGAAAAATATATTTCCTTTCCCGAATCCATTGTTTAAACAATTAATTTCAATTATATTTGGCAATAATTAATCAATACTTATATGGAAAACAATACAAAAAATGCACAGTTGTTTGGGGATAAGGGTGCAAAAAAAGACTACAAAAAACCAGTATTAAAAGAGCATGGAGGCTTGTCTGAATTGGTTCAATTGAGACCAGATAGAGGTCCTGACGGCGAAACACGCTGGACTGACTGTACTTCTGCTTAAATAATCTTAATCTCCGTCATGATTTATTATTACGGAGTTTTTGATCTTCAGGGTCAAAATAATATTGGAGGCGATATAGATGCAATGAATGCGTCGGTATCGCCTTTTGATTTTAAGGAGATAGATCATTGGTGGGAGTCCAATATATTTCTTGCCCAGAAGTATTTCGCTGTTACGCCCGAAGCTATGGGCGAAAGCTTACCGCTTCATCATCCCGATTACAACCTTACACTTGTTGGCGAAATCAGACTTGACAACCGACAGGAACTTTTTTCATTGTTGAATATACCTGCTCGTCTGGTTAGCGATGCGCAACTCGTTCTAGAAGCCTATTGGCGCTGGAAAGAAAATTGCGCAGCCTATCTTTTAGGGGATTTCGCCTTTGCTATTTATGATGCAACAGCTCAGCGCATTGTATGTTGCAGAGATCATTTCGGTACACGGTCCTTCCTGTATTTTTACAACGGTAAGAAATTTGTTTTCTCCTCGCGCTCCACGCATATCCTGCCTGCCGAAGGAGTGGATGGGGGGATTAACAAAACAAAGCTGGCCTCCATGATTTATATGCCGGTGAAGAATTCTTGCTGGGAAGAAGACTGGTGTGAAAATATTTTGTTGTTACCTGCGGGTACAACGATGATTGTTGATAAAGAAGGGTTACGTAAGAAAAAATACTGGACCCCATCGCCTGGAAAAGAACTGAAATTTAAAAATGAAGCCGAATATGCCGAAGCTTTCCGCGCAATTTTCTTCAAAGCAGTGGAAGACAGGCTGCGCAGTTCTTATCCAGTGAGTGCACTTTTGAGCGGCGGACTCGATTCTTCATCAATAGTGGCTGTTGCCGCGAAAATCCTGGAAAAACAGAATAAAACTTTACATACTTATTCCGTGGTGTTGCCCGATCCACAGGATAAAACTTTGAAGGATGAACGCTTTTATATTGACCAATTCAAGTCCTTTCCCAATATTGAAATCAATTATGTGACGGCCCCTGGCAAAGGATTTTTCAGTGATATGCATGTACTGGAACAGGAAGTAGTTCCCCCTATATTGAATTCGCGGCATTTCCTTTATGATGCTTTTGCAGAAGAATTGCGCAAGAAAGGTTCTCAGGTTTTGCTGGATGGAAGCGGCGGAGAAATGGGTGCGTCAATGTACGGCGATGGAGTTTATCCTGAAATGTTGCTGAAAGGCCGATGGTTGGGTTTACTGCGGGAACTCAATGCACGGAAAAAACTGACGGAAAAGACACTCCAGCGTATTTTCCTGGGGGAGGTGATACGACCGTTCATCAAAACGCAAAAGACTTATAAATTCGATTTAGACAACCATTGTCTCCATGCCGATGTTATTCCTGAGTTGCTTGATATCATCAACAAGACGGAAATAACAAATCCTGCTATCCTCTCCGCCTTTCCAAAAAAAAATCATTTGGAGATACTCAAGTCCATTCAGGTGAAAGCACAGGGAACATATTCCTACCGCGAAATTGACTTTCGTTTTCCGTTGAAGGATAAGCGCCTATTGGAATTTTGCCTGAATGTGCCTTCGCATTTTAAGATGAAAAATGGTTATCACCGATATTTAGTAAGAGCCGGATTGGAAGGGATTCTGCCTGCCGAAATACAATGGAGAACATCCAAGATGGCTATGGATACTGCGTACAACCGACGTTTTAAAGCACAGCTTTCAGAAGTCAGAGACTTTTTAAACAGCATCAAAGCGAATGATCCTGTGCGCCGCATCGTGGATATAGAAAAAATAAAATCGTGGACCGACATTTCCCTTAGAGATGAAGAGATGGGCACTCCCTCTGCACGAATAGCGTTGGGTTCCTTGCCAAGTGCTATTTATCTGATATACTTCCTGAGGCATTTCAAAGAATTTAAAAACGTATAATGATATGGAAACTTTTTCCTTTGCCGATATTATAGCGCCTTTTCCCGTGAAGGATTTTTTTGCCTTGCACTGGGAAAAGAAACATCTGCATATTTCAAGAAACAAGGATTATTATCTTCAGAGTGTATTGAATGTTCAGGATATCGACGCATTTTTCAGTCAGGAAAATATCGGTCCTGAAAGAATCAATCTGGTAAAGAAGGGTGTAATAGTTCCACCAGAGGAATGGACCAATACCTTGCGACTTATTGATGGAAGGGTAGTTGCTTTTGTCAACCCCACCAAGGTTTTTTCTCTTTATGCATCAGGAGCTACCATCATTGTGAATGCTGCCCAGAAATCGATTCCTCGCTTGGCGCAGGCCTGTGCGTCCATAGAGCGAGAATTGAAAATTGAGCTGCAGGCAAATATTTATATCACACCACCGCATTCACAAGGCTTTGCAAAGCATTATGATATACACGATATTTTTTCCATGCAGATCAAGGGCACCAAAGCCTGGCAGTTTTATGACAGCGGAGAAGATTTGCCGATTTCACTGGCTCCTTTCAGCAGGGAACCACAGTTGATTACGAAATTTGAGATGAATCCGGGTGATTTCCTTTATATGCCGCGCGGCTTGGTGCATGAAGCTTCTGCTTCTGGTGAATCAACTATTCATGTTAATTTTTCGCACAAGGCACGTTACGGTTTTCATTTGCTGGAGGATCTTATCAAAGTGGCTGAAAAGGAGGAGGTTTTTTTCCGTCGCACCCTTCCTCACATTCACAGTACAGAAGAGCAGAAGCAGGAGTATATTCATGCATTTTCCAGAAAACTGCAAGAGATTATTACTGCTTATCCGGTAGATGTTTTGCTGAAGAGGCAGGATGAAATTTTTGTAGAAAAGCAGAAACCTGTGTTGAAGGGAAGATTAAGCGATATGCTGGTGGTAGATCAATTGACTATTCACTCCCGGGTATTGCGACGAAGGGAGATGGTTTATACGATCCACAAGGAAGATAATGGCTTGGTGATCCAGTTCGGAAAGGAAAAACTGATGATTCCCAATTGGCTTGATCAATCGGTTTTTTTATCTGAAGCGCCTTTTGCAATTAAGGATATCAAGGGATTGGTGACGGATAAGATTAAAATTGATCTGGTAAAGAAATGCGTAGAGAGTGGCTTCTTAAAAATTGAGTCGCTTTAATTATTCGCCAAATATCTTCCCTGTTTTCGAGTCAAAAAGAAATTGTTTTTTCATTGTTTCAATTTCTCCTGCATCAGGACTGTATTTTAGATACTGAAGGAGTTGTGGAAGATGTTCCGCCCTTAGCATTTTGTAATCTACTTTATGCAGTAATTCATTGTCATAAAGAGTAGCAGAGGAAATAAATTTTTCAATGATTTTTCGTGCATCCGTGCTATTTGTAATCCTTTGCAGGAATTCGTTTTCGGTATTTAACCAGCCAGGCGGATTTTTGTGAAAGGATTGCATGATTTCTTCTGTATCCCTGCTGATGAAAATGGCAGGTACATCAGGAAGTGCAGCGTGAATAAAATCAAAGAAAAGAATGTTGTAAGATGTGAATTTTATAAAATGATGCTGGTAATTTTCACTTCTTTTCCGGCCCATCGCCAGTACAAGATTCCGGTATATTTTTTTGTTTTTTTCAGTGCAGTCTATTTTCCCTTCGCTGTTCGCCAATAGATGCAGAATGTCGTTGTGAGGTTCGGATTCGCTGATTACTACATTCTTTTTTGAAGTCGCGAGTACCTTGCTCATCAGTGTTGAACCGCACCGCCCCGAATGAAAAATAAATCCGCTGGGATGGATGGTGTCGTCCAATAAATAATCATCTTCCAATACATCGAGATGCGTGGTGCAGGAAAAAATATCTCCCTTGCTGAGTGCTTCGAAATACCTTAGCGACTGGGAGAAAAATCCTTCATAAAAGTGGTATTTTCCGAAATCACGCCAGGTAATGCTTTGCGCTGCAATATCAATGGAAGCAGGAATCAGTCCTTTTCTCTTTCGTACTTCCTCCAAAAATATTTTCTTTGAAATCATCATAAATTTTCCAAAATGTTTTTGAGGTAAAAAGCCATGTCCGTCAGGAAAACCATGTATACCGGTAAAAGATATTTTAAATAATTGATGCGCATTGTCAGTAAGGTGCCAAGATGAAATAGCAAAGCCAGAGAGAGGTAAAGATAGGTGAGATGGGGTAAAAACAACAGGATAATAAAACTCAGTTCAAATAACAAAGTAAAGTAACTCAGGGCGGTGCATAATCCTTTGTTTTGTGCCAGGATAAGTGTGATTTTTTTTTCATTCCATAAATAATTTTCCATCAGATGAGCTTGCAGTGTAGAGCCCTTGCACCATCGCCAACCACTGTGTATTAGCTTTTGCACAGCTGAAGATAAATACATTTGCACAATGGCAATTTTAATCAGCAATAGTTCCCAGGAAGGTGCTGGCTTATCAATACTTTCACTGACTGAGGGAGAAACAAGAAGTACCAACAACACAAAGGGAATAAGATTGGTTTTTCTTTGAATGGATGGCATGCTGATGATAGACATGAAATATGGAAAGTAGCAGAGTAATGCGAGTGCAGTAAATAATTTCATATAAATGCCGGCAGCCGCTAAAATCAGGCTGAGCAAAAGCATTATTCCAAAAAGAACAAAGTATGTTGTAGTCAGTTCCGGAAGAGAAAAAAGTCGGAGTATTTTTACTTTTTTCCTGTACAATCGTTGGGGTTGTGTTTTGAAATAGCGGAGTTGTTGAGGGAAATTGAAAAGGAGTTGAAGAGCGAGAAAAAAGAAGAACAGGCGGGCAAATAAACCCACGTGGTTTTTATCTTCTAGCGCTATGAAAAAATCAAAATCCATTTTCTTTTTTTAATCTGTCGAGTGGAAATACAGCAACAGTATCATCGTTGATGCTGATGTTTTTTTGAATTTTTCTTTCTATCAGGTGCAATGCCTTATAATTTACCGATCCTTCTTCTTCCTTGATCAGTCGCAGGATTTCTGCAATGATTTTGTTTTCCTCGTGCTGAACAAGGATATTGTTTCCAGAGTTTTTTTTCAGTTTCTGTATTTCGTTGAACGTTTGATTTATTTTCTCGGGATACCTGAAAAATTCGGGCTGCCACCAATTTATTTCCCCATTTTCCTTTTCCAGTTTGATGCGGAGAATGGTGATGTTTTCTGCTTTTGCCGGACGTGAAAACATGGGGTAATTGGAGAAAGGAAAAAAATCTCTTTCCAGGAAAGTAGCCAGCAAGAGCAGTGCGCACATCACAACAAAAAATATCTGGTAATACAGCATTGTTATTTTTTGATTAAGATAGATTTTAATTGTTTATCGAGCACTGTTGCAAAATACTTCGCGCCGTTACTTGTTAAATGTTTGCAGTCGTAACTAATGAATTTGCAATCAGAAAAAACTGGCACTTCTCCTTTTTCATTCATCACTGGTTCAATAATTCCAATGTATTGTTTTCCCCATTCCTTTTGGAGTTTAATATTTTCGTTGATTATCCTTTTATCCAAAGGAGTGGTCATTGTACAGTATTTTTCATCTCTTTTTTTGTTGTAGAATATACCGTTGCTCACACCAAATTTTTTTGAACCAATGCACCAAATTTTCGAAAGGTATTTTGTCGGAATATCTGCTTTGTGTTTTCCAACCACAAAAATGACGCTAGCGGCACTTGCTTTGTTGGCAATGTCCCTGGTTTTTTCAGAGTACGACAAATCGATATCATATCCCGATTCCAGTAAAACATTGGCCCAGTCTCTTGCAAAACTATTGCCAACCACCAGCACTTTTATTTTACCATTGTTTTCAAATTTTTTGTCGAAAGCAAAAATGGCATCAGTGTACTGATTGAATTTGTTTTTTTGCAGGTTACCCTTCTTGATCTCCAGTTCAGGGACATCCCTGATCACTCCTTCTCGACTGTATAAATAAGCAGCCACACCTGTGCTGAGGCTCAGCAGGAAGAAAAGAGTAATAAGCAATGTGCGGGTTTTGAATTTCTTCCGGAAAGGCTCTTCAATAAAATGATAAGTTAAGGCGGATATCAGGAGGATAGCTGGAAAAATCACCAGCAGATTTTTGTAAGAAATGTCATTGGCAGCATAGCGGAAATAAGCGATAATCACCTGGTGCCACAGGTACAAACTAAAACTTATTTTTCCCAGGAAAACAACGATGTTGTTTTCCAGAAGTATGTTGTTGCCGCTACAAGTCAATAGTCCAGCTGTTACCGCAGTTGCGAGTACAATTTCCACGATGGTATTCAAGGAGCTGTCAACGCCGAGCAGTAATAGCAGCGCAATCACATAAAGCATAGCCAATGACTTGCTTGTATTTTTCTTCCATGGGTATACCGCCATGATGCCTCCTGTGGCCAGTTCAAAGAAACGAAACGGAAGCAGGTAGAATTTATAAGCCTGATTTGTTCTAAGGAAAAGAAGTCCGAGCGAAACAACAGTCACAAGAATAAGTACAGGCAAAATCCAATGCATTTTTTTTCGTTGCAAGCCGAGAAACAGCAGGGGATAAATGAGGTAAAATTGCTCCTCTATGCCTAAACTCCAGGTATGCATCAGAGGTTTGTATTCATTCGCTAAGTCCCAGTAATCACCTGTAGTGATAAGTTGCAAAAAGTTATTTCCAAAGAAGTTTGTAGCGATTACCGACTGACTCAGATTTTCCAGGTCATCGGGAAGCATGAAGAGCATCCCAGGTACCAGTACAATCAAAGTGACAAAGAAAATCATTGGCAGAATTCTTCGTATTCGCCTAAGGTAAAATCCGCGTAACGAGAAAGTACCGGCAGAGATTTCTGTGTTGATGATGCTTGTAATAAGATAGCCGCTGATCACGAAAAAAACATCAACCCCCAGGTAGCCATTGGGTAGTAAGCCAAGATGAAAAAATATCACGGCTAAAACAGCGAAGGCCCTTAACCCTTCAATGTCTTTTCTGTATGGGATTATCTGAGACATTCCCAAACTTAAATGATTGGCGATGCTCCTGCAAATTTTGCTGAATTTTTCAAAGGTTATCTGTATTTTTAGCGCATGGTGAAAAGATATATAGCAGGAGGAATTGTGATAGAATCCGATATTCACTTTCCCGAATTTGTTTTGAGCGATGCTGAGCCTGATGTTCGTGTGGCATATGGAAAAGTACCGGAAGAAATTGAGAATGTAAAAACGCAGCGGGTGCTGGTGCAGTCGAATGATAATGAAGTATTATTGAAGATGCCTGGCGTGGCGCGTTACCTGATAGAGGGCGATTCAAAAATTACGTTGGAGCTGCTAGATGAAAATCGCAGGCAGGATGCTGAGCGTTATATACTCACTTTTATATTGGGTGTACTGTCTTTCAAGAAAGGATTTTTCCCTTTGCATGGTGGTGGCGTGGTGTACAATGGTGAAGCTTATTTGTTTACCGGTTACTCAGGTGCCGGAAAATCTACTACGCTGGCCGGTTTGGCGCAGCGCGGATTTCAGCCTTTGGCCGACGATATTTCCAACTTCTTTGTTGAGAATGGAAAAGTATATGTGCATCCTTGTTTCCCACGTTTGAAGTTGTGGAAAGATAGTTTGCAGATGCTGAAAAACGAAGGAGTAGGAGAGTACAAACTGGGCAGCGATATTGAAAAATATTTAGTGCCGTTGCAACATGAATTTCCAAAAGGACCAATTCCCGTGAAAAGAATTTATCTCCTGCAGGAAGACCGGGAGGACAAAATTTTCATGAGGCAGGTTTCGGGCAAGGAGAAACTGATTAAACTCAAGAACAATAGCTATAAACCATGGATGGTAAAAGCTTTCAGTCTCAACCAAAAACATTTCTCATTGATGAATGAGATTGTAGCGAAAACGGAATTCAGGGAATTCCACCGACCGATGGACAAAAAGAAAATTGACGAGATGTATGATTTTTTAATCAATGATATCAAAGGCTAGTGCAAGGGAAAAAGAGTATCATATGGCTTACATCTTATCCGAAATCCGGTAATACCTGGATGCGTTTGTTTTTGCATGCGTTGAAAACTGGTTGTGATAAAATAGAAACCCTGGATGTGATCAATGGCACCGATGGCATTGCTTCTTCAAGGGCGATATTGGATAATTTACTGGGCGTATATACTTCAGATATGCCGGATCTGGAAATTCAGAAGCTTAGGGCTGATGCCTATCGCATACAGTCATGCGAGCTTACAGAAGAAATCATAGTTAAGGTACACGATGCCGCTTTTCACGCTGGTTACCTGACCTTCCCGAAGGATGTTACTAAAAAGGTTATTTACATCGTTCGCAATCCTTTTGATATGGCAGCATCATATGCCAATCATATGGGCAGTACTATTGATCATGCTGTGTTGGCGCTATGTGATGGCAATGGATTTCTTGCACCTAACAAGAAAAAGCTTACGAGTCAGGTAACACAATACATGGGCTCGTGGAGTGATCATTACAATTCCTGGAAAAATTATTACCGTAGCGATATGACGGTGGTGCGCTATGAAGATATGCTGCATCATTCCTTTGCTACCTTTAAGCGGGTGGTAGATGTGCTGGGCTGGGAGAAAAGTGACACTGATATTGAAAAAGCCATTCGCGTGAGCGATTTCAAGAACCTGCGTTCGGTAGAGGAAAGCAGTGGCTTCAAGGAAAAACCGAGTGGTACCAGGCAATTTTTTCGCCAGGGCAAAAGCGGTCAATGGAAGAATGAGATTACAATAGCACAGGCACAGTTACTGGTTGACAGGCATTTTTATACTTTACTGGAGCACGGTTACATTGATGAACATGGTAATATTTTAATATGATCCCGGAAGAAAGTATAAGTCAGCTGTGTATGTCTTGTGGCTTTTGCTGCGATGGTACTTTATTCGATAAGGCCAAAAGTTATGAGCAGAAGGATGATGCTGTTATTGCAGCACTGGGCTTAACTTCTTTTGAACAGGAGGAAAAGAAGTTTTTCCGTCTGCCATGTCAACATTTTGATGGCAAGTGTACCGTGTACGATCAATTGCGTCCTAAGACCTGCGGAAAGTTTTTTTGTGAACCCATAAGGAAAGTACGCAGGGGAGAAAAGACAACACAAGAAGTACAGGAACTGATTGATAAAGTAAAGATCTTGCGAAAACAATTCAGGGAGGTGATAGCACAGCAACACCCCGAATTACAACAACTTTCTTTGGTTGCTGTAAGGTTAATGCTTCTTGGTCCGAGTGAAGATGAACAAAAGAAATTAAGAAGACGGTATCCTTCACTGTACATTATCGGACTCAAGCTTTTTCCTTTGATCCGCCAATTTTATAAGGAAAAAGAATGAGTGCCATCTTTGGTTATACCGGAAATAAAGGCTCCGTAGCAGATATTGCCACAGCGCTGCGCCACTGGCAACCCGATCGGGAAGCTTTTTTTCAGGAGGAAAAAATTACCCTTGGCGCTTTGGAATTGTATAAAACTCCCGAGTGCACTATACTTCCGCAGCCTTATCGATACAAGGATTTTATCGTTGTAGCCGATTGTCGTATTGACAATCGAAGCGAGCTGGCAAAAGTGTTTTCAATCACAGATATTTCAAAATTTTCTGATATCCATTTTGTGGCCATGGCTTATGAAAAATGGGGAAAAGATGCGGCAAAACACCTCGTTGGTGATTTTGCTTTTGCGGTATGGAATACCAAAACAGAAGAACTTTTTGCAGCCCGTGATCATTTTGGCATTCGTTCTTTGTACTATGCAGAAGTGGAGAATGAATTGGTTTTTTCCAGTGAAATAAAAGGCATACTCGCGCATCCGCGTTTTAAAAAAGAATTCAACGAAGCTTACATCGTTAGTGAATTTTCTTCCTTAACTATTCCGGTACAGGATACTTTTTACAAGAATTTATTTCTATTGCCAGCAGGGCATTTCCTGCAATGGAAAAATCATCTGTTGCAAAGTGGGGCATATTGGACTTTCGGAGAAAGAACTGTTCAAATTCCGCTTACATTAGAAGAACAGGAAGCAGAATTCAATCGTTTGGTTTTTCGTGTAATCAGCGATCGTTTGCGAAGCTATCGTAGATTGGGTGCGGAATCCAGTGGCGGACTCGATTCTACCGGAATTGCATCTGTTGCCATGGAAATATTAGGGAAGGGCAAAGAGTTTTATTCATACGGCTATGGCAAACCTGCCAATCCCCTTTCCGAAAATGATAATAAGGACGACATGCATGTGGTACGTGAAATGTGCGAAAAATATGGCATTTTACAGTATGTTAAAGTAGTGAATGAGGAAGACATCAGCGCCAGGGAGGTGAGTGAAATCATGGAGAAGGTTTGCGACGATTACGAAAGCAATGGTGTGCCACTGATGTCTGTTGCTCTTTTAAAATATGCACAGGAGCAGGATGTGGGGATGTTGTTTTCGGGCTGGGGAGGTGACCAGGGTGTAACAGTCACCAGCGAAGGTTTTTTCGCCAATCTCGCCCGAGCAAAGGATTATCAGGGCTTATGGAAGGATTTGCGCCGCAAGCATTCTTTCACCAAAACCCTTCCCCGATTTGTGTATTATACACTCAACACTTACCGAAAAGATCGATATCAGAAGATTCACCGGAAAATCCAGGAAGTAGCCCTGACTTACGGTCCGCTCCAACCCTGGGTCATTGAAAAATACCAGCTCCAGCAGCAACCTTCGCCCAATGAGTACCTGAAAGGAGCTTGTGACATACAGACTTACTTTCGAAGAAACCTTACCTATATTGGCCTGCAAAAACGTACCTGCGATCATGTGCTCATAGGAAGGCATTTCCGTGTGGATTATCGTTTTCCCATGTTTGATGTTCGCTTGCTGGAATATATTTACAGTTTGCCCTTCAATACCATTTCCCCAAAAGGGCAATCGCGTTATTTATTCAAGAAACTGGTTAAACCTTTTGTGCCCGCTGAGTTAATTAGCACCCACAAAAGCTCAGTTGCTACAACTCCTTTCATGCCCTCCATCAGGGAAGTTTTCGGTGCATACATGAAAGAGCAGTACGAAGCCAACAAACATTCTTTCACAGAACATTTTTTTGATATCTCAAAAATGGAAATGAAGTTTAAAGACGAAGCACAGAGAAAGCAGCACCAAAAGATTTACTGGAAGTTGTGTTTTTTTGCACTTAAAACCAAAGACGCATGTTTACCGGATTGAAACGGAGTACAGCGGATTTTCGCGAAAAGATCTGGCATTCCCCTGCGTTTGCTTATCGGCTGCTGCGCGTGATTTACGTGCCTTTGCATTTTTGCAGAATGATGCTGAGCAGTTCAATGCACCGCGGACAATTGCTGGCCCGTTTGAAATACCGCAAGCATTATCATCAGCTTCCTAACTTCACAAAAGACAACCGCTATCCTTCCCTGTTCCATATTTGCAAAGAGTATTTTAAGGGCAAACAGGTGAAGATTTTGTCCTTTGGTTGCTCTACCGGTGAAGAGGTTTATAGCCTTCATGACTATTTGCCCGAAGCGACTGTAGTAGGTGTGGACATCAGTGAATACAACCTGAGGGAGTGTCGTAAAAAGGAACAAAAGGAAAATCTTTCTTTCTTGCATTGTCTTTCCGAAACCTATCTGCAAAGCAGGGATTATGATGCTGTTTTCTGTATGGCGGTGTTGCAGCATAGCGACAACCAGAAGGCAAAAATGGCTACTGCCTATACCTTCGCGCAGTTTGAAGAACAATTGCTTGCATTGGATGCCAAACTAAAACCGGGAGGATTATTTTTTATTGCCAACAGTGATTTTTCTTTTCTGCAAACGCGTTTGAAAAACACCTATTTTCCTTTGGACAGGCCGGGGAGCAGGGTAGTGCACGATCGTCCGCTTTTCAATTCCAAAAATGAGCGAGTGGCAGAAGTCCAAAATTTGTTTAGGGTATTTCTGAAAAAAGGAATTTAAACTTTGAGGATTTTTCCTCTCCGGAAAGATGAATTGTTTCCCTTTTTTATTCATTGATGTTGATGAATCCACTGCTCGGAAAGTGAAATGTTTTTTGTTTAGTTTAATTAAGTACTCAAGTACTCGACAATAATAGAAAATCCTCCTATTTTTGGGACAAATCAATTTCTTATGGACCTGAACAAAAAAATTTCCCGCAGTGATAATTATGTTTTCAATGAAGTGGATGGTGAACTGGTGATGATGAATATTGAGACAGGTTCATATGCAAGTCTTAACGATACCGGCAAAGCCATCTGGCTCCAGCTGGAAAATCCAAAAACCCTGGATGCAGTAATTGCTGATCTCCTGAATGAATATGAAATCGACCGCGCCACCTGCGAGAAGGAAGTGGTTCCTTTTGTGGAGAAAATGGTGAAAGATGAAATATTAATTTTGGCGTAGCTGATATTGTAGGGAAAGTTATCTGCGAGAAAACTACCAGGAAGAGTTAATCGGCTAAAAAAGCTATTTATTAACCTGAAATCTTTATTACCGATTTCAGGTTTTTTAGTGTAAAGTCCAATTTGAAAACCTCGCCCATTTCCACTTCCTTTTCCCATGGAAGATAAAACAATTGCAAGCCCCATGAATTTTCATTAGTAAGCTCATCAGGGTGCAGTGACAATACATTGTCCTTGCTTAATTCCGCTTCAAAGTAAATGAAGTAGCTGTTGAAGTTTCCGGGCTGTGTGATACTGAAGTTTTTTTCGCAATCTTTTATCAGATAGTCCTGCTGGTGAAAATCAATTTCGGTGAGTAATATCGGATCACTCAGGAATTTATGGTTTTTGAGTTCGGAGTTGCTCACACTAGCCTTGATAGTTTGCTTTTCATCGAAATCAAAGAAGGCTGAAAAATCAATCTTATAATCCTTTTTCCATTGGGCAATATTCTTTTTGCTGAGTTGGCTCCTTCCATATTTTAAGGCCGGACTTTCCGTGGCCAGAGCATACACCTTGATTTTGCCGGGAATTATTTTTGCGCCTGGGACAAGCAATCTTTCTTTAGCATCATCAAAGGTCCGAAGAATGCCTTCATCGAAAGCATCATTGCCAATGATTTCGCTCACTAAAACCGTTGCTTTTTCGGGCAGGGTAATGGTGGTAGAATCTCCCTTAAGCAAAGTGATTTTATCTTCTAGTCCGTTGGCTTTAAAAACAGCGCGGGCCACCTCTATAAAGCCGGAGCGTTCAATGGCATACACATGTTTGGCTCCTGCCATGGCTGCTGTTGCGGCAAGAATACCATTGCCTGTGCCAATATCTAAAACAATGTCGTTTGGTCCAACAATTTCACGGATGGCTTTCTGGAAACCTAAACTGCGCTTATGATCGTTGAGCATGCGCAGGTGAACCGGAAAGGCGTCGAATTTTGCTTTATGAAAACCAAAAACGGTTTTGCGATCCTCTTTTTTTTCAAAAAAATCTTTTTTCAGCAAATCGTGGAATTCAGTAGAAGCATTGAAAAAAGCATTCTTTTCTTTACACATGAGAGCCACCTCGTTCATTCCGTCTTCCAGACTTTTCCAGTCGCGGAATACTTCCAGTATTTTTAAGAAGGCAGCGGATTTATAAACGTACTGAGTGCCAGAAATGATTTTAAAACCTGTAGCGGAAATCTTTATTTCCACGTCCTGCTTTAGGCGTATGATATCTTTTTTATTGAAGTTCATTTAGTTCCCAAACATACATAATTTTTCTAACTTCGGAGCTGATGTTGAAGGTCTACTATAGCGATCTCCTGCAGCCTGTTGATGCATACCAGCTTCAGCTTTCGGAGAAATATATTGCACCATATGCTCCCCTGTTTGAAAAGGTTTTTTTCGGTTTAAGAAATAGTTTGGATGAATTGTGGTTTCATGGTACAACAGGGCAGTTGGATGAACAAAAAAAATCTTTTTTGCTTGCTGCCATTGAAAAAGAGAGGAAGAAGAGGCTTACTTCTATACCAATCTACCCTATTGGTTATTGTTATTCCATCACCAGAATTATTTACCAATATTTGTTGAGGATGGAACTTCCCGATGTGCGATCACCATTTCATCCCTTGAAGGAATTTATTGCTCATGGCGGTATTTTCAAGATCATATGGGGAGAGGTGCGTCATGAGTTTTTTCAAACGGCCTTGCAAATGGGGGATTGGTGTTTTGATGTGAGTAATGATACAGTTTACCTGCACAAAACTAAGGTGATACATTATGCATTTTCTTCTCCTGAATGCGAGTATTACTCTATTCTTTCGGTGGGGCAATATGCGAAGGTTAAAGCAAATTACCATTGTTGTGAAGTATATGCCAATACTTTGTTCCCTGCTTTAGCACCATCTTTTCCATTGTTGCTTAAAGACAAGAAAACGGGGCAGGTTAGTATAGATAATGCTACGGTTTTGTCAAGTTTGAACTGCGAGATGGATGAATTATCTTTGCCAACAAAGGAAATCAAAGAATTTATTTTCCCCAGGATACATAAGGTAGTGGGAAAGTACCACAGTCCGAAGTGGATAGAATACAGGGAAATGCACCTGGAAGAATTTTCTTCGTCAGCGGTTGGTACCAATGAGGAACAGGAAAAGGAAATCCGCAGAGCGGTGAATTACATTAATTTTTTGTTGAGAAGCCGGAGCATGGGGAGGTAACAAACTCTAATCCTTTTCATGGAGGAGTATTCTAAGGGAGATGATTAATTGAACTCATCAAATTTTTACCGACCTTTACGCCATGCAGAAAATCAAATCCCTGCTTTCCTTTCTCCGTTTGCTGCTTTCGCATTTTCGCTGGAAGATAGCACTGATTGTGATTTTTGGTGTGCTCTTTTCATTTTTTCAGGGTGTGAGCATCGTGATGATAATCCCTCTTCTGGAATCATTCCAGAGTCAGAAGGATTCGGTATTTACTCCTGTTTTTGAATTGCTGGGCTGGGAGCAGGGTTTGTCGCAACTCTTGCTTTTTTACTTTATGATTCTCTTGGGCTATGCCTTGTTTAAAGCCTTGCAGATTTTATACACCCAGCGAACCCTGGCCCGTTTTTCTAATCAGTTTGCAGCAGAGGCCATGAATAGTTTGCTCAATGCCAACTGGGAGTTTTATTTGAAAGTACCTTCTTCGCAAATCATTAATCTCATGAAAACCGAGAGCCGATCGGTAAGGATTTTGGCGACGATGCTGTTTCAGGCGATACAAGGTTTTATTTTACTCATTATTCAATTGGTTTTTGCCCTGTGGATTTCAGTTAAGCTAACCCTGCTTTTATTGTTGATCCTCTCCATTCTTTTCTTGATACAGCGCTTTGTATACAAAGCCAATTACAATCTGGGCAAAGGCAACATAGGCCTTTCCGAAAACCTGCAAAAGTACTTTAATGAAACTTTCAAGGGAATCAAGTTGCTCAAGCTGCACCGACTCGAAATGAAGAAAGGTAAAGAGTATGAAGAGCATCTTGATCAGGTTTTTCAAAACGACATGAAGCGCTCTAATATAGATGCCTTCAGTGATTTGCTCTATACTTTGTCGGGAGCGCTGGTTATCATTCTGATGATATGGCTCAGTATGAGTTATCAGATTCTTTCGATTCCGTCTTTGCTGGTTTTGCTGGTATTGTTCTCACGGGTGATTTCACAAACGTTGTCGCTGGTGCAAACCACCGGACATATAAATAACATGTTGCCTTCCTTTGATCGTTTTTCAGAAATTGTCAATCTTGCCAAAGCCAGTGCGCAGCAAAATTCTGCGAAAGCGGAAAGCAAAAAAATAGCTTCACTTGAATTAAAGAATATCCATTTTTCTTTCGGAGAGAAAAAAATTCTGGACAATCTTAATCTTAAACTGGAAAGTGGAAAATTTTATGTGTTCACCGGTCCGAGCGGAGTTGGGAAAACCATTACTTCCGATTTGATTTGCGGACTCATTACACCACAGAAGGGGGATATCATTATCGATGGAAAGAAAGTGAATGGCGAAGAGTTATTGCAGTACCAGGCTTCGATTGGATATGTATTGCAGGATACTGTTTTGTTCGGGACTTCCATCCGGAACAATATTACCTTCAACGAAAATTATTCCGACGCCGATATTTTGGAAGCAGCGCACAAAGCAGGATTGAAGACGCTTTTGGATAAATTGCCGGAAGGACTCGAAGCCATTGTAAAAGAAGATAACCGTGGATTCTCAGGTGGTGAAATGCAGCGTATCGCCATTGCCCGGGCGTTGATCCGTAAAACACCTCTCATTATTATGGATGAAGTCACCAATGCCCTCGATCGGAGAAATGAGGACATCATCCTCTCCACTATCAATGAAATTAAGAAGGACAGCATTGTGGTGCTCATTACGCACAAGGAATACCTGTTTGATCTCGCCGATGAGGTGATCCGATTGTAAATAATTCCTTATTTTTCCTTCATGAACTTTGCCCAGATCATCCATCCGGTTTCTGTAGAAGAGTTTTTTCGCGATTACTACGAGAAAAAGCCCTTGTACATTGCACGCAATAATCCTTCGTATTACCACTCTTTACTGAGTTTGCAGGAGATTGATGCCTATCTGCAGCTAAAGCAAACTTTCTCTCCCAACGTGAAAGTGGCTTATAATGGTAAGGAAGCTTCTCCTTTCCTGTTTACCGAGAGTACTAATGACGTTGCGCCTTATAAGGCCGATCCGCAGTTATTGCTGCATTTGCTGAAACAAGGGTATACGGTGAAGTATGACAAGCTGCACCAAACCTATCCGCCGCTGGCACAAAAAATTTCTTTGCTGGAAGAGGAGTTGGGATTGCAGATCCGTACCAGTTTGTACATCACTCCCGAAGATACTCAGGGCTATGGTGTGCACACCGATCGACATGATGTACTGGCCTTGCAGATCAATGGCACTAAACTGTGGAAGGTGAAATTTTCGGAGGAAGTATTGCCTTCGCATTACGACGTGCCTGTTAAAGTGAAGTGGGAAGAAGGAGAGGATCAGCTGATTGAACTGAAAGCTGGTGATTTTTTCTATTGTCCGCGCGGATTAGCACACGATGTATATACCAAAGAGCAAAGCTCGGTACATTTTACTTTAGGTTTCCAGCCGGTGTATGGCTATCATCTTGCTGAAAAATTATCATCGCTGGCTTATGAAAATGCTTTTTTCAGGAAGGCCATTCCTAACCACTATAGCACTGCGGACGAAAAGGAAAAATATAAGAAGGAGTGGCTATCGGAATTCCTGAAAATTGCCAAAAATATTGATGTGGAGACTTTGATAGAATGGGCGGCTGCCGAAAAATCAAAATTGAATTTCTCCCAAGGCAGGTTTCTCAGTCAGTTTTATGAACCCGCTGCCAAAGATATTTTTATGGTTAATGACTTGGATTGGACTTTAACCTTTACCAAGGTAGCGTGCCGTATTAAGATGTTGAGAGGAGATCACGATTTCCCTTTCTTGATGAAAGAGTTTTTGCTAGAGCTTAAAAACAAAAAAACGGTAAGTTTTATCGACTTACCGGATACTTTAAATATTATACAGAAGGGGAAAATCCTAAAGCGTTTGCTGAGAATAGGATTGCTTTCGGCTAAGATTTAAATTCTGCTGTTTCTCTAACGTTAGGAGTTGGGTTTGACAGTGTGGCATCAACTCCCAAATCACTGATTTCAGGCGCTTCCCATTTTTTCTTGTTGGTTTCCATAGAAGTATTTTTTTTCAAATATAGTAATTTTAAAATTCTGGATACTGCATGGTGATGCAGTGGATGGATCCGTGCTGCTTGATCAACACCACCGAGTCGATGGCAATAATTTCTTTATCAGGAAAAATCCCCTGCATTGTTTTGATTGCCTCGGCATCCTTGCTCGAATTGTAAACAGGAAAGAGTACAATGTCGTTCATAATAAGAAAATTGGCGTAAGTGGCCGGTAAGCGGTCGTCGCCGTCGTAGGCAGCATCAGCCATAGGAAGAGCTACCAGGTTATATTTTTCTCCTTTGAGGTTGGTGGCGCGTTGCAATTCCTCTTCCATTTTGCTGAGTGCGCTGTAATGCTCGTCATTCGGATCATCGCATTTCACGTAAGCAATCGTGTTTTCGTTACAGAAGCGGGCTAGGGTATCAATGTGGCTGTCGGTGTCGTCACCGGCGAGATAGCCGTGGTTGATCCAGATGACTTTTTCGATATGCAGGAGCTCTTTGAGCAGTTTTTCAATTTCGTTGATGGTCCATTGCGGATTGCGGTTTTCTTCGAGCAGGCATTCGCTGGTAGTCATCAAAACCCCTTGTCCGTCAACTTCAAGAGAACCTCCTTCAAGCACAATATGATTTAAATCCTTGATGTCCCAATTTGCTGGGAAAGCTTTTGCATCAAAGAGTTTTTGGGTGATGGCCGAGTCTTTTTCGGCAGCGAATTTTTTTCCCCAGCCATTGAATTGAAAATCCAGAATCACAGGTTTTCCGTTTTCCAGAATGGTGATTCCTCCATGGTCTCGCGCCCAGGTATCGTTTACATCACACTGGTAAATGTGGATGTTGGCGAGATTGCAGTGCTGCACATAGCCTTGTACTTCTTCCACGTTTTGTGCAGCAATGATCAACTTTTGCCGCTTCGCGATTTCAAAAGCAATTTTTTTGTAGCATACGAGTACCTCTTCCCAAACATCAGCCCAGTCGGTATCCTGATGGGGCCACGTCAATTGAATTGCAGATTGCTGATGCCATTCTGGAGGGAAGAAGTTTTGTGTTTTCATGAGGCAAAGCTAAAAAAATATCCTGTGCTCCGTTAAGTTTAACGAAGCGTAGCTTGGCGGAATCTTTTCCCGAATCTTTCAGCTTCCTTTGCAATTGAAAAGATGAAATCTTTACGAAAAAATTCCGCGAAGTTGAAGACTTCGCGGAGGGGTTTGATAATCATGCTCAAAAAGTTCACACAGACTTACTTCACAATAATCTGGTTATCCGAAAATTCGGCAATGAATTTTTTATAGCCTTTGAAGGACACTGTTTTCAAATCGATATCCATTCTAATGTCTTGAAGCAGCATGATCGTTTTTTCATCCAATTCCAGATTATAGATATCGTCTTTCCTTGCCGGAACCTTAGGCTTGTCGGCCAAATATTTTATGTTGGCGCGTTCTGCTGCCATCCATTGCAGTACCGAAGCTTCAGCGCCAAGAGATTTCAAACGGGCGCGTATGGTTTCTATTTTTTCATCTTTCAAATCAGCAACGATAGATTCTGTTGTGTAAGGATTATACTTCTTTTCAAACCACTGATAAGAATTTCCTTTTCGGGAAACTGCGAAGCAAAAAGTATTTTTCATTTGTTCTGCCTCAGGTGCTGATGCCAGAGGGAACAGTGCAACAGCTTCTCCTTCCTGAATAGTTAATGGTGTTAAGTTGTTGATCGTGTTGAGCCATTGGAAAACATCAGTGTTACCGACAGGGTTAAGCAAAGCGATAGGCACCGACTGAGATCCATAATCCAGCAAGTGCAGGTATGCATCAATATTTACCCATCCTGGTTTTGCCCAGCTGAAACCATAAGAGCTTCTGGTGACATTAGGTGCAGGAAGGTTATTTTTTAGTGTGGCAAGGGTAGTGCTGTCGCCGGCATTTATTTTTTCCTGAATCTCGGAGATGGTGTATTTACTGTCGAGACCGAGTTTTTTATTCAGTTTATTTTTCTCGTCGGTGTATTTCTGTTTTTTCTGTGCATAAAATTCTGCGAGTTGTTTTTGATACATCTCACTGCCTTTCACATTGCCCAGTCTTTCGTTGGCAAAAAACTGGAAGATGCGCTGTTCATTGCCCTGAACCTTTCCTGCGATGATGGAATCAGAATAGCACAAATCTTTATCGAGATTATTAATATACACCTGCAACAGCTCTTCACCATTTGCACAGGTGTGCAGTATTTTGATGCGCTCTTCAAATTCTTTGGTAGCGATGAAGGTTTTGTTGAATTCTTTGTTTCTTATCGTTTTTACAGTGAGCGGATTGATGCCAGATTGCGGAACATTGGCGGTATCAAATTGCAGTGAGCCGAGTAAAGGTTGTTCCTGCCGGTTTCTGAAAATGTATTGCCAGAAAGTTCTTTTCTTCACTTGAGCACCTTCTCGGTTTTTAACCACAGTCACTGTATTGGTTAAACTGTAATACAAGCTATCCAGCAGAGGTTTGGTGGGCTTCCTGTAATTTTTGTAAGGCATGTATCCCTTCACAGTTTCCGAAAATCCATCGGGCAGGAAATCGAGCATTCCAAAAGGAAGATTGATTAAATATTTTTTTGTTGCTGTTGGATTTTTCCAATCCACATTTCCGCCATGCACATCTCCTTCAAAAACCATCATGTTGGGTTTTGTTTTCACGGCAGGGATTTCGATGTATAAAGGTCGCGCAGGATTGATGTTCACTTCCTTGTCGTTTTGCGTTGCTCTGATGTGAAGCATTCCTCCGCTTTCCAGCATTTTTCCGTTCGATAGAGTGCCAAGCCTGTAGAGTACCATATCATCAAGATTCAATGCTTCCGCCAATTCCAGTGTTACAGCCGTTTTAATGATTGCACCCTGTTCATCGGTAAAGGCATCTGTTGGTACAATAATCATTGTTCCGTAGCGTCCTTCAATACTTGCACCTTTAGCCGGATTGATAATGAATTTTTGCACATCGGGCTGCACCCATGTTTTGAGTCCGTGGAAATCGTAAAAAACATTTTCTTTTGAAGATGCTGAATTATCTTTTTGATGTGTTGTTTTATTGTTTGCTGAAATAGTTGATTTCGCTATTGTTGTTTGTATGCCGGCAGAAGGAGTTAATGTAACATCACTTTGCGGAGCGATATTTACTGTCGGTATAGCTTTTTCAGGTTGTGTTTTTTCCTCTTTTTCGGAAGAAGAATTCAACATTAAATAAAGTATTACCAGAGTACTTAAAAAGAGGAATAATAGCAATCCCCATTTTCTGAATCCGGAGCGCTTGTATTTCTTTTGAGTGCTTGCAATTTCTTTTTTCAGAGCAATTCTATTGGCGACTCTGATAAAATCTTTTTGTAGTTCCAGCTGCTGTCTGAGTTCAGCGCTGTCGCTCAAAGCCGTTTCAAAATCGGTCTTTGCCTTTCCCGACAATTCTCCTCTGAGGTATTTGTCGATGAGTTCTATATTTTCCAGTGATGGTCTCATAAGATTACTTTTTTGGTTTGTGATCAGCAGCCAGTCGGATGGCCTGCTCCATGCATTTGTACTTTTGCGTTTTGGCCGAATTCACGGAAGAAAAGCCAAGGGCCTTTGCTAGAATCTCCATCGATTCTTTTCTGAAATAAAAGCGTTCGAAGATTTGCTGGCACTTTTCCGAAAGCGATGCAATGATGTTTTCCATCACTGTGAATTTCTCTTCCTGGGCCTGATCATAACCAATATCCTGTTCGGATATTATGAGGGTGTCACTCCATTCTAATTCTTGTGTTTTATTTTGTTTGCGCAGTTGGTTTTTCCATAATAGTCGAGCAATGCCATAGAGGTAAGTCGACAATTTTGAAGTGAGTTCAAAGTGGGGATTGCTTACCTTTTCAATAAAAAGCAATAAACTGTCATTGAAAATTTCTTCGGCAGCTTCATTATTTCCACCTGAAGAGACTATGTTGTGTTTTATTTTCGGGAACTCTTTATAGAGTATTGTTAGGGCCTTTTCCCTTTGGCCTTCCCTTATTTTGCGGATAATTTCATGGTCTTCCATAAACGGTATTTTTCTATTTATGTCAGGTTTGGATAAGAAGTAACCATTAAAGGGAAATTATTTTTGGTAGAGTTCAATTTTTCTGCCGTCGGGATCCTGTATCACGGCCATGAAGCCAAATTCAGAAGCAGCGGGTTCCGTTGAAAAAGTGATGTTTTGCTTTTTCAGTTCAGTGATCACCGCGTCAAAATTTTCCAATGCAAAACCCAGTCGAAGATTTTTATCCACTACTGTTTGCGTCTTGGTTAAAGGATAAATTTCCAGTACAATTTCACCAAGTGCTGTTGAATAATGAAAGGGCCCGTTGCCATGCTGATGATATTGAAAAGCACAGCCGAAAATGGCATAAAATTCAGCCAGTTTTTTCGGATCGGAAGTGCGGATGACAATAAGTCTTAATTCCATTAATTCTGAATATATTTAGAGATCATAGTCAAGATAATAAACCCTTTTATTTTCCTTGTCATACCATAGAAGTCTGAAATACCGGTCCTTATAATTGTAAGAGTAGGGAGTAATGGTTTTTGTTTTTTCTTTGTCCCACCAGGAAAAATCAGGTTGCAGTCCTTCGCTGGAGTTGTCGGGTTTTTCCGTTGGGGTGAGCTTAAGATGTTTAATGATGCTTTGCAGCGTATCGCTATTGCAAACAAAAGAAAAGGCATATTTTTGGTTGATGCCCATTTCATCGGCAGCGCAATATATTTCCTTTACATCTTCTGGTGGTGTAAACCCGAAAAATTCCTGAAAGCGTAATTTATTCCATTTGGTGTCGGGAGTGTGTGCGTCGAAATGCTTAACGACTTTATCTACCAGCTGTTCTTTTTTTTCTGATAATTTGTTGCTGGTTTTATCCAGAACTTCTTTGCCCTTGTTTTCTATTGTGTTACAAGCAAACAATAGAATTAATAATACTGATGATGATATTGGAAGTAATTTCTCCATTTAAAAATGGTATTCACCTTTTGTTTTTGGTGAAAAAATGGATTGATTACCGATAGAAATGTCTTTGAGGGAAATTAATACATTCTGTTTTGCGTTAAAGTTGTCAGTTGATTTTTTTGTAACTATGATTTCATCATTATCTCCCCAAGCCTGATCTTCAAGTGTTACCACAGCATTTCCCGTTAATAAATTGTAGTCTAGGGTTTCCCAGTGTTCTCCATTTTTTCCAAAAGAGTTTGATACTCCAATAAGGTAGAAATCACTGTTTTGAAAACGATATTTATGTGTGTGACTCCACATCCAGCTGCTTCCTCCTTCGTGGTAAATAAGTAAAATGCCTTTTTTTATTTCTATTCCCTGAAATGGATCTCCACGAACACCTCCCTCGCCACTAGCCATTATAGCGTTTCCGGATGAATACCAAAGTTTCCATTCATTATTGTCTTTTTTGAAAATGCGCAGTTCTCTAATAAATCCTCTTTCTTCAACACTATCAATATCTACTACTTCTACTTTTTCTTTAGCGGTATCCTTGTCAAGATTTCCATAAGCGGAAGCAATTGAGTGGGGAGTTTGCGCGGTTATGGACAGAGAATACAGAAGGAAAATTGTGATTAATGAATGTTTCATAATTTAAAACTCCGCTGTTTTCGGGGCTCTTGGAAAAGGAATCACGTCTCTGATATTGCCCATGCCGGTGATGAAGAGCATGAGTCTTTCAAAACCCAGTCCAAAGCCAGCATGAGGTGCTGAGCCAAAGCGGCGTGTATCGAGGTACCACCAAATGTCTTTTTCGGGGATGTTGAAGCGTTTTATGGCGGCGAGCAATTTGTCGTAATTGTCTTCGCGCTGTGATCCGCCGATGATTTCACCGATGCCAGGCACAAGAACATCCATGGCTGCAACGGTTTTCCCATCGTCGTTTTGTTTCATGTAGAAAGCCTTGATTTCTGCAGGGTAGCCGGTGACAATCACAGGTTTTTTGAAATGTTTTTCTACTAAATATTTTTCGTGTTCACTTTGCATATCGAAGCCCCATTCGCCCACAGGAAACTGAAATTTTCCGGCTTTGTTGGGCTTGGAATCCCTAAGGATTTGCACAGCTTCGGTATACGTGATGCGTTCAAAAGAATTGTGCAATACAAATTCGAGTTTCTGGATCAAATCCATTTCACTGCGTTGCTCTTTCGGTTTGTCTTTCTCTTCCTCGAGAAGGCGCTGCTTTAAAAACTCCAGGTCATCACGGTTATGGTCGAGGGCATATTGTATGAGGTATTTCATGAAATCCTCTGCTAGGTCCATGTTTTCGGTAATTTCATTGAAAGCCACTTCGGGTTCTATCATCCAGAATTCGGCGAGGTGGCGGGTAGTGTTTGAATTTTCGGCGCGAAAAGTGGGCCCGAAAGTATAAATTTTTCCCAGTGCCATCGCAGCGAGTTCGCCATTGAGCTGGCCGGATACCGTGAGATTGGTTTCCTTGCCGAAGAAATCCTGTTTGTAATCCACCGAGCCATCTTCTTTTAAGGGTGGATTTTTAGGATCAAGTGTGGTAACGCGGAACATTTCACCAGCGCCTTCGCAATCGGAACCTGTAATAATAGGGGTATGCACATTGAAGAAACCACGATCATTAAAAAACTGGTGAATGGCGAAAGTCATGGCATGGCGCAATCGCAGTATTGCACTAAAAGTATTGGTGCGTGGACGCAAATGACCGATTTCCCTGAGGAATTCCAGCGAGTGCTTTTTAGGTTGCAGCGGATAGAGCTCAGGATCGGCAGTACCCAGCACTGCAAATGAGGAAACGTGTATTTCCACTGCTTGCCCGGAACCACTTGATTCCATAAGTTTTCCATTGATAGAAAGACAGGCGCCAACCGAAATCGGCTTGGTTTTCTCGGCAGAAACCTCCTCCAGATTGAGGACAGCCTGTATGTTGTTGATGGTTGATCCGTCGTTCAGGATGATGAACCTGTTGCTTCGGAAAAATCTTACCCATCCTTTCACTACTACTTCCTTTTCGAAATCCTTTGATAGCAATAGATCCTTGATGCTGCTGTGCTTTTGTGTGGTCATGGCTTCAACTTTTATGAAGCTTAAAAGTAGGTAAAAGTTTAGATTTTTTTGCCTGGGGAATACTACAGCTTATCGGTTAGAAATAACCGTTCGCCTATTTTCCGGAAACGAACGGGTTAAAAAATTGTATCGCTTTTGTAATTCAACTACATTTGGAAACATTTCAAACTTTAACGCTATGGATAATCAGGAATACGAGTTGTACCGCAGGACAGCTGAGGTGTACATCACAAAAGGGATCAAGAATATCACAATGGATGATATGGCCAAGGAACTCAAGGTTTCAAAAAAAACCCTCTATAAATATGTGAAAGACCGTCCGGAACTTGCGGCAAAATCCATGCAATGGCAACTGGAGCATGATAAAAAGGTGATCAACGGTATCCTGGCCAAGAATTTAAACGCGGTAGAAGAGTTATGTGAACTCAGCAATTTCCACATGGCCAACGTGCAGAAATTACATCCATCAGTTCACCGTGATTTGCAGAAGTATTATAAAGAATCATGGACCCAATTTGTGGAGTACCTTACGGTTTTTCTTCACAATACTATTCTGGGCAATATAAATAAAGGGATAAAAGAAGGCTTGTATCGCAATGATTTCAACGCGGAAGTGATTACCAAGCTATATATATCTAAAGCCGACATTGTTTTCAATGCAGATGTTTTTCCTGTTAATAAATTCAATTTTGGCGAGGTGTATATGGAAATGGTAAAATACCACCTTTCGGGCATTGCGAATGAGAAAGGGTTGAGGGAGATGCACAGATTGGTTGATTTCAAATGCGGACTTGCAACACCATCTAAAGAATTACAAACCTTATAACCCTACTCCAATTAAAACCCTCTAACTTAAATCCTCCAATGAAAAAAATCCTTTTTGTGCTTGCTCTCGGTGTATGCTCCTCCCCCACATTTTCCCAAGAGTTTACATTGAAAGAAGCCATTGATTATGCATTGTCGAATAATGCGAATCATCAAAATGTACTTCTCGATCAGCAGTTGGCCGAGATGAAGAAAAATGAAATACGGGGAATCGGACTTCCTCAATTGTCGGCCAGTGTGGATATGAAGTATTATCCACAGGTTCCAACATCAGTATTCGATTTGGGTAATTTCCCAATGGGGCCTTCTGTCATTCCGAAAGGAACTTATAGTGCAGGAAGTTTCGCAATTCCTTATAACAACACAGCTGGAATCCAGATTTCACAGATCCTCTTCAGTAGTGATTATATTGTTGCTTTGCAGGCGTCGAAATCATTTATTGATCTTACTCAAAAAGCGGCCGACCGATCCAAAATTGAAACTTCAGTGGCTGTAATAAAGGCCTATTATACTGTTTTGATCAGCAAGGAGAGAGCAAAACTTTTAGATAATCAACTGGAAAGAGTAAAAAAATTATCCGATGATGCCAAAGTATTATTTGATAATGGATTGGTTGAAAGTATCGATCTGGATCGCATCACCCTGGCGTACAATAACCTCCTCTCCGAAAAAGAGAAACTAAAGCGCTTCGTGGAATTAACCGAGACTATGTTGAAATTCCAGATGGGCTATAACCTTAGCTCTCCGATTGTTTTGAAGGATTCCATAGATGTTAATCAGCCGATTGCTTCAGAATTGAGTGCGCCTGAAAAATTTGATTACTCTTCACGTGTGGAGTATTCTTTAGTACAGAGTCAGCTTCAATTAAATCAGCTCGACCTGAAGCGAAATAAAATGAAGTGGATGCCGAGTTTGGTCGCTTATGGCAATCTTGGCGCTACTAACTCGAGCGGAGCATTTCATCCATATTATTTCGGACATCAGACTGATGTTACCAAACAATGGTATTCAATGAGTTTGGTAGGTGTTACATTGAGCATCCCAATTTTCGATGGTACGCAAACCTATTATAAAACCAAGCAGGCTCAGCTTGAAGTGCAAAAATCCGAGAACAGTATTAAAGGTCTGGAAAGCGCGATCGACCTTGAAATACGCAACGCATCCACTATGTACAATAATGCCCTCGCCTCCCTCAACACTCAAAAAGCGAATATTGCTCTGGCACAAAAAGTTTACGATGCTTCCAAGTTTAAGTACGATCAGGGAATGTCTTCTCTTTTAGAAGTAACAACTGCGGAAAATGACCTGAAGGATGCACAAATCAATTATTATAATGCGCTTTTTGATTTTTTGATTGCTAAAGTTGATCTCGAAAAAGCTACTGGAATAATTAAATAAGAACCCTCCTAATGAAAATTAAATATATACCAATGAAAAAAATTGCTACCCTCCTTGTTACCTCCGTTACATTAGCTGCCTGCGGCGGCGAAGCAGAGCAAACAGAACAGCAGACCCCACCTGCTGAAATGAAAGGAAAAATGGTTGTTGTTTCAACTGTTAAAACCGCTGAATTCCGACACTATGTTGAAGTTCAGGGAATGGTGGATGCTGAGGAAAACGTAGGCGTGACTCCGCAAAAACCAGGTGTCGTTACCAAAATATATGTAGAAGCAGGCCAGTCGGTAAGCAAAGGTCAGCTCCTCGCAGAGCTTAACAATGCTGGTGTTTCGCAACAAATTGATGCAATGAGAACACAGTTGGCGCTGGCTAAAGTAGCTTATGAAAAACAAAAAAATCTGTGGGATAAAAAGATTGGTTCCGAGATGCAATTCCTGCAGGCTAAGGCCCAGAAGGAAGCTCTTGAACAACAAATTGCTGGTTTGTCGGAACAAGGTGATATGTCGAGAATTGAATCTCCAATCAATGGAGTAGTGGACGCTGTTCATGCAAAAGTGGGACAAGCTGCAGCGCCGGGTTATCCTGCCTTTCAGGTGGTGAATCTTTCGTCATTGAAAGTAAAAGGCCAGGTTCCTGAGAAATATGCGCCTAATGTAAAATCCGGAAGTGACGTGGTGTTGAATTTCCTAGATATCAAGAAGGAAGTATCTTCCAAAGCTTCTTATGCAGCAAAGGTGATTGATCCGCTGACGAGAACTTTCACCGTTGAGGTGAAACTCGACGCTGGAAGCAGTGCCGATTTCCATCCAAACATGATTGTTGTTTTGAAAATAGTGGATTACAAAAATGAAAAAGCTATAGTAGTGCCTACTGATGTGGTACAGCGTGGAGAAAGCTCTTCCTACATCTACACTGTACTGAAGGAGGGTGGAAAAAACATTGTAAAGAAAAGAGTTGTGCAAGTGGGAAGCAATTACAATGGAAACACCGAGATTCTCAGCGGTTTGGCGGAAGGGGAAATGGTGATCACCCGTGGTTATCAGAATGTGAATGAGGGCGACGAGGTACAATTGTAGAACACTCTATTGAAATTTATTATGGAAAAGAACTTAAAAGAATTCCGGCCTACCAGCTGGTCTATAGATAACAAAACGGCCATTTACCTGCTTACTGTTTTCATTACCCTGGCAGGTATCATGTCGTACAATGCCTTGCCGAAAGAGAAATTTCCGGATATCGTTTTACCTACCATCATGGTGAGCACTGTGTATCCCGGAGCTTCTCCAAAGAACGTGGAGAACCTTGTTACTAAACCTATTGAAAAGCAGTTGAAGGGTGCCACGGGAGTGAAAAAAGTAACCAGCCAGTCTTTGCAGGATGTATCGTTCATCACTGTGGAATTCAATCCCGATGTGGAAGTGGCGAAGGCGAAGCAACTGGTGAAAGATAAGGTGGATTTGGCGCAAAGTGACTTACCTCCTTTTCCAAATGAGATACTGGCGCTGCCGAAAGTACAGGAGCTGGAGTTTTCGGAAATGCCAATTCTGTTTGTGAATGTATCGGGAGATTTTAATCTCGATAAACTCAAGGAATATTCTGATGATCTCAAGGAAAGAATCGAAACATTAAAGGAGATCAAGAAGGTAGACCTAGTTGGTGCTAAAGACCGCCAGATCCAGATCAATGCCGACAAATATAAAATGGAAGCTGCGCAGGTGACCTTCCAGGATATAGAATATGCTGTAGGTTATGAAAACAGAACCGCTTCTGCAGGAAATGTTACAGTAAATGGTATGAGTCGTTCGGTGACCTTGACCGGTGATTTTACTACTGTGGAAAAATTGAAAAATCTGGTGATCAGCTCTCAGCCCGGTAATCCGGTATACCTGCGTGACATCGCTGAAGTAGTGGATACACATAAAGAGCAGGAAAGCTTTGGCCGCCACAATGGCAAAAATGTAATCACGCTTAACATCGTTAAAAAAGGAGGGGAGAATTTGATTGAGGCTTCCGATAAAATCCGCGAGATTGTGGAGGAGATGAGAGCCGAGGAATTCCCGAAAAACCTGGTGGTGGACATCACTGGCGACCAGTCGAAAGAAACCAGAATCACTTTGCACGATCTCATCAATACCATTATTATCGGGTTTATCCTGGTAACCATTATCCTTATGTTCTTCATGGGAGCCACCAACGCAATGTTTGTGGGCTTGTCGGTACCACTTTCTATGTTTATTGCTTTCCTGGTATTGCAAGGTTTGGGTTATTCCATGAACATGATTGTGTTGTTTGCTTTCTTGCTGGGATTGGGTATTGTGGTGGATGATGCGATTGTGGTAATTGAAAACACACACCGTATTTATGAAAATGGCAAAATGCCTATCCAGCAGGCGGCTAAATTTGCGGCAGGAGAAGTGTTCCTTCCGGTATTATCCGGAACAGCTACTACTCTGGCACCTTTCGTTCCATTGGCTTTCTGGAGCGGTATGATGGGTGAGTTCATGAAGTATTTGCCTGTGACCTTAATCATTACCCTTACGGCTTCCTTACTGGTAGCATATATCATCAACCCTGTATTTGCAGTGAGTTTCATGAAACCGCATGTAGAGGAAGATGTGGCGAAGAAAAAGAGAAGGATCCGACTCGTGAGCGTTATCATGCTTTTCTTTGTAGCTATTTTCTATCTGGTTGATTTTGGCAACGGTTCGGAAGAGCATGGCGCGCGTGGAGTAGCAAACTTTATTCTGTTGCTTTGGCTGATATATATCTTCTATCAGGCGGTACTGGAGAAAGCCATTAAAAAATTCCAGGAGAAATTATGGCCTTCTGTTCAGTTGAAATATGCTAAGTTCCTTGAATGGGCATTGGTGAGACCATGGCGCATCATTACAGGCACTTTTGGTTTGTTGATCTTTTCCATCATTTTAATGGTGCTTCGCCAGCCTAAAGTGGAATTTTTTCCAACTGCCGATCCGAATTTTATCTACGTGTACCTCACTTTGCCTGTTGGTACCGATGTGAATTATACCGACTCCCTCACCAAGGTGATTGAACATCGCGTAATGGAAGTGGTGAAAAACGATACTGATATCGTGGAATCGGTAATGGCCAACGTAGCCAAAGGGGCGTCCGAAGATCCTTTTGATATATCAATTGCATCTCATAAAGGAAAAGTGGGGATTGCTTTTGTTGAATTCGGAAGACGAAATGGCCGTTCTACAGCTGTGTTTATGGATAAGATCCGTGATGCAGTGAAAGGTATTCCTGGAGCTGAAATTACGGTGGCGCAAGAACAAAACGGTCCGCCGGTAGGTAAGCCGATCAGCATTGAAATTTCAGGAGATAAATTTGAAGACATCATGAATGCTTCTACTCAATTGAAGCGCTTTCTGGATGCTAAAAATATTCCGGGAGTGGAGGAATTGAAAACCGACTTGGTGAGCAGTAAACCTGAAATTTCTTTTGTTCTCGACAGAGAGAGAGCGAACCGTGAAGGGATTAAATCCGGACAAATTGGTCTGGAACTGAGAACGGCGATTTCCGGAAAAGAGATCTCCCGCTTTAAGGATGCCAACGAAGATTATCCTATTGTCCTCCAGTTCAAGGAAGATCAGAGAAAGAGTATCGACGTGATCAGCGACATGAAGATGACTTACCGCGATATGGCGAAAATGGGAATGATCCGACAGGTGCCAATCTCTGCTTTTGCTGATATAGAGTATACCACTACCTACGGCGGTATCAAGAGAAAAAACATGAAACGTGTGGTAACACTGGGATCCAATGTGCTCAACGACTACAACCCTAATGAAGTGGTAGCTGCGATCCAGGAAGCTGCAAAAGATTTCAAATCGCCTGAAGGAGTGCATATTTCTTACACCGGACAACAGGAAGAACAGGCTGAACAGATGGGCTTCCTTTCAACAGCACTCTTGATTTCAATTGCCATCATCCTGATTATTCTGATTATTCAGTTCAATTCTATCAGCAAAACGGTGATTATTATTTCTGAGATTTTCCTGAGTATCATCGGGGTGTTGCTCGGATTGGCGATTACGGGAATGAATTTCTCTATCATCATGACCATGATTGGTATTGTGGCTCTGGCTGGTATTGTAGTGCGTAACGGGATTTTATTGGTGGAGTTCATCGATATTCTGGTGGAGGAAGGAAAACCGGTACACGAAGCAGTAATTGAGGCGGGTCGTATCCGTATGACGCCGGTGATTCTCACTGCTACTGCTACTATCCTTGGTATGATTCCGCTGGCGATTGGTTTCAATATTGATTTCGTGACTTTGTTCACGCACTTCAATCCACACTTGTATTTTGGTGGTGACAGCGTGGCTTTCTGGGGACCATTATCCTGGACCATCATCTTCGGTCTGGCCTTCGCCACTTTCCTCACTTTGATCCTTGTACCGGTAATGTATTACCTGGCTTACAACATGAAACAAAAAGTGAAAGGCTTCAGACAAAGACTGGCAGCAAAAGCTTAATTTAACCTAGGGGAAAAAGAAAGCCGGTTCGACATTTCGAACCGGCTTTCTTGTTTAAGGATTGTTGATGCGGATTAACAGTATGCTCCGCTAAACTTTGCGAGGCGGGGGCTTTTTTATTTGATGCGGATCAACCGGATCATATCTCTGGAACCGTAATACAATGGGCCTCTATATATTAAAGTCCCGTGAATGGGACGGTACGACGACTGGTCTAAAATTCTAATGATCTGGAAAGTATAGGTTTCCGGAACAGAAGTTGGCTTAAAAGAAATGGTGTTTTTTATCGTGTCCGAAGTCCATTTCCCATCATCAACATCTGAAGAGAATACAAGAGTTAGGTAAATCCTTTCTCCCTTTTCATTACAAGTTGCCACAGTATCTATGGATAGCCACTTAAAGGATGAATCTTTACAGTTCAGAATTAAATAACGGTATGCTTTCGGATTCTTTTCCGCAGGTCTTACAAAATCAATAGTATCCTGTAGATCAAAAAGACATTTTCCAGAATCGCTATCCGAATAGCGCAACGTTAATGTAAGCCAGCTGGAACCAAAATAGGTATCGCAATAATCCTGTGCTGATAGGGATAGGGATGTAAAAAAAGAATTTTTAAAATTTTCATGCAGGTATAAGCAAAATACTGATATTTCGTTACAACGCAATGACGATTTTTCTTTCGTAGAGATGCAAAATTTTGCGTCTTGTGATATGGTTGGCGAGAGACGGAAAATCTTCCGTCTCTACAAGATAGTATACCCTGTATCTCACGCCCTTCTTTGCTTCGGGTTTTCGGGTACGAAAACTCCTCGCAATAACGGACTGTTCTCAGCCGGCACACATTTCTATTTGATATACCCCTGATTTATACTATTTTTACAAAGTGTTTCGTTAAGCATCGCAATGGATTTTAAAGCAGGGGAATTACTCAACAATATTAATGTTCCTTCCGACCTCCGGGCGCTCAAGGAAAGTCAGCTGGTTCAGGTGAGCGACGAGCTTCGTCAGTTCATCATCGATGTGGTGTCTGTAAAGGGTGGCCATTTCGGTGCGAGCCTCGGTGTTGTTGAACTCACGGTTGCCCTGCACTATGTTTTTAACACTCCCTATGACAGGGTGGTGTGGGATGTGGGCCACCAGGCTTACGGCCACAAGATCCTCACCGGTCGGAAAGATGTTTTCCATACCAACAGAAAATACAAGGGAATCAGTGGTTTCCCTAAGCGTTCTGAAAGTGAATACGATACTTTCGGTGTAGGACATTCTTCTACGTCTATCTCGGCAGCGCTGGGAATGGCCGTGGCTTCCCGCTATAAAAAAATTGATGACCGTCAGCACATCGCTGTAATAGGAGATGGCGCGATGACGGCCGGACTGGCTTTTGAAGGATTGAATCATGGTGGAGTAGAGCCTTCGAATTTACTGGTGATACTGAACGATAATTGCATGGCCATCGATCCGAATGTTGGGGCGCTAAAGGAATACCTTACTGATATGACCACTTCTCCTACTTACAACAAGATGAAGGATGAGGTGTGGCATTTGTTGGGTAAAATCAGCAAATTCGGTCCGAATGCACAAGCCATAGCCCAGAAAATTGAAAATGGGATAAAGTCGGCTCTCCTTACGAAGAGCAATATGTTCGAATCGCTGAATTTTCGTTATTTCGGGCCGGTTGACGGTCATGATGTAAAATACCTCGCTAAGGTTTTAAAAGATTTAAAAGATATTCCCGGACCGAAAATCCTGCACGTTCTCACCAAGAAAGGGAAAGGGTTTGTTCACTCTGAGTTTGGCGATCAAACTACTTGGCATGCGCCAGGGCTATTCAATAAAGATACTGGTGAGATTATTAAGGTAACACCTCAATCACCGCAACCTCCGAAATACCAGGATGTATTTGGTCACACTATTGTGGAGCTGGCCGAGAAAAACGACAAGATTATGGGCATTACGCCGGCCATGCCGAGCGGAAGCTCTCTCAATATTATGATGGCGGCAATGCCTAACCGCGCTTTTGATGTGGGTATTGCTGAACAACACGCTGTGACTTTCTCCGCCGGATTGGCTGTGGAAGGCATGATTCCTTTCTGCAATATTTATTCGTCCTTCATGCAGCGCGCCTACGATCAGGTGATTCATGACGTAGCACTGCAGAATTTGCCGGTGGTATTTTGCCTCGACAGGGCCGGATTTGCCGGTGCTGACGGTCCAACACACCACGGAGTATATGATATTGCTTACATGCGCTGCATCCCAAACATGGTAGTTTCGGCGCCGATGAACGAATCGGAATTGCGTAACCTCATGTACACCGCACAACTCGAAGGCAATGGCCCGTTCGCCATACGCTACCCGCGTGGTGAAGGTGTAATGATCGACTGGAAGACGCCGATGAAAGCCATCAAAATTGGTACAGGAAGAAAGACTGTCAATGGCGATGATATCGCGATTTTAACGATCGGCCAGGTTGGGAATTTTGCGGTTACTGCCTGCAAAAAACTGGAGAATGATGGTGTTTCTGCAGCGCACTACGACATGCGTTTTGCCAAGCCTATTGATGAAATGTTGTTGCACGAAGTTTTCGCGAAATTCAAATATGTCATCACTGTGGAAGACGGTTGTCTTATGGGCGGAATGGGATCGGCCGTACTTGAATTCATGAGTGATAATGGCTACCAGGCTTCAGTAGTTCGCTTGGGGATTCCTGATAAATTCATTGAACATGGCAGTCAGGAAGATCTCTATAAAGAATGCCACTACGATATCGAGAACATTTACCTCACCGCAAAAAAAATGTTGTCGAAACGCCAATCGAAACAAGCTGCCGGATAGTCTCATGAAACAAGCTCTCACAATATTTTTCCTCTTGCTTTTTGCTGCGCCTGCTTTTGCACAGGATTCTATTCCGCGTCACACTCAGCACCAGAAGAAAAGAAAATGGCTCAAGAGAAAACGAGCGCTCTTCAGTGAAGATGGAGTAGCTGTAGATATTGTTAGTAATTTGTGGCTTACAACGCCTACGGGCATTATCCAGAAGCCTTTCAAATCCATCGGTTATAACATTTCTATTTACAAGGATTGGCCCCTTGGCCATAGCAGTTTTACCATTGCACTCGGTTTGGGCTACTGTGTTGAAAATGTTCAGAACAACGGTCAGTTTTTGTACACCAGCAACAACACACAAACTTTTTTATATCCACTGCAAGTACCATATACTTCCAACCGACTCACGTCGGAATGGGTAGAAATTCCTCTTGAAATCCGCCTTCGTACCAAAGGAAATGGGCCCTTCCGTTTTTATTTGGGAGCCAAGGCTGGTATTGATGTTGCGAACTATTATCAGTTCATGGATCACGATACCAAGTTGCGCGAATACAATGTGAAAAATTTAAACTGGTACCGCTACGGCGTTTACTCCCGTTTGGGATATGGCTATTTCAACCTCTTTGCCTATTATGGTTTGAGTGAAGTATTCATGCACGGCCGCGGACCGGTGTTGACGCCTGCTGCGGTGGGTTTGTCGGTGATGTTGCGATAATTTAATAACTAAACATTTTTATGAGATCAAAAATTATTCTTTTTGCCCTGCTTTGCTTTTCTGTGATCGCTACAGCTCAGATCAATCAGCCTATCCGCGTGGAATATGATGATGATGAGGTGGAGGATTTTGATGTGTTTGGATTTGAATCGAAAAGAATTGCACTGGTACGATACCAGAACAAGAAGGTGCACAGCCGCAAAGAGAAAGTGTATGTTTTTGACTCCTATGACGAAGCGTTAAAGAAAACCAAAACCCAGTCGATTGCCGTTGCAGGAAAATGGGACAACACCGAAATTTTCAATAGTTCTGATTACCAGTTTATGTTGTCGTACAACCGTGCAAAAGGGACTTTTTTACTCGTTAAAATTGATCCGCAAACACTTGATTTTACTGCGCTGAACGGGATGTTCGGTAAAAAATTCACTGTCCATGAATGGTATGTACAGGGCGATTTCATGTATGTTGCGGGATCGGTTAAAAAACAAGCGCATGCTATCGTTATCAATATCAATAGCGGACAGAAAACGGACTTGGTTTTGAAGACGCTTACTCCTCATGCCCTTGCATTTTCTGATCTGGAAAGAATCAAAACGCCTACCGGCTATGAAATGGGTTTCCAGTACAGCGTTGAAATCAAGAGAAAAGCACACGAAACCTATCTCTTGCGCTTCAATGAGAAAGGTGAGAAAATGGGTGATTTTCTGGTGTTGCCAAAACCTGATGCTGAAACGGAATTGCTTAATGTTTCATTGACGAAGGTGAGCAATGGTTCGTATATTATCACTGGAACCTACAGCAAAGGAAAAAAAGGGTTAGCCAATGGTATTTATTGTGCGAGTTTGTCGGAAAGCGGATTGCGATTTATTAAGTACGAAAACTTCCTTGATCTAAAGAATTTCACCAATTATATGTCGGAAAGAAACCAGGCCTGGGTAGAAAAAAAACAGGATAAGAAAGAAGCAAAGGGCGAGGAACTGAATCTTAACTACAGGGTAGTGACTCACGATATCATGGAACTCGATGGTAAGTATGTTTATCTCGGAGAGTTTTATTATCCGACTTACCGCACCGAATATTACACTGTTACTAGTACTACTCCGAGCGGACAGGTGATTACGAGACAACAGAGCCGACAAGTGTTTGACGGTTTTCAGTATTCACATGCGGCCATCGCTGCTTTTGCTGAAGATGGTGCTTTGGAGTGGAGCAATGCTTTCGATATGTATGTGACGAATAAACCTTACCGGCCAAGAAAATTCATTCGTGCCGGTGTGGACAATTCACAAATCAAACTCATGTATGTTACTGGTTCAAATATCAAAGCGGTGTCTTTTGACAATAAGGGTGCTGAGGCGATGAGCCGATCTGTGGAAATGATCAGCACGAATGTAAGTGGTGACAGAATTCGCTATACTTACGAAGGTGCCTGTGAATATTGGTTTGGCAATAGTTTCCTGAGCAGCGGTTTCCAGAAAATTAAAAACAAGGAAGAGGAAAGCGGACATAAAAAACGCTCGGTTTATTTTGTGAATAAGATTAGTTTTTAACTCGCGTCGCTAATTTTTCGTCGCTCCGTCAAGTTACGCTTCGCTAAACCTGCCGGAGCACTTCGTTGGAGATTACATTCAATGCGGATATATAAACAGGAAAAAAGTTTCTGTCATCATTCCAACAACAAATCCTACCAGCACTTCCGAAGGTTGATGGGCATTCAGCCGGAGGCGAGCAAATCCTACCAATCCGGCTACAAGGATAGAGGCATATAACATCATATCCCAGGAAAAATGAAAGAGCTGCATCATCAGTATTTCCGTACCAATAATGCCTCCTATACCTATCATATGAATGCTTATTTTCCAGAAAGAAGAAATCACCAGCGCCAGTAAAATAGAGAGTTGTGCGCCTGCAAGCACAACTAAGATAAGCTGAGGGACATTCTCCATAAGATTTTGCATCACTACGGAAGACAATAAGTAGGAGAGGCCGGTAATCCCAAAAGGAAGCATGCGCTCGTTGCGGTTCTTCATTTGCAGCGATTGAATTTTTCCCATGCGTTTCAGTACAATGGCACTCACGCCGGGAACAAGCATTGTAAAGAAAATTGTGATGAGAAAAACCATCCAGCTGGTGTTCATCGACTCCGGTGTGGCATACATATTAAAACCACTGACCTGATTGCTGAAAAAAATCAGCATGAGTCCGTAAGTCGGCATGAACAAAGGATGGAAGAGGTAAGAAATAATTTTCGCGACGGTGATTTCCGGTGAGGGTTTAACAGCAGCTTCGTTTTCCATTAAATTTCTTTTCTTAAGCGTCCCACCGGAATATTCATTTGCTCGCGGTATTTGGCCACCGTTCGGCGTGCGATGTTGTAGCCCTTTGTTTTCAATACTTTCATGAGCTCATCGTCGGTATAAGGACTTTTCTTATCCTCACTTTCAATGCACTCCTGCAATATTTTCTTGATCTCTTTGGTAGATACTTCCTCGCCGCTGTCGTTTTGCAATGATTCGGAGAAGAAGGATTTAATCAATAAAGTTCCGAAGGCTGTTTGTATGTATTTGCTGTTGGCTACACGGGAAACGGTAGAAATATCGATGCCCACTTTCTCTGCGATGTCTTTAAGGATCATCGGTTTCAGCTTCGTTTCATCTCCGGTAAGGAAATATTCGTGCTGGTATTCCACGATAGCCCGCATGGTGAACAGCAAAGTATTCTGACGTTGTTTGATGGCTTCGATGAACCATTTTGCCGAATCCAGTTTTTGCTTCACAAACATCACAGCTTCTTTCTGCTCACGATCGGCTCCCATCTTATTGCTGCTATATGCCTTCAGCATTTCCGAAAACATTTTGCTGATTTTCAGTTCAGGTGCATTTCTGCCGTTGAGTTGTAAATCCAGTTCGCCATCGTTGTTGATGAGGATGAAATCAGGAACAACAGTTTGTGCTGTGCGATTCGATTCATTGGCTGAATTTCCTGGTTTCGGATTGAGCTTCAATATCTCATTCACTGCGCCTTTCAGACTCTCTTCAGTGATTTCCAGTTTTTTCAGGATCTTGTCGAAATGTCTTTTGGAGAATTCATCAAAGTATTTGTCGAGCAGTATTTCTGCTAAAACGATGCTTGGTGTCGCTCTCTTCTTTCTTTTGATTTGCAACAACAAACACTCCTGTAAGTTGCGTGCCCCGATGCCCGGAGGATCGAGTGTTTGGATAACAGTCAGCAATTCTTCCAGCTCTTTTTCAGTGGTGGTAATGGATTGATAGAAAGCCATGTCATCCACTATCGAAGCCAGGTCCCTGCTGAGGTAGCCCGATTCATCGAGGTTTCCTACGAGGTATTCGGCTACTAAATATTTATGGTCGTCGATGTTTTGTAATCCAAGCTGGGTAAGAAGCATTTCCTGAAATGACTGACCCATTGATAAAGGAACTTCACGTTCATCATCATCTTTGCTATGGTTGTTTGCTTCGTATTTATAGGAAGGTTCATCATCGTCGGATATGTATTCGGAAAGATCAAAATCGTCGCGGCTTTCTCCTTCGGGATCAAGGTCGTCGGCATTGCTGTCGTCGTGGTCCTCATCGCTGCTATCCGACAAATCTTCCAAAGCCGGATTGCTTTCTATTTCTTCTTTGATGCGTTGTTCAAGGGCTATAGTAGGCAATTGCAAAAGCTTCATCAGCTGGATCTGCTGAGGAGACAATTTTTGTAAAAGCTTTTGATTCAGACTTTGCTTTAACATTTCTACTTCCTTTGAGTGTTAAATTATAAATGCTTTACGAGAGCAGCAATTATTTTGTGTCAATTTTTGGGCCAAATTTCTTTTTCCCACAGATAGCACAGATTTTCACGGATTTATTCTGTGTTGATCTGCGGAATCTGTGGGAGATTGAATTCGCCACAACAATGCAAAGAAAAACACAAAGAAGGAAACTCCTGCCTGGGTTTCCAGCGTGTCTTCCGACAACATGGAAATTAAAATGATGAGCAGAAAGACTTTAGCAAGAAAGGCATGCTCCAGTCGGGATCTGTATTTGTATAAGTCGGAAAGCATATACAGGAAAAACAGCAAACCGATGGTACCAAAGCTGATCCAGAGAGTGAGGTATTGATTGTGCGTATGTCTTCTCAACTCTGTCTCCAGTGTGGATTTGTCGGACTCATATTGTTGGTTGAAAGCTTGTTGCACGTCGCCGGTTCCAACGCCCCACAGGTAATTTTTGTACAGAATCTCGCTGCCGGTTCGCCAGTAAATAAAGCGCTGTGTTAATGAATTGTGGCTCACTTCGGCACCGGAGAGATACATATCTATTTCCCATAGCAATTCGCGAATTCTCTTTCTTAGCGGATTGGCGCTGGCGTTCACCGCATTGGCTTCGCCGTTTTCGATATTGATGATGTCATCCTGTGACAATTGCGCTAAACCTTGGGAGTCTTTCTTGAGTCCGAGTGAAGTAAGGTAACGCAGCAGCGTTCCCGCGATGGGCTGACCTTTTCTGTCGAGAGAGTCAAATTTTAAAGCACTTCGTTTGTCCCAGCCTTCGCGCATTTCCTTGCGGGAAATATTCCGCCAGATGTAATAACCATTTTCTTTAAAGGGCGAATCGTCGTATTCATATATATTACCCGCTGCACTTTGTTTTTCAATTTTCTGGTTTTTTTTCGGGATGAAAATATCGCAGAGTTCGTAGGTGAAATAAGCCGCTATAATTGCCCCTCCGCAGAAAATGATGAGTCCGATGCGCTTGGCGTTTTTGCGGTATTCCCAGCCGAAGAGCATCATTATGATCGGCAGGGCAATAGCCAGCAACGTGATGAGTCCGGTAATGGCTTCCAGTAAAACCATAGAGGATATAAGTATGGTACAGATGAGCAAACATAACCAGCCGTTGAGCATTCCTTTTTTCCACACCACACAAAGAACAGCGATGCAAAAGCATATCATTAGACTGAAGCGAATGTGCGAAGTAAAGGTGGAGAAATGGCGATGATCCAGCACTCGTTCGATCCATCCTGCTTCGGAAGCGATGTATTTTCCAATCACTATCAAAGCGCCGGCCAATACCGCAGCGCAATAGATGCCAAGTATCCACCTCAATTCTTTTTTGTCGGGATGCGCTGTAGTAGCAATGGTAAAAGGAATAACAAAAAGCGGAATTTTAATGTTGATGTCGTGCCACGCATAATCGAAATCCTCGGTATTGATAAGGAAAACCAAATGCAGTAGCAGCAATGCCGGAAGCCACCATAATATGCGGTTTTCCAGCAGTAGTCGTAGCTTTTCCCTGTAGTTGAAATTCAGTATCCAGCTGAGGCCAAGCACCATTTGTGAGATGGTTAAAAAGGATTTTGACAGCGGCAAAGCAGCGGCAAATAAGCACAATCCGAAGATGTATAGGAATCTGCTGGTGCTGCTAAGAGTCATCGTTTTACTTTACCGGTTGTAAGATGGCAGCGTATTTTTCCTGCGACAGCAACACTTCCATAGCTTTGTCAATGAAAGGATCGTTGCTTAAGGAAGCTTCTATTCTTCCGTTCTGGTAGTAGTAGCGACTAACAATTTCCTCCCTTATCAGCTGTGAAATCTGTGCTTTGTACAAAGAAAGGTCTTTCTTTTTCTGTGCGTTTAATTTCACTTGCAGGGCTTCATATTCTGTTTTGAGCTGTGGATAGAATTCTTCTTTTTCAGAAATTTTCTTGAAATCGGCCAGCAGCTTTTCACTTTCGGTGTTGTAGTTGTAATCCTTGTCTTTAATGAATTCGAGGAACTCATTGTACATGGCGTCGGTCACCACGAAAGATTTTGCAGGAGCGATGGAATCGTGTTTGAGTCGGAACTGCGTAACGAAATCAAAAATCAGATCTTTGCCAATCAGCGTGGCGATGAGCGGGTTTGCTTCGGCTTCATCGGCATTGATATCAGGCAGAATCCCACCGCCGTCCATTACCGGCCGTCCGTTTTTCGTTTTGAAGTAAGTTTTGAGGGAATCAGCAATTTTAATGGCTTTTCCTTTGTCATCTTTGTGTGAATAATCAATGGCCTGGATACATCTTCCGCTTGGTGTGTAATACTTGGCGATAGTTACCTTGAGCATGGCATTGTAGCTAAGTTTGTAGGTTCCCTGGACCAATCCTTTTCCGTAAGATTTTTTTCCTACGATTACTGCGCGGTCGAGATCTTGCAGACTTCCGCTTACAATTTCCGATGCTGAAGCAGAATGCTCATTAATCAATACTGTGAGTGGCAGATTGGGAGCAATAGGCGCATCAAGTGTTTTGCGCGATTCACTGCTATTGCTGTATCTGCCCTTGGTTTGAACCACAAGAGTTCCTTTATCTACAAAGAGATTTACAATATCAATGGATTCACGGAGCAATCCGCCGCCATTGTCGCGAAGGTCGAAGATGAGACCTTTGAGCGGACCGTTTTTCTGGAGTTTTTCCAGTGCTTCTCTTACTTCCTTCCCGCATTTGTCGGTAAAGCTGGTGAGCTTGATGTAGCCGATATTGTTTTTCAGCATACCATAATAAGGAACGCTTTTCATTTGAATTTCCTCACGGGTGATTTCAATTTCGAAAGGGAGGGCTGTTCCCGGACGCTCAATCTTGATTTTTACTTTGCTTCCAGGTTCTCCTTTCAGGATCTTGCTCAGGTCGCCGCTAGATTTTCCTTTGGTAGATGTACCCGCTACTTCAACGATTTTATCGCCAACTCGCAATCCTGCTTTTTGTGCTGGAAAGCCTTCGAAAATCTCTGAAATAATGACATAATCGCCTTGCTTATGGACAGTAGAGCCGATTCCTCCATACTGTCCGGTGTTCATCATTTGAAAATCTTCAATTTCTGATTCAGGATAATAATTGGTGTAAGGGTCCAGAGATTCCAGCATGGCGTCGATACCGGTTTTCATGAGTTTCCCCGGATCGGTATTGTCAACATAATGCAGGTTGAGTTCGCGGTAGAGGGAGGCAAAAATATCGAGGTTTTTTGCCGTCTCGAATCGATCGGTTTCCGTTGTAAATGCTACGGTGGTAAGCATCACAACTACTGAAACGGCCAGGAATAATTGTTTTTTAAAGTTCTTCATGTTCAAATGCTCTTTAGCTTTTTCAATTTAAGGTACCGGATCATAACCCTTTCCGCCCCAAGGGTGGCAGCTCATGAACCGTTTTAAAGATAACCAACTCCCGTGAAAAATGCCATGTTTTTTCAAGGCATCTACTGCGTAATTGGAGCAAGTAGGATCATAACGGCATTTCGCGCCCAGGAAGGGAGAAATCATACCCTGATATAAACGTACCATGCCGATCAATATTTTCAGGATGAGTTTACGCAACATCTTTTTGTAATTGGGACAACAGAGTTATCATTTTACTTTCAATATCACTGTAAGATAAGTCTTCTTTAGCCACATAGATCAATAGTAAAGAAATTTTCACATTTTGTCCTTTGAGGGCGGAGTAAAACCCCGACTTATTTTTGCGATAGGCCTCTTTCACCTTTCTTTTGATGTGGTTGCGTTCATGGGCTTTTTTGAAGCTCCTTTTAGGAACAGTAATGCACATTTGCGCAGGAAAGGAAGTCTCAGCAGTTTCCCTGCTCCACAATGCCTTGAAAGGGAAACAATGCGTCGCCTTTCCTTTCTCAAAAAGATGGGTGATGATTTTCCTGCTGCTCAGTCTTTCGCTTTTCCTGAAGGTTTGCGGCTCCATTTTCCAAGATTAATGAAAATAAGTGTTGTCTCCCATAGATCGCGTCATGAAATATCCCGATTTTTTTATCTTTACGGCCTTCAAAAAAATTAGTCATGGGAAGAGCATTTGAATTCCGTAAAGCAAGAAAATTTAAGCGTTGGGCGCATATGGCCCGTACATTTACGCGTATAGGCAAGGACATCGTAATGGCGGTAAAAGCCGGCGGACCCGATCCGGACAGCAATTCGCGTTTGCGTGCCATCATGCAAAACGCGAAGGCAGCCAACATGCCGAAAGACAATGTTTTGAGGGCGATTAAAAACGCTTCCGACAAGGATGTGGCCGATTACAAGGAAATTATTTATGAAGGATATGGCCCGCACGGCATTGCCGTTTTGGTGGAAGCAGCTACCAATAACAACACCCGTACGGTAGCCAATGTGCGCAGTTATTTCAATAAATGCGGAGGTACTTTGGGTACTTCAGGTTCGGTGATTTTTATGTTTGATCATACCTGCAATTTCAAAATTGCCAAGGCCGGACTCGATCCTGAGGAATTGGAGCTGGAATTGATTGATGCCGGTATCGACGAGGTTTTCGTGGAAGAGGAACACATCATGATTTACGGTCCGTTTGAAAGCTTTGGCAGCATACAGGCAGCCCTTGAAGGCAAAGGCATTGAAGTGATTACTTCCGGGTTTGAGCGCATTCCAAATGTGACTAAAAAACTCACTCCTGAGCAGGAAGAAGACATCAATAAGCTCCTCGAGAAAATTGAGGAAGATGACGATGTGCAGAATGTTTATACAACGATGGGGTAGGGAATCAGGATGAAGTGTGAGTTTTGTGGGAGTAAAAACTCCGTATTTTCTCCTAAACTTCCATTGCTGTAACCGCCTTATTAATTAACAATTTCAGCGACTTTTCAACAATCCTTGAAATAGCCCGTTTTATCTTGAAAAGCCCCACCCTTTTTTCGTAACATTGCGCTAGTATTTTCAACTATTACCAGCAAGGAAAAAATGAGTGATTTAAAAAAAATTGGAGGGGCGCTGATTTCCGTATTTGACAAGGATAATCTGGAGCCTATTGTTCGTGAATTGGGCCGCTTGGGAGTGACAATGTACTCTACCGGCGGAACGCAAACTTTTATCGAAGAGCTTGGACTGGCCGTGGTGCCTGTGGAAGACCTTACTTCTTATCCGTCAATTTTGGGTGGAAGAGTAAAAACCCTGCATCCTAAAGTGTTTGGCGGAATCCTGGGCCGGAGAGGCTTGCAGTCGGATGTTGCTCAGTTAGAGCAATATGAAATTCCGGCTATAGATCTCGTGATCGTCGATCTCTATCCTTTCGAAAAAACCGTTGCTTCAGGCGCTGCGCATGAAGATATTATTGAAAAAATCGACATCGGCGGTATCTCCCTGATCCGCGCCGCTGCTAAAAATCATAAGGACGTGGTGATTGTTCCGTCGAAAGGGCAATACGCTACTTTACTCAATCTCCTGAAAGAAAAACAAGGCTTTACTGATCTCGAAGATCGCAAGGCTCTCGCGAAAGCGGCTTTCAATGTGAGCTCTCACTACGATACAGCTATTTTCAGTTACTTCAATGACGATGCTGAGCCTGTTTTCAAGCAATCTATCAATACATCCAAAGTTTTGCGCTATGGCGAAAATCCTCATCAAAAGGGTTATTTCTTTGGTAAGATGGACGATATGTTTGAGCAGCTGCAAGGCAAGGAACTCAGCTACAACAATCTTTTGGATGTTGATGCTGCGGTAAACCTGATTGCTGAATTCAGGGACACTACTTTCGCTATCCTCAAGCACAACAACGCTTGTGGCGTGGCTACACGAAAAACTGTGCTGGATGCATGGAACGCAGCGTTGGCTTGCGACCCTGTGTCGGCTTTCGGTGGCGTGCTGATCACGAATGTGAAAATCGATAAACCTACGGCAGAAGAAATCAATAAACTCTTCTTCGAAGTGGTGATCGCTCCGGCTTATGATGCTGATGCACTTGAAGTGTTGAAGCAAAAGAAAAACAGAATTATCCTCATCCAGAAACCAATCGAATTGTCGAAACAACAATTCCGTACGGCCCTGAACGGTGTATTGGTTCAGGACAAAGATTTGGTGATGGAAGGTGAAGATGAATTGACGCCGGTGACCGACAAAAAAGCAACGGCGCAGGAAGTTGCCGATCTGCTTTTCGCCGCAAAAATCTGTAAACACACGAAATCGAATACCATCGTTTTCGCTAAAGACAATACTTTGATTTCAAGTGGTACCGGTCAGACTTCCCGCGTAGATGCTCTACGTCAGGCAGTGATCAAGGCGGGTGAATTTGGTTTCAGTTTGCAAGGTGCCTCTATGGCTTCCGATGCGTTTTTCCCTTTCCCTGATTGCGTTCAGCTGGCTAAAGAAGCGGGCATCGCTGCTGTGATTCAGCCGGGAGGATCCATCAAAGACCAGGAGTCAATCGACTATTGCAACAAAAATGGCGTGGCCATGGTGCTCACGGGAATCAGACATTTTAAACACTAAAAAAAATTATGGGATTATTCAGCTTCCTTACCCAAGAAATCGCTATCGATCTTGGTACAGCCAACACCCTCATCATTGAAAATGATAAAGTGGTGGTGGATGAGCCCTCCATCATTGCGCTCAACCGCATTACCGGTGAGGTGATGGCTATCGGTAAAAAAGCAATGCAGATGCATGGCAAAACCCACGAAAACATCAGAACTATCCGTCCGCTTAAAGATGGCGTGATTGCTGAGTTCCAGGCTGCCGAAGAGATGATCAGGGGTTTCATCAAGATGATCAATCTCAACAAGCGCAAGATGTTTGGTCCTTCCAACATCCGTATGGTAATTTGTATTCCATCTGGTATCACCGAGGTGGAAAAACGTGCTGTAAAGGACTCTGCTGAAAAGGCAGGAGCGAAGGAAGTCCGACTCATTCAGGAGCCTATGGCTGCTGCGATTGGTATTGGTATCGACGTGGAAGAACCAATGGGTAACATGGTGATTGATATAGGCGGAGGTACCAGCGAAATTGCGGTAATCGCTTTGGGTGGTATCGTTTGTGATAAATCAATTCGTGTTGCGGGTGATGAGTTTACTCAGGATATTGAAGATTATATGCGTCGCCAGCACAACATTCTCGTAGGTGAAAGAACTGCCGAAAGAATCAAGATTGAAGTTGGGGCTGCTTTGCCTGAACTCGACAATCCGCCGCCTGATTTCGCTGTTCACGGTCGCGACTTGATGACAGGTATCCCTAAAGAAATCACGATTTCTTATTCAGAGATCGCTCACTGTCTGGATAAATCGATCTCGAAAATTGAAGCTGCGATTTTAAGTGCTTTGGAGATGACGCCTCCTGAACTTTCTGCTGATATTTACCGCACAGGTATTTACCTTGCTGGTGGTGGTTCATTGCTGAGAGGTCTCGACAAAAGGATTTCCAAAAAAACAAAATTGCCTGTACACGTTGCCGAAGATCCGCTCAGAGCTGTGGCCCGCGGTACCGGTATTGCATTGAAAAACTTCGACAGGTTCCCATTCTTGATTAAATAATTTGTTGAAGGTTCAAAGTTCAGAGTTAGGCAACTCTGAACTTTGAACTTTTATCCTGAACAAGAAAGATGAAGAACTTACTTGCCATTCTTTACAAAAATCATTTGCTGCTGCTTTTTCTTTTTCTCGAAATTACGGCGATTACCTTCGCCATTCAGCACAATAATTTTCAGCGCGCTTCCTTCATCAATTCTGCTTCTTACCTCACCGGAAATACTTACGAGGTGATGAATAATTTTAATTCGTACCTCGATCTCAAGGAAAAAAATCTCCTGCTTCGTGATTCACTGGCGCAGCTGAAAGGTCAGACATTAACCGCTTACATGCACCGCGATACTACTTTGTACAAAAAGACAGATACTTTGTTTAAGCAGCGTTACACTTACGTTGGAGCGGAAGTACTGCATCAAACCCTTCATAAGTTCAATAACTTTTTAACTATCAACAAAGGCAGTAATGACGGTATTGAAGTGGGCATGGCTGTGCTGGGTGTGAATGGCGTGGTGGGAAAAATAAATGGTGTGACTCCTAATTTCGCTTCGGTGTTATCGCTGCTCAACAGTCAGACTACCCTGTCCTGCAAATTCAAGAAAAATAAATCGCTCGGCTTTTTGGTGTGGAACGGGAAATCGGCCAGTGGCTTGTCGTACCGACAGGCGCAGCTGATTGACGTGCCACTCACTACAAAAATAGCAATAGGTGATACTATCGTTACAGCAGGTTATTCCGATAATTTTCCCGGTGGTATTCCGATCGGGAAGGTGATTGATTTTTCGCTGGCTTCCGACGGACAATCGCAGGATGTGCGGATTGAACTTTTTCTCGATTTCAGCATTCTTGATCATGTATTTGTTGTGCGCGATGTAATGAGGGAGGAAAAAGATTCTCTGGAACAGAAATACCAAAATGCCGACTGATGTTAGAACATTTACCACGATATATAATCACTGCGGTTCTGCTCATCTTTTGTCAGGTGATGGTGTTTAATTACATTCATTTCGCCAATGTTATCAGTACGTTTCCTTATATATTGTTTTTATTGCTGCTGCCTAAAAACACCAATAATGCGCTGGCGCTGATTATTGCTTTTACCTTGGGCATTATTCTCGATTTTTTTTCCGATTCAGGTGGAATCCATGCCGCGGCCTGTGTTCCTCTGACTTATATCCGTCCTTTTATTTTGCGTACCGTTGGTACAGAGAGCAAGAAAGACAATTACAATCCGACAATTAAGGATTTGGGTTTCAACAGATATCTGCCTTACGCCGGAATCATGGTACTCATCCACCACAGCATTTTATTTTATCTGGAAGCTTTTGAGTTTTCCCTCTTCTTCAGCACTTTTGTTAAAATGCTCGGAAGTTCAGTGTTGACGCTGATTTTTATTGTGATTATACAATATATCTTTATTAAAGAACCAGGGAAATGAATCCTACTTCCGACAGGCAATATGTGATCGTTGGTATTTTTTCTACCCTGGCTATTATTTTCATTTTCCGTGTATTTTACCTGCAGGTGATCAATCCTGAATTTCATGAGAAAGCGTTGGATATGGGGCGCAAGGTGGTAGTGGAATTTCCTATGCGGGGTACCATTTACGATCGCAACGGAAACATCATGGCGCACAATGAAATTGCTTATGATTTGGTAGTACTTCCCAAAGAAGTGAAAGTGGATACACTTGAGTTTTGCGAGCTTCTTGGTATTGATACCGTGGAGTTCAACCGCCGTATGAAAATTGCCAAAACTTATCCCAACGCTGTGTATAAAGAATCACTTTTTCAGGAGTTGATTTCGGTGGAAGATTTTGCAAGAATCAGTGAGCAGTTGTATCGCTACAAAGGTTTTTCGGCACAAAGAAGAAACGTGCGCAATTACCCTAAGCCCAGCGGTGCACATGTTTTAGGATACATGCAAAAGGTGAGTCCGTACGACAAGCAGAAAGATGATTTTTATGTGAACAATGATTACATCGGCCGCAGTGGTTTGGAGATGTATTATGAAAAAGATTTACGGGGTGTTAAAGGGATAAAATATTTGCGCCGCGACAGGAACAACAATATCAAAGGTCCATACAAAGACGGAACCCTCAATCAGAAATCTGAACCCGGCAAAGATCTGTATACTTCTATCGACGCGGTTTTACAGGAGTATGCCGAGCAGCTGATGCAGGGCAAGCGCGGAAGTATTGTAGCATTGGATCCTAATACCGGAGAGGTTTTGTGCATGGTTTCTGCGCCCACTTACAATCCTAATGATCTCGTGGGAAGATACTTCAGTAAGAACTATGATACTATTTTCAATTCACCAGGACAGCCCTTGTTTTTCCGCAGTATTGCTGCCACGCAACCTCCCGGATCAATTGTAAAAACAATGCAGGCAGCCATTGCGCAGCAATTTGGTGTGGCCAATGCTAATACGAAATATCTATGTAACAAAGCGTTAGTAGGTTGCCACGATCATCCTAGTCCGCTTAACTTACCTCAGTCGGTGCAAAGCTCATGTAATCCCTATTATTACAATTTGGTGAGGAGTGTTTTGTATTCCGAAAAATCGGGCAATGAGTTCACTACCATCGAGCATGGTCTCAACCGCTGGGAAGATGTAGTGCGCTCTTTTGGTATGGGAAATCCGCTACACATCGATCTTGCCGGAGAGAAGGATGGAAATGTTCCTGATTCAAGGGAATACAATCGTACTTATGGCAAGGGTCACTGGAACTACCGAACAGTTTACTCGCTGAGCATCGGTCAGGGTGAATTTGCACTAACCCCTTTGCAGATGGCCAATCTCGCGGCCATCATCGCCAACAAAGGAAAGTATTATACGCCTCACGTGGTGCGCAAGGTGGGCGACAGAACGCTGAACTATAAAGATTCTTTGCATGTTGTGAAAGTGGAACCGCGTTATTTTGATGTGGTGCAGGATGGTATGCAATGGGTGATTGAAGAGCATGGCGGTACGGCAGGAAGAGCGAAAATTGATTCGCTGCATTATTGCGGGAAAACAGGAACATCGCAAAATCCGCACGGTGAGGACCACTCGGTTTTTATTGCTTTTGCGCCGAGGGAAAATCCGCAAATTGCCATTTCGGTGTATATAGAAAATGCTGGAAAAGGTGGTGTTTGGGCAGCTCCTATCGCGAGCCTTATCATTGAAAAATATTTGCGTGGCAGCATCTCCAGAAAAGAATTGGAAGAAGATATGATGACAGGTGTAATCAAATACTAAATGGCCAAAAGAAGCAACATAATAATGAATATTGACTGGGTGCTGGTCTCTATTTTCATGTTGTTGATGCTCATCGGCTGGATCAATATTTATGGTGCTGTTTTCGATGAGGCGCATCCTAGTATTTTTGATACATCGCAGCGTTATGGGAAACAATTGTTGTGGATAGGAGGTGCGCTGTTCCTGGCTTTTCTTATTCTTTCTCTCGACAGTAAAGTATTTACCTATTCGGCCTATCTGATTTATGGTGTGAGTTTGTCCATGCTGGTACTCACTATTTTTGTAGCGAGAGAAGTAAATGGTAACAGCTCCTGGATCGAGATAGGATCTTTCAAAATCCAACCTTCCGAATTCGCGAAGTTTGCAACGAGTTTAGCACTTGCGAAATACCTTTCCAGTTTGCAAAATCTCAAGGTGAACAATGGTTCCCTCTTTGAGCTGGGTTATCAGGTGAGTCGCTTTTTTACAGGGAAAACCGTGATTCGTTTTCAGTACATCGACTGGAAAACGCAGGTGGCACCAATGGCAATTATTCTTGTGCCGATGATGTTGATTCTCGGACAAAATGATACGGGGTCGGCGCTTGTGTATCTCGCCTTTATTTTCGTATGGTACCGTGCCGGATTTTCGGGCAGCATTTTGCTGATAGGTTTTTATCTCATGGTATTGGCCGTGCTTACCCTGATGGTGGACGCCGATTCGGTGGTTTCTGCAATCTGTACGATAGCATTGTTTTTGTATGCAGTGTTTATCAAGGAGACGCTAACGGCGGTAATCCTTATCGCTTCTATATTGCTTTATTATGTTTTGCACTTCATTTTCGATTGGAATGGCGCCATTACCAATTATCTTTTTTATGCCACCATAGGCATATTCTTCCTAGCTAATTTCAGTGCGGAAAATGTGTGGAAGAAGTTTGAAAAAAACTTTGTCCTTTTCTCTTTGGTAGGCAGTTTGCTTTTCATTGGCAGTGTTCAGTTTCTCTTTGATAATGTGCTCCAACCTCACCAGAAAGACAGGATTCTAGTGCTTTTCGGGAAGAAGGAGGATATTCACGGTGTAGGTTACCAGGCTTATGCTGCAAAAATTGCTATTGGTTCGGGAGGTTTTGCCGGCAATGGTTTGCTGGAAGGAATAATAACCAAAGGGAATTTTGTGCCTGAGCAGGGAACAGATTATATTTTCTGTACCGTGGGTGAGGAATGGGGTTTCCTGGGTTCGGCCTTCGTAATTATTTTATATCTGGCGCTTATTCTCCGGATCATCTTTATGGCCGAAAAACAGCGGTCGGATTTCACGCGGATTTATGGTTATTGTGTGGCGTCCATTTTGTTTATCCATTTCATGATTAACATTGGAATGGTGATCGGACTTGCTCCTGTTATTGGTATTCCATTGCCTTTCCTCAGTTACGGGGGCTCATCGCTGTGGGCTTTTACTATTTTGCTTTTCCTGTTTGTGAAGTTTGATTCACAGAGGTTGGAGGTACTATAACTTCTTTTCCAAAGAAGCAAAGACTTACTTTTTTGTCTTGAAACAAAAAAGTAAGCAAAAAAATTCAAGGGCTAAGAGATGCTTCCCACGCGCCTCGCAAAATTTCTTAACGGCCCTCAGGCCTAAAATTTCGCTCCCGCCACCGCCGGCCCGCCTCTTAGCCCGGGCCCCCGCACGAAGTTAGCGGCCCATACTTAAAGCATGATACAAAAGGATTGCTTCGGATTTTCGAGTACGAAAATCTCTCGCAATGACGGACTCTGAGAAGTATGTTTCAAGGAATGGTTTGGTAACTTCGTGTGTAGGCCTGAGCCAAGATGCGCGCCAAGCGGTGGCGGTGAGGCAAAAAGCGCGGCCGAGGAACGAAGGCAACGCGTTTTTGCCGAGGCGGGGGGAAGCATATCTTGGCTATTGATTTTTTGTTACTTTTTCATCAAGGAAAAAGTAAGAAGATTTGCTTCTTTCCAAAAGAAGAAATAGAACTACAAAAGTATATCCTTAATATCCATCTGCATATTCGATTTTCCCTTGTAATTATTGGTATTCAGGGAGAAACATGCACTGATTATCTGCCCTGCGGAAATAGCCGGACAAAAGTGTCCCATCTTGAAAGCAACACCAGGAATTTTTCTTTCGGGATAAGTATTGTCGGCGAGCAATACGCGCAAATGATCGGTGCCTACCACACGAGATTCACCAACATCCACTAAGTTTCCTGCAGCGAATAAAGGGGCTTCATTGCCTGGACCAAAGGGTTCGAATTGGCGAAGGATGCGGTAAAATCTCTCGTCGATGTCGTTGAGGTTCAAGCGCGCTTCTATCCTCAGCTTTGGGATAAGTAAATCAGGATGAATTTTTTGCGTGATAACAGCTTCCAGTTTTGTTTTGAAAGCTTCAAAATTTTCGGGTAATAAGGTAACGCCTGCTGCGTGATCGTGGCCGCCAAATTGCTCCAGCAGATGCGCACATTCTTCAATAGCTTCAAGGATATTAAAGCCTTTCACCGAACGAGCACTGCCGGTGATTTTTCCATCGGCTTGTGTGAGCACCAAAGTGGGGCGGTAATATTGATCCTGCAGGCGTGATGCAACAATTCCTACAACGCCTTTGTGCCAGTTCGGATTGAAAACAATGGTGCTGTTTTGTGTGCGTTCGTTTTTCAAAAGAGTAAGCGCTTCCTCGGTGGTTTGCTTTTCGGTATTTTTTCGTTCTTCGTTGTACTTATGGATATCGTCGGCCAAAGAATTACGCAATGCGTCATCATTGCTGATAAGTAAATCTACTACGTGCATGGCAGAGTACATGCGGCCCGCAGCGTTAATGCGCGGACCAATACCGTAACCCACATCCATCATCGTGAGTTCGCCTTCGCGATTGGCAATGCGGATAATGTTCTTCAATCCAGGCAGCGGATTGCTGTTCAGTTTTTTCAATCCGAAATACGCCATTACCCTGTTTTCTCCAATCATTGGCACCATGTCGGCACCGATGCTCACTGCTACCAGATCAAGGAACTGCAGGTAATTTTCTTCATCAATTTGATGTTTTTCACAATAAGCCTGCAGCAGTTTAAATCCCACGCCGGCACCAGATAAATGCTGGAATGGATAAGTGCAATCTTTTCTTTTTGGGTTGAGTAATGCTGCTGCATCGGGAAGATTTTCGGCCGGATTATGGTGATCACAAATGATGAAATCAATGCCCATTTCTTTCGCTTTTGCAACGTGTTCAATAGAGCGCGTTCCGCAATCAAGAGCAATAATTAAAGTAAAATCATTGTCTTTCGCGAAATCCATGGCAGCAAAGGAAATTCCGTAGCCTTCCTTGTAGCGGTCGGGAATATAATACGCTAAATTTTCAGTGAACTTTTTCAGGAAAAGGTACGTCATGGCAACGGAAGTAGTGCCGTCAACATCGTAATCGCCGAAGACCAGTATTTTTTCATTGCTGGTAATCGCCTCGTGCAGTCGGGCTACCGCCTTATCCATATCCTTCAATAAAAAAGGATCGTGCAGACTTTTTAAACTGGGACGGAAAAATTTCCTGGCTTCTTCAAAATTTTGAACACCACGATGGGCGAGCAATCTGGCAAGAACGGGATGAATACCCAGTGCATCCGACAGCTCTTTTACAGTAGCTTTGTCGGCGTCCTCATGATCTTCCCAAATTTTCTTTGCCATATAATTGCCTTAACTTCGAAGCTTAAAGATCACTTTTTTTTGCGACAAGAACGAACATGAAATATTTGAATTTTTTTGTTGTTTTAATGCTCCTGGCGGCTTGCGATGGCAACTTGTCTACATCTTCTTCCACCGATTTGAAGGGCACATGGATTTTTACTTCCGTTAAGCAGTCGAGCAATGTGTCCGGATATTTTCCCGATAATCGTTACGGTAAGTACAAGTACCTGGATTTGTACCAGAATGGCAAGGGATCATTGTGGGGTGGTAATAATTTGTGGGATGGTGCAGTGAACTGGAAAGAAAAGGAAAAATGGGTGGAACTGCAGGCCAAAGACAGTTCGGCTGTGTTTATGGAAATGGAAAAATTCACTATTGATTCGGTATCGGATAAATATATGCACATGTTGCATATCGCGTATTATCATGATACAACGGTGACGAAGGAGTTTTTTTTGAAGAAGTGATTATGAAGCTATTATCAATCGTTTTTGTCTCAATTATCCTTTATTCCTGCGGGGAGAGAGAAGTTTTGAAAGTGAACGTTTCTCCTTTAAGGGCAATGGAAGAACCAGTTAGAAGTTGCAGTGATTACTTATCGATGTTTCATCCTTTTTCTTCTGATACTTTTAAAATCGAATCCCCTGATCAGGAGGAAAGTCAGAGCAAGAATCCTTTTTTTGGCAGGGAGTTAGCGTCTTCTCTTTATTCATTTATTGATACTACTGTTATTCAAAGGACTGATGGCGCATCTAAGGTTTTTGCCTGCTTTAAAAGAAAATTATCCGATGGTAACTATCTTCTTATTATGAGAACTCCGGGGGAATACTGGGAAAGTACTATTGAGCTTTTTGTTTTTGATTCTCTTGCACAGAAGAATATAGCGCATCTTGAAGTGGCTGAAAGTTGGGGTGATGCAGGAGATTCAATGGTTAAACGATCTTATTTGATGAAGGAGAATAATAAATATCGACTCATTTTGTTCAGGTACGATTGTTTTTTTGATCAAACTGAATGCACAGATAGCGTGAGCTTTTATGAGATCGGTGACCATATTTCCCTCATTAAAGCATCTCTATTTGATTCCAGTGCAGCCTATAGTCGGTTACTAAGGCATTAAAGTAGAAGACTTTTAAGTCACTCATTAACCAAAAAATGTTTCTCTATTGCCTTTTAAGTGCAAAGAATGGAAACATCCTTAGAAATCAAACATTTGAAAATCAATTATTTAAAATTTGCAATTCTTGTTTTACAAACGCAAAGCAGTAACAATGTAAACTATTGATAATCAAATAAATGTATTGTAACTTTTTGCTATTTCAAATTGTTTTCATTACAATTAACCTATAATTCACAGGCACGATGACTAAAAAAGGCACAGGAATACTTTCAGGAATCCTTTTCTTGATGTGCTCTGTTGCTTTGGCACACTTCGACTTGTCTTTTTTTCAGAAGCAGATCACGCTTGATGAGATCTTTACACAATCTACTTCCTTTACTGAAAATAAAGGGCAGCTGAAACATTACAATATAGACTGGTCGACTTGCGGCGATATTAAATACTACACCCGTTCTTTTGGGGGAGCGGCTTATTTTGCCGACAATGGAATTGGTTTCGGGTTCATTCGCGAGCAACTTAACGAAAGAAAACATCCTTCCAAACATGAGCATGAACATGAGGAAGGAGAGGAGCATGATGAAAATCCGCATTATACCAGCACAGGATTTTTTCTGGAATTTGTGGGAAAAAATTCCAATGCACTTTTAATTGGCGAAGGAAAGCAAATCACTAAGTACAACTTCTACAGCGGCAACAGCCACGTAAGTGATGTTGGCAATTATAACGCCCTTTTCTACAAAAATCTATACAGCAACATCGATTTGAAATATTATATCGGTGATGGCAAATTAAAATTCGATTATATCATAAAACCTGGTGCTGATGTGCAACAGATCCAGTTGCGTTATCAAGGCATGCAAAAAATTTCGGTGAATAGGAAAGGGGAACTGGAAATCCTTACTCCATGGGGGATTCTGATAGACGCCAAGCCATATTCGTATCAGATGATTGACGGTCGGCAACAGGTTGTTGAAGTGCGCTACAAAAAACTTGATAATGGAAATATTGCTTTTGAAATTGTTGGCAATTACGACAAGAGTAAGGAGCTGATTATTGATCCTCCTGTTTTGAGCTGGGCTTCGATGATAGGTGGTCCAGGTGGGAACGGTTATCATTATGATATTACCATTGATGCGAACGGCAATCATTATGGAACAGGTTGGTACAACAACGCCTTCCCTATGGTGAATCCGGTTGACAATGTTGCTTTCGGTGAAGAGGCTTTTGTCTACAAGCTAAGTGCCGATGGAACCACATTATTGTATGGAACTTTCATAGGGGGTAATGGTGCGGGTACCAGCGAAGTTGGAACGGGCATAGCTGTAAATACACTGGGTGAGGTTTTTTTGTGCGGTTTTACCAATAATGCTACGAATTTTCCTAAAACGGGTACTCCTATACAAAACACGATCACGGGTGGTGAAGATATTTTTGCTGTAAAGCTCAATGCTGCCGGTGCATTGGCTTATTCCACTTTTTATGGCGGAACGGCCAACGATTATGCGTTGGCTATTGATATAGATGCTGCCAACAATGCTTTTATCACCGGAACAACATCTTCCACTGCTGGTTTCGCCACTGCCGGTGCCCATCAAACGGTGCACGGAGGAGCAACCGATGCCTTCATCCTCAAGATCAATGCTGCCGGAACGGCAGTGCTTTTTTGTACCTATATAGGTGGAAGCGGTGATGATTTGGGGAGGGATATTGTAGTAGATATTTCAGGAAATCCATACATCGGAGGAGGAACTGCATCTTCTGCGGGAATAGCTACTGCAGGATCTTTCGATAATACTTTTGGTGGGGATGCGGTGGATGGTTTCGTGGCGAAGTTCAGTAGTAATGGGGTTCGTGTTTACGGTGCATACTGCGGCGGTAACAACGAAGACAAAGTGGAGTCGGTGGACGTAAAATGCAATGGCGAATTGGTGGTGTCGGGTTATACACGTTCCTATAACAATACCTTTGTTGCGGTGAATGCCATACAGGCTAATAATGGCGCTGCTTTTGGCGGTCCGCGAGATGCTTTCATGCGTCGTGTCAGTCCGGATGGAAGCACTTTGCTTAACTCCACCTTCATGGGCACCAGCGATGAAGATGCAACTAAAAATGGTGTTCCTTTCAACATGACCATTCAGCAAAGGGGGACGGCCGTTTCTGTAAACCGGCAGGGAAATATCGCCATGGTTTTCTCCACAATAAGTGTCGGACTGCCCTTGGTATCGCCTGTGCAGGCTGCTCCGGCGGGAGGTGGTGGTGGATTGGGTGATGCTTATTCCTTTGTGACAGATTCTTTAGGCAACAAAATTATTTTTTCTACTTACTTCGGAGGGAGCGATAACGATTACTGTACAGCTGGAATCAAATATCATCCTGTAGATGATAAAACCTATACAGTAGCTGGTTCCACGCATTCTCCCGATGGCTCTTTTCCGAGTACACCGGGGGCTTACATGACTTTGCGACAAACACCTACCGCCAGTGATCAGTTGTATCTTGCAGTGTACTATCTTCCAGTTTGTACTTTGAAGGTGGATCTTCCTAATCCGGGTCCGATATGTAAAAATGATACTGTTACCTTCACTGCCGATACTATTTGCGGGGGCACCGCTCCTACTTTCCAGTGGTTGGTAAATGGCATTGTACAGGCAGGAGAAACAGGAAAAACTTTTTCTGTCAGCACGCTCAATAACAATGATGAAGTTTGCGTGGTGTTCAGCAAAATAATTCCGGGCTGTTTTCCTGCTGTTGAAGATGATACGGCTTGTGTGACAATGGTAGTGAATCCATTGCCGGTGCTCACATTGGCAGATGATTCCATTTGCAAGGGGAAGACAACCTCGATCGATGCCGGCGCCGGGTTTGATAGTTATTTATGGTCGAATGGACAAACGGGTTCCGCGATTTCTGTCTCTGTTGCCGGTAGCTACTGGGTGGAGGTAACCGACAATGGTTGTAAGAACAAAGATACCATGAACCTGGTGGAGCGTCCGGTTTTATTTCTGCATCCCGATTCAGCAAAAACCTGTAACCCTGGAAATACTGGTTATACAGTAACTTTTAATATAGGTGGTGGTGATCCCGCTTCTTATAAAGTAACTGGGCTCGGCGGGACTTTAACCGGAAGTTCTTTCACCAGTAATTTGATTAATTCAGGCGATCCTTTTTCGCTGATCGTTACCGATAGCCACAATTGCGATACCGTGCAATTCAGCGGTACATTGAGCTGTGGCTGCAATCCGGTGGTGACACTCACTTCCGATACACTCATTTGCAATGGCGACAGTGCCGCTATTGTTTTCAACTTGTCGGGAGCTGTTCCTCCTTATGATGTAACCTATACTGATGGCACCAGTAATTTTACGCTTAACGACATTACGAATGGCTATGTGAAATATGTGCATCCTGCTGCCACAACACAATACACTGCCATTTCCATTACAGATAAAAATGGCTGCATGGCACTTTCTTCCAGCAAGATGACGGTTACTGTTGCTCCTGCTTTCCAGATTTTGGTAACGCCTTCACATATATCCTGTTTTGGTTTGTGTGATGGCTCGGCAATGGCGAATACGCAAAATGGCGACGGACCATTTACTTACCTCTGGTCGCCTCAACCACCGGTGGGGCAGGGGACAGCCAATGTTTCACAATTGTGTTCAGGAACGCATAAAGTAGTTATCGCCGATAAATATGGTTGCAAGGATTCGGTTTCGCCAGTGCTTACTAAACCACAAAAAATAGTGTACACTGTTGATTCCATCGCTGCGCATTGTAACCAGTCGGATGGAAGTGCTTCCATCACGGTTGTTTCGGGAGGGACAGCACCTTTTGATTACCAATGGAATGCTGCCGCCGGAAATCAGGTGACACCTGCTGCTGCCAATCTTAAACCGGGAATGTACACGGTAGTACTCAGCGACAATAAAAACTGTACAGTCACCGAAACCATTGAAGTGCTCAATATTCCTGCTCCTTCTTTTACTCCTGTTTATACTAATCCGCTTTGCTACGGCGATTGCAGCGGAACTGCTCGATTGATCAATATCACTGGAGGTACTCGACCGTTCATTTACACCTGGACTTCCCCTGCAGGAGTATCTGCGCCCTTGCTGAACGATTCAGCAGCCAGTGCTTTGTGTGAAGGAACTTATAAAGTAGTGGTGAGTGATAAATTTTCCTGCAAGGATTCAGCGACTTTCAATTTGAGTGATCCATCCCCTGTGCATATTTCTATTTCTCCTTCGTCTGCTACCTGTGTAGATGGGTCATTGCAACTCTCTGCTTCTGCTTCAGGTGGAACTCCTGGATATACTTACAGCTGGCTGGCAGATCCTACTTTAAGCAACAGTGCAATCGCTAATCCTTTGGCTACCCCAGTTGGAATGAAGACTTATACAGTCAGCGCGAAGGATGTTAATAATTGTCCTTCGCCAAGCATTTCAGCAGTACTTATCAGAAACCCCGCTGCTGCTTTTGTTTTCGATACTATTCCTGATTGCAATTCTATTGCTGTGGCTTTCACGAACCAGAGTACAGCTTCTACAGCGACGCATTCTTGTGTTTGGGATTTTGGCAATGGCACTACTTCAGCAGAGTGTGATCCATCGCTGACTTTGGCAGCCGGGACTTACAGTATAACGCTTACTGTTACCGATGACAGTTCTTGCGTGGCTTCTGTAACAGAGAGTTTAACACTGCAAGCATATCCTACGCCTGAGCCTTCTTTTTCAGCGAGTCCGCAACCTACCACTATTTATGATCCCCTGATTTCTTTTATTAACCTGAGCACCGGGGCTTCAGCCTTTTCCTGGTATTTTGGTACGGGCGACAGCTCGAAATTGGCCAGTCCTTACTACACTTATCCTGACACCGGAACCTACAATGTTTGCTTGAGAACCTTCAATATTTATGGCTGTTCAAAAGAAACCTGTTCCGCCATCAGGATTGATCCAGAGGTGTCCTTCTTCATTCCCAACGCCTTTACACCAAATGGCGATGGAGTGAATGAAAGCTTCAAACCTTTGATGACAGGCTATGCCTACGATGATTATGAATTCCTTGTTTTTGATCGCTGGGGCGAATTGATTTTTAGCACCACCGATATCAATGCCGCGTGGGATGGCACCTACAAAGGGAGGGATGTGCAGGTGGATGTGTATGTTTGGAAAATCCTTGCCCGTGAACAGTTCAGTAAGGATTTAGAACATAGGATTGGCAGGGTTTCGGTGGTGAGATAAGCGCATTTTTTTTTTTCGCTTAATGAATGACTGTTATTTTTTTCTGCACAATTTCATTTTCACTTTTTACGCTGATAATATACATCCCTGAGGCAAAATTTTCAGTGTTGATTTTTGTTGGATTATTGTCGCTGGAGCTCTTGCTGAATAAAGTTTCTCCGTTAAGATTAGTGATTACAATTTCTTTGCTGGAGGAAGTCACAAATTCAATATTGATTTCTCCATTGCTTGGATTAGGGAAAACATGTAAGTTATTTTGTGGGAGTGTTGTTGCTGTATCTGAGCAATCCAATGTGGCAAACAGGTTAGGAGAAGCTGTAAGCCAGAAGGAAGAGGAAATCTCGGCCAGCCATTTTGCTTTGATGGTGGAGCTGTTTTCAATGCGTGTGTCGCCCCAGCCCTGGCCACTCCACATCCATTGTCCGTTCCAGTTTGCGTTGATATAAGCCAGAGCTTTAATAACATCTTTATTGTCCTGTATATGCTGAAACAAAGGCGCAAACCAGGTATCCCAGGAATAACCTGGAGCGATAATATCTCCGCGGGGTGTGGCTTCGGCAATCATCACAGGTTTATGATGTGCGCGGGCCAAGGCGATTTCTCCTGAACCGTTCGATGCATATTTGAAATGGGAATAGGCCATCCAGTCCACATAATCATCCCCTGGATACCATTGTTTCAGGAAAGTAGTGTCGGTGGCATAGCCCGCACCTTGCCATACATATGCGCAGTTGTTCACGCTGGCGGTGCGGAATTTATCGACGATTCTTTTGTAAGCTAGTTTGTATTCGGCAGCATTGTATTTATTCCAGGAACCATCGTATTCGTAACCGATGCGCAAAAACACAGGTTGTGTGCGGCCTTTGATCCAGGTGGCCAGCTGGTTAATCACTCCATCACGAAGACCTTTGTTGATGTTGCCGAGTTCATCTACGAGATAGAGTCCGATAGAGAGCACCGAATTTTTATAAGTAGCATTGTCGGTGATGCACTGTGCGCAAATATCACCAGCGCCATAATTGGTAATCGAGGTCATTCCTGCCAATGAAGGAATACTGAGATAGGTAGTCACACCTCCGGGAACGGGCGCTCCTACCTTCTCAATATATCCTTTGTTGTTAGGCGATGAAAATCCACCTACTGATCCAAGATCCTGGCCCAGTATCAGGATGGCAGTTCCATCGGGAGGTTCAAATTTTGCGCACTGGGAAAATGATGAAGGTGCAATCAATAATAAAAACAATATATATGACAAGATTTTCATGAATAGATATTGTAAACATTACACAAAGTACGGCGATATTTGGAAGAAGTCAAATTTTTATCCTGTATAGTCACTCGCAAATCACAATTTTTTGTTGTGTAGAGCTTATTTCATCCCGAATGTTGAGTATGTAAACACCGGCGGCAATTTGATTTTTCAAATCTATTTTTATGCTATTGCCGTTGCTATAAAATTCCCTGAATATTGTTTCTCCATTCAGGTTAGTGACTATGATTTCTTTGATGGTCAAGAGATGATTAATTGTTATTTCTCCCTTTGATGGATTGGGGTAAACAGACAAGGAAATTTCGGGCTTAATTTTTTCAGTACCGGTAGTCGAACAATTGAGGGAAGCAAAAAGCGTTGATGAAGATTTAAGCCAGAAGGAGGAATTGATTTCGGCCAGCCATTTTGCTTTGATTGTGCTGCTGTTTTGAATGCGCGAATCGCCCCAGCCTTGTCCGGCCCACATCGATTGCCCGTCCCAGTTGGCATTAATGTAAGCCAAGGCCTTGATCACATCCTGATTGTTTTGAATATGTTGGAACAAGGGACCAAACCATCGGTTCCACGAATAATTTGAGTTGATAATATCGCCTTGCGGTGTTGCTTCGGCAATCATTAATGGTTTATGGTGTGCGCGGGCCAGTGCCATTTCAGGAGTGCCGTTATTGGTATACATGAAGTGGGAGTATGCCATCCAGTCCACATAGTCATCTCCCGGATACCATTGTTTTAAGGTAGAAGTATCGCTGCCATAACCGCAGCTTTGCCATACAAAAGCACAATTGTCCACGCTGCTGGCTCTGAATTTATCTACAATTCGTTTAAAGGCAATTTTGTAATCAGCGGGATTATAACTGTTCCACGGACCGTCATATTCGTATCCAATTCTCAGGAAGACTGGCCGGTTGCTGTTTTTGATCCAGCTGCCCAATTGCTGTATCAATGCATCCCGCTGACCGTTTTTAATTGCGTTCAATTCGTTCACCAGGTAAAGTCCAATGACCAGCACCGAATTTTGGTAAGTAGTATTGCCGGTAACAGATTGCGCGCAAATGTCGCCTGCACCATAATTTGCTACTGAAGTGAGGCCTTGTAAATAAGGAAAGTCAGTATAGGTAGTAATACCGCCCGGTACGGGGCCTCCCACATTTTCCACATATCCGTTGTTGTAATAAGAGGATCCGCCCACTGATCCAAGATCCTGTCCGATAATCAGAAGGGCATTTCCGTCAGGTGGTTCAAATTTAGCACATTGTGCAAAGGAAGTTGTACCGAAAAATGGCGCAAGCAATAGCAGCCAAAGCAGTTTAAGTTTGGTAAGCATAGGTTTAGGTTTTGGTTATTGTATTATCTACACAAACTAGGAAATATATTTCAGAAAAACAAATGAGCTAGTCCTTGCGAGAAATTTTCTAGCTCGGAAATTTCTCGCAAGGACGGACTGAATTTTGAGCGGGAATTTTACAACAACTTAGCGTTTACTGTAAACAGCGTGTAGATATCAATGGTGTAATCCTGCGCAATCAGCTGATCGGTGACTGTGTTCACGCGCAGTTTGAATTTGTCGGATTTTACATATTCCTTAAGTTCATCACCCGAGCTGGTGAGTTCGATCGTTGCACCGGCGGAGGAATCCACATTGTTATTCCATGCGATTTTTTTTTCGCTGAGTCCGTCGGCATTAATGAAAATCTCGATTGATTTTAAAAATCCGAAATTACCGTTGTTGGGTGTATGCACGGTAAGCGTCATTTTTTTGAGTACAATTTTATCGACCAGATTTTTGTTGGTGTTGTTGTTCTCAAATTCAGTTTCCGAGTTGGTGGTCACATCGGGTGTCATTACATCAAAAGGCAGGTTAATGCCTGCAGAGGAAGGAACAGTGGTGGATGAAGTATAATCGATATCGAACTCCGTGAGCCGTGAACAGCCCGACAGCACTACTGCCAAGCAAACGAAAAATAAGAGTCTCATAATTTATTTAAATGCGCTGATGCCTGTAATGTCATTGCCCGTAATGAGCAAGTGGATATCATGAGTGCCTTCATAAGTAATTACCGATTCGAGGTTCATCATGTGGCGCATGATAGGGTATTCGCCGGTGATGCCCATGGCGCCGTGAATCTGGCGTGCCTCACGTGCAATTTCAATGGCCATGTTAACATTGTTCCTTTTGGCCATGGATATTTTTGCTGATGTTGCTTTGCCTTGATTTTTCAAGGTTCCCAGTCGCCAGGCAAGGAGCTGTGCCTTGGTGATTTCGGTAATCATTTCTGCTAGTTTTTTTTGTTGCAGCTGGAAAGAAGCGATTGGTTTTTCAAATTGTTGGCGTTCCAGTGAATAACGTAAAGCCGAGTCGTAGCAATCCATTGCGGCACCAATAGCGCCCCATGAAATACCATAGCGCGCCGAATCCAAACAACCCAGCGGTGCGCCGAGTCCGTCCTTATTCGGTAAAATATTTTCCTTTGGGATTTTTACGTTATCGAAAACCAGTTCACCTGTTGCTGATGCACGGAGCGACCATTTGCTGTGGGTTTCCGGAGTAGAGAAGCCTTCCATTCCCCTTTCAACGATAAGGCCGGTGATTCTTCCTTTTTCATTCTTTGCCCAAACCACTGCAATATCAGCGAAAGGAGCGTTGGATATCCACATCTTGGCGCCATTGAGCAAGTAGTGATTTCCTTTGTCTTTAATATTGGTCACCATGCCGCCTGGGTTGGAACCGTGATCGGGCTCAGTGAGTCCGAAACAGCCCATCATTTCACCTGTTGCGAGTTTTGGGAGATATTTTCTTCTTTGCTCTTCTGAACCATAAGTATATATGGGGTACATCACCAGGGAAGACTGGACTGATGCTGTAGAGCGAATGCCTGAATCGCCGCGCTCCAGTTCCTGCATAATGAGTCCGTAAGAAATATGGTCTAAACCTGAGCCACCATATTCCTGCGGAATGTAGGGGCCGAAAGCACCAATTTCCCCGAGTCCTTTTATCAAATGTTTCGGGAATTCGGCCTTCTGGCAGTAATTCTCAATGATGGGAGACACTTCCCTGCTTACCCACTGGCGTGCGGCATCGCGTACCATTCTTTGCTCATCGGTGAGCAATTCATCTATGTTATAATAGTCGCAACCTTTGAATTGATTTTTGTTCATGGTGTTTCTTTTCTTTATAAATGAAGATACGCTTTTGTTGCAAATAGGATTATTTTGCCCCGAATAATTTTTTTAATTTTCAGCTGTTAAATAAAGCATGATGAAAAGACTGAAATTTATTTTGCCGGGTGCGGTTTTTGCTTTTCTGATAGGCAGTATCATATTTATGCAGGAGTCGTGTTCGTACAATGAGCTGGAGGATCCGGAGGAAATCAAGAAAGGTTTTTGTGATACGGTGAGTACTACGTACAGTGGGAATATCAAAAACATCATTCTTACTGAATGTGCAGTTTCAGGCTGTCACGACCAGGGTTCATCGTACGGAGATTTTACCACCTATGCTTCGCTGAAGCTGCAGATCGATAACGGTAATTTTAAAACCAAAGTTTTCGATTTGTCGACTATGCCTCCGGGAGGATTTGTTGACGCACACAGGAAAGATACTTTGAAATGCTGGTTCGATAAAGGATATCCAAACAATTAAGCTTATGAAAAAATTACTTTTTATTATTTTACTGGGAGTGGGAATGCAGCTCAATGCGCAGGTTTACAAAAGCAAGAGCGGTAAGGTCTCCTTCTTTTCAAAAACACCGGTAGAAAATATTTCGGCGGTGAACGCAACTTCTGTTCAATGTGCTATTGATACAAAAAAGAAGTCGGTATTGGTACTGATTAAAGTCAACGGGTTTAAATTTGAAAAACCCCTGATGGAAGAGCATTTCAATGAGAAGTACCTGGAGACAGATAAATATACCGACGCGATGTTTAAAGGGACCATAATTGGCGATGTGAATTATACAAAAGACGGAATTTACAAAGTGAAGTCCGAGGGTACCTTTACTCTTCACGGCGTAGCAAAACCACGTACTTTTGAAGGAACTATAGAAGTGAAAAAAGGAGAAGTTATCCTTCATTCCAAATTCAATGTAAAGCTGGTGGATCATAATATTGAAGTGCCAGCAGTGGTAACCGAAAAAATTGCAGAGGTGATAGAAGTGGATGTGAATTTTACCTTAGCACTCCTGAAAAAATAAAAGAAAGATGATGAAAGTGAATTTCCTTTTGGCGTTTGCGCTGCTATGGTCTGCATCGGCTTTTGCCCAGGACAGTTTGAAAGTTGCTGCCGACACCCCCAGAAAAAATGTAGTAGACGATAGCCTTAACAAGTCGCTAATTAGTGATAGCACTGCCAAAGGGGTAGGTACGGTAATTGCTGATACAGCAGTGAAGAGCTTATCCATAACCGATACCACACAACAAAGCACTGTTGCAGGAGGGGACGACCTGATGAATATTCTCGGAGAGGATGCTGTTCCTGAACCACAAAAGGTATTTGCCACTTTTAAATCTACTTACCTCATCAGCGCCCAAACCAACGAAACGGTGAAAAGGGGAACTCTTGATTTCCGAATTACACACCGCTTTGGTGATGTGGCCGGATCGGGAGGAGGAATACATAACTTTTATGGTTTCGACCAGGCGAGCAATATCCGTTTTTCCTTTGAATATGGTGTCACCGACCGACTGCAACTGGGTTTTGCGCGCAGCAAGGTGAATGAACATCTGGATGCTTCAGTTAAATATAAGTTCGTAGAGCAGATGGAAGGTGGTTTCCCGCTGTCGATCGTGGGATATAGCAGCATTGCCCTCACGCCAAAACGCGATTTGAACAATGAATTCGGCACTTTCACGAATCGCATCAGTTATGCCTGGCAGCTCGTGGCTACCACTAAAGTCAACCGCGAACTGTCGCTGGGTTTCATGCCTACTTTAGTCCATAGAAACATGATCCACGCTTCTGTCAACGACAACAATGGTGCGGAAGAAACCAATGATATTTTTTCGATGGGTGTGATGGGCCGAATGAAACTCACACCTTCGTTCGCTATCATCGCCGAATATTTTTATACTTTCTCTGATTACAGAAAGAACAATACTGCCAACCCTTATTATATGCCTTTGGGTTTGGGTGTGGAAATAGAAACGGGTGGACACGTATTCCAGATCAATCTTACCAATACGAGCGGAATCATTTACCAGGATTTCATTCCTAATTCTTCCGACAGCTGGATGAAGGGGCAGTATAAACTGGGTTTTACAATTTCAAGGGTTTTTGGTGTTGTGAGATAATGCCGGGAACCTTGCGACATATTGCTTCTTCTGATTGGGTACTAGGAGTTTTACTGGTTCTGCTGGTTTTGATGGCAGTGCTGGTTTCGTCCTATCGCTCGCTGATTTACAAAATCCTTATGGCTACGTTTTTCAAACAGTATTATATAGTACTGCATCGGGAAGACAATGAAATTTACCGTAAAATGTCAATGTTCCTTAACTTCATTTCTTTTATCAGCATTGCTCTTTTCTTTTATTTCCTTTTTGCGAAGTACCAGTGGAATCCCGTGCCTCTGGGTGGTTTTTATATGTTTTTGCTCGTTTTTGGGGTGCTTCTTTTGCTCATATTGCTGCAGTACACCATTATCAGTTTAACCGGCTGGATCTTCAAGGCGCAGAGTGAAAGCAGGGAATATCAGTTCAATATCTTCTTGACTTACAAACTCTTTGGTGTTTTTCTGATTCCTCTTTTATTCTTTATTCAGTATGCTCCGGGAGCTAGTCCGTTTTTCTTCATAAAAATTGCCTTGTTTCTTCTTGTTTTAGTCAGCTTGAAGAGGTATTTCGTTGGCTTTCAGATTGGATTAGGCATATCAACGTTTCCAAAACTCTATTCCATTTTATATATTTGCACTTTAGAACTATTGCCGATTGCAATACTGATCAAAAAGTATGAGGCAGAATTTTTAATGAAATTACTAGGCATTTAAAAATTTTTACTAGAATGAAAAAAGTGCAGAGCATCCTGGTTTCCCAGCATCCAGAACAAGAAAGTGCCAAAGCCCCATATACCGAACTGGCTACCAAGTATAAACTGAAAATTGATTTTAGATCTTTTATCCAGGTACAGGGTGTGCCTATTCAGGATTTCAGGAAGCAGAAGGTGAACATTCCTGATTATACAGCTGTGATCATGACCAGCAAGAATGCTATTGATTATTTCTTCAAAACCTGTGAGGAAATCCGTTACACAGTGCCCGACACGCTGAAGTATTTCTGCATGTCGGAAACCATTGCCAACTACCTCCAGAAGTATGTGGTATACCGCAAAAGAAAAATTTTTCATGGAAAGCAGACTTTCCTTGAGTTGATGGATTTGATCAAGAAGCACAAGAACGAAAAATTTCTGTTACCATCATCTGATATTTTGAAACCTGTTATTCCTGAATCTTTGGATAAAGCAGGAATTGATTATAGCCGCGTGATTTTATACAATACCGTAGCCAGCGACCTTTCCGATTTGGAGAATGTATTTTATGATGTACTTGTATTTTACAGTCCGGCCGGAATTGAATCCCTTTTCAAGAACTTCCCTAAGTTTAAGCAGAAGGATACTTTGATTGCGGCCTATGGCGAAACTACGCGCAAGGCGGTTGAAAACGCCGGGCTCAAGTGCAATATTCCTGCGCCTCAGGTGAATGCACCTTCTATGACAGGTGCTATTGAGAAGTACATCAAGGAAAACAAATGAAGCACAGGATTTTTGAAAAAATCTGGCTCGTAGTTTTAGCACTTTGCGTCATCATTTTTATTTACACTGCCTTTCGTCATGGTATTAATGAAGCGTACATCTGGTTGATATGGATAGCGCTGGCATTGTTATTTTATTTCCGTCGGCGCAGCATCAGAATGAAATTAACCAAGGAAGACCAATAGATGGAGGTTTTCATCATCATAGGATTATCACTTCTTTTTTCTGCCATTTTCTCCGGAATGGAAATAGCATTTGTATCGGCCAACAAAATGGAAATCGAGCTGGAGAATAAATCGGGTTCCTTCATTGCAGGTATCTGCTCGCGCTTTGCGGCCACGCCATCGCGCTTCCTCGCCACAATGCTTATCGGCAATAACCTCGCGCTGGTTGTGTATTCTACCTATATGGAGCAGTTGCTCGAAGGTCCGGTGGAACAATGGGTGACCAATGTTTTCCTTATCCTCTTTTTCCAAACGATCATCTCTACGCTTGTCATCCTTATTTTCGGGGAGTATATTCCCAAAAATATTTTCCATTCCTATCCAATCAAGGCCCTCAAGGTTTTTGCTTTGGTGGTGTACCCGGTGTACTTCCTGTTGAAGTGGGTGGTAACTTTCACCATATGGATTTCAAGAGTTTTCCTGAAAGTGGCTTTCAAGGTGGATGTGGAGGACGAACCGCCTATTTTCGATCGCCTCGACCTGGAGAAATATCTGGAAGACAGGACGCGTCAGCTGGATCACAGCGAAGAAGTGGACCATGAAATACGCATTTACAAAAATGCGCTCGATCTCTCCCGTATCAAGGCCCGGGAGTGTATGGTGCCGCGCACCGAACTGGTGGCGCTGGATGTGCAGTCGAGTGTGCCTGTTCTTGTTAAAACCTTTACCGATACAGGATTATCCAAAATCCTCATTTACCGCGGATCCATCGATAATATCGTTGGCTTTGTACATTCCATGGAGATGTTCAGGCAGCCTGCCGATATCAATTCACTGATTTTACCGGTTTTTTATATTCCCGAGACGATGCCTGCCGATCAGTTGCTTACGGCCTTTATCCAGAAAAAAAAGAGCATTGCAGTGGTGGTGGATGAGTTTGGCGGTACATCAGGAATGATTACCGTGGAGGACGTGATGGAAGAAATTTTTGGTGAAATTGAGGATGAGCACGATTCCCAGGAAATGATAGAGCAACAAATCACCAGTGAGGAATATCTCTTCTCGGCGAGGATGGAAATTGATTACATCAATCAGCGCTACGCACTGGGACTGCCGGTGTCGGATGCTTATGAAACCCTTGGCGGACTTATCTTTTCCATTCATGAAACCATTCCTCAGGATGGAGCTCACATCCAAATTGGCCACTTCGATTTCCTTATCGAGAAAGTGAGCAATACCCGCATTGAACTGGTAAGGGTTTTCGTACCGGCGAAATAGCCTTGAAAACTCTTTTTTTCTTTCACCTGAACTCTGTATATTCGTGCCTCTTAAAAAATTTACGTCGATGGCAATTATTCAAAAAATCAGGAACCGCTCAGGATTGATGTTAATCGTAATAGGTGGCTGTTTAGTGCTTTTCATCTTAAGTGATGCGCTTTCCCGCCGTGGTGGTGCAAGCACCGGCGATCCTAATTCAATAGGTGAAGTGGATGGTAGCAAGATCTCCCGTGAGGAATACAACCAGTTTGTGAAAAGCATGGAAGACAATGCAAAGCAGCGTGGACAAATGCTTAGCGATTACAACCGCCAGCAGTTTAATGAGCAGGCCTGGAACACTTTGGTGGATTTGGCCATCCGTGAAAAAGAATACGAAGCTGTAGGTGTTTCCACTTCCGATGATGAGGTGGCTACTATATTTTATTCCAACCAGTATTACCTCCAGAAATTCGCTCAGGATCTCAAGGTTCCTGCCGAAGAGGAGAAAGTTCGTGAAGCCCTCATGAATACCGAAAACAAGGAGTTGGAAGTAGAAGCTGATATGTTGCAAAATGATATCCGCCGCCAGTTGAACTACTTCAAATATCAGCGATTGATCCAATCGGCTTTCCTCCCTACAAACGCTGAAGCCAAGTACCAATATGCAATGGACAAAATCACCAACGAGTTCAGGGTAGGTGTACTTCCTTATTCAATGATTGCCGATTCTACCATCAAGGTAAGCGAAGATGAAATGAAGGAAGCGTACAATAAAGAGAAAGACAGTTATCAGCAAAAAGAATCAAGAGACATCCGCTTCGTTTCTTTTCCGCTCAACCCTTCTGCTGAAGATGAGCAGAAACTAAGAACTGCAATGGAGGGTGTGAAAGCCCGTTTTGCTGAACTTAAAAACAACGATGGTAACTTCGTAAACACCGAAACAGAAGGAGCAAGCTACGAGAATGCATACTATACCAAGGGAACAGGACTTCCTTTGTTCATGGATAGTTCTTTTGCTTCCCTGCATGAAGGTCAGATGTTCGGTCCGTTCATTGAGTTCAACGGTTCCCAGAGAGTGATGAAAGTAGCGAAAGTAGTAAAAGTGAAAATGCTGGCCGACTCTGTAAAAGTAAAACACATCCTTATTTCTGTAAGAGGAGAGAAAAGCATCCCAGGCAGTGAGGCCTTCCACCTTCCTTCAGGAGAGAGAATGGTGGCTGTAGCCGATTCACTGGCAAAAATCCTGAAAACAAAACCTGAGCTTTTCGATGCGATGGTGCAAAAGCATTCCGATGATTTTGAAAGTGTTCCTAAAGGTGGTGATATAGGCTGGATCAGCAAAAACTCGGCGCATGCTGATTTGTTTGATTCTGCTATGGTAACCAGCGCTGGTAGCGTGATAAAAGTGTTTTCCAACAAAGATGGCTACCACCTTGTAAAAGTGGTACAACACGGTCAGCTTACGAAGAAGGTAAATCCGGGAATCATTTCCCGTTCATTGAATCCGTCCAAGAAAACCCTGGATGATATTTATTTGCAGGCGAAAGAATTGATGGAAGCAGTGAAAAGCGGAAAAAATATCGACTCTGCTGCCAACGATCGTCAGCTTGTAGTAATGGCGCATCCCGGACTTGGGAAAAACGACCTTTACATCAGCAATCTGGAAGGTGCACGCGACGTAGTAAAATGGGCTTACAATGCCAATGTTGGTGATGTTTCAGACATCTTCACAACTTTGCCTGAAAAATATGTAGTAGCAGTGGTAGAAAAAGAATCTAAAGAAGGTGCTAAGCCTTTTGAAGATGTGAAGAAGGAAATTGAAATTAAGCTCATCATTGCGAAGAAAGGGGAAATCCTCTCTAAAAAACTTAACGATGCGATGGCTGGCGGTGCCAATCTGAATGCGTTGAAAGCTAAATTCCCTGAACTGTTTGTTGACAGCATCCCTGCAACACCGGTAGGTGGTAATGCAAGCTTCGGTAACGAACCGGATGTAATGGGTATGGTGGCTGCAATGCCGCTCAACAAACTGTCGAAGCCGGTAGTTGGTAAGCAGGGTGTTTTCCTGGTGCTGGTGTTCAAGCGTGAAGGAGCAGGAATTGAAATGAATGCGATTAAGGATTTCTCTCTTGAAAAAGGCCAGGTGGCGCAAAAATCAAAAAGCCTTGTGGATCAGTTCATAACAGAAGCATTGAAAACAGGTGTTGATATTGAAGACAACCGTTACGAGAAACTGGATTAATTCCGAACAACTAATTACAAAAACCGCAAAAGAAATTTTGCGGTTTTTTTTTGAATAATACACTCCCTAAAATGGGGGGATATACTTTATTTAACCAAACTTTCAAATATTAAACGACGGGGGCACAAAGATCACGGAGTTGTTTTCGTTATAGTAACCCGCAGAGGGCTTAACGCCAAATGAGATCACAGAGGTGCAGTGTGCCGTGGGCTCCGCAATCTTTGTAGGAGTTAAGTCCTCCGAGTTCTCTAAGTAATATGCTCTGCGACTCTGTGGTTATTTTTTGGTTATTATAATTCAAGTTGCTATTTGAAAAGAGGGTAAACAAGTGTTTGTAGATTTGTTTTGCGAACCAATCAAGAACAATACAAATGCTTACCCGAGATAAAATTATAGGAATATTTTGTTTGATAGACGATATAATGCAAAAAATTGAGCACAAAGAAGATGTTAGAAGCACAGTGAGTGATAGCGAAGTTGCTACCACGGCAATAGTTTCAGCGATGTACTTTGGCGGTAATCAGTTTCACGCTATTAATTTCATGAAGAGTATGGGCTTTATCCCCAAGATGATTGAAAAGAGTAGGTTTAATCGACGGCTACATAAATTGGGAGAATTGCTATATCATCTTTTCAGTCAGGTAGGCAAACATTTCAAAGAAGTTCGTTGCGAGATGCATTATATCATGGATTCCTTTCCTGTGGCAGTGTGTGATAATATCCGTATACAAAGAAGCAAAATGATTTCGGGTAAAAAATGGAGGGGATATACGGCAAGTATGCGCCGATATTTTTATGGAGTAAAAGTTCAATTACTCACTACTGGTTCAGGGGTTCCAGTTGAATTTCATTTCACTCCTGGTAAACAAGCAGACGTAAAAGCATTAGATAAATTACTTCTTGATTTACCCGCTGAATCTAGCGTGTATGCCGATAGTGCATACACAGATTATAACAGAGAAGATGAATTATTCGAAAATAAATTCATTCGATTGAAAGTGCAACGGAAATCAAATTCTAAAAGAATCGATTCTCTCTCTCAAGTCCTCGAAAAACTCAAAATGAGAAAGCGAGTTGAAACAGCTATCAGCGATATTAAAAAGTTATTTCCAAGA
>JBJTOK010000037.1:0-34817 GCA_046074525.1 Flavobacteriales bacterium
CGAAGCAACCTCATCCTAAAACAAACTGACGATGAGGTTGCTTCGTCGTCCCTCCTCGCAATGACGTAAATCATTAACTATTTCACAAAAGATTTCGCTTTCGCCAAAGCACTGGATAATCCATTTACATTCGTTCCGCCGGCATTGGCATAAAAAGCCTGACCGCCGCCGCCGCCCTGGATTTCCTTGGCGAGTTCACGAACGATATTGGAAGCGTTGAGCGATTTATTTTTTACGAGTTCCTCGTTAATCACCACACTCAGGTTTGGCTTCCCTCCTACTTCAGCACCAAGCACCATAAACAAATTAGGCACTTCCGATTTCAGCTGGAAACACAAGTCTTTCAGCGCATCGGCTGAATCCAAGTCGATTTTTTCAGCAAGGAAGTTAACACCATTTACCTGCTCCACTTTAGTGAGCAATGCAGATTTGATTCCCTTGGCTTTTTCGCTTAATAAAGAAGTTATTTCTTTTGACAAGCGACTGTTGTCATCTATCAACTGCTGAACAGATTTTTTCAAATCTTTCGGATTTTTCATCAGCTCTTTTACATCTTGTAAAAGCTGAATTTGCTCAGTAATGTACGCATCTGCTTTTTCGCCAGTGATAGCTTCAATCCTACGGATACCAGCAGCAACAGCACTTTCAGAAAGTATAATCACCTTACCAATTGCAGCAGTAGAATGCACATGACATCCACCACACAATTCCACCGATTCGCCAAACTGGATCATGCGCACCTTATCGCCGTATTTTTCACCGAAGAGCGCCATGGCGCCACGTTTTTTAGCTTCGTCAATGGCAATCGCCCTTTCTTCCTGCAAAGGCAGATTGGCGCGAATGTTCGCGTTAACAATCTCCTGGATTTCCATCATTTCCGATTCGCTCACCTTTTGAAAATGAGAGAAATCGAAACGCAAATTATTCTCATTCACCAATGATCCTTTTTGCTCCACGTGTGTGCCCAAAACCTTGCGCAAAGCATAATGCAACAAGTGCGTAGCTGAGTGATTGGCTTCAGTAGACGAACGTTTTCCTTTATTTACCACCGCCTTCACTTCCGCTTTTACATCCGATGGCAACTTATCGAGGAAGTGGAGGAAAACACCGTTTTCCTTTTTGCAATCGAGAACAGAATATTTTTCGCCGTTTATTTCAAGATAACCGCGATCGCCCACCTGTCCACCACCTTCCGCATAAAACGGAGTAGTTTCCAGTTCCACTTGCACCTGCTCTTTTCCTTTTGCTTTCACTTTTCGGTAGCGCAGGATTTTCGATTTTACTTCGAGTTGGTCGTAGCCCACAAATTTTCCTTCGCCGCTATTCACTGCCACCCAGTCATCCGTCTCCACAGCAGAGGCAGCACGTGAGCGGTCTTTTTGTTTTTCCAGTTCAGCTTTAAAACCATCCATGTCGATGGTGAGGCCTTTTTCACGTGCGAGCAAATCCGTTAAATCGATAGGAAAACCGAAAGTATCAAAGAGTTCGAAAGCAAATACACCGTCGATAATTTTAGATTTTAGATTTTCGACTTTAGATTCAAATTTCTGTATTCCTTTTTCCAGAGTACGGAGGAAATTCTGTTCTTCTTCCTTAATTACTTTTTCAATGAATTCCTTTTGTTTCACCAGCTCAGGGAAGAATTTGCCCATTTCATCGGCGAGCACTTGCACCAACTGATAAATAAAAGCTTCGTTCATTTCGAGCTTGCTGTAGCCATAACGCACAGCGCGACGCAAAATACGGCGGATCACATAACCGGCACCGGTGTTGGACGGCATCTGCCCATCGGCAATAGCGAAGGACACAGCACGGATATGATCGGCAATCACACGAATGGCGATATCCACCGCCTCTGTTTTGCCATATTGTTTTTTAGTAAGCTCTTCTATTTTGCGGATAGTAGGCGTGAAAACATCGGTATCGTAGTTCGATGATTTGCCTTGCATTACACGCACCAAACGCTCAAAGCCCATTCCTGTATCTACGTGTTGAGCCGGTAATTTTTCTAAACTTCCATCGGCCTTGCGGTTGAATTCCATGAAAACGTTGTTCCAGATTTCAATCACCTGTGGATCGTCGTTGTTCACGAGCGTTGCGCCTGAAACTTTTTTTCTTTCGGCATCCGGACGGCCATCGTAGTGAATCTCGGAACATGGTCCGCAAGGACCCTGATCGCCCATTTCCCAGAAATTATCTTTTTTATTTCCGTTGAGGATACGGTCCTCAGCGATGTATTTTTTCCACTCGTCGTAAGCCCCCTGGTCGAAACCAAGATTGGCATCTTTGTCGCCTTCAAACACAGTAACATATAGGCGGTCTTTATCAATTTTGTAAACTTCTGTCAGTAATTCCCATGCCCACTGAATAGCTTCCTTTTTAAAATAATCGCCGAAAGACCAGTTACCCAACATTTCAAACATCGTGTGGTGGTAGGTATCCACGCCCACTTCCTCCAGGTCGTTGTGCTTGCCCGAAACCCTCAAACACTTTTGGGTATTGGCAATACGCGGAAATTTTACCGGCGCGTTGCCCAGGAAAATTTCCTTGAAGGGATTCATCCCCGCATTCGTAAACATGAGGGTCGGGTCGTTTTTAATAACCATTGGAGCTGAGGGCACAATTTCATGTCCTTTGCTCTTGAAAAACTGCAAAAACTGCTCGCGTATTTCCGCTGACTTCATAACTAAAAGTTTAATTAAGATTTTGCCGATTTTGGTCAAAACCCTTGATTTATCAAGGCTTGTAACAACAATATTTTTTTCCTATCTTCACGACGCCTTGTTAAAGGGGCAAAGCTAATCAATCTTATGTCTAAAGAGAAATTTGGAGTAGGGCAATCCATCAAATACGCGAGAAGAAAACCGCGTAAAGCCCTTCTTTTTGTCTCTATAGTGGTCCTTTTCTCCTTTGGAATTAATGTATTATTGATGCCTTACCTTGAAAAAACGGTATCGAAAAACAAGTCGAGGGAAATTGAAAAACTCAAGTACGAATATGCCCTGATGAACATCCGGATGGAACGATTGAACAAACGGCTGGAAGACATCAACATGAAAGACGATAGCTTGTACTGCGGTGTTTTCGGTTTACAACCACTTTCCAAGGAAGTGAGAATGGCAGGTACAGGCGGACACGATATGAATCCTGATTTAAGTGGCTATGAGTACTCCTATCTTCTAAAAACAACTAATGCCAAGCTAAAGGCGCTGGAGGCCAAAATCCAGATTCAGCAGGAATCCTTTAAACGCATCGACAAAAAAGTAAAAACAGTAGCGGCAAAAATCTCCTGTATCCCTGCTATACAGCCGATACTGAATAAGAATTTATCACTGATTTCTTCTGGTTATGGCATGCGTCAACACCCTATACACGACACAGTGAAGATGCACTGGGGAGTGGATTTCGCTGCACCTAAGGGAACAAAAATATTTGCTACCGGCGATGGTGTAGTGGAGTTTGCCGGCGAGAAGCACGATGGATATGGTAAAAACGTAATTATCAATCATGGTTACGGCTACAAAACGCTTTACGGACACATGAGTAAAATCAATGTAGTGAAAGGACAAAAAATCAAACGAAGGGATTACATTGGAAATGTTGGTTCAACCGGCCAATCCACCGATCCGCATTTGCATTACGAAGTTATCCGCAAAGGAGAAAAAATTGATCCCGCCAATTTCTTCTTCGAAGACCTGAATTACTCCGAATACCGCAAGATGATGGAAATATCATCGAGGATAAACAGGTCATTGGATTAATTTTATATTTTTATACCAACTCAGTTTTTACAAAGTGCCATACAAGGAAAAAGAAACATCGAAACTTTACTATACCATCGGAGAGGTGGCCGATATGTTTGAAGTAAACACGTCGCTGATCCGCTTTTGGGAAAAGGAATTCGAGGTTCTGCGACCAAAAAAAAGCAGGAAGGGAAACAGGTTATTCACCAACGATGATGTGGAAACCCTCAAGCTCATCCACCACCTGGTAAAGGACCGTGGTTTCACGCTCAATGGCGCCAAGGAAAAACTGAAAAAGCATAAGCTGGAAACCAAGAAAGAAGTAGAGATGATCAAGTCTCTCGACAAGGTGAAAAAGTTTTTGCTGCAACTGAAAAAAGAGCTGTAAGATGAAGAAGAAAGTACTTGTGGTGGAAGATGAGGAGATGCAGGCAAAATTCCTGGCAAATGTTCTTGTTAAATCCGACTTTGAAGTTTTCTTGTGTGAAGAAGGTGTTTATGCCAAGTCAATTCTGGAGCTCAATAAATTCGATATTATTTTCCTCGATATCAACATCCCTAACATCAACGGATTAAAGCTGCTGGAAATCATCAGGGGTGATCAGCAACAAACCAATTTTAATACTCCCGTGATCATTTGTACTGCTTCCTTCGATTTGAATGATAAGGTGCAATCAATGGAAAACCGGGCTGACGAGTATATAGTGAAACCTATTTTGCCGGAGAAGATAAGAGCAATGCTGGCGAAGTACGTTTAAAATCATTTTCCCACAGATTTCACAGATTAACAAAGAGTGCTTTCCCTCAGGATGACATCCGCGAGAAAAATCTGTATTAATCTGTGAAATCTTTGAGGAAAGGAAATTTTATTTAGTTCTTCTCCAGATAATTCTTCACGTAATCATTCACTCCCTCTTCCAGCGAAGTAAACTCTTTAGTATATCCAGCAGCCTTAAGCTTCGCCATATTGGCCTGGGTGTAATATTGGTATTTATCGCGGATATCAATCGGCGTATCTATAAACTCCACATTGGGTTCGAGATTCATCGCCTTGAAAGTAGCATTGGCTAAATCAATGAAGGCGCGGGCTTTCCCTGTTCCTAGGTTGTAAATTCCGGAATGCTTTCGGCTTTCCATTAAAAACACAATCACATCGGCAACATCTTTCACATAAATGAAATCACGAAGTTGCCCGCCATCTTTATAATCCGCACGGTGCGAACGGAACAGCTTCACCTTGCCTGAAGCCTTGATCTGGTTGAAGGAATGGAATACCACCGATGCCATTCGACCTTTGTGGTATTCATTCGGACCATAAACGTTAAAGAATTTCAAGCCCGCCCAGAAGAAAGGTTTTTTCTCTTGTTTTAAAGCCCATATATCAAAATCGTTTTTGGAATCACCGTAAGGATTGAGAGGTTTTAATTCAGGAATCACTTCATGGTTGTCATCATAGCCCAACTCCCCGCCTCCGTAAGTAGCAGCCGATGAAGCATAAATCAGCGGCAGGGCATGCTTCACACACAACTCCCATACTTTTTTACTGTAATCAAGATTGAGATCATCAAAAATCTGTTTATTGAATTCGGTTGTGTCGGTGCGCGCACCTAAATGAATTACAAACTGCGCAAAACGCTGGTTTTTTTCCAGCCAGCTGAAAAAATCGCTGCGCTCCACCTTCTCGGTATATTTGTGTTTTTCAAAATTCCTCGCTTTCGCAGGATAAGAATGGAAATCATCCACCAACACAATGTCCCTGTATCCTAATTCATTCAATCGGCCCACCAACACACTGCTGATAAATCCTGCTGCTCCTGTTACTATTATCATGGAATAATTTTTTGGTAAAAATAGTAAATGTTCGTTTGCAAAGAACATTCACTTATATTTGTAACGCTTAAAAATAAAAAGATGATTTACCTTACAAGACGTGAACGCTTCAATGCCGCACACAAGCTGCACAGAGAAGACTGGAGTGCTGAAAAAAATGCCGAAGTTTTTGGTAAATGTGCCAACACCAACTGGCACGGACACAATTACCAGGTATTTGTAACAGTGAAAGGTGAAATTAATGCCGAAACAGGATTTCTTATCGACCTGAAACAATTGAGTCAGATACTTAAAGATAAAGTTGTTGAACCACTGGATCACAGAAACCTTAATCTGGACGTTCCTTTTATGAAAGGCAAAATGGCTTCCACCGAAGTTTTGGCAATAGAAATCTGGAAGGAAATTAAACAGGAAGTTGAAGCCCTTGGCTGCATACTCCACTGCGTTAAAGTGCAGGAAACAGAAAACAATTCAGTAGAATATTACGGATAATGAGCAACTACAGAAACACTGAAGAATTCAATGAAGAATCTACCCGTAAAATGGCGGAATTCAACAGGGAAATTCTTAAAATAATTGGCGAAAATCCCGATCGAGAAGGTTTGCTAAAAACCCCTGAAAGAGTTGCCAAATCGATGCAGTACCTTACTAAAGGCTATTGCCAAAATCCCGATGAAATCATTATGTCGGCCATCTTCAATGAAGACCACAATGAAATGATCATCGTGAAAGACATCGAACTCTATTCCTTATGTGAGCATCATATTTTGCCTTTTTTCGGAAAAGCACACGTAGCTTATATTCCATCGGGAAAAATTGTGGGACTCAGCAAAATCCCAAGAGTTGTAGATGCCTACTCTCGTCGCTTACAGGTGCAGGAAAGACTCACTACCGATATCCTGGAATGTATCCAGCGCACACTCAATCCCATTGGCGTAGCGGTAGTAATCGAGGCCCAGCACATGTGCATGCAGATGCGCGGCGTACAAAAGCAAAATAGTGTCACCACTACTTCTTCTTTCAAAGGCGCTTTTGAAAAGCAAGAAACCAGAAATGAATTTATCAAACTAATATCTTCCAAATTACATTAATATGAACGCGTACGTTTACCCTGGTCAGGGCTCGCAATTCCCGGGAATGGGAAAAGAATTGTACAACAGCAATCCCGAAGCAAAAAAATTATTCGACAGAGCCAATGAAATTCTTGGTTTCAACATCACCGAAATTATGTTCAATGGAACAGAAGAAGATCTCAAGCAAACCAAAGTAACGCAACCTGCCGTTTTTCTGCACTCGGTAATCCTCACATTAACGCAAGCGGATTTCAAACCGGATATGGTAGCCGGACATTCACTCGGTGAATTTTCTGCCCTGGTAGCCAATAAAACCATTTCCTTTGAAGATGGTTTACGCCTGGTAGCCATACGCGCACAGGCAATGCAAAAAGCCTGTGAAATCAACCCTTCTACAATGGCTGCCATCCTCGGTCTCGAGGACAACGTAGTGGAAGAAGTTTGTAAAAACATCGACGGTGTTGTTGTTGCCGCAAATTACAACTGTCCGGGACAATTGGTTATCTCCGGAGAAAACAAAGCTGTTGAAGCTGCTTGCGCAAAGTTAACTGAGGCAGGCGCAAAAAGAGCTTTATTGCTGCCTGTTGGCGGGGCTTTCCACTCTCCTTTAATGGAGCCTGCTCGCGTGGAATTGGCTGCTGCAATTGATAAAACAACATTCAACACACCTATCTGCCCCATTTACCAAAATGTGAATGCTCAGGCAGTGACAGATCCTGCCACCATCAAAGAAAATTTGGTAACACAATTAACCGCTCCAGTGCGCTGGACGCAAACAGTAATCAATATGATTGCTGGCGGCGCCACCAAATTCACTGAGATCGGCCCGGGAAAAACCCTGCAAGGACTGGTGAAGAAGGTCGACAGAGCTATGCCTACTGAAGGCATTTCATAAGTACTCATTTTCTTGTAGAGACGCGAGATTTTGCTCTCCGGTACAATTTTCAACCTTGTGTGAGACGGAAAATCTTCCGTCTCTGCAAGATTCTATTTTCGTACTTTTTTTTCAATTCTCCACTCTTCTCCTTATATTGCAGTACTACCGCAGTCTGACTTTTAAAGTTTGTCTCAGCAACATATTTAAACCCCACTTTAATTATGAAAAAGCATTACTTATTTGCATTTGGCATTTGCCTATTGTTTTTCAGCACCAAAGCCCAGATACTGGGTTATACGGGCTTTGAAAATTATTCCGATGAAACAGGATACACCAAGAACAGCTGGATCAGCGATGGATTTAACGTTCCCTGGGTAAATGGCTTCGATGCAGGCCGAGGATATGTTGACAATGCCTTTGCACAATCAGGCAACAACTCCCTGCGCATTAAATACCCTGTCAACACTTACGGTCCGAGCAACAACGGTGCACAAGCTCCTTTAACCGTCACTCCTGCAGACGAATTGTACATGTCATATTGGGTGCGTTTCAGCGATAATTTCGACTGGGGTGGCAGCAGTGAAGGAGGAAAACTGCCAGGTTTAGGCGGAGGTGCTCGTTGCAGCGGTTGCCAAACCTGTACTGGGTCAAATGGCTTTACTGCCCGCTTAATGTGGCGTACCGGAGGAAAAGCAGTATTGTATTTATACCATCTCGACAAAACCAATCCTCCTTGCGGCGATAATCTTACTTTACAATTGTCGGGTTCCGATTTTTATTTCCAGAAAGGTCAATGGTACAACATCATTGAAAGAGTGAAAATCAATAGCGGTGCCAACCACGACGGAGAAGTGGAACTATGGATCAATGAACAGCCTGCATTACTGGTAACAGGCATACAATTCGTGAGCAATGGTGATAAAGTGGACAACCTGTATTTTTCCACTTTCCATGGCGGAAGCGATGCCAACTGGGCGCCTTCGGTAGAATGCTACACATGGTTTGATGAAATGAAAATCGCAGCTAAAGCCGATGATGTTTTCACAACCACCGCATTGCAAAAGCTACATTTAAATAAGGAAGTAAGTGCTTATCCCAATCCGGTAGAAGCGGGAGGAAAATTACAGGTATCTGTTAACGCAACATCTTATGTTGCTGAATGGAGCGACCTGACAGGAAAAGTACTTTCCAGCTCAAACAACAGTGACAACAGCCTTAGTGTTCCTGATTTAGCTGCCGGGACATACTTGCTCAAAATCACCTCCAGGGAACAGGTACTTTTCAAGAAAATTATTATTGAGTAAGCACCTCCCCTTCCTTGAAAGGATTGCGTAACTCAAAGCTGCTCGGTTGAATCAACTTAAATATCGGCTTGATTAATTTGTTGCTGATCGTGTTGCGGTGACGCATGAATATTTTCATGTTTACCGGCAAAGCGCCGATTGATGACTTTATTTCACTGGCTGTTCTGCCGTAACACAGTTCGGCACACTTGTGCTGAATGGCTACTTCCACGAAATCGTATAGCATGCGGTGATACACACCGAAATCGCGGTTTTTGTCGTAATCGAGTCCGACATAATTCGCATCCAAAATCGCTCCGCTAACAAACATCGCCGCAAACCCCACCATTTCCTCATTTAAATAATAAGCGCGGAAAATAAATTTATCGCCAAGATTTTGCTTCATGAAATAGAACCCCATTGCATCAAAATGCCCGAATTTGAAATCGGCTTTTTCATGCACAGCATCAAAAAGGATTTTGATTTTATTGCTCTGATGTTTGATTTCATCCGCAGAAAGTTCTTTAATAACAAGAGCTTCCGACTTCTTCATCACTTCCTTGTTCTTCTTCCTGTACTTCTTGGTGAGTTCATTGAGATAGTCGTCCATTGCATTCCACGAAGCTTTTACTTTCAGCACCAGATTCGGTTCAATTTCAAAATCGCGATAGTCATACTTCTTAATCACTGCAAGTTTTTCATAGCTCTTTTCCCAGAATTCCTTTACAATAACAGAAGATACCTCACCAAGGATCTTCTCCGATCGCCGCAAGCGGTACAAACCATTCATCAAAGCATTATAAGCCTCTTCGGTGCTGAGATCAGAAGTATGTACAAATCCATTTTCACCTGAAGAAAAAACATTGCCACACACCAAAAATTTTGATTCTTTCCCCCCAAGCAACCCTTTTAAGGGCGGACAACTGATATCCTTAATACTATCCACATACTTAATCAGCAAAACCTGCACGTAAGCAATAGCTACCGGCTTTCTATTTTTATAAAAAATCATATAACGAAAATCCAGATTCTCCTGTGATTCCTCGATGGCTCTAAGGTAATTATAACTGAGGTAAAGATTACTACTGGTGCCCTGCACTTCATTCCAGTGCTCCTCCGGAACCTGGAAAATCGAATCGTGGAAAGACATCGGAAAATCTACCGGTGTGCGGCGCAAAAAGAAATTGCACTTCTTTTCAGAGAAGTATTCTTTGATTTTTTTCATGGTTGCTAAAATATAAAGAAGGAGGACAGTGACTTCTTAAAAAAACAAAAAAGGAGATCGCGTGATCTCCTTTTTCTTATTCGGCGGAGCCGGAATTATTTAATCAAATTCATAATCGCGCTCAAATCAGGAACCAAAATAATTTCTGTTCTCCTGTTTTTAGAGCGGCCTTCAGGAGTGTCATTGGAAGCCACCGGATGGAATTCACCTTTTCCGGCAGCTGTCAGCCTTTGCACGGCCACTTTATTATCGATGAGCAAACGAACAACGCTAGCAGCACGGTAAGTACTTAAATCCCAGTTGTCGCGGTAAACCGCCGATTTGATAGGCACATTATCGGTATGACCTTCCACCAGAATTTCCAGATTAGAATGGTTATTCAGCACCGCAGCCAGTTTTTGCAAAGCCTCTACCCCACGCGATTGCACATCTGCTTTTCCTGATTCAAACAGGAGTTTATCCAGAAGAGACACATATAATTTTCCATTCTTCATCTCAACTGTAAGCTCCGATGGAGAGAAATCCACAAGGGCTTTTTTGATAGAAGAAAACAAATTATCCAGCATAGCCTGATGCTCTTTCAGTAAACCTTCCAGCTGATCTACCTTCTTTTGTTTTTCCTCTAGTTCCACTTGCTTTTTAGTCAAACTGGCATTGAGTTCACTCAGCTGCGCCCCCGAAGATTTCTCAAGGTTTTCATAGAGTTTTTTCAAGTCGGCATGCTCCTTCATTTCCTTTGCCAGTTTTTGTTTCTCATTGCGAAGTACTTTTCCCAGACTGGCTGTATCCTGCATCAGCTGCTTGGATTGAGCACACAGGGAATCCCTTTCGTGCAAGGCCTCTTCATAACGAGAGGTGTACATCATCTTGGCAAATTTGCTATCCTCTTTTGCTTTTGAATCGCAAACGCGGTGCGGCGCACAAGAAACTGCGGCCAGCAACAGAAATAAATAAATTACTTTTTTCATGGTAAAGATTTTTATGTGTCTACAATTTCATTTCTATGGTCACATAGTATATATTCCATCAAAAATAAAATGCACCTCAATGGCATAGCGCCACTTTAACATTAACTTATTCCCTAAAGCATTGTTGAAAAGTCGGAAATTACGCTTCATTTTTCTCATTAACTTCGTCCCATGGCTCAACTGAAATGCATTATTTTCGACTGCGATGGGGTACTCGTAGATACTGAAACCACTTCTTTTCGCGTATTTGGCGAAGTTGTAAAAGACCTCGGTTACGAAGCACCAATCGATCAGATGATGATTGATTTTTCAGGAACATCTTTAGGTGCCTGCATTCGTTATGTAGAGAACATGTTCAACATGAAAGTACCTGATAATTTTGTGGAGACTTTCCGTGCCCGCTCTTTCGAAGCTTTCAAAAAAGAAGTCACTCCAATCCCGGGAATTCACGAATTATTAAAAGATTTCCCGCTTCCATTCTGTGTTGCATCCAGCTCCCTGAAAGAAAAAATTATTCTCAACCTAAGTGTGACCAATCTCATCTCTCATTTTGAAGGAAAAATATACAGTGCTTACGACATACAGGAATGGAAACCTGATCCGGGCGTTTTCCTTTATGCCGCAAAGGGCATGGGCTTCACCCCCGAGGAATGCCTGGTGATTGAAGACAGTGTGTCGGGCCTCACCGCAGCGAGTCGCGGTGGCTTCAAAGCCATTGCCTACGCCGAAAAAGACCATCATGTCAAACTGGTGGAAAAAATGAATGTGCCAATTATCCGCGATATCCTTGAAGTGAAATCTTACATAAAATCTTTATCTTCTGTTTATGGAAACTCAATTTGAAAAAACACCCAGCAGCAAAAAGGTAATTCAGTTTCAGGACTGTGATCCTTACGGCCACCTCAACAACGGAAGATATTTCGATTATTTTTTAAATGCCCGTGAAGACCATCTGGCAAATTTTTACGACCTAGATATTTTCCATATTGCACGCAAAAAAGGCGTGGCGTGGTTTGTTGGCAAACACGAAATCGTATACCGTAAACCAGCCGGATTGCGTGAAGAAATCATCATCAGCTCTGAAGTAATCAATGTTTCCGACAAATCGCTCATTGTTGAATTCATCATGTACGATAAAGACAAAACGCATATCAAAGCTGTATTGAGAAGTACTTTTGTACATCTCGATCTTCAAACGATGAAGGCCAAGGCCCACGATGAGGAACTGTCGCAACTTCTCTCTAATGTGCTGGTACCGCGCCCACTCAACGATATTTTTCAACGTGCCCTTGAACTGGAAGCCGCTTTAAAAGGAGCATAAAAAATGGCGGGCAGTCAGAGAAAATTCAAGATCCTCAGTATTTCGCTTAGTATTATTATTGCATTGTTGATCGGGGAAATTGTGCTGCGACTTCTGCTTCCCGAAGAAAAACAATTCAGGATATGGGCGCCCGGACTCGATTTCACCTTTGAACCGGATTCCACTGTGATTCATGGGGTACATGGAAAATCACAATTCACTATCAACAGCGAAGGATTAAGAAGCACCCCGCCAAGTACCCTTCTCGCTATTGGTGGCAGTACAACAATTGAAATGTTTTTAGACAATAATGAAACATGGACGCATCTGCTGCACGCTGCCAACGCAGGTAAAAACGGATTGAATTCTTTTCATCACATCGACCAGATGAAGTTATTGCTGCAACAATTTCCCGAAACAAAAACAGTGATTATTCTAATGGGCATAAACGATTTACAATTGCAACTTGTCCGGGGGGAATACACTGCCGGCGATTCTCTGGAGCGCTACAACAAAACCTTCCAGGTGTTGCCTGATGATTTTTTTCCATGGTACAAGAGAAGTGGCTACTGGAAACTCTCGCGCAACCTGAAGCATGCTTTTTTCTCTAAGGCAACGCAGGAAATGGTATTGGATAAAGACGGAAAAATATTAATTAAACATCGGAAATTCAGATACGATTGCAAAAACAAAATTGATATTTTACCTGATTGGACTAGGGTTCTCGAGGGATACAAAAACAACATCAACACATTGATCGCCATCGCGAAAGAGAAAAAAGTGAAATTGATTTTTGCTACACAACCTGTGTTGTGGAGCGCTCAAAACACCAAACAACAGGAAGCGTTATTGTGGATGGGCGGTAAGGGAAATTTCCAGGAGAATGGCGGAGAATATTATAGTTCAAAAGTGCTGAATGAAAGCATGCAGCTATTTAACAAAACATTGATGGAAACGGGTACAGCAAGGGGAATTCAGGTGATTGACTTGTATTCTCTTTTACCTAAAAACGAAAGCATTTTTTACGATGATTGTCATTTTACTGAGTTGGGCGCGAAGATGGTGGCTGGGGAGATTGGGAAACTATTGAAATAAGTACTACTTATTGTTTTACACCCTTATCCTCGTTGCTTCTTTTAAAAAGAAGAAATAATAGAAACTGAATGCTGCTAAGAGAGCATCGAGGGACAAAATACTTTTCATCCCTGAAACTTGTGAAAAGGAGGTTGCTTCATTTTTGAGTACAAAAATTTCGCAATGACGATAGTAGTGATCAATACCCCACCAACTCCTTCATTTTTTCAAGGAGTCGTGATTCCCCAAGGAATTGTTTTTCCAATTCCGCATTAAAAGGCACGGGCGTATCTAAACTGGCTACGCGCATCACCGGCGCATCAAGGTATTCAAAACAATTTTCGGTAATCATTGCACTTATTTCAGCGCCAATACCTCCGAGCAAAGTATCTTCATGCAACACGAGCACTTTTCCTGTTTTTTTAGCACTGGTAAAAATGGCTTCAGTATCGAGCGGAAGTAAAGTGCGCAAATCGAGGACATCTGCAGAAATTCCAGTTTTCTCAATCGCTTTAAGCGCCCAGTGCACACCCATTCCATAAGTGATAACAGACACTTTCCCTCCTCCTTTCACCAAGGCAGCTTTGCCGATTGGCGTTGTATAATAACCTTCCGGAACTTGTTGTGATATACTTCTGTACATTGCCTTATGCTCGAAATACATGACAGGATTTGGATCTTCAATGGCCGATAACAACAAGCCTTTCGCATCGGCAGGAAAAGCAGGATAAACAATTTTCAATCCGGGCACATGGAAAAACCAGGCTTCGTTGCTCTGGCTGTGAAAAGGTCCGGCGGCCACGCCAGCACCCGTTGGCATGCGCACCACCACATCGGCGTTTTGTCCCCAGCGGTAATTGCTTTTTGCGAGATTATTGACAATCTGGTTGAAGCCGCATGTCACGAAATCGGCGAATTGCATTTCCACTACCGACTTCCATCCTTTGATGCTCAAACCCATGGCAGCGCCAATAATGGCCGATTCACACAAAGGCGTATTTCTCACTTTTTCTTTTCCGAACTCCTCCACCATTCCTTCCGTCACTTTGAAAGCACCGCCATATTCGGCGATGTCCTGCCCCATCAGCAATAAATTATTGTGTTTACGGAGAGCTTGTTTGAGCGCATCACTCACCGCATCAATGTAGCGCATCTCCCTGGTTTGCAAAGAAGGAGTTTTCACTTCTATAGCAGCGGGAGCATATATATCAGCGAATTCAGCATTCACATCAGGAATGATATCCACTTCCTCCATCACCTCTTCCACCGCATCGGCAATTTCCTGTTTTATTGTTTTGTGAATCTTTTCTTTTTCTGCTTCGCTCAGCACTTTCTCTTTCAGCAGAAAAGCCTCATAATTGGCAATAGGATCTTTCTTTGCCCACTCCACAAACAACTCCTGCGGAATGTATTTGGTGCCCGAAGCCTCCTCATGTCCGCGCATCCTGAAAGTGCGGCAATCCACTAAAAAAGGCTGTGGATTTTTGCGTACTTTTTCGCTCACCTGCAGGAAGGTATTGTACACTTCGAGAATATTATTGCCATCAATAGTAAGTGCTTCTATTCCATAACCATGCGCCTTGTCCACAAAACTGGAATTCAAAAACTGTTCTTTGGAAGGCGTCGACAAAGCAAAGCCGTTATTTTCCACCACAAAGATGACAGGCAGTTGCCACACAGCAGCAACGTTGAGCGCTTCATGGAACTCGCCCTGACTCGCACCGCCATCACCTGTAAAAACAAGAGTTGCTTTTCTTTCTTTATTGAGTTTGCAGGCCAAAGCCACACCATCGGCCAGCGACAATTGCGGACCGAGATGCGAAATCATGCCTACGATATGGTAATCGTTTGTACCGAAATGAAAAGATCGTTCACGTCCTTTGCTGAAGCCCGAAGCTTTACCCTGAAACTGTGCGAATAATCTATTGAAAGGAATACCTCTTCCCGTGAATACACCAAGGTTGCGGTGCATAGGGAAAATGTATTCATCATCATGAAGAGCTTTGGTAGAACCAACAGAAATCGCCTCCTGTCCGATACCAGAGAACCATTTGGAAATCTTGCCCTGGCGCAGGAGCACCAGCATTTTCTCCTCGAATAATCGAGGGGTTAGCAAACGACGGTAGATATCCAACAACAATTCATCAGATATGCCCTGTCTTTTAAATTCCATTAGTGATTGGTTGAGTCGGCAGATGTAGAATCAGAAGCAATGGTTGAATCAGCCATCATACCCATTTGTTCCATTTGCTTTTCAAAATCATCAGGCAACTTGAGTTCTTCTTCCGCCACTTTCTTGGCATGTGCATCCATTTCTTCCGAAGAAGGTCCGCAGGCAAAGAAAGCTGTTGTCAATAAGGATACAAATAAGATCTTTTTCATAATATTATTTTTGTTGAGCAATGGCCTGACCGATTACCTTAAATTCACCTTCGAGGGAGCGGGCCCATAAACGGCCGGCTTTATCTACCCCATAGCGGTGATTATTGAGTTCAAAAAACCAATCAAAACCTATTTTATTAGAATTCAGTTTTTTCCCTACAAAAGTCACTTTATTATTATTTGAAATATAAATATCATTATTGGCATCCACCTTATAAATCAAGGTATCTCCGGCGATAAACACATTATACAATACCTTTCGGTTTTCATCAACATGCACTTCATCTTTCTTTGCTTCGTCCTTTTGTTGCTTGAGCTCTTTGGATGCCAGTTCCTCTATCTTTTTCTGAGGAGAATTAAGGGTTTTGGCTTCTTCCCAACCTTCGGTGAGAGCTTTTTTGCGGGCGTTGAAGATGATGGCCTGTGCCGGACTCTGTTCATTAGAGCTTTCCTCCAGAGCTTTGATGGCTTCTTCCAGCGTAGCGCCCATTTTGTACAAAACGAACCCGGCATTTTTATCGGCTTCCAGATTTTCGTCGGCGCTCGGTACTCCGCCTTCCAGTTTATGCCGGGAAAGATGGTGACTGATCTCCCTTGCCAGGATACTTATACCTGTCCAGTTAGTATCGTTGAGCGATTGCTCCTGCAGCTTCTGAAGAAAATCGGGATTATATGCGAGTAAGCGTTCATTATCGGCGATATATGCTTTGGCCTTTTCAACATCGCCGGGTACAAAGGTAAAATCTGGCATAAGCTCCGATTCCCTCACCACATTGAGCACCGTTTTATAGGCGGCAATGTCTTTTGACAGTGCGGAATCTACAGCCTTTGATGCTTCAGGCAACAATGTCGCTACATTCTTTTCCTCCTCTTCAGCACAGGCAAACAACACAAAAGAAAAAAACAGGGCTAAGTAATTTATTTTCACCATAGATGTGCTAAAAATATGTATTTCTGCGAAAAAGAAAAAACATAATAAAAACTGTAGTATCTTCATTGTTTCATTTGCTATGAAGTCTCCTAAAATAGAACAAGGAAAAGTCATTGTTGCTGAACCCTTCCTTCATGATCCTTATTTCAAGCGCTCGGTAGTGTTTTTTGTTGAGCATTCCAGACAGGGTACGATGGGATTTGTCATCAATTCTCCTTCCAACATTAAAGTGAGTGATGCAATTAAAGATTTTCCCAGGGTTGATTTGAGGGTATTTTATGGGGGACCGGTAGATGCCGACATCATCTTTTATGTACATACGCTGGAGAAGGAAATCCCTAACAGCACCAAGATCCGCAGCGGGATATACTGGGGCGGCGATTTTGCTTCGGTAGAAAAACTGGCACGCGAAAATAAACTCAACAACAGCAATATCCGTTTTTTCATGGGCTATGCCGGTTGGGGACCATCACAGATCCGCGAGGAAATGAACAAAAATTCCTGGTACTGCTATCCAGGAAAAAAGGAATATGTATTCTTCAATTCGCCGAGGCAGCTGTGGGGAAGGATTCTTAAAGACAATAAATCCCCCTACTCCATATTGAGTAATTTCTCTGACACTCCATCACTGAACTAGACTAAACGCTGACTGTCGGCCAAAGCTTTCCTGGAGGAATAAAACGATACCGAAAAGGGAATTAAATAAGTCACGCCTACCTTAATGCAGGTTAACCATGATAGCTCTCCTAAAAACAGCTCATCATAATTGTTAATCAGGTTCAGTAAGGTTCCTATCACCATACTCACCTTTAGGGCATTCACGATTATTTTTTTCTTCATAAACAGGTAATTTAGATTAAGTCACTTGCTTAGTCGTGCACTTTCTTCTTTCCTGACAAAAAAATCAAACAAATGCGAAGTTTCAGCCTTTAATACATTAAGTTGATACCCACTTTTAAAATACTTATTTTTGCCCGATACCGGATAAGATACATGCGCTTATTTAAACGTTATAACCTTTTATTATTTGTCGTTTTCCAGTTTCTGGCGGTGGCGTTGTATGCCCAACCTCTTGCCGACTTCACTGTTGACAAATCGAAAGGCTGCGCTCCTGTCCTCATCAAATTCACCAATGAAACAACTCAGGGTGCCATTGCTTACAGCTGGGATTTCGGGAATGGCAAAACATCAACAGAGGAAAACCCTTCTATACTTTATTCTTTTCCCGGATTGTATACTGTAACGCTTACGGCCTCCAACGCCCAGGGCAGCAGTACCAAAAGCATTACAATACCTGTTTACTCATCGCCCAGCGCCGATTTCAAAGCCAATAAAACGAGTCTGTGCGGTTATACACCCATACAATTCAGCGATCTTTCTGTACCACAATCAACAAGTATTACCAAATGGTTCTGGAGTTTTGGCGATGGTGTTTTCTCCAGTGATCCTAACCCCGTACACACTTACACCAAGGAAGGAAAATTCAAGGTATACCTTCAGATTGAAGATGCCAATGAATGCACCAACACCTACGCTATCGAGAATTACATCAGCATCAACCAACCTAAAGCTGCTTTTGATGCCGATACTTTTGTGTGTGCGCTGCCTGCCGAAATATTGTTCACCAACAAATCGCAGGGCAGCAACCTCACCTATAGCTGGGATATGGGTGATGGTACTAGTTCCAGCGTAAAAGCTCCAAAGCACACCTACTTTAAGTACGACACTATCCAGGTACAGATGATAGCCAAAAGCAGCGGATCAACTTGCGCCGATACAGTGACCAAAACGATACGGCTCACCGATTACAAAACCAATTTCAGTTACAGCGTAAACTGCAATGCTCAACAGGATTTCACTATTTCTTTTAATAACACAGGCAATCCAACAGGTACCTTAAACATCTGGGATTTTGGCGATGGGGATACGGCAATGACGGTGAATCCTGTTCATAAATTTGCAACCAAGGGCACTTACAACCTGCGGCTCATCAGTCGCTTCAATAAAACCTGTATCGATACAGTAACACAGGTGTATAGCAGTCCGACTGCCAAATTCACTTTCCCTTCTCTCACCTGCAAAGCCCCGTTCACCGTTAATTTCGTGAACCAGTCGACCGGCACCAATTCCACTTCACAATGGTATTTTTCTAATGGACAAAGCACCACAACACTTAATCCCACTCAAACATTTATTGTTCCACCGGCAGCGGCCACTGCCATTTTAATTCAAAGCAATGTATGGGGTTGCACGCACGGCGACACAGTACAACTTAGCTTCCCTTTACCTATTGCTAGCTTGGAAGTTGATACACCTTTCAGCGGCTGTGCACCGCTCAATGTAAGTTTCAAGGACAAGAGCGTTACTTATGGTTCTCCCATCATCAAATGGAAATGGGATTTTGGTGATCCATCATCTGGCGTAGCAAACAGTTCAACACTAAAAAAACCAATGCATACTTATAACAACACCGGTTTTTATACCGTTGGACTCACCGTTGAAAATGCCAGCGGATGCACATCGAGTGTGAGTATCAGCAAGGCAGTAAAAACAGGGGAAAAACCAAGTGTAGCCGACTTCACTACCGATGCCGATACTTTTTGTTTTCATACCACGCATTCGTACACCGATAAAACAAAATACACCAATCCGGCTATCAAGCCCAATTACTGGTGCTGGGCGATGTATCAAAACGGCAGTGATTTACTGGGGCCCGACGGAAAACTGCCGGCAACCTGTCCCGACTCCGGTTATTTTTATGCCATTGAAGACTGGGTAGCCGTTCAGAATCCGACCCACAAATATGAAAAATGGGATAAACACCAAACTACAAAGATCAACGATACCCTATGGGCCTATGATGCTCAGCCCAAAACAGGACACTACTACGTTAACATGATTGTTGGTAACAATGGTTGCTATGCCGAAGTGAAAAAACCAGTCTTCATCAAATCCAACATGTCGATGCCCAATTACATTTTCCCTAACGGAGAATTGAGTTTAGGTGCCTGCGCTCCTCCTTTTTCCATCGGACTTTTCAATGGATCATCCGGCTGGGATCAGTTCAATTACTTTAATGTTGTGAAAAAGGGAAGCAACGACACCATTGCAAAAATCTCTGCTAGCGACACTACCTTTATCAACTTTACCAATACAGGAACTTATGACATCAACATCAGCACCACGAACACTGTGGAAGGCTGCACCGATGCAAGCACCCGCACCATCAAGGTTGATTCCATGATTCCCGGAAAATCCATTGTCTCTGCAGCATGCTTGAACAACGCTGTGCAGATGGTTAACCTCACCAAAAGTACTTTAGGCAACATTTATACTTACGATTGGGACTTCGGTGATGGCAGCACCGTTGGAGGTCCGGCAATGGATACCGCATATAAAACTTACTCCGACACGGGTACTTACTACCTTCAGATTGATACCAAAGCACGTGTTCCTTACTACTACCTAAGCAACAACATCGTAAGCTTTCAGGAGTGTCAAAACAGTCAGAAAGACACCATGCGCATCGAAGGAATAAAAATCAATTTTGGTGCTGCAAAGAAAAACTACTGCAAGGGCGAGGCGATACAGTTTAATGATTCATCAGTGTCGACAAAACCCGTTATTTCCCATTTATGGAAATTTGGTGATGGAGTAACTTCAGGAGCAACGAATCCTACACACACGTATTATGTTAACGGAGATTATCCTGTTCAGCTGGTTATTCAAAACAACTTCGGATGTAAAGATTCACTTTCCAAAAGCAATCTGGTGAGTATTACCAAGCCGAGTGCAAATTTCTCTACAAATAAAACTATCGGCTGTATTGGCGACACCATCAAGTACATCAATCAATCGTCACCATCAGGAACACTTAGTTACAAATGGGATTTTGGTGGCGGCGATAGTTCCACAGCAATACACCCTTCTTTCATTTTCAATAAAACAGGGTTGTTCGACATCACGCTATACGCACAAAACACTTTTGGATGCAGGGATACCAGCACAAAAATAAAGCTCACCGATATTGCGCCGCTGCCTACTGTAAATTTCTCAGCCGATTCGGTGGAAGCCGATTGCTCCCCTTTCCTCGTAACTTTCCAGGATTCCTCAAAAAGCAATATTCAAAGCTGGTTGTGGGACATGGGGGATGGCAATATAATTACGCAACAAAATGCAGTGAACAACTATCTGCATCCCGGAAAATTCAATGTAACACTCACCGCTACCAACACCAATGGCTGCTCCAATTCTATCACGAAAAATAACTTTATCATCGTTCACGGTCCGTATGGCTCCTATGTACTCAATCCTGATTCGGGTTGCGCGCCGCTGAATGTGAATTTCGACCAGAATTTCACTGACGCTGATTTTTATGTATGGAACTATGGCGATGGCAATATTGAATCATTCAATTATGCCTTGAAACAGGATTCGGTTTATCACAATTATTTATCGAGAGGCCTGTACAATCCAGAAGTCCAGTTACTGGATTCCAACAACTGTTCTTCTTCCATTAAAGGACAGCTGGTATATACTGAAAAAGTGGTGAGCTCATTTGGAGTAAGTGACACTCTGCTTTGTTCTTTAGGCGCTGTACAATTTTCAAACACTTCCAGCGGACAATTCACCTTAACACATCAATGGAATTTTGGCGACAATAACTCAAGTACTAATACGAGTCCGCTTTACGCTTATCTCACTCCGGGAAAATACACTGCAACGCTCATCACTAACAGCAGCATAGGCTGCAGCGACACAGCCACAAAAGACATCAAAGTATACAAAGCACCTAAAATAAAAATTGATACGCTCACAAAACTTTTCTGTATTCCTTTCGCCGCACAGCTGAAAGCGGTGAATACCGACACTTCGGTACATACCAACAAATGGTTTTGGGAATACAATTCGGTGAAACAGGATTCTACTTTTGCTTCATACAATATCAACAGCACAGGCACGCATAATTTTCACCTAAATATAATTTATGGTGAAACCTTGTGCCAGATAGATTCACTCATTTCCCTGTCGGCATATTATCCACCTGTTGCGGCTTTCACTATTGAACCCGAAAACCCGTCCATCAACAGCCCCGTTTTCTTTACCGATAATTCGGAAAACACAACCAACTGGAACTGGAATCTTGGCGATGGCAGCAGCTCCGACAAACCTAATCCGGCAAAGAATTACACCAAGAAAGGAGAGTACGAGGTAACGTTATTTGCAAAGAACGATGGTAACTGCTTGGATTCAGCGAGCAAAACGATAAGTGTTTCAGCACAGGATTTCGTGAAAGTTGTTTCGGGATTCACACCCAATAACGATGGTAAAAATGATGTAGTGAAAATATTAAACGCCGGAGAAATGAAACTCATAAAGTTCAGCATATTCAATCGCTGGGGAGAACTCGTTTTTGAAACAAGCGACATACAGGAAGGCTGGGATGGCATGTATCACGGGACATTACAAAACGCAGGAACTTTTGTATACTACATTTCGGCCATCAACAAAAAAACAAATACTGAAGTTTTCCAGAAAGGGAATATTACGCTTATAAGATGATAGTGAACTTGCAAGATATAAAATCATCAGTGCTGCAATATTGTGTTGCTATTGCATGTATTTTATCTTTTGCTTCTTCCTTTGCACAAGACGTTCATTTCTCCCAGTTCACCAGCGCACCAATGGCACTCAACCCTGCACTCACCGGCGATATCAACGGTGAATTCCGGTTGGGTTACCTCTACCGCAATCAATGGAACTCGGTTGCTTCTCCTTTTATTTCATCTACTTTTTATGCCGACAAAAAATTCCTGGAAGAAAAGCTGAATGGCGATTTTATCGGTGCCGGATTTTCATTGATTTCCGATAACACAGGATCGGGATCTTTATCAATGCTGCATTTCGGACTCAACAGTTCCTACCATCATTTCCTCAATAAAACACAAACGAGAAAAGTGTATGGCGGCTTGCAAATCGCACTCTTCCAAAAATCCATCAACCCCAATATCCTGGTGTATGAAAATCAGTTCAATTATGTGGAAGCCGATTTCAATGGCACTGCCAATGGTGAAAATCTGAGCAGCCTGAGCATTATCCGCCCCGATATCCAGATTGGTGGCGGCTACTGGCTTACCGAAAAAAAATATTACCTCAACACCGGATTTTCCATCGCACACATCAACGTTCCCGATCAGTCGTTTACCGGCAGCAAAGACCGCTTAGCTCCTAAATTCATTCTCCATGCCGACGGGCAGTACAACATCTCAAAACATTTGTTCATTACACCTTCGGTGATGTTTATGTATCAGCACAAAGCAAAACAATTCAATATCGGTGCGGTGGTGAATCATGGATTCGGGAAATCGCTGAAGGAAAATGTTTACCTCAAAGCTGGCGTATGGTACCGTGTTGGTGATGCTTTCAATTTCCTGGTGGGGGTAAACCACAACAACTGGCAGTTCAACTTCACTTACGATGTCAATGCCTCATCATTGACTCCTGCCAGCAACTACAACGGTGCACTCGAACTATCGATCATTTATACACACAACCTCTTTAACATACAGAAAAACAAATTGCGGACGATACCTTGTAACCGACTCTTTTAAAAATGAAAAAACTCATTACATATTGTTTCTTCATGATGTTGTGCACAACAACAATTTTGGCGCAGCACAAAAGCAGTGTGGTTAAACTCGCCGATAATTTCCTTTACGATGGAAATTATTACCAGGCCATAGAACTCTATTTAGAAGAATTGGCAAAGAATCCCGAAAACCCTTACGCCATGCAGCAATTGGCACTCACCTACCAAAAAACAGGGGATTTTAATCAAGCTCATGCCTTGCTGCAAAAGTTATTTGCCCTTAACCACAAAGATTTTCAGTTGGCCGAATTCCAGCTTGCGAACTCATATAAAATGCTGGGCAATTACGAAAAGGCAAAAGAGCATTTCGATTTCTTCAGAAAAAGCTACAAAGGCAGCAATCAGTCCTACTACACCGCAAAAGCAAAAGACGAAATGAAGATGTGTGTGATTGCCGCTAACATGCCGGTGAACGGGAGTTACAAACTTTATCCACTGCCCGCTTCCATTAACAAAAGATATAGCGAGCTCTCTCCTGCGTTGTATAAAAATCAATTTATTTTTTCCACGATTGTTTCAGATACATTGCTAAAAATAGATGTGGATGCACCTACACCGAAATCACGTTTGTATGCGATTAATCCAAACGACAGCACAGCAAAACCCGAGCTTTTTCTTCCTCTGGTTTTCAAGGAATTTTCAGGTGATATTTCCGATGTGGCTTTCTCAGCCGATGGAAAAAGAATGTATTTCACCGAATGCAAAAAGAACGATGAAGGCAAATACATCTGCAGTATTTACGCTACTAAAAACAAGGGAGATGGATGGGATATCCCTGTGAAAATGGGCGATCTGGTAAATGATCCTTCCGGACTCTATACTTCTACCCATCCGGCGTTGAGCTGGGATGCAAAAGAAAAACAGGATGTATTGTACTTCACTTCTGATAAGCCTGGAGGCAATGGCGGATTGGATATCTGGTCGGCCAATATTGACGCCCAGTTCAACGTGGAAAAACCGGCCAATCTTGGTCGCAAATTCAACAGCACCGAAAATGAAATCACACCTTTTATTGATCCGCTAAGCGGCCATCTCTATTTCTCTTCCAACGGCTTTGAGAGTTTAGGTGGCTATGATGTAATGATTGCTGCCGACAAAGGGAAAACCTTTGAAAAACCTAAAAACATGGGGAAGCCCTTCAACAGCAGTCTGGACGATTTTTATTTCCGCACCTACAGCAAAAACACTGGCTACATCATCTCCAACCGAACCGACATTAATAAGAGCAATTGCTGTGATGATATTTTCTATTTCGAGAAAGAAGAGAAAAGATATTTCTCTATCGCAGCCTATGAAAAAATCAACGACAGCACTGAAAAAGCGATCAACGATGCCAACATTGTTTTCTATCACAACAAAGATTCCATCGCTGTTGAAGCCGGAAAAATATACAGCGTCAATCCGGGAGATTCAATTGTAGTTACCTCCCGTAAGAAAGGATACATCAGGGTAGAGAAAACCATCACCACTACCACCTATATCACTGATACTAGCGAAATAAAAATTTTCCCTGAGCCTATCGCCATGAATAAGGAGTACAGGATGAACAATATTTATTTCGATTATGATAAAGCTACCCTCACTCCTGAATCGGTGAAAGAACTGGAAAAAATGGTGCTCTTTATGAAAGACAATCCCGAGCTGGTGATTGAAGTGGCAGCACATACCGATAATAAAGGCGCTCCCGATTACAACCTGAAATTATCGCAGGCCAGAGCGAAAAGTGTGGCCGATTATTTAATAGCCAAGGGTATTCCTGTCAACCGCTTAGTCGCCAAGGGCTATGGAATGACACAGCCGATTGCTTTCAACACGATGCCCGACGGCAGCGACAATCCGGAAGGACGCCAACAAAACCGACGCATCATTTTTAAAATTACTGGTAAACTATGAGAATAAACATACTTCTGCTTCTTTTCATCCTGCCGCTTTCGCTTTGCTGTCAGTGGAATAAAATAAATGTGAGCACAACCCGGCATTTGAATGCTGTTGCTTTCCCTTCAGCAACCACTGTTTTTATTGTTGGCGACAGCGGCACTATTTTGAAAAGCACCAACACCGGAACTTCTTTTGGCAGCGTAAATTCGGGCACAGCAAAAAATTTGAAGGACATTGTTTTCACAGGCACTACAGGTGTTGCCGTGGGCAGTAGTGGAACCATCCTTTTATCAACCAACAGTGGCAATAGCTGGAACAGCATTACATCTCCCACAGTGAATGATTTGAACGCTGTTGCCTTTTTCAATGCAAGCAATGGCATTATTGTGGGAAATAACGGCACTATTTTAAAAACCAGCAATGGCGGCACTTCATGGACCAATATTACACCAATCACTATTTATCTTCTGAACAAAGTACTTTACCTCTCGGCTAATGAAGTTGTAGCCTGCGGCGCCCATGGCACCGTAATGAAATCTACCAATGGCGGCAATGACTGGAGCATCGTAAACGCTTCCACAAACCGATACCTCAGCGATCTTATTTCCTATAATGACTCTTTGCTCTTTGTGGGCGACAAGGGAGTTGAATTGGAGGCCAACGAAGCTCTTACTTCCTTTGTAAAAGACTCTTTGTGTATCGACCAGCTCCGCAGTGTGTATTGCAGCGGAAAAAATTGCATCAGCGTTGGTAAAAATGCAATGATATTAGCGCGGGAGAATGATGATAAATGGATTGCTGTAGCCTCCGGACAAACAAAAAATTACAACGATATCCGTTTTATTAATGACACTACAGCTTTTATTGTGGGTGACAGCGGCATAGTACTTAAAACCATTACGGGCGGTATCAGCAACGCCGTCCATGAAACAGAAGAAATACAAATCGGCATTTACCCTAATCCTTCCTCAGGAGATTTTTATCTCTCATTGGGAACACTACAAAAGGATCCCACGCAAGTTTCTATCATCAACAATTTAGGTGCAACTGTTTATCAGCAAACATTCGCGAGTGGAGAAAACGTTTTCTTCATTTCTAAAAATCTCCCTTTAGGATTTTACTTACTGAATGTGCAATCCGGAGGAAACAATGGGACAAGGAAGTTAGTAATACGGTAAAACACTTGTTTAACAATCGGTAAACACACTGAAATCAGGCTTTTTTAAAGAAAGTGTATGATTTAACAATAAGTCCCTTGGTAATTATCCTTCTCTTTAGTATTTTCACATCGAAATAGGGGAAATTTCATAGTATTATCTCTTAGTCCTAACCATATGCAAAAAAAAAACTCTGCCCCACTTTTACAGATTCTGTTTTTATTTTTAAGTTTCCATGCTTATGGCGCTAATTATTATGTAAATGACAACAGTACATCGGGTGACCGTTGGTGTTCAGCCGTTGGTAACGATGCCAATAATGGAACGGCTGTCAGCACTCCAAAACTCACCTTACTATCAGTACTCACCAGCTATGATCTCGGCGCGGGAGACATTGTATATATTGATCATGGAACATACTCCTGGACGGGTATAAATTGGGCTGTTAGTGCCAGTAACGACTATGGTACGGGAACCGGAGCCAATGTTTTAACTATTCAGGGTGCCGGCACAGGAGGCACCTATACAACTGCTATAACTTCCAGTTCAGGAACCTTATTCAACTTCCCAAGCAGTTCCGATACCTATGATTATATCACCTTTGATGGTTTAAGCATGACTGCGGCTTCTACTGCCGATGTCTTTTACCTCGGTCAGCCCGACTATATCACGGTTCAAAACTGTACCCTCGTTGGAGTAGATGCCGGCAGCGTTGCCTTCCATACATTTAACGCCGCCAACAATTGCACGCTTACCAGCTGCTATGTAAGAGCTACAGGCACCGCCTCCCGGGCCATTCATGTGGAGCAAGCATCTGTTTGCAGCGACCTCACCATAGAAAGAAATCACATTGATGGTGTCACCGGCTCAGAGGCCAACTGGGGGATTTACGACGATCAGGGCTCTATCAATTTCACCTGCCGGAACAACTTTTTCTCTAATTTCCTTACCGGTGTATACCGCGGACAAGATAGAAGTGGTGCCGTGATTTACAACAACTCCTTTTACTGCAAAAACTACTGCATACAACTTGATGAAGCTGTGATTTCCACGCTTGTTAAAAACAATATTTTGTACTGCTATGGCAATGGCGCCGGGGATTATCCCTTATACCTGAACAGCACCAGTAATTTTGCTTCAGCAGCCATCAACTACAATTTATATTATTCTGCCAGCTCCAATATCGTGCGGTGGAGCAATACCGATTATGCTACACTGGTGGCATGGAAAGCATCTACAAATACACCTGAAGCCAACGGAAAAAATGGCGATCCAGGATACACGTCAGCTACGACATGCAATCTTGCTATCGGCTCGGGGTCACCTGCCGCTGATTCGGGTTTAAACGGCTTGGTATCAAATGACATCACTGAATTCGGCACAAGAGGAAATCCTCCCGAAATTGGCGCCTTTGAAGTAGGAAGCCTGCCTATTGAATTACTGAGTTTTGATGTTGTCTGCAAAAACAACACTCTGGAATTCACCTGGTCAACGGCCAGTGAAATCAATAATGATTATTTTACCATTGAGCGCTCGGAAGATGGTCAAAACTGGAATATCCTTCTCACCGCCAAAGGAGCAGGAAATTCCAATCAGGTTCTTTTTTATACCGCTACCGATCCGGAGCCGGCACAAGGAATATATTATTATCGTTTGAAACAAAATGATTTTGACGGGCGCTTTGAGTATTCTGGACTAATAGCTTCCAATTGCGGCGAGATCACGGATATCAATGTTTTTCCGAATCCCGGCAAGGGATATTTCCACCTCAATTATTCTGAAAAAAAAGATCAGGTAATGGCCATTGAGGTGTATGATGCTATGGGCCAGAAAATCTATTTCAATAAAGAAATGATTTCAGAAATCGATTTATCCTCTCAGGCCGAAGGAATATATTTCATCAAAATTATCTTGCGAAACTCAATAATATTCAGGAAAATTGAGACAATAAAGTAAACGTCTCGGGTGCACCTTTTAAAAAATCAAAAAAACCTTACCTTCTCCATCTTAGCTGGTGTTCTATTTAGCTGGTCGATACAACTCATAAGAACCATTCATTTCAATCAAAGGACATTAAGTGAAGTTTGGAGTGAGTATAGTTCCCGACTCATCATCAGTGGAATTATTGGTGCTGTGGTTTTTGCTTTTTTTCACTGGCTCATCGCCCGCATTTCAGCAGATAACACACGTAAGCATTTACAGATGCTCCTCCTTCAGTTCAACATCTTTATTGTATATGTGTTGTTGCTTGGCGACAATCCTACCCTGTTTTATGCACTCCTTGGCATCATTACACTCAGCTCTCTGCTTCGCTTAATTATCAAGGATTTCTGGACAAAAAGTCTATCTTCTGACAAAAGAAAAGAACTAATCGCGGCAAGCACCATCATTGCATATTTCTCTGTAATTCATCTTCTTTACTGTGCGGAAACCGATACACTCACTCTCATCAAAACTTTTTTCTCTCTCAGTTTTCTTGCGTTGCCCGTACTGATATTCAACCGCGGAAAAATCATTTATCTCTCACTGTTAATATTGATACTTCTGCTATTTACAGTGCCTCTGCTCTACCATATGAAAACTTTCGACGCACCCATGCCACAGGGTGTTTACTTTGCAATATTTGAATCACCAAGCGGAGAATCTCTTGAATACATCAGCACTTACCTTACCCTGGATATTATTGCGCAAATCCTATTGGTGTTGCTCATGCCGGTCTCACTCTTATTTTTCATTGGCAAAACAAGAATGCCCTGGAAGGAAAAAATGCTTACGCAGGGCGGAATAATAATTATCGTATTGATCTTCATTCTCTCTTTTGCCAATAAAAACTACCAAAACAATGTTCTGCACAACTACATCAGCAACCTTGAAAAATACAGAAATGAATACAAAATATTCAGGGAAGAACTCGCTAAAAGACAAACACGAAAAGTAGTTTTTGAAAAATTATCGGTGGCAGATTCGGCTAATGTTCCTTACCCCGATGAGGAAACATATGTAATGATTATTGGGGAATCTACCGACAGGAATCACATGAGTTTGTTTGGTTATTACCGCAACACTAACCCTATGCTGGAGTCGATAAAAAACGAACTCTTCCTTTTCCGGGATGTTATCAGTCCGCACTCCCACACTCAACCGAGTTTACGAAAGGCACTCACCTTTGCCAACTTCGAAGACATGACACCATTCTATAAAGAAGGCTCTATGATTGAGATGTTCAAGCAGGCAGGTTACAAAACCTACTGGCTGTCGAATCAGCATTTTGCGGGTGAATTTGAAAACGCCATTACGGCTATGGCAATGGTTTCCGATAAATATATTTTCGTGAACGACGACGATAAAAAAGAAGGCTTCGATGGGGGGCTGATCAAGCCTCTGAAAAAAGTATTACAGGAAAAAGTGAAGAAAAAATTCATCATTGTTCACCTTCTCGGAACACATGGAAATTATGTAGATCGCTACCCATCATCGTTCAATATTTTTTCTGAAAACACAAAGAAAGACATTCGCGTCAACAGCAAGCCCTTCCTGAAAAACAGCGACTATGGTCGCGACCGTATCAATGAATACGATAATGCGGTGCGTTATAACGACAAGGTGGTTTATGACATTATTCAAACTGTAAAGAAAAATGCGCACTTCGCCTTTGTACTTTATTTTTCCGACCACGGAGAAGAAGTGTACGACTGCATGCCTTACTGCTCGCATCAGGAAGCCAATGCTACAGCCTTCATGTTTGAAATTCCTTTCCTTCTGTGGTGCTCCCCCGAATACATTAAAATCAACAAAAAGAAAGTGAATCAGTTCCCACAGTATATTCATCGCAAATACCAGACTGATGATGTAATTCATTCTATGATTGATCTATCCAATCTGACTTTAAAAAATTATGTCCCATCAAAAAGTATCTTCAATGCGGCCTTTATAGAAGAAAAAAGGATCATGAATGAGCAGGATTACGATATGGAAAAACAAAGATTCAGTATTTACAAAATGGTATTGCAAAAAAATATCGACCCTAAAAACATGGTCGCTTCCGGCAAGGGAAACAATAGTTTTGACGAGATGAAAAAGATGATCAGTGAAAATAAAAACTGGATTCGCCTGCTGGAAGATCAGGCAGAACGAGATAACATTTCATTAGACTCCGCGCTGAATGCCGAAACCCGATGGGCATTGGGACAATAAAAAGAGCAGTTCTGAAAAAAATCTGCTTTCTCGCTTTCTTCTCGAGGCGTTGTGCACTCAATCTGATTCGAAGAGATTTAGTGGCCCTGTATATAAATACTTCAGTGGGTTTGTTCTTCAATTTCCCGATTCGCAAATCTTTGGGGTTTTATACTGATGGATTGAAGTTTAAGTAGTATTAAAATTTCCTCATTCTTTAAGTGCCCACAGAGATTTATTGAAAGGCATTAACTCAAGCCATTTCTCTTTCTCATCAGCCACTCCACACTCAACAATCCGGCAATCAAAAAGAAAATCCATTTCTGGTGAATGAGTTCTTTCATATCCACAGAAGAATGTTCAAGCGGTTTAATATCCTGCCGTTCCCTGATCGCCTTGATCAGGGCATCCTGCTGAGAAGGGAAAAACATTTTCCCGCCTCTTTCTTCTGCAAGCTGTTTCATCAAAGCGATATCGGCCCTTGTTGTAATATCTTCGAGTTTGAGCTCTTCCACAACAAAAGCACCTTGCTTGCTGTATTGCTTGGTACCCACTGTTGTTTTAGCCTGGTAGTGGTAGTTTCCCGGCGATAGAAAACCGAGATTAAGCCGGTATTTATCAGCCGTCTTATCAAAGGCATAAGAAAAATCTTTTCCTGCTACATTCACCAACTTCACTTTTATTTCGGGTTCGTTGATGAGCTCATAGCTATCGTTGTATAATTCGGCATCCAGCAGGACCTCTTCATTCTCAGAGAATTTTTTCTTGTGGTTGATCCTGAAATTCGACTTATCGGATTTCAGCGACAGGTATTGCACAGTTTTCTGGAAAAGCTCTTCAAAGTGAGTTTCCGACTGGCTTTTCAGATAATCGGTAAGTTTCCATCTCCAGAAACCTTCACCAGCAACAAGGCAAATTTTACTGTCTTCAAAAGTGTAAAAAGCCATTAGTGGCAGCGCACTGCTTACAGCTCCTATTTTTTGCGTAGCCAGAATTTCCGATGATCCCGGAACAGAAAATTGTGCAAAAGGAACTTTCAACGGTGGAACATCTCTGAGAAAATCTTTTGTTCCTTCACTGAGCGTAAACAGGGAAAAATTCTTTTCCAGCTGAGGATAGGCATCGTTGAAACTTCGCACCGATCCGGGATTCTGCCAACGCATACCAACGCTATTTCTTGCCAGCTGCTGATATTTCATCTGGGTGCCGAGCACAAGAAGCAGTCCTATTTTACTCTTCGTGATTTTTTTTATTAGCTGCTCCGTTTGTGCAGCATCATCAGGCAATTGGTGCAACACCACCATATTGTATTGCTCGATATTTCCTTTGAAGTTATCGTATTGGGCTACATCAACTTTATAATTCTCATTGGCCTCTACCACTGTTTTAATCGCTCCAACATCAGGATGGGAAGATTTCGACAACAACAGGATTTTCTGTCGGCCATCCAGCACTTCCACATACACCTCGCGGGAATTATTGACCAATACTTTTTCACCACTAAGTGCTTTCAGTTTCACTGATAATTTATGCATCCCCGTCTTTTCAGCTTTCAGCATGAATTTATGTGTATGTGGTAGTTTACTGAGAACGATTTCTTCTTCCTTTTTCACCACACCATCCATGGCCACTGTGAGCACCGTTTTTTCATTGCCGCAAGCCTTGCAGTCGATAAGCATTTCCACAGGAAATTCATTTCCCAGATAAGTAACATTATTGAAATACAATTCCTTAATGAACAGATCCTTCCTAAGCGTAGTATCGCCCAATAACAAGGAATACACGGGAACATGCTTCAACTGATTGCTGTACACCGGATTTTGTCCGGAATTGTAAATCCCGTCACTCAGCACTACCAGGGCACCAATATTTTTATTGGAGTAGCGGGCTTCAAGTTCATCAAACAACAAGGAGAAATCTGTGCTTCGTTCCGAAAAATCAAGCGTATCCTTCTCTCCCACTTTTTCTCCGAAAGAATGAACGCGCACTTCAAAATCTTCACCGAGCTGCTCTTTTATTTCTTGGAAATGCGCATTGGCATCGGCTGCTTTCTGGCCACCAGCAACAATGGATTTTGAATTATCGGCAGCGATGATCAGCACTGGCTTTTCCAAAGAAGTATTTACCGCTTTAATGAATGGCACCAGCAAAAGGAAAGCCAGCAAAGACACAGTGATTGTACGAAAAGAAAAAAGCGCGATGATGAGCCATCGCGCGATTTCAGTATTTTTCCGGTGACGGAAATAGGCTATAAATGCATAAAGTAATCCCAGCAAGGCGCAAAAGATAAAATACCACGCAGGATACTGGGTTACGATTTCTATTTTCAATGAAAGTTATTTTTAAATTACATCGACATTCCTCCGCACACATTGATCACCTGACCTGTGATGTACGTGCTTTTATCGGAAGCAAGGAAAACACACAACTCAGCAACATCATCCCCCTCACCTGCTCTTTTCAGCGGAATTCCGCTAACCCAGCCTTCCACCACTTTAGGATCAAGCACATCAGTCATTTCTGTTTTGATGAAGCCCGGAGCAATAGCGTTGCAACGGATATTTCTTGATCCTAATTCCTTGGCTACAGATTTAGTAAAACCGTACGCTCCAGCCTTAGAAGCAGCGTAGTTGGCTTGTCCGGCATTACCATTCACTCCCACCACAGAACCAATATTCACTATAGATCCTTTTTTAGCTTTCAGCATAGGCTTAGTCACTGCTTTGGTTAAATTAAAAATCGATTTCAGGTTCGCGGAAATCACTTCGTCAAACTGCTGCTCGGTCATTCTCATCAGCAAATTATCGCGGGTAATCCCAGCATTATTGATAACGATATCTACTGTTCCGAATTGTGCAACAACATCATTAACGAGTTGTTCGGCAGCAGCATAATTGGCTGCATCCGACTTGAACCCTTTGGCTTTTCCACCCAGGGCAGTCAGCTCATTTTCCAGCTCAATGGCCTTTTGTTCTGAAGACAGATAGGTGAAAGCCACAGTGGCTCCGTTTTCAGCAATTTTTTTGGCGATGGCTCGACCTATTCCCCTTGATGCTCCTGTAACAATAGCGACTTTTCCCTGAAGTAAACCCATAATTCTGTTTGTTTTATCTATTAAAATTTGATTTTGTAATGTGCGCCATTTACGCTTAATTTGGCAGCATTATAAACCAAATATATGAGAAATTTATTTTTATCAGTCTTGTTTTTCTTTGTTTGTCAGGCTGCGCAGGGACAAATGTTTTTTGAAGTCGGACTCAAAGGTGGCGCGGGGGTAGCCATGCTGTTGAATGAAAACACAATGCAGGACAATAGAATCACCAAAACTCCAAATTATGCTTATAGCTATGGCTTCAAGGCTGGCTTCGATTTCAACGAGCAATACGCTATCATCGGTGAATATATGTGGGCACAAATCAACCAGAACAATAAATACCTGGATAACTCCAGCTCCGAAATCAAGAAAAACATACAGGTCAACACTGTAAATATTCCTATTCTCTTCAGATACAACAGTGATAACGGAAGCTATCTGGAAGTTGGTCCGCGACTGGGCTTCACTAAAAAAGTATTGCAAAGCGGAACAACTTCTACTGATATTACCTCTAAGTTCGAGGCCAAGAGCTACGGTGCTGTTTTCGGATTCGGAAGCGTGCTTTTCGCTACCGATAACATCTACGGAACTATCGGTATTCGCTTTGACACAGGGATTTCCGACATTATATCTGCCGACGGAGGAAAAGACAAAATGAAATACTATCCTATCGACGACAATAATTTCACCACCTCTTATTCAAAATATGCCGCTACCATTCCACTTTCTGTTCAGCTGATGCTGGAATTCAACTGGGATCTGGGTTATTTTGCAAGATCGAAGTGTAAGAAAAGATCAGGATTTATTATGTTCTAAAGAAACGAATGCAAATAAAAAGGCGGCACAAAATGCAGTCATGGTCGGAAGATTTTTCTTCCGACCTTTTTTGTTTTTACAAATCCCCATTGTTGATATAAATAATTGATTGTCAGTTAATTACATGTGTAATATTTCTTTTTATTATTGTCTTTACTGCTGATAATCAAATAGTTATATCAGTATTTAAAGATCATAAAATTGGAGCGAGCAATTTGTTGGTAGTTATTCCCGAGAGCCTTTTGGCTAATTTATCGCTGACCACCAAAGTGGATCATTACGCTAAGGTACTTCAGGGAAAAAAGATGTTTTATCTTTTGATGTATGGGATTTTGGAAAATGAAAAGCTGAGTCAGCGCACATT
>JBJTOK010000038.1:0-202547 GCA_046074525.1 Flavobacteriales bacterium
CACACACACACACACACAAATCCTCATTTTGCCTAATTCCAGGTCATCGCCCCTAGGGGTGGGCTATTAAAGATTTTCCAGTTCTGTCAAAGGATACCTTTTGGTTAAAAATACCTTGTTCAAAATATTATTGCGTTATTATCACCCATCACTATAGGCTATTCTTTATCTTTAGTGCATGAGTAAAAAAACAGTTGTTATAGGCGCTTCAACCAATAGCGATCGCTATTCATATAAAGCGACGGGTAAGTTGAAATCTTACGGCCACGAGGTGGTGCCGGTAGGATTAAAAGAAGGTGAGATTTTTGGTGAACATATATTAACGGGGCAACCCGAGGTACAAGATGTGCATACGGTGACAATGTACGTGGGGCCGCAAAACCAGCCCTCTTACTATCAATATATCCTGGGTTTACACCCCAAAAGAGTGTTATTCAATCCGGGTACCGAAAATCCGGAATTCCAGAATCAGCTGGAGAAAGCAGGAGTTGAAGTAGTGGAAGGTTGTACTTTGGTGATGTTGGGAACAGGAGAGTATTAGTATGTATCTGAAGAGTTTATCCCTCGTTAATTTTAAAAACTATCGTGAAGCCGAGTTTGAGTTTCACGATAAGGTGAATTGCTTTGTGGGCAATAACGGCGAGGGAAAGACGAATATACTGGATGCCATCTACTATCTTTCTTTCTGTAAGAGTTTTTTCAATCCTTCCGACAGTCAGAACGTGCTGCATGATGAATCTTTTTTCCTTGTCCAGGGCGAGTTTGAGAAGGGTGGGGAGAACGACAAGATTTACTGCGGTGTAAAGAAAGGTCAGCAAAAGATTTTCAAGAAAAATAAAAAGGAGTACGAGCGTTTGGCCGATCACATTGGCGGCTATCCGCTGGTGATGATTTCTCCTTCCGACAGTGTGCTGATTTACGAAGGCAGCGAGGAAAGACGAAAGTTCATCGATGGCATTATTTCGCAATACGACAAGGAATATCTCGATCACTTGATACAATACGGAAAGGCGCTGGCGCAACGCAATGCCTTGTTGAAGCTCTTCTTTAAGGAACGCCGATTTGATCCCGAATCGCTGGAGATATGGGATATTCAGCTGAGTGAGCACGGACAAGTTATTTTTGAAAAGAGGAAGGACTTTATCCGGGATTTCGAACCAATTTTCCAGGAATATTTCCAGATCATTTCCGGCCGGAAAGAAAAAGTGGAGCTGGAGTACCAGTCGCAACTGGCAGAGCATTCTTTTAAAGATGGCTTACAGCAATCGGTAGATGAAGATTTACGTCGTCAGTTCAGCACTTTTGGCGTGCATAAAGATGAGCTTGAATTTAATATTGGAGGTCATCCGCTCAAGAAATTCGGATCACAGGGCCAGCAGAAATCATATCTCATAGCGCTTAAAATAGCACAACTTGAGTTTTTAAAGCAAATCAAGAAGGTGAATCCCATTTTGCTGCTCGATGATATCTTTGATAAGCTGGATGAAAACCGCGTGATGCATTTGCTGGATCTGGTGAATTCACGTAAGTTCGGACAAATATTTATTACCGATACCCATCCCGAAAGGATAGAGCAGTTGCTCCATACTGTGAAAGGTTCACACAAGATGTTTGAAATTGAAAAAGGCAGTGTAAAAAGAGTGTGGCATGAAGAGAAAAAATGAATCATCATTGAAAGAGGCTATCCAGGAGCTGTTGGATGTCTATCGTTTGCGTGGCGGATTGCAGCAGGTGGAAGTGAAAAAAATATGGGAGGATATCATGGGCCCCTTCATTGCCAAGGAAACCGAAAAAATTAAACTCGATAACGGGATATTGCACATCAAGGTAAAGTCGGCGCCGCTGCGTCATGAACTTATGATGATGAAATCCAAAATCGTTGAAAAAATCAATGCCGAGCTGAAGAGCGACGTGGTGAAGGAAGTGCAGGTGTGGTAGAAGGTGTTTAAGGATTTGCTTCCTTAGAGCCGCAATGCTTGCGGCTGTGAAATGGTTGGGAATACGCTTTCATAAGAATGCAGGTCAACCACACTACAGCCGCAAGCATTGCGGCTCATACGTAGCAAATCCTTGCCTTAATCTGGGGCATCATCCCTTGAAAGGCGTGGAGTTAGTTAGCGTCCCATTCGTGAATATCTTCCTTAAATAAGGTCGGAAACATTTCCATTTAATTCCTATTTTTATCACATGGCGTCTAACAAACATGCATTATTGCGCTACCGGATTATCGATAAACGTTTAAGGAATAAATACAAGCCTTATCCGACTATTGATGATTTGATGATGGCTTGTGAAGAAGCATTGTACGGTTCGGATATGGGTGATGCCATTTCTAAATCCACCATCGAAAAAGATTTGCGCGCCATGCGTGAGGATGATGAGCTGGCTTATCACGCACCCATCAGATTCAGTAAAAGGGAGAAGGGCTACTACTACGAAAATCCCGATTATTCCATCGATGATATTCCGTTGAACGATGATGATTTGTCGGCGATTCAATTTGCTGCCCGCACTTTGTATCAGTTCAGGGACAATGATATGTTCCGCCAGTTTCGCTTTGCCATTGATAAAATTTTTAACCGACTCAATATCTCTTCGGAAGTGAAGGATGAGGCGATTGTGCAGTATGTGCAATTTGATCAGATAGATGCACCTTCGGGAGGGGAATACCTGCCGGTGATCCTATCGGCCATCAAGGAAAAACTGAAGCTGAAGTTGCAATATAAAAGCTTCGGCAAAGCCCAGCCATCTGAAAATATTGTTCATCCTTATTTGCTAAAAGAATACAAGCACCGCTGGTATCTCATTTGCTACCACGAGAACAAGGGGAAAGTTATTACTTACGGACTGGACAGAGTGCTGAAGTTGGAAAGCACGAAAGAAGTTTATCAAGTGTCGAAAGAATTTGATGCGGCTTCTTTTTTCAGGTATTCTTTCGGAATTACACAAATGGATGAAGCGCCGGTGGAAGTACTTTTGCAGTTTAAATCGCTGCAGGGTGAGTACATCAAAACCCAGCCGCTGCATGCGAGTCAGCAAATCACTGAAGAAAACAAGGATGTTGTTGTGGTGCAGCTGAAAGTGAATATCACCCACGAGCTGGTGGAGCAGATATTGAGCTATGGTGCCAACGTGAAAGTGTTGCAGCCTGCGAAATTGCAAAAATTAATTGCGGAAAAGCTGAACGAAGCTTTTTCTCAATACTAACTATATAAAATGAAATACGGTTTTACTTTTTTCCTGGCCTTGTTGCTTATTGGCAATGCTTACAGTCAGTTGCCCTCCAAGATATCCGATAATGATAATTTCCTGGTTCAGCCGGAGTATAGCTTTGCTAAGCATACCATGACTTTTAATGTTTATTCTGTTGCTAAAAAAGGGATGATCAGGAGGATTAAGCAGCATTGCTTCTGGAAGAATGATATCCTTGATTATAAGGTGAGCAACGACGCGCATTTTCTTGCGATTTATAAAGTGGATTCATTAATCATATGGAATATTCGAAAGCAGCGCATCGATCAGTCGTTTACTTATTTATTGATAAAACCCGAGGTCCATTTCCTTCATCATGGCAACAGTTACTTTGTATTTTATCCGGGGGAAGAATTACAGGAATACTCTGCCAATGTTGATAAGCCTGTATACACCTATATGATGAAGGACAATGAAATAAGTGCGGTGGAAGCGGATGCCACCGATGAGTATTTGTTTATGCACGGAAAGATGAATAAGATTTACATGTACCGTATCCATGGAAATAAAAATCCGCAATCCTTTGTAGGTAAGGAATACGCCTTGGATACAAAGGATTCGGTTTTGGTATCGTTGTTACCGATGGGTGGAAAATATTGCATTATGAAATACGGCTTCCCGCGCTTGAGAAGGCAGTCGAAAATTGTTCCCGATAAAGAAATACAACGCTATATCCGCGAGGGGGAATTGTCGGCCCAAAATAAGTCGACACTCGAATACAAAGACGCACGCCTCAGTAAGGACGGGCATTATGTTGCTTTCAAAGTGAAGGTGGATAAAAAGGAAATCATCACTTTTGTATATGACGTAAAGGCACGAAAAGTGATCAACCATACTTCGCTGGGTGAGGAAATTCCCGACAATTTATTTTTGGTGTGGAATGAATACAACGAGCTGGTGATACAAAGCGATGAGATGAAAGTCCGACGCTATTCGCCGGCGGCCGATAGTTTAGGTTTTAAGGAAGTCGATATGCATTTCCAGTTTTATAAAGACAAGCAAAAGCTATCGGATGAAGAGCAAATAGTGCAAAGAAAAATTGGTGGTGAAGCGGTCAATGAAGTGTTGCCGCAAAAGAGCTGGTTCTCCAAAAAGATTTTAGTGAAATCGTTGCGTACCAATGATGAATTTCTTACGCTAAACAAAGCTTCCATGCTTACTATGAGCAAGGATGGGAAATATCTTTTCGTGGAGCAGGGCGATGCCGTGGCTTACATGAAAATCAGCGATTCGCTCACCGCTAATTCACTCACGTTTATGAATGTGGATGTGCACAATCTGGAACAGCCTGATGCGGAAGAGGAAGATTCGATAATGGTGGATGGGCGATTGGTGCTTCCTTCTCAGCTTGATAGGGAATCTGTTATTAGTGCATATAAGCACATCAAGGATCTTCCCGATGATGCCGAGCTTCAGTTGCTATACAAAAATGTGGTGATTGGCGATTCTCTTGTTACGGTTCAGTTTCAGCTGATGGATAAGAATGGTACTTATTACTACGGCGCTTCGCAGGAAGCTTACAGGGAGATTTTTTGTAATATACTGTACAACAATGGCAATGAGCCTTACCAGCAGGTGCGGACGTATAAAGTCTCGGAATCGATGATGTTTGATACCATTCCCAACAGCATTGCTCTGGTAGGAGATATGAGCGGTTCAATGGGACAGGCACGCGTGGATAAACTCACCAGCGGAATGTACAATTTCGTAGATCATAAATTTTCTGCCGATGAAATTTCTATCGTGAAATACGATGCGCGATCGAAAGTGGAGGCGAAACGTGAGGTAAAAATAAAGGACCTCAGGGATGCCATTGCTGAACATGGTTATCCGTATTTTGGTTCAAGTACCGCAATGCTTGATGGAATTGATGAAGCTATACAGGCGATGAAAAGTAGTAGGGTAGAAGGAGTGAAGGCTGTGATTGTTCTTACCGATGGTTACGAAAATTCTTCCATGACAACGATGAACGAGGTTATTGCGCTGGCCAAGCAAAACAATATTCAGGTGTATGCCATTGCTCTGGGTGATAATGTGAATGAAGACTTGTTGAAGAAAGTTGCGCTTCACACTAACGGCGGCTATTACAAGATACGTAGCTCTTATTCCATGGAGTGGATTTTTGATGATATTTACAGGAAGGTGCGCAGCTTTTATGAAGTGGAATTTAAAACGGATACCCTCGGCAGGCACAAGCTGGTCCTTAAGGCCTGTCAGCCTAAATGCAAGGATTGCTCCAACAATATGGAAGTGGTTTTCGATAATTCTTTCCAGCCGAAACCAGCAATAATGGATGTGAATGATCCCGATTATTTCAAGCTTTTTGCCGATGAAGATTCGGTGAAAACAGCCGATACGCTCCTCGCTTCTTTCCCTGATATGAAGGATTTTTCACAGGTGGAAACCAAAGTGAAAACCAAGAAGAAGGATGATGCTGTAGTGGAGACAAAGCCTGTTGATTTTGAAGCTGCCGATAAGGATTTTTCAAAACTTACGCTGCCGCGTTTCAATTTTATTCTCGACAATGATTCCATCGTCGGGGATTATCAACTGAGGATGGATTCCCTGGTTGCTTTCCTCAAAAAACACGAAGGGATAAGTCTGCGCATTATCGGTCACACCGACGATCAGGGTTCGGCGCCATACAATGAAAAATTATCGTTGTTGCGGGCTAAAAAAGTAAAAGCTTTGTTGATGCAAAGAGGTATTGATCCTGCGCGATTGGTTTATGAAGGTCGCGGTGAAAGCGAACCCATTGAAAGTAATGATACCGAAGAAGGCCGTGTGCTGAACCGGAGAATTGAATTTGAAATTTTTGAGCAATAAGTTGGATGTCGTTTCAATTTCCCTTTAGAAAGGTGATGACCCAGACTAAGGCAAGACAAGGATTTACGTACGTAGCCGCAATGCTTGCGGCTGTTAAATGGTTAAGATACGCTTCATAAGAATGTAGGTCAAGCACACCACTGCCGCAAGCATTGCGGCTCACGATGGCTTCGCCCGCGCGGGGCATTCATAATAAGAAAAGGGATTTGCCTTAATCTGGGTCATCACCTTTCTAAAGGGAGAGTGTGTTGGTAAGAGGGATTTTCTATCGCGTCAGCACTATATAATCTTTCAGGAGAGTATTAAGGAAAACCAGTTTATCCTTAGGTTTTTCGATATCCAGTTTAAGGGCGATTTTTTCCACGATATCGTTCAAAGCCTGTTCATGTGCGGGATTGGGATAACGCTTCACACGGTCGATAATGGTTTTCACCAAAATCATTTCCTGCTCTTTAAACATTTTCACTGCGGGATATTTAGGTTGATAGCTGTTGGTGGTTTTAATAGAAAGAATGTCTTTCAGCTTAAAGCGGATAGAAGAACGCGACTGGATGAGCGTGGTGTTGGCGAGCAAATCGCCAACGCGCTGACCTTTGTTGGTTGAATTCATCGCCACTGCAGCAATAGCACCAAGGGAAAGAAAAACATCAATGAGTCGGAAACACCAGCGAATAATACAATCGGTGATGTTGAGCTTTGTTCCGTTCAGTTTCACCACTCTTATTCCCAGTGCCAATTTGCCAACGGTTTGACCGTTGAAAAAGATTTCACAAAGCAGGGCATGGAAGAAAATTACAAAACTTAGGATGATGTTTCTGGTAAACTCCAGCGTTTCTGAATAATCAAAAATGAGGTAGGTCGCCAGGTTGAAAAGCATCGCAAACAGGAAAAGCATCACCAGGTCGATGGCCAGCGCCAGGAACCTATGCCAGAAAGAAGCCAGCTGATAATTCACAGTTACTTTTTGTGTGGTTTGTATGTCGATGGTTTTCAAGGAAATGTTATTTTTACTGCGCCATGCGCGAAACAAAATTCATAGAGCAAAATAAAGAAAAATGGTCGAAGTTCGAAAAGGTCCTGGAAAACAAATCCAAAGATCCTGATGATCTGAGTGATCTCTTTATAGAAGTGACAGATGATTTGTCGTACGCACGCACTTTTTATCCTAGTCGATCCGTGACGGTTTTTCTCAACGGACTCGCCCAAAAAATTTTCCAGGTGCTCAACGGTGTGAAATACGTTCGCAAAAACCGCTTCGTTCATTTTTGGGTGGAAGAACTGCCGCAGGCGCTTTACATGGCCAGGAAGGAATTGTTGTTCTCATTGGTGGTGTTTGTTTTGTCGATGCTGATAGGAGCGGTATCTACAGCTTATGATGAGACTTTCCCGACTCAGATTATGGGCGAAGGTTATATGCAGGAAACCATGGAGAATATTAAGAAGGGCGATCCCATGGCGATTTACAAGCAAACGGGAGAAGTGAAAATGTTTTTGCGCATCACCATCAATAACGTGAGAGTGGCTTTTTTCACTTTTATCCTGGGGATTTTCTTTTCGGCGGGCTCCATTGCGTTTATGATGTACAACGGTGTTATGCTGGGGGCCTTTCAATATTTCTTTTACCAGCAGGGATTGCTGGGCACCTCGGCGTTGACGATTTGGCAACACGGAACCTTGGAAATCGCATCAATTGTAATTGCGGGAGGAGCGGGAATTACTCTTGGGAAAGGACTGGTTTTTCCCGGGACTTATTCACGTGCACAATCTTTCTTTTTATCGGCACAAAGTGGTGTGCGTGTTTTACTGGGCATTGTGCCTGTGCTGGTGATTGCCGGATTGATTGAAGGTTTTTATACTCGTTATACAGATGCTGCTGTTGGTGTGCGCTTGTCGGTCATCATTGTTTCTTTCCTCTTTATTGTTTTGTATTTCATCGTTTATCCTTTCTATAAATCAAGAAAAGGCTTTACTAAGACCTTTGCGCAGGACCAGGTTTTTTCTCTGCCGCGACATGCTATCGATTTCAAGGCGATAAAATCCATTGCGCAAATTGTGGCCGATACTTTTACCATCTATTCCCGCCATTTCAGGAAGTTGTTCTGGTTTTCAGCGGTGCTGGCAGCGCTGTCGGTAGTGCTGGTGTATTTTTTTGAACATCAGTATTTCGTTGAAGAAACAAGGCATTTCGATTGGCCTTTTGATATTTCGCTGGGCTTCTTTTACTTTTTTGAATACAGCGATTATCCTTTGTTTTTCTTCATTGAAACTGCAGTTTTTGCGCTCTCGTCCTTTGTGGTGTTTTATGTCATAGAGTCGGAAGAAGAACAGTTGTCGACTAAGCCTTTTTACAAACACCTTTTTTCAAAAGCTCTTTTTACCAAACACTTTTCTTTCATACTGCTTTTCCAGGCTTTGCTGGGTGTATGCTTGTTTGGTGGCGTGTTGCCGGTTATTCTTTATTTCTTTATCTGGCCCCTGATTTCATTACTTCAGTTTCTCACATATAAAAGAGGATTTAAAGGAATGTTTCAATTGTTTTTCATGATGAAGCAGGCCTTTGGGAAAATGCTGGTGGTTTACATTTGTATTTTTGCTTTGAGCTGGATCATGCACATGCTGGCGAAATCGCCGTTGCTCGGCCTGTATCTGTCGTTTTTCACAATGAACTTTGACATGGATTCCGCCACGCTCACTACTGTGGTGAGCGGCGTGTATTTGTTTGCGGGTTTTGTTGTGATTTACCTCATCATCTCGCTTTTTGCCATGAGCTCGGGAGTGCTATTTTACACCATGCAGGAAACAGGTGAAGCCAACGACCTCAATGAGAAAATCAAAACCTTCGGGAAGAAATGATGAGGGGGGTATTCATATCGTTTTTCTTTTTGTTGTTCGCGGGATTGAATGCACAGGATAGTTTGTATTATGAAACGGAAGCAGCGCCGTTGCCTCCTGTAAAGCAACACAACTTCAGCGATAAAAAATGGGAGAGTTTGCGCGATGAGCTGGATTATTCCCAGGGGAAGAAAAAAGAAGAAAAGAAGGAAGAAGAACCAAAAGGGAGGCAAAGCGATAAAAGTTCTTTTAGTCCTCCTTCCATGTGGATGCCTGGTGCCTTTGCGATGAAGGTGATCTTCTGGAGTATACTGGGCGTGGTCATTATTGTCCTGATTATTGTATTTGTGCGCAATTGGAAAGTGTCGCCGACCAACCGCAAAATAAAAATTGAAAAAGGGGAAGTCAGCGATTTTATTCCCGAAAATATTGCTGAGCTAGATTTGCGTGGCATGTTGGACGAGCTGCGATCATCGGCCTCATACCGTGAAGCAATAAGGGCTTATTACCTCATGGTGCTCCGCGATTTGAACGACAGGAAATTGATTGTGCTAAAGAAAAACAGTATTAGTCGCGAGTTTTTGCTGGCCATGCACGGTCAACCTTTGTATGCTAAGTTTTTTACGCTCACCCGACTTTTTGAAAAAGTGTGGTATGGCGATTATGATATAGAGGCCCATGAATTTCCTTTGGCAGCCGATATGTTTGAAGAATTTATCATTGCCATAAATACCAGCGGGAAATGAGTGGAGGCAGAATCATAGCAATTATAGTTTCGGTGCTGCTTGTGCTGGGATTATTCGTGCTCATTTTTTGGCCGGAAGAGGAAAAGAAACCCGATTGGTTTGAATTTTATCATCAGTCGAACAAAGAGCCTTATGGCACCTATGCCTTGTCGGAATTACAGGAAGACTTCTTTCCGGAGCATACTCATGTTACCCTTGATAAGGCGCTGAAGAAAAGTTTGCAACCTTCAAAAATTAAAACACCATCCAATTACATTTGTGTTTCCGATGTGGTTTATTGGTCGCAACAGGATGAAGATACGTTGCTGGCTTTCATCAAAAAAGGGAACAATGCTTTTCTTTCTTTGAAAAAACTTCCCTTGTCTTTTACTCAAAAAATAAGTGATAGTACTCAAGAGGATATGCTGATTTCATTTGTCAGTGATCATGAACTTTCCCTCTATTTGATCGGCGAAGACAGTGCTTATCCTGTGTATTATTATAACGGTGAAAAGAAAAGCACTTACTGGTGGAGCGGTATTTCCAATGGTTTTGATAAGGGCTTGAATGCAGAGGAATTAGGCACTTACACCGAAAAGGGATCGGACCAGCACTACCTGAATTTTGTGCGGGTGAAATATGGTGAAGGCTATTTGTATCTGCATACAATGCCGCTTGCCTTCAGTAATTATTTTATCACCACTCCGTCGGGACGGGCTTATGCCGAAAAAACTTTGTCATTCCTTCCCGAGGGTGATGTGTATTGGGACAATGTGAGTCAGCTCGAAAACGATATTCCCGATTCTCTTCAGAATGAAAGCAGGTCGCCTTTGTCTTTCATCCTTTCCAAAAGAGGTTTGAAATGGGCCTGGTACCTCATTCTGGGAACCTTACTGTTGTATGTGCTTTTTCGTGCAAAGCGCAAACAGCGAATCATTCCGGTTATTGAACCTAATATCAATACATCGGTGATGTTCATTGAAACAATAGGGAAGTTGTATTACATGCAGAACAACCACCGCAAGATCGTGCTTTTGAAAATGAGGCATTTCATTACATTTATCAGGATGCGTTACAAGCTGAATCTTCTGAAAGAGAGAGGGGCCAAAATTGATCAGCTGGCGGTGATTGCAGGGGTTCAACAGAAGGATGTTGCGGAATTATTTGCATTGTATGATCGCATCCATCTCCGGGAAAACATCACTGCGGAGGAGCTGATTTTATTTAATACGGCAATAGAAAAATTTTATAAAAACTGTAAATAAACGATTATGGAACCAATAATGGAAAGCAATGATGGTGTGGGAAGCATCGCGAAAGATACCCGACTCGAACAGGAGATCGCCCAGCTTCACGAAGCCACCTTGCTTATTAAAAAAGAAATAGGTAAGGTTGTGGTGGGACAGGATAAAATGGTGGATCTGATGCTGGTGGGTTTGCTTACGGGCGGACACGTTTTGCTGGAAGGTGTGCCGGGTATCGCCAAAACACTGTCGGCAAAAATGCTGGCGAAGACTTTATCTGTTGGCTTTTCGCGTATCCAGTTTACGCCCGACCTGATGCCATCGGATGTAGTGGGGACTTCGGTATTCAACATGAAAACTGCCGACTTTTCTTTTAAGCAGGGTCCTATTTTTTCCAATATTATATTGATTGATGAAATCAACCGCTCTCCCGCCAAAACGCAGGCGGCACTGTTTGAAGCCATGGAAGAAAAGCAGGTGAGTGTGGATGGTAAAACCTATAAGATGGAATTCCCTTTTTTCATCATTGCCACGCAAAATCCGGTGGAGCAGGAGGGGACTTACAAGTTGCCGGAAGCCCAGCTCGATCGCTTCCTCTTCAAGATTAAACTGCATTATCCGTCGTTGGTGGAGGAACAGCAAATTTTGAGAAGATTCAGGGATGATTTTGAATCGCGACTCACTGAAGAAGTGAAACCGGTATTATCAGCTGCACGAATCAAGAGCTGTAAAGAGATTGTGGAAAAAGTGTACATCAAGGATGAGCTGATTGATTATATCGCGAAGCTGGTTTGCCAGACCAGGGATAATGGTGATATTTTCCTTGGTGCGTCTACCCGCGCATCGCTGGCTATCATGAAGTCATCGAAAGCCATCGCCGCGCTCAACGGTCGTAGTTTTGTAACACCTGATGATATCCGTTTTGTAGCCGGACCGGTACTGAACCATCGTATTATTTTGTCTTCCGACCGTGAGCTGGAAGGTGTGCAGGAAGAGGATGTTATCAATGCATTGATTCAAAAGATCGACGTGCCTAGATGAGGGTAATCCGCGGACTATACCTCTCTGATCGCTTTTTCGCGGTTTGTGCGCTGATCATCGTGTTGTTCGGTATGAGCTTCGTTGTGCCTCAGCTTTTCCGGGTAGCGCAATTCGCGCTTTGTGGTTTTGCCCTGCTTTTTATTGCCGATGCTTTTTATTCTTACGTGGCCAGCCGAAAGATTTCGGGAGAAAGAATTTTGCCCGATTATTTTTCGCTTTCTGATACCAATGCGTACTCAATTCGCGTCACCAACGGCTTTGCGTATTCACTGGGGATGGAAATCTATGATGAATTACCGGAGCAGTTCCAGGAAAGGGAAATGAAAACTATGCTGAGAAAATTGGCTGCCGGTGCAAGTAAAGATATAGTGTATAATTTGCGTCCGCTTACCCGCGGGGCTTATCACTTTGGGAAGCTGAATGTTTTTGTGAGTTCCCGACTCAAACTTTTGCAATACCGCGTTCAGCTGGCGGAGGAGAAAATGGTAAAGGTTTATCCTTCCATCGCCCAGATGCGCCACTATGAGCTGATGTTGTCGAACAAAACTGCTTCGCTTCATGGTGTAAGGAAATTGCGCCGTTTGGGCCATAGTTACGAGTTTGAGAAAATCAAAAATTATGTGGAGGGCGATGATATCCGCAGCATTAACTGGAAAGCTACTTGCCGCCGTGATACATTGATGGTGAATCAATATGAAGATGAGCGTTCGCAAAGTGTATATTGCATAATTGATAAAAGTCGATCAATGATGTTGCCTTTCAACGGCCTGAGTCTTTTGGATTATTCTATCAACAGTTCATTGGCTTTGTCGAACATGATCTTAAGGAAGGAAGATAAAGTCGGACTCATTACTTTTTCCAACAAGGTGGAAACTGTTTTGAAGGCCGATAATAAATCGCGGCAGCTTGGATTGATATTGGAGAATCTATACAACGAAAAGGAAAACCACCTTGAGGCGAATTACGAGCATCTGTTTCTCACCCTTGATAACGTGGCAAAAAACCGCAGTTTGATTTTCCTCTTTGCCAACTTTGAAAGTTTGCATGCCATTAAAAGGGTGCTTGGACTTTTGCGCAAAATCAACAAGCGCCATCTGCTGGTTCTCATGATTTTTGAAAATACCGAGATAGAAGCCTATAGCAAACAGGAAGCGAAAAACATTGAGGATATTTATTTGAATACTATTGCCGAAAAATTCATTTACGATAAGTACAGGATACTGCAGGATCTTAAGAATTATGGTATCCAGGTGGTGCTGAATAAACCGGATGATTTGTCGGTGAATGCGATTAATAAATACATGCAGTTGAAGTCGAGGGGATTGATTTAGTTTTTCCTTTTCTTATTACGTGATTGAAATTAACCCGCTTCTAGCTCCTCCATGTGGTGATGCCCCGGATTAAGGCAAGGATTTAGGTACGTGTAGCCGCAATGCTTGCGGCTGTGAAATGGTTAAGAATACGGTTCTTAAGAATGCATGTCAACCACACTACAGCCGCAAGCATTGCGACTACACGTACCTAAATCCTTGCCTTAATCCTGAGCATCACCCTTCAATGAGGGGAATACCCATAATCTCAAGAAATGCCAGGTAACAAATTTTTTTCCTGAGGAGGGCTTACGGGTGGGTTCGTCGCAATGACATACCGTTGTCAAGCAACACTCCCCTGTGAATAAAACACTGTTAAAAATCCCCTTTTTTACATCCTCTTTGACTAACTTCGCCCCAGAATTTGAGTTATGAAAAGTCACAAGCTTGAAAATTTAGCCAAAGAGCTCGATGGAGATCTTTATTATGATGAAACCATGCGTACGCTTTACGCCACCGATGCGTCGGCCTACCGTGAAATGCCAATGGGCGTGGCTATTCCGAGGTCGTATGCCGACCTGAAGAAAATCGTGACTTATGCCAGGAGAGAGAAGTTGCCAATTATTCCGCGTGCTGCCGGTACATCATTGGCCGGACAGGTGGTGGGTAACGGATTGGTAGTGGATATCTCTGTAAACTTTACAAAAATCCTTGAAGTCAATAAAGAAGAAAAATGGGTGCGTGTTGAAACAGGTGTGATTCGTGATGAACTGAATATGCACCTGGCGAATTTCGGACTCTTCTTTGGGCCAGAAACCTCTACTTCTAACCGTTGTATGATTGGCGGTATGGTGGGGAACAATTCCTGCGGCGCTCGTTCTGTTATCTATGGAAGTACACGTGAGCACTTGCTGGAAGTGAAGGCACTGTTGAGTGATGGAAATGAAGCGGTGTTCAAGGAAATGACCGCTCAGGAGTTTGAAGACAAATGCGCCGGAAAAAATGTAGTGAGTCCGCTGGAACAAAAGATTTATCAAAACATTAAAACCATACTGACCAATCCCGATAACCGCGCTGAGATTGAAAAGGAATTCCCTAAGCCAAGTATCCCGAGAAGAAATACTGGTTATGCTATCGATATGCTGAAAGACAGCGAGCCTTTCAAAACAGGAGGGGAGAAATTCAACTTCTGTAAGCTCATCGCTGGTTCTGAAGGAACACTGTGTTTTATCACCGAAATCAAGTTGGGATGTGTTCCTGTTTTGCCGAAACACACCGCTATGATGTGCGGGCACTTCGATTCCATTGATGATTCTCTAAAAGCCAACGTTATTGCCCTCAAATACCGACCGTCACAATCTGAACTCATCGATCACTATGTAGTTGATTGCGTTCGCGAAAACATTGAGCAACGTAAGAATGGCGAGTGGGTTCAGGGCAATCCGAAGGCCATTCTGATGGTGGAAATGCATGGCGAATCGATGGATGCCGTGAATGCAGCCGTGAATGCAATGGTGGAAGAAATGAAAGCCAAAGGTTATGGGTATTATTTCCCGGTATTGTATGGTGATGATATTAAAAAGGTATTGACCTTGCGTAAAGCGGGTCTCGGTTTATTGTCCAATATTCCAGGTGATGCCAAAGCGGTTCCTGTAATTGAAGATACAGCTGTTGATACCGATGATTTGGCCGAATACATTGCTGAGTTCAATAAAACCCTTGCCGATCGCGGATTGTACTGTGTGCACTACGCTCACGCCGGTTCAGGGGAGTTGCACCTGCGCCCGATATTGAATCTTAAAACCAAGGAAGGCAACGAGATGTTCCGCACCGTAGCGCAGGATATTGCCACTTTGGTGAAAAAATACAAAGGATCGCTTAGCGGTGAGCATGGTGATGGCCGTTTGCGTGGTGAGTTCATCAAGTTCATGCTGGGTGAGAAAAACTACCTTTTGTTAAAGGAGGTAAAAAATGCCTGGGATCCTGATAATATTTTCAATCCGGGTAAAATTGTGGATACCCCGCCGATGAATACTTTCCTGAGGTATTCTCCGGGACAGAAAGATCCAGAACTTAAAACCATTTTCTCCTACAGCGAAGGCTTGCTGAAAGCTGCCGAGGCTTGTAACGGTTCTGCCGATTGCCGCAAAACCGAATTATCGGGAGGAACGATGTGTCCAAGCTACATGGCTACCCGGAACGAAAAAGACACAACGAGAGCGAGAGCGAATATTTTGCGTGAAGCCATTACTTATTCCGATCCGGGTAAAATCAACAAGTTTGATTCGGAGGCGGTGAAGGATGTAATGGATTTGTGTTTGAGCTGTAAGGGTTGTAAATCCGAGTGTCCGTCGAATGTTGACGTGGCGAAACTTAAAGCGGAATTTACTTACCAGTATTATAAAGAACACGGTATTCCATTCCGTTCAAGAATGATAGGCGATGTAATGAAAACCAACGCCCTTGCTTCTGTTGCGCCATGGGCCTACAATTTCTTCGCTACAGCGCCGGGCTTCTCTAATATCGTTAAAGGAGTGATGGGGATGGCTCAGGAGCGTCCACTCCCGAAATTATACAAATACACGCTGGAGAAATGGTACCGCAAAAATAAAGGCAACAACTTTGGCGTTAAAACAAAAGCTACCAAAGGAAAAGTTCTTTTCTTTAATGATGAGTTTACCAATTACAATGATGTTGTGATCGGTGAAAAAACCATTTTGTTGCTGGCTCACCTCGGTTACGATGTGGTGATGCCTAAGCATGAAGCCAGCGGAAGAACGTACTTGTCGAAAGGCATGTTGGAGCAAGCCAAGGAAATCGCTATTAAAAACGTTGCCTTGCTGAAGGATATAGTGGGTAAAGATGCACCAATCATAGGTGTGGAACCTTCTGCAATACTGACGCTGAGAGATGAGTATCTGGATTTGGTTGGCCCTGATCAGATAGAAGCAGCGAAGAACATAGCGGCCAATACTTTCCTTGTAGATGAATTTATCTCTAATGAAGTACAGAAGGGAAATATCACTTCAGCGCAGTTTACCACAGAAGCCAAAGTATTGAAAGTACACGGTCACTGTCACCAAAAATCATTATCGTCGCTCACTCATACCAAACGCATGTTGTCATTGCCTAAAAACTACAGCGTACAGATGATTCCTTCAGGATGCTGTGGTATGGCGGGTTCTTTCGGTTATGAAAAAGAACACTATGAAATCTCCATGAAAGTAGGGGAGCTGGTACTGTTTCCAACAGTAAGGAAGCAGCCTGCGGAAGTTGCCATTGTTGCTCCGGGAACCAGCTGCCGTCACCAGATTCATGACGGAACAGGAAGAGAGGCGAAACATACGGCAGAGATTTTGTATGAAGCCTTGTTGAAATAAATTCATTTCCCACTGATCGCCCAGATTTCCGCAGAGAATCTGAGTTCATCTGTGAAATCTGTGGGAGAAAATTCTGAGCATGAAAAGAGTTTTAGTTGTTGGCTTTTCCTTTTTTGCTTCTTCGCTGTTTAGCCAGGATCGTCTCGGTTTGGCGAATAGCAATTACATGCCTGCAACTACAGTGCTGAACAATCCTTCTTCTATTGTTGATTCATACACCTGGCTCGATATTAATTTGATTGGTGCCTCTGTGTTTTTTGAAAACAATTATCTGTACCTCAACGGCAATAATCTCACCACTGCTGATCGCTTCAAATTTAATTTTGATTTTCAGAATGGCTTGTCAGAAAATACATCCACGTTCAATAAGAATATTTATGTAGATGCTACTGTTCCGCTTCCTTCGGCCAGCGTAGTGCTAGGCAGGCAGAGCGCGGGCTGGGAGACGAACTTCCGAACAACAGTGGATCTGCATGGTGCCCCTTACCAGGTGGCCCGTGGATTGTACAACGGCTTTGCTAACATGGATGAATATTTCGGTCAGAAAATTGATGCCCAGAATATCCGGGTAACCCAATTGTCTTGGCTTGAAAGTGGTCCGACTTTCGGTTCTTTTGTTTACTCTTTCGATGAGGATGTTTTCACCGTTGGCGGTTCTATTAAAAAGTTGTGGGGGATAACCGGACTGGCAGCGAAAGTGGATAAATGGAATTATACAACAGTTGATCAGAATGTAATGGTGATTGATGATTTCAAAGCCACGGTGGCCAGTGCAACCGGGTTTGGCAGCGGTAGCGGTTGGAGTTGTGATTTGGGTGTGACCTACAAAAGATTTTACAAATGGTCGAATCATTACCGTCCCAATGATATCCGGAAATCCTGCAACAGGATGCCCTATCGTTTCAAAATCATGGCTGCGATTATTGATCTTGGAAATATTAAGTTTAAGGAAAACGCAACGCTGACCACCTTTGAAAATGGTAAAAACAACTGGCAGAACTACAGCAATTCCAGTGTGAATTCTGTTGATCAGGCGACCAATTTTTTCGGACAAATGTTTACCGGAAATACAGTAAATACTACGGTGGCGAATTCATTTAAAATTGGCTTGCCCACTTCAATCACGGCCGGTTTTGATTACAACATCGGTTACGGATTTTATGCCGGTGCCAATACCATGATTGGTTTGCCAAGCCTGTTGCTTCTTGGGCCGCAACGTCCTTTCCAGCTGGCGGTAGTGCCTCGATTCGAAAGTAAATTCTTTGAAATGTCGATTCCTGTTTCAACATTGAATTTCCAGGATTTGCGCGTCGGACTCATGATGCGCATGGGCTTTATTACCATTGGTACCGACCGACTCAATACTTTTCTTTATGGAGATGTGTATGCCGCCGATTTTTTCGTTCTGGTGAAAATGCCTTTCCATACAGCTCCGCAGTGCCAGGACAAAACACCAAAACGAAAGATGGCACCATTTTGTCCTCAGTTCAGATAATGGAAAAAATAATCGATTTGGTTGATGGGCATTTCGGTAGGGGGTATTCGTCAGCTTATTTTGAAGATGGCAGATTAAAGGAGGGCTACAAACTGATGAGCAGTGATAATGCTTTTATTCTTTATTCAGAGCACAATTCAGCTTTTCAGCTTCCATATAAAAAAGTATTGTTTTTAAATGTGGTGGTAGTTGATAAGGCTAATCAGGGAAAAGGAGAGGGAAGTAAGTTACTCTCCAACTTCTACGAAAGATTTTCTGCTGAATATACTATCGTTGTTCCGTTGTGGAAGTATAAAGGCAGTGAGGGATTGCGACATTGGATTTTGAAAAAGAACGGAACGCTCTTTCATTCCTTTAATGAATACTGGCGTGATGATAGTCTGGAAAAAGGTTATCACTGTCTGGAGTGCGGTCCGCCGCCGTGCCGGTGCTCAATGGATCTTTATGTGCTGGATCAGCAGTAGCTTTATCGGAGCAGTACACCACTGAAAACAACATCATCATATATCCCAGCGATTTCCAATGCATGCTTTTGCTGAGTTGCATATCTGGGAAATTACGTTGCCTGAAAAAATAAATGATCACGAAGAGCAGGGCCATAAATGTGTACATTATTAAATCCTGACCGTCGAATGTTCCATCGGTAAAATGTTGCAGTTGCATTATTTCCAGTGCAATGGCAAATAAAAAAGGAGAGAAAATCCACAGTGCATTCTGTTTCCGGATATTGAATTTCCATATCCATAGAAGGAGGTTCATACTGCTGAACATCCATAAACTTCCGGGAAAGGAAAGGGCAAACCAATGATAAGGATGAAAATTGCTCACGGCCCTTCGGACAGCAAAAACAGGATCAAGTAAATTTAATTGTTCCAGTATTTGAAAGATGACCAACTCTTCGCTTCTGAATAGGAGGTAGATGGCTGTTGCGAGGCACATCGGCAATAATACTGCTAAGAAGAGAAATGGCTTTTTGGACATAGGGTAAAGGTAAGAGTTTTGTTCGATGAGTATGGGTAGGTAATTAACTCTCTTGAAAACTCGTTTAAAAAACTCTCCACTCCGGCTTTGATCCCCGACATTAACATCCTAAATTCGCGCACTTAAACCCTTAATACCCCTAAAGTCATGGTTGAAAAACGATGGATCATTTCCTTTTCCCTAATTGTATTTGTTGCCCTGCTTTGCGTTAGCTGGGAGTTTATTGGCGGAACGCCTGCACTGGCTTCTGCTTCGTCGGCTGTTGATAAAGCAGATGTAGCCTGGATACTGACTTCTTCCTGTTTGGTATTGTTGATGACTCCCGGACTCTCTTTCTTTTACGGAGGGATGGTGGGTTTTAAAAATACTATTTCCACCATGCTGCAAAGCTTTGTGTGTTTGGGGGTGATTAGTATTTTGTGGATTACGGTAGGTTTTAGTCTGGCTTTTGGCGAAGATGTTGGAGGAATCATTGGTAATCCGATGACCTATTTTATGTTTGATAATGTAACAGGGGTAGAAGCTTCATTGGCTCCTACTATTCCTTTGATGCTGTATGCTGTTTTTCAGTTGAAGTTTGCGATTATTACTCCGGCCCTTATCACAGGATCCTTTGCTGAAAGGGTGCGTTTCATCTCGTATTTATTGTTTGTGTGTTTGTTCAGCTTGCTGATTTATACTCCTCTTTGCCACATGATCTGGCATCCCAAGGGTTTGCTGAAGAATACTTTCCATGTATTGGATTTCGCTGGCGGAACTGTAGTGCACATGTCGGCAGGTTTTGCAGCATTAGCAGGTGCTTTGGTTTTGGGCAAGCGCCAAAATAAAGAACATACACCAACGAATATTCCTTTTGTTTTACTGGGTACAGGGATGCTTTGGTTCGGCTGGTTTGGATTCAATGCGGGTTCGGCTTTGGGAGCAAATGAAAGCGCAGGATTGGCCTTTGCCACAACCAACGCGGCATCAGCGATGGCGATGCTGACCTGGATATTTTTCGACAGGATCAATGGCCGCAAAGTATCGGCGATGGGTGCTTGTATTGGAGCTGTGGTGGGTATGGTGGCCATCACTCCGGCGGCTGGCTATGTGAGTATTCCTCAGGCGGTGTTTTTCGGATTTATTGCGAGTATAGTTTCTAATTTATTGGTGAACTGGAAAGTAATGAAGAGAATGGACGATACCCTGGATGTTTTTGCTTGTCATGGTGTAGGAGGTATCATGGGGATGATCCTCACAGCGATTTTTGCCAATGTGCCTAATGCTGAAGGTCAGAAAGCCGGTTTGATCTACGGAGGTTATGAAGATTTCGCTTTGTCGATGGCTGCTTTGCTCATCGTATCGGCCTTTACTTTTGTAGGGGCGTATGTGCTTTACAAATTCACTAATATCATTATTCCGCTTCGTGTAACAGAGGAATCGGAAAAAATCGGACTCGATTTATCGCAGCATGATGAAACGCTGCTGCATTCGGGAAGGATGTAAAATCAGTTTGTTAATTTTTCCTCCGGGGTGCTTACCCCGGAGGATTTTATATAAAAAGAATTTTCTTTCCGAAACTGGAAGTCTTCCTTACCTTTTTCAAGGAAAATGAATAAGCTAGAGTTGTTGTGTGTTTCAACATGAAATTTGCAATCTTCCTCTTTTTATCAATCTATTTCACTCAGCCGGCCTCTCATTTTTTTATCGCTCCAACAAAGTATTAATCCTATAAGCGCGCCACTGATCAATCCGCCTATGTGTGCGGCATTTCCAACGCCCGGCATAAAGAAACCAATAACAAGGTTGAGTCCTGCATAGCCTGCCACTAAAAAGATAATATAAGTTTTTACGGTTGTCTTGACGAGCCCTGTGATTAACAATCCTGCCATGCAGCCATACAGGCCGAATATCGCTCCCGATGCGCCAAGGCTAATGTGGTCGGTCCACCAGATGCTGGCCACGCTGGCGCATAGTCCTGATAGTACATATAAAATAATATAGTTTCGTCGACCAAGGGCCGGCTCCACAAATATCGCAGCCAGGACGAGTCCTGCTATATTGTTCGCGATATGCATCAGTCCACCATGTACAAAAACAGAAGTGAGTAAGCGCCACCATTCCCCATTCATCACAGCTTCCCGCTGGTTGCCGCCCCAGTTAAACAATTCAATACCATTAGGCGACATAAGATCAATGCCGCTGAAGCACATGATCAGGAATATCAATAAGTTAAGGGCAATAATAATAGACGTGATAAAATGGTCTCCTTCGGGTATGAGATATTTAAGCATGGAGTCAAGATCATCCTCTTCGAATGAGCCGTTGTTGACCTGTGCCGCATGTTCATTCTTATCATATTTTCCAAAGGAAATAATCAATACAAGTACTAAAATACCGAGCGCGTAGGAGATGAATATACCTTCCATTTTATTGCCGTTTCTTTCGTTGAAATCCTCGTTTACAGGTCGCAGCAAAATGACATCCTCTCCACTTTTTTTGGTTAGGTCTTTAATGCTTTCTATGTAAAAATCCTTGTCGTCTGAATCGGGAACCCTTTCAAAATAAGCAAGCTCGTGGAAGTTATGATATTTTATATTGGAATCACATTCCGCTTTAAATTGTTCATATGCAGTTTCTTTTTCATTGTCCTCCAGGTTATTGCTAACATTCTTTGAGAATTTTATTGTATACCAGCACTTCGCATTTTCATATTGAAATTTCTCCGATGAGAAGGCAAAGCAATAATAAGTGGTGAAAGATAAAGTTTGATTGTGTTTGCCGCTGGTTCGAATGTCAACATTATAGCTGTAATAAAAGGTGTCTATTGAAAATTGATCGATGGTGTAATACCTCACATTTTCGTTAGCGACTATTTCTTCCACTGTTGTAACAGCTTTCAATTTCCCTGTGGCAGTAGTGAAATAACACTGGGAAAATATTGCAGGAATCCCTATTGCACCGGCAGCAATGAAGTTTAATAGAAGTCTGCCACGAAAGCGTTCGGAGTATTTAATAATATGGAATCTTTTGCGCAGAATAATGAGGGCGATGATAGCGACGGTAAAAGGAAGACCAAATTCCCAGACACTTTCGTGAAAGTGTACTAAATTAAATTGTATAGTGAACAGCCAGCGTGATAAAGAAATGAGGGCAATACATAGTATAGTAGCGATGGTAATTGGAAGGAGAATATAAGTCAGCCTTGGGTACTTATTCATGTTACATCTCCTTTTTAATTTTCTCCATTATCTTTTCCACGGCCGGACAAACAGAAATGTTTTTGGCAGTTAAAGAAAAAAGCTGCTGCTGGCTTACGCGATCGGTGTGCGGATATTCGCGGCAGGCCTTCGGACGCACATCGTAAATGCTGCAATAGTTTTGTGCGTCAAGGAAAGTACAGGGCACTTTTTGCAATACATAATCTTTGTCTTCATCCACCCGAAGGTATTTTTCAATGAATTGCTGTTGCGTGAGGCGAAGGTGTTTGGAGATGCGTTCAATGTCTTTATCGGTAAAAAGCGGTCCGGTTGTTTTACAGCAATTGGCGCACTTCAGGCAATCGGTACAGGCGAACACCTCTTCATGGGCGTCATGAAAAAGTCGGTCCACTTCCCTGTGGTTTTTCTTTTTCAGTTGCTGGAAGAGCTTTTTGTATTGTTCTTTCACTTTAGTTTACTGAATAAATCAATGATTTCCTTGGCTTCTTTCACATCATGAACTCTCAAGATATTGGCGCCTTTCGTGAGAGCAAAGGCGTGTAAAGCTGTAGTGCCGTTGAGCGCTTCGGAGGGAGTGTAGTTGAGTACTTTGTAAATCATGCTTTTGCGGGAAATACCTATCAATACAGGTGTATTCAGCTGCATGAAAAAATCGCTTTTGCTCAGCAGCTCGTAATTTTGTTGAAGTGTTTTTGCAAAACCAAAACCGAGGTCAACCACCACATCATTGATCTTGTATTTTTTGATGACTTGTATTTTTTCCTGGAGGAAGCGGTAAACATCAGTGACTACATTTTTGTAATTGTTATCTTTGGCATTGTGCATCAATACATAAGGAATGTTTTTGCCGGCAATGACTTGCAGAATATGCTCATCGGCGAGTCCGCTTACGTCGTTCACCATATCAATACCAATCGGAAGCAAAGCTTCAATAATTTCAGGACGGAAGGAATCGATGCTTAAAAGCGCATCGGGAAAATGTTTGCGAAGGGCTTCGGCGACGGGAAGAATTCGTTTTAATTCTTCATCTGTTGAAATGATTTCAGCACCCGGACGGGTAGAGAAAGCCCCGAGATCGAGAATACTTGCTCCTTCGCTTAAATGCTTCTGCGCCATTTGTATAGCATCCTCAATGCCAGCGGCCCGACTACTGCTGTGAAAGGAATCAGGCGTGCAGTTGATGATCCCCATCACCAAGGGTGTTGATAAAGGGATAATTTTTCCCCGGCAGTTGAGGGTGTATTTCTGCGTAAAAATGGTATCTTGGGCGACGGAAAAATTCATACAAAGCGAAATTAATCAATGAGCGCCAATACAGAGCAAGAGTTTAATAAAATCATCAACGATTGTTGCAGTCTTTTTGTAAAGAAGATGAAAGATTACGGTACGGCATGGAGAGTGTTGAGAAGCACCTCACTGACCGACCAGATTTTTATAAAAGCCCAGCGCATTCGAACCATAGAGGAGAAGGGCGTTTCAAAAGTGGGCGAAGGGGTTGAACCCGAATACGTGGGCATCATTAACTATTGCGTCATGGCTCTGATCCAGCTGGAAAAGGGCGTGCAGATGAATGATAGTTTAACCCACAACGACATAGAAAAACTTCACCGTTCCTACCTGGAACAGGCGAGAGACCTGATGCTCAACAAAAATCACGATTACGGTGAGGCCTGGAGGGATATGCGTGTGAGTTCGCTCACCGACCTTATTTTAATGAAGGTGCTCCGCGTGAAACAAATCGAAGACAATAAAGGCTCTACCATCGTGTCTGAAGGCATTGATGCCAATTACCTGGACATGATCAATTATAGCGTATTCGCCCTTATCCGACTGAAAGAATGCTAAAGCTTTTAGTTAAGATATTGATTTGGTTTTCCAGGATTGGTGTGGGCGGACTCCTTATTTTTTCTGGCTTGATAAAAGCCAATGATACCGTGGGATTTTCCTATAAACTGGAAGAGTATTTCGAAGTGTTTTCCGATAAAATGCAGCAACGTCTCGATTTGCATGCCTCATGGCTTCCCGATTGGTTGCTCGAGTTGATGCAGTGGAGTTTCCAGCTGATGCACGATATCGCACTGCCGCTGGCCATGATTATAGTGGTTGTTGAAATTGTTTTGGGTGTTTGTGCTATCACCGGTACTAAAATGAGATGGGTGGCCACAGCCACGCTCGTGATGATGCTTTTTTTCACCCTTCTCACTTTTGTGTCGTGGCAGTACAATATAGTGACCGGTTGTGGTTGCTTTGGCGACGCCATTAAGCTCACACCTTTCGCTTCTTTCATGAAGGATTTGGTGTTGCTGGTGTTTATTCTCATTTTGTATTTCTACAGAAAATCCATTTTCTCTCTCTTTGATACCTATGGCGACAGGATGACACTTGGTGTTTCGCTGCTTTGCTCCACCTTATTTGTAGTGTATACCTATAAGCATTTACCTGTAATAGATTTCCGCGCTTATGCTGTTGGTAATGATCTCAAAAAGGAGATGATAAGAGTTGATCCTGTTTACGAAAACTTCTACGTGATGAAGAATCTCAAAACCGGTGAGGAAAAGAAATTCAAGGATTACCCTACCGATGCCACTACCTGGAAATATTCCTCCCTGTATCAAAAATTAATCAAGCCTGGTATTGAACCGAGCATTACCGATTTCGTGATTTTCGACGATGAAGGAGTGGATCATTTGCAGGAAATACTGAACGATTCCAATTACACTTTTTTCCTTGTGATGCATGATCTTGCAGAGTTGGGCGAGTTCCAGCGCGAAGGAAAGGTAGCGGCGCATTTTATTCCCGATAGTGATACAAAAGATGATTTTATAATGGTGAATGCCTTTGCGAAACTAGCAGAAAAAGAAGGGATGCATTTTTACGGACTCACTGCGTCGGGCATTGATGAGATTTCGTCTTTCCGCCACGATATGCAGGCGGCCTATCCTTTTTATGCCAGCGATGGTACGGTGCTGAAAACAATTATCCGCTCTAATCCCGGACTGATATTATTGAAAAACGGAGTTGTGCTCGGACAGTGGCACATCAACGATTTTCCCGACTTTGAAGATTTAATGGAAAACCTAAATATTAATTACACTGAAGAATTATGAGAAAAAAAATCGTTGCCGGAAACTGGAAAATGAACAAAAATGTGTCTGAAGGATTGAGTCTGATTGAAGGAATTAAAAGCGGACTCGCCGGAAAAGGGGCTGGAGTTACTGTGATTGTTTCACCTCCTTATTTAACATTGACTGAAGCGGTGAAGGCAGCTGCGGGAAGCGTGGTGAAAGTAGCTGCTCAAAACTGTCATCAGGAAGAAAGTGGTGCCTATACCGGCGAAATTTCTACTTCTATGATCAAGGCTATTGGGGTGGAATACGTAATTATCGGTCACTCTGAACGTCGTCAGTATTTCAACGAAACCAGCGCAAGCATCGCTAAAAAAATCAACAGCGCTTTGGCGAAAGGATTAACACCTATCTACTGCAACGGCGAAGTGAAAGAGGAGAGAGAATCAGGAAAGCATTTTGATGTGGTGAAAAAACAAATGAATGAGGAGTTGTTCCATCTTTCTGCTGATGAAGTAAAGAAAGTGGTTATTGCTTACGAGCCTGTTTGGGCCATAGGTACAGGATTGACTGCTTCTCCTGATCAGGCGCAGGAAATTCACGCTTACCTGCGTCAGTTACTGACTGATAAATACGGTGCTGCTGTAGCTGAGGAAATCAGCATTTTATATGGTGGCAGCTGCAAGCCTGATAACGCTAAAGAAATTTTCAGCAAGAAAGATGTGGATGGCGGATTGATTGGCGGCGCTTCTTTGAAAGCCGAAGATTTCATTGGAATTATTACTGCGTTTTAATTAAAAAAATACAGGGCGGCAGGTCCTTTATACCTCCTGCCGTCATTGCGAAAATTTTTGTACTCAAAAATTGAAGCAACCTTATGAGAAGAGGTTGCTTCGTCGTTCCTCCTCGCAATGACGATAGGGTTTGAAGGACCTACCGCTCTAATCATAAAAAAATGGAATACATTGAACTTACAGTAGAGCTGAATCCTGTTCACCCCTGGACTGAAATCTTCATGTCGGTAATGGTGGAAATGGACTACGATACCTTCGAGGAAAATGAGAAGGGTTTTAAAGCCTACATCAGGAAAAAGGATTTTGATGAAGAAGCAATCAAGCTGTTTTTCAATGCCTACCAACCTGATATTTCCATTACTTACAACTATACTGTAGTTCCCGAAACGAACTGGAACGCCACCTGGGAAAGTTCTTTCCAACCGATAGAGCTCGATAACTGGTGCCTCGTTCGAGCTCCCTTCCATAAAGTGGATAAAAAGTTTGAAGTGGAAATTATCATCGAGCCCAAAATGTCCTTCGGTACCGGTCACCATCAAACCACTATGCTGATGATGGAGGAGATGAAAAGTATTGACTGGCACGACAAAAGGGTTTTGGACATGGGCAGCGGAACCGGAATTTTGGCCATCCTCGCTGAAAAGCTGGGAGCAAGGGATATAGTGGCTATTGATAACGACGAGTGGGCTTACGAAAACTGTATTGAAAATGTAGAGCGCAACGGCTGTTCAAAAATTACCACTGTATTGGGCGATGCAGCTAAAATTGATGATAAAGGTTTTGATGTCATCCTCGCCAATATCAACAGGAATATTTTGCTCGCCGATTTGCCGGCTTACACCAAAGCTCTCGACTCGGGAGGTGTTTTGCTCATGAGCGGATTTCTGGAGCAGGATGTGGAAATACTCAAACAAAAAATTGGGGCTGTTGGCTTGGTGTTTGTTAAAGTTTCATCAAACGCAGCAGGCAATTTCGCATTAATAAGATGTTTTAAGTAAATTGGAGCTATGATAAAAAAGTTCGTCCTCCTTGTATTACCGCTTTTTGCCGCCATACACCTTGGCGCCCAAAATCCGCAGTTGAAATCGTTTACCCACGAGAATGAAAAATTCTTTGAGGAGCTCAATAACTTCATGATGGCTGCCAATCCCGATGAAGCGGAGGGACTCATGGCCGAGTTTGCTGCAACCTGGCCCTTTCCGCCAATGGATCCGAAGAAGGAAATAAAAATGTACAAAACCGCCAATGAAGCTTTCCAAAGAAGAACAAAGGCCCTCGATATCCAAAGCTCTTTTGTTTATTCCAACGTTACCAGGAAATTCACCGAATACCAGATGCTGGAGATTTACGATATGTGCGACCTTATGCTGCAAAAGAGAATGAAGGCCATGCCGGATTTCCGCGATTATATTGTTTCGCTTTTAGGAATCATCATCAGCGATCAGAATGAAAATAGCTTCGACGCCTGGAACGGTACACTGAAGAAGCTGATGGCTACCAACCGTAAGAGTTTTGGTTCCTTCCTTACCACTTCCAACAACTTGTTTTTATATGGTTCTATTTATGTGTCGGCACCAACCCGCTGGACAGGGACTTCTAAAAACTTCACTTTTGATTATGACAGTTTGCCTAAAGTTGTCTTCCCTGATAAAATGACTTTATATTGTGTGGCCAAGCGCGACACAGCTTTTATTTATGAAACAAAGGGTGTGTTTTATCCTACCAGTAACCGCTTTTACGGAGTGGGAGGTAAGGTGAACTGGATACGTGCCGGTGTTCCTGAAAAGTATTCTTATGCTTTGTTGGATAAATATTCCATCCGACTCCAGTCGTCGCATTACGAAGCGGATTCTGTGACTTATTTCAACTCAAAATATTTTGATTACGCACTGAAAGGTAAGTTGGAGGAGAAGCTGCAGGCCGATGTGGATACGTCCAACGCCGGATACCCGCGATTTAAGTCGTACAGCAAAAGGGTGAAAATTGAAAATATTGCACCCAACATCGATTTTGATGGCGGATTCTTTATCAAGGGCGCCAAGTTCATCGGTCAGGGTACCAGCGAAGAACGCGCTAAGCTGATTTTTAAGTTTCAGGGCCGACCGCAACTGGAAGTGAGTTCCGAAAACTTTTCTATCAACGACGATAAGATGGTGGCGGCCGATGCTGCTATTTATATCTTCCTGAAGGACGATACTATTTTTCACCCAACATTGCAATTCAAGTATTTGAAGGAGAATAACGAGGTGACTTTCTTCCGCGATAAAAAAGGTTTGTCACTTTCTCCCTATTATGACTCCTACCACGATGTAGATATTGATGTGGAGTGGATGCGCTGGAAGATCAATGAACCCGAAATTCAGATGAGTGCCATTATTGGTTCCAGTACGCATGAGTTGCACCTGGAGTCGTCCAATTATTATGATGAAGAAAAATTCATGGCGCTGCAGGGGCAGGGCGAACAGCATCCGCTGTATACTGTGAAGCGCTATGTAGATACCCGCAACAATAAAAACAACGTGTTTTATTTCGATGGCTTTGCCGATTATGTACACATGGAAAACAGTGATGTGCAAATCATGCTCATTAACCTGGCTACCGCCGGCTTCCTGATTTACGATGTTAACGGAGGAAAAATAACAGTGCAACCGCGACTGTACCACTACCTCTACTCCAAATCGAAAAAGGAAGATTACGATAACATCTCCATCCATTCTGATATTGCCGATAAGCCGAATGCTACCCTGAATCTGCTTGATAATGATATGCTCGTGCGCGGTGTGGGAAAGGTGGTTCTCAGCTCCAGCAGAAAGGTGTTTATTTATCCGTCACATGGAGAACTTGTACTGCATGCCAACAGGGACATTACTTTTGGTGGCGCTGTAAAAGCGGGGATGATGGAGTGCTTCGGTAAAAACTTTGATTTCAAATACGATGATTTTAAGATTGATATCGTGAATGCCGACTCCATCAGGATTTTCGCTCCACATAAGGAATTGGACGAAGCTACCGGCCAGGTTAAGATGGAAAGGGTGCACAGTACCATTGAACATGTGAACGGAAATATCATGATTGATAAACCGAATAACAAATCGGGTTTGCGCGTGGATTCCTTCCCTGAATACCCTGTCTTCAATAGTACTACCGATTCCTACGTGTATTTCGATAAGAGGAATGAGTTGGGTGATGTTTACGATCGCTCAAAAGTATTCTTCCACCTCACGCCCTTTACTCTCGATAGTATAAATACACTGACTCGTGAAGGTATTGAGTTCAAAGGTACTTTCGCATCTGGAGGTATCTTCCCTGATTTTGATGAAACATTGAAAGTGATGGACGATCATTCCTTTGGATTCAAGCACCCTGCACCGAAAGATGGTGTGCCTGTTTATGGGGGGAAAGCGACATATTTCATGGATATCAACGTAAGTAACAGGGGGATCCGCGGGGATGGTAAACTGGATTACCTGACGTCGACTACCTGGTCAAAAGATTTTATATTCTATGTTGATTCCGTTAACGCCGTCGCACAGTCTTTTGAGATCCGCGAGCAGAAAGATGGAGTGGAGTATCCATCTGCAAAAGGGGAGAACGATCGCTTCCATTTTGAACCCTACAAAGACAAGATGCTTGCCAGCAAAATCGATAAAGCGATTGAGATGTATGGCACTCAGGCGAAGCTCAATGGTACCCTGATTTACGGTCCGCAAAAGCTCGGTGGCTATGGTTTGGTGGATTTTGAAAACGCTGAGCTTAGTTCCCGCGACTTCCATTTCAAGAACCGAATTTTCATGGCCGATACGTCTAACTTCAAATTGAAATCGGTTGGTGATGCCAATGACGGGGGAATTGCCTTTAAAACAGAAAACGTGAAATCGAAAATTGATTTCGATAAACGTGAAGGGGAGTTCGTTGCCAATGGAGGTGCATCCTTTGTGGATTTCCCGGTGAACCAATATGTGTGTTACATGGACCAGTTCAAGTGGTTTATGGATAAATATGAATTGGAATTAAGTACGAGCAAGGGCGAAGCCAAATCGGAACAGGGTGCGGCAGGATCTAACGATCTTGACCTCTCGGGATCGGAGTTTATCTCTACACATCCGAAGCAGGATTCCCTGCGTTTCATTTCTCCTAAAGCGAACTTTGATATCCGTAACTATATCATCAAGGCCCACGATGTGAAATATATCAATGTGGCCGATGCACGTATTTTCCCATCTGATGGAGAAGTTTTGGTGGAAAGAGCTGCAAAGATGCGCTCCCTGGATTCGGCAAAAATTGTGGCCAACAACCTCACGCAGTACCATACCATGCTGAACTGTCATGTAGACATTGTTGCAAGGCGGGACTATGCTGCCTCGGGGGATTACGATTATGAAGATGTTGAAGGTGGCCGACAGAAAATTCACTTCGCCAACATCCGTGTTGATACTACCTATCAAACCATTGCCAGCGGTATGATTGATGAGAAACAGTTGTTCAAGCTTAGTCCGCAGTTTATGTACAAAGGCAAAGCCAGTATCGCCGCCAACAAGAAGGGAATCCTCTTTGAAGGAGGAACCAAGCTGAAACACGATTGTAAAATGGACAAACCATGGATCGCATTCAAAAGCGAGATTGATCCTGCCAACGTGATGATTCCGGTAGATACACTTGTAACAGTATTTGGTGACAGCAGGAATAAGCTGTACAATGGCTTCAATATTGCCAACGACTCTACAGGGGTTTATCCAGCCTTCATGTCATTGAAAAAAGTATATAGTGATGATAATGTTATTTCTGCTTCGGGCTTCCTGAAGTATGATTTGGAAACTAAGGAATACCAAATCTCTAACAAGGAAAAACTTCGTGAACGTAACTTCTCGGGAAGTTATGTGAGCCTGAATACCGAAACCTGTAAGGCCGAGGCCGAAGGTAAAATGCAGCTGGCGTTTAAAACCGGACAGGTGAAAATGGATTTCGCAGGAAATATCTTCCAGAATTCTCCGGAAGACACAGCGCATATTGAAGGCATTATGACATTAGATTTCATCCTCGATGAAGGTATGTGGAAGCATATAGTAAACAACATTGAAGGAAATCCTTCACTGAATCCGGTAAACAACAATCGCGTGATTTACGAACGTGCATTGCGTGATCTCATTGGCAAGGAGAAGGCTGATAAATTGATTTCCGATCTCTCTCTTTATAATGCCTTCAAACGTTTTCCTGATGAATTGCAACACAATTTGGTGCTGAGCGATATGGAAATGGTATGGGACAAAGAGAAAAGCAGTTTCGTGTCGGTAGGCAGAATTGGTATCGGTTCCATGGGCAACAAGCAGCTGAACAAATATGTGGATGGTTATATCCAGATTGAACGCAAACGTACTGGTGAAGAGATCAATATTTATCTGCAGATTGATGCAAACACCTGGTATTTCTTTACTTATTCAAGAGGTGTAATGGCTTGTTTGTCTTCATCAGATGCTTTCAATGCTATCATTACTTCTTTGAAACCGGATAAAAAGGAATTCAAGGGAACCAAGGATCAGGATCCATATACCTTCATGCTCTCGACTGACAGGAAATTGAAATTGTTCCTGATGAAAATGGAGGAGGGGAAATCGGAGTAGAAAAGAAAATTCACCTCCATTTTTGTATGCTTTAAGATGTTTATAAAATGTGGAGAAATTGACGAGTTGAAGGAGGGGTAAAATATTTTTTAATAGGAAATTATTCTATCTTCACGATCCTTTTAAACATTATTAATAACTAAAATTTATTTTATGGCTTCAGTCGGAGGTGCAGGAGATGCACAGTTTAGAACGTCAATAGATCCTGGAAACAAATATACAGGGACTCTTGCGTTGATGTTTGCTTTGTTCTTTATGATAGGGTTTATCACGGTAATGAATGATGTTTTGATTCCAAGTTTAAAAGCTGTTTTTGAATTTACTGAAGCCGATACCGCTAAGTTGATGCTTATTCAGTTTTGCTTTTTTGCTGCATATGGTATAATGTCGATCCCATCTGGTAAAATTTTACAAAGAGTAGGTTATAAAAAAGGTCTCGCAATTTCGTTAGCTGTTGTTGCAACAGGTTTGTTACTATTTCTCCCGGCAGCTTCATTGATTTCATATCCTTTTTTCTTGTTTGCATTATTTATTGTAGGAAGTGGATTGGCTCTTTTGCAAGTAGCATTGAATCCATATATTTCTGTTTTAGGTTCCGCAGAAACAGCTGCGAGCAGATTAAATTTGGGAGGAGCGCTTAACTCAACAGCTACTTTCATTGGTCCTATCATTGGAGGGTCTATTATTTTAAGTGATTGTTTGCCTGATATTCAATCAAAGGTAGATGCTGTACAAATGCCATATATTGTATTGTCCGTTGTTACGTTTTTAATTGCGGGAATTCTTTATAAGTCTAATTTACCAGTAATTGAAGGGCATTCTGGTGCTGATGTTGTTTTGGAAGGTAGCGCATGGAGATTTAGTCATTTAAGAAAAGGAGCTTTTTCTATCTTCTTCTACGTAGGTGTTGAAGTTGCAATTGGAAGTTTATTGATTCTCTATTTGAAAGAACCTGAGATGGGGGGCATTGAAGAAAAACTTGCAGCGAGCTTACTGGCTTATTATTGGGGTAGTGCGATGGTGGGAAGATTCATAGGTAGTTATGTTGCCAGAAAAATGCCTGCGGGTCGATTGATCGTGATTGTTTCTGCTGTAGCATTAATTTTAGTTGTATTGAGCATGCTTCCTGTATTTATGGATTCGTTCATGGACATTAATGTTTTATCAATGGGATCAAATTGTAAAACAGGAGAGTTTGAATTAGGATTTAAAAATGTACATGTTCCTGTCGCTGCGTTTTTATTGGTATTGGTAGGCTTGTTTAACTCTGTTATGTGGCCTTCAATTTTCCCTTTAGGTATCAATCGTTTAGGTAAATACACTAGTAGTGGTTCTGGATTTATGGTAACAATGGTACTAGGAGGAGCAGTTATTCCAGTTGTGCAGGGCTTTGTTGCGAAAGGATTAAAAATAGGTCAGGATGCAGCCGGACACGAGGAGCATTTATTCGGATTTGATGGATTTGGTTTCAAAATCAGCTTCCTTTTAAGTCTCGTTTGTTACGCGTACATCCTTTACTTTGGATGGAAAGGGCATAAAGTAAATGAGGAGGAATTGAAAGCAGCTGGATTGCAATAGAAGAGTAAGTCTTCAAAAAACAAAAACCCTGCAGGTAACTGCGGGGTTTTTGTTTTTATACATGTATAAGAATAGGACGCTAACTTTGTGTGTAGGCCCGAGCCAGGAGGCGATCAGTCCTGGAGGTGAGGTAAAAAGTGCGGCCGAGATTTGATATTACGAGAAGAAGCGCAACTTCGGTCTTCTAGGCGACGCGTTTTTGCCGAGGCGGGAGAAAACCGGAAAGCCAAAGGGCTTTCCTCCTCTTAATATCAAACTTATCCTAGCTATTGATTTTTTGTTACTTTTTCATCAAGGAAAAAGTAAGAAACTTTGCTTCTTTGGAAAAGAAGACAATGTACTCGTCACGAAAGGGCGATAGGTCCTTCGGAGTACATCAGGATGACACACGCGAGAAAAGCGTTCGGGAGGAAAGCGCCGAGGAGTTTACTTCATTTTTGGGTACAAAAATTTCGCAATGACGATTAGGGTGACGAAAGGGAGATAAAATTCTCTATTTTTACCTCCTATGAGCGAAACAGTAGTAAAACCATACCACAACGAAAGCGGATCAAAGAAAGAGCAAGTAGCAACGATGTTCAACAACATCGCAGGAAAGTATGATTTCCTGAATCATTTTTTATCACTGGGTATTGATGTGCTGTGGCGCAAAAAAGCCATTCGCTTGCTTAAATCCGGACAACCTAAAAACATTCTCGATATAGCCACCGGCACCGGCGATTTCGCTATAGCAGCCCTTAAGCTGAATCCTGTAAAAGTAACCGGAGTCGATATTTCCGAAGGAATGGTAGAAGTGGGGAAGATTAAAGTCAAGAAAAGAAAACTGGATGATAAAGTGGAATTACGCTCTGGAGATTCTGAGAATTTGCCTTTTGCAGACAATACTTTTGATGCTATCACCGTTGGATTTGGAGTGCGCAATTTTGAAAACTTAAAAAAGGGACTTTCGGAAATGAACCGTGTATTGAAACCTGGCGGACAGGTGGCAGTGCTTGAGTTTTCGAAACCCGCTAAATTTCCTGTGAAGCAGTTGTATAATTTTTATTTCAAACGCATTGTGCCCCTCATAGGTAAAATCATGTCGAAAGATTCTTCTGCATATACCTATTTACCTGAGTCGGTACAAGCTTTTCCCGATGGTGAAAAATTTACTGCCGTTTTAAAGGAAGTTGGATTCAATAATGCGGTTATTCATCCTTTAACCTTTGGCATTGCCACTATTTATATTGCCACAAAATAAGTGAAAGGCCTTCGTCCACATATAGTCCTCATTTTCCTCCTCCTTTTTTCATGCTCCCTTTCCGCGCAAAAGCAGCGACCGAAGAATTTGCCGGGATTTGAGAACACCCGTAAATTCCATTTCGGATTTTATTTCGGACTGAACAATCTTGATGTGAGGATGAAATACAAATCGAATTTCCTTGCTGACGATACATTGTATACCGCGTTGGTGCAGGGGAAATATGGATTCAATCTGGGGATAGTTACCGACTTGCATTTGGGGGATGCCTTCGATTTGCGTTTTGTACCGGCACTGGTTTTTGGTCAGCGCGATTTTGAATATAAAGTCCTCCTGTCGAACAATGTCATTGAGAGTCAGAAAAGAGTAGTGGAATCTACTTTCCTCGATTTCCCCTTGTCGTTTAAATACAAATCGGAAAGGGTAAATAATGGTCGCGCTTTCATCCTGGGTGGTGGGAAAGTGGCTTTTGACATGGCTTCGCTGAAAGATGTGAATAAGAGCAATACAAAGGTGATTCGTTTAAATCCGTGGGACTTGTCGTATCACGTGGGTTTTGGTATCGATTTGTATTTTCAGTATTTCAAATTCACCCCACAGATTACGCTGAATTATGGCATCAACAATTTGCTGATTCAGGACGGCACGGTGTATACAAAATTGATTGATAGCGTGACATCGAAGTGTTTTGTGCTGTCGTTGTGTTTTGAGGGATAACTCGATATTTTTCTTGTAGAGACAGAATATTTTCCGTCTCTCCTTATGTCAGAAGACGCAAAATCTTGCGTCTCTGCGTATCGTAAAGTTCCCGATAATCACTTATTTTCGCCCCGTGATACAAACCATTGATATACGTGTTGCTCCGCAGGATATGGCAAATCCTGATGTTCATGCTGCCATGGCAAAAGAACAATTGTTCATTGCCGAAGATGTTCCGGTGGCGACGAAAGTACTGAAGCGTTCTATTGATGCGCGGGGTAGGAACGTGGTGTACCAATTGCGACTGGAGGTTTACATCAATGAAAAACCTGCCGAGGATAAGAAAGAAAAACCTGCAGTAAAAAAAGTATCTGAGGATCATCATGTGGTGGTGGTAGGTGCTGGTCCTGCGGGATTGTTCGCTGCGCTGGAGCTGCTCAAATTGAACATCAAGCCTATCGTTATTGAGCGCGGAAAAAACGTTCGCGATCGTCGACGTGACTTAGCTGCTATCAATAAACAACACATCGTCAATCCCGAATCCAACTATTGTTTTGGAGAAGGAGGGGCCGGGACTTTCTCCGATGGAAAGCTGTACACACGTTCCAACAAGCGCGGCGATGTGAACCAGGTTTTGGAAACTTTGGTGCAGTTTGGTGCATCAGAAGATATTTTACTGGATGCGCATCCTCATATTGGTACCAACAAGTTGCCGGTGATTATTCAGGCTATGCGCGAATACATCATCGCTTGTGGCGGAGAAGTTTTGTTTAATTCAAAGCTCACCGATATTATTGTTGAGAATTCTGCTGTAAAGGCTGTGCAAATCAACAATGAAAAAATAATTGAAAGTAATCACGTGATACTGGCGACAGGGCATTCGGCTCGTGATATTTTTAAACTTCTGCATCAGCGGGGGATTGCCATTGAAGCGAAGCCTTTCGCTCTGGGGGTAAGGATAGAACATCCGCAGGTGCTGATTGACAGAGTGCAATATCATTGCGATGAACGCAGTGAGTTTTTGCCCGCAGCGTCGTACAGTTTGGTGCATCAAACAGCTGTAAAACCTGTGTATTCATTTTGTATGTGTCCGGGCGGGATTATCGCGCCTTGCGCTACCGAGCAAAACCAGGTGGTGACCAATGGCTGGTCACCTTCCAAAAGAAATAATCCTTACGCCAATTCGGGAATTGTGGTGGCACTGGATGTTAAAGATTTCGACAATAAACAATATGGTGCGCTTTCCGGAATGTACTACCAGCAGGCGATAGAGGAGAAGGCTTATGTTTTGGGCGGACGAACACAGGCAGCGCCCGCACAGCGAATGGCTGATTTTATCAATAATAAAGTATCGTCATATTTACCCGAAACGTCTTACCAGCCAGGAATAACATCTGTGGATTTAAGAGAAGTATTGCCGCCATTGATTTCAAAATCCTTACAGGAAGGCTTAAAAGCTTTTGGTTCGAAGATGAAGGGTTATCTCACGAATGATGCGGTGTTACATGCGGTAGAATCAAGAACCTCTTCGCCGGTTCGCATTCCTAGGGATAAAGAAACTCTGGAGCATATTGAAGTAAAGGGCTTGTATCCCTGTGCGGAAGGCGCTGGTTACGCCGGAGGAATCATGTCGGCAGCAATTGACGGGCAGAAATGCGCTGAGGCGATAAGTAAGAGTATTGTTTGAACCTTGATTCACTTGATAAAAGGATTATAAGGATGGATAACAGGTAAAAATCCTTACAGTAAGTGAATCAAGGTTCAGACAATTAATCCCTGAACTGCATTTCACTCAACTTCCTGTACAATCCATTTTCCTTTTGTGAAAGTTCCTGATGTGTACCAGCCTCGGCAACAGCACCGTTGCTAATCACCAATATCTGATTGGCTTTTTTAATGGTGGAGAGTCGATGGGCAATTACGATAGAGGTGCGATTTTGCATCAGGTTGTCGAGCGCTTCCTGCACCAGGTGTTCCGATTCGGAATCAAGGGCACTGGTAGCTTCATCAAGAATCAATATAGAAGGGTTTTTCAGCACTGCGCGGGCAATGGCAACGCGCTGTTTTTGTCCGCCTGAAAGCTGAATGCCTCTGTCGCCTACCAGGGTGTGATAGCCTTCCGGAAATGTGCTGATGAATTGATGAGCATTGGCTTTTTTTGCAGCTTCAATAATTTCCTCGTCAGTAGCATCGGGTTTTCCATAGCGGATATTTTCGGCGATGGTTCCTCCAAAGAGAATCACTTCCTGTGGTACATAGGCGATATGGCTTCGGAGGGCGCTCAGGTTATAGCTGTTGAAAGGTTTGCCGTCAATGAGGATTTCGCCACTCACTGGTTGGTAAAAGCCAAGCAGGAGAGAGGCCAGTGTTGATTTTCCGGAACCGGAGGAACCAACAAGGGCAACGCTTTGTCCGGATTTCACCAACAGACTCACCTTATTCAATACGGTTACACTTTTACGCGATTCGTAATGGAAAGAAACATCCTTCAGTTCAATCTCACCTTTTACAGCAAAATCGGCTTTTACAGCACTGCTGATGGTTACAGGTTCCGTCATTTCTTCCATCATCAGCATCAAGCTTTCTGTAGCGCCAATCGCCTTCTGGATTTTAGCATATAAATCGGGGAAAGAACCGATGGAGGTGCCCAGCATTACTGTAAGAAAAATGAACTGGAAGAACTCGGCTTTGGTAATTTCTCCGGCTTGTACTAATTCGATGCCCTGCCAGATGATAAACACGATAGCGCCGAGCATCACCGTAAGCATGAAAGCAATGAAAATTCCTCGCCACAAAGCCGATTTCAAGGAAGTAGCGCGGATATTATCCACAGTTTTGGTATAGTTCCTGATTTCAAAAAACTCATTGGTATAAGTCTTCAGGTTTTTAATACCCATAAGGGATTCTTCCAAAATGGAGTTGGATTGGGCTGCTTCATCCTGCGCTTTTCTGGATAGTTTCTTGATGAATTTCCCGAAGATCATGGCTGATATAGCTGCAATGGGGATAATTGCCAGCATAATAAAAGAGAGCTTGTATGAGAAGTAGAAGATAAGTCCGAGACTCGCTGCGATCACAATAATCTGGCGGATGAATTCGGCGAGGGTAGTGGCCAGGGTTTCTTCAATCTGTTGCGTATCGGTGGCAATGCGGGATGTAAGTTCGCCTACTTTATTCTTATCAAAGAAGCTGATTGGGGAGGCAATGAGGTGTTTGAAAGCCGCGAGTCGCAAATCACGCAGCGTGCTTTGTGTTACATAGCTAAAAGTATATACCCTGAAAAAAGAAAAAATTCCCTGGGCGGGAAGTACAATGGCTAATAATATAAGTATGGTGTAAATGTTATCAGTACTTTGGATATCGATGTTTACAGGTAATTCGGAGCTGTAGTTGGTGCCCAGGAGCTTGCCAAGCAAAACAGGAAGGGCAATGGAAGTAACACTTGTAAGTACTAAAAAGACAAAGCCTATGAAATACCAGCTGGAGTACGGTCTAAGGTAAACAAGGAAGCTCTTGGCTTTTTTCAGGTTGGGTTTTGGCTTTTTCTCTCTCGACATGGCTGCAAAAATAGGTCTCTGTTGGAAAAAACTGTCATGTTTGTGTTGATTTTTATTGTGAAGCTATTCTTCTCGCAATGACGTAAGGGGCGATGACATGCACGAGGTGTGGTGTTGAATGATGATTTCAATAAGATTCTTATCTTTTCTAAACTTTTTCTTATTTATTTTTGCAGATGTTATTTAATTAATCCTATATTTGCATCCCGAATTAATTCGGTATTAAAATTTAAAGCAATGTTTAGAACCTTTCAACCTTCCGTAAGGAAAAGAAAAAATAAGCACGGATTCCGTTCAAGAATGGAAACTGCTAACGGCCGCAGAGTGTTGGCTAAAAGAAGAGCTAAAGGAAGAAAAAAATTAACCGTTTCTGACGAAAGAAGACATAAGCGTTAAGATGATTTTTCGATAATTATATTCAAAAAAGGAAGTTTAAAACTTCCTTTTTTTTTGTGTAAAACTTTGGAAAACTCCTCCCTGGGTAAATAAGTGAAAAAAATAATTTTGTAGAAACTAACAGAAATGCCAAAAGATACCACCATCAAGTCGGTCCTCATCATCGGGAGCGGACCAATTATTATCGGACAAGCCTGTGAATTTGATTACTCCGGGTCTCAAGCCGCACGTTCCCTAAAGGAAGAGGGAATTGAAGTGACGCTTATTAACTCCAATCCGGCTACCATCATGACCGACCCGGTGACTGCAGATAATGTGTATCTGATGCCTTTGACTGTGGAATCCATTGAGCATATATTAAAAGAAAGAAAGATTGATGCTGTTTTGCCTACCATGGGTGGGCAAACTGCCTTGAACCTTTGTATTGAATGTGATAAAATTGGTTTATGGGCCAAAAACAATATCCGCCTGATTGGTGTGGATATCGATGCTATTGAAATTTGTGAAAACCGCGATAAGTTTCGTGCTTTAATGGATGAGATCGGCGTTGGACAAGCGCCTTCCAGAATCGTGAAGTCTTTCCTGCAGGGAAAGGAGTTTGCACAGGAAATTGGCTTCCCACTGGTGATCCGCCCATCGTATACTTTGGGTGGTAAAGGAGCTGCCTTTGTTCATAAAAAAGAAGATTTTGATACACTGCTTACCCGCGGTTTGCATGCTTCACCTATTCATGAGGTGTTGATCGACAAGGCGGTACTAGGCTGGAAAGAATATGAGCTGGAGTTACTCCGCGATAAGAATGACAACGTAGTGATCATCTGTTCTATCGAGAACTTTGACCCTATGGGGGTGCATACGGGAGACTCTATTACTGTGGCTCCGGCAATGACTTTATCCGACCGTACCTTCCAGCGTATGCGTGACCACGCCATCAAAATGATGCGTTCCATCGGTAATTTCGCTGGCGGTTGCAACGTACAGTTTGCGGTGAGTCCGGATGAAAAAGAAGATATCATTGCCATTGAAATCAACCCGCGTGTATCCCGTTCATCCGCTCTGGCTTCCAAAGCCACAGGATACCCGATTGCGAAAATCGCTTCTAAACTTGCTATTGGTTATTCTTTGGATGAGTTGCAAAATCAAATTACCAAGTCTACTTCGGCCTTGTTTGAACCTACGCTGGATTATGTCATTGTGAAAATTCCAAGATGGAATTTCAATAAATTTCCTGGAGCCGACCGTCAGCTCGGTTTGCAGATGAAATCGGTAGGAGAGGTGATGGGGATAGGGCGCTCTTTCCAGGAAGCTTTGCAAAAAGCTTGTCAGTCACTGGAGATCAACCGAAATGGTTTAGGAGCTGATGGCAAAGAAGAACGCAACCAGGATAAAATCCTGCACAGTTTAGAGCATCCATCCTGGAACCGCTTGTTCCACATTTATGATGCTTTCAAGCTAGGTATTCCAATGAAAACCATCTATGAAAAAACCAAGATTGATTTCTGGTTTTTGAATCAGATTGAAGAGTTGATCGCTTTAGAAAAAGAAATTGAGAAATTCAATATTAATAACATTTCCAAGGACTTGCTGTTTGAAGCGAAGCAAAAGGGATATGGCGATCGTCAGATAGCGCATTTACTTCGCTGTTTGGAAAGCGAAGTGTTTTCCAAGCGTGCAGAAATGGGAATCAAGCGAGTGTACAAATTAGTAGATACCTGCGCTGCCGAATTTGAAGCAAAAACACCGTATTACTATTCTACTTTCGAGCTGGAGAATGAATCTGTTGTTACCTCTAAGAAAAAAGTGGTGGTACTCGGTAGCGGTCCGAACCGTATCGGTCAGGGTATTGAATTCGATTATTCCTGTGTTCATGGTGTATTGGCAGCTAAAGAAGCTGGTTATGAAACCATTATGATCAACTGTAATCCTGAAACGGTTTCTACCGATTTCAGTACTGCCGATAAATTGTATTTCGAACCAGTTTTCTGGGAGCATATTTATGATATTATCCAATTGGAAAAACCTGAAGGGGTGATTGTTCAGCTGGGTGGGCAAACGGCCCTGAAACTGGCTGAGAAATTGGATAAATACGGTATCAAAATCATTGGAACTTCTTACAAAGCCCTGGATTTGGCTGAAGACAGGGGTTCTTTCTCTACCTTGCTGGCGCAAAACGATGTGCCTTATCCAAAATTTGGTGTAATTGAAACTGCTGAAGAAGCGAATGCCCTAGCGAAAGAACTGGGCTTCCCTTTACTGGTGCGTCCTTCTTATGTGCTGGGCGGACAAGGGATGAAAATCGTGATCAACGAGCAGGAGCTGGAGCATCATGTGGTGGAGCTGATAAAGGATATCCCAGGCAATAAAATATTGCTGGATCATTATCTGGATGGCGCTATTGAAGCCGAAGCCGATGCTATTTGCGATGGCGAAGATGTATATATCATTGGTATCATGCAGCACATTGAACCTGCCGGTATCCACTCTGGAGACTCATACGCAGTGCTGCCTCCGTACAACCTGGGCGATTTGATTATCCACCAGATTGAGGAAATCACCCAGAAGATTGCCGTGGCCCTGAAAACGGTTGGTTTGCTCAATATCCAGTTCGCTATCAAAGATGACAAAGTATACGTGATTGAAGCCAATCCGCGTGCATCGCGTACGGTTCCTTTCATCGCCAAAGCATACCGCGAGCCTTATGTAAATTACGCTACCAAGATCATGTTGGGAGATAAGAAGGTGAAAGACTTTAAATTCAAGCCATACAAAAAAGGCTATGCAATCAAAGTTCCTGTTTTCTCTTTCGATAAATTCCCTGATGTGAACAAGGAGCTGGGGCCGGAAATGAAATCAACGGGTGAAGCGATTCAGTTCATTGATGATCTTACTGATCCATTCTTTCGTAAGGTGTATTCTGAAAGAAATCTATACCTGAGCCGCTAATGGTACTGCTTAATATTTCCAGTTTTTTCCGGACAATATTAATCATCATTATCATCATCTACGCGCTGAAGTTTTTGATGCGCTATGTTTTCCCGATGATGATGAAAAACTATGTGGACTCTAAGGTGAACGAGCTCAATAAACAGAGAAATGCTGTTTATGAGAAAGATGCCGAGGAAATAAAAAAAGAGCAGGGGAAGGTCAGGATCTCCAAAAATCCATCAAAGGATGGAGAGTATGTGGATTATGAGGAAGTAAAAGATTAAGTATGGATTTTCATCCGTCATTGCGAAAATTTTCTAGTACGAAAACTTCTCGCAATGACGTAGCATATATTAAGTGGTGCAAACTTCCCCTCATTTTTTTCGCAATCCCCTCCGAATCCCGTAAGTTTACATCATGGGCTTAGTTCAAAAACAGTTCGTGCAATCGTCGGTTATATTTGTTGCCGGATTTGCTTTGGGTGCTTTCAATGTACTCGTCCTTTTTCCTCATTTTTTCAGTCCGGAAGAATTTGGTTTAACCCGTCTCCTTTTTGCTGTTGCCAGTACTTTTTCGGCTTTGGCACTGATGGGCACCCACCAAACCATGATCAAGTTTTTTCCTTTTTATAAAGACAGGTTGAAAAAACAGGAAAACGATTTTTTATTTTTAGCGACTTTGCTACCTCTGTTGGGGTTTGTTTTGCTGTTGATTCTTTCGTTTTTGTTCAAGGATTACATTCTTGATTTTTATACCGAGCGTTCGCCCTTGTTTGTGGAATATTATTACTGGATTTATCCGCTGGCTTTTTCACTCACGCTATTCACGGTTTTTGAAACCTATTCCCGTAATTTAATGAAGCCGGTTTTCCCTTCAGTGCTCAGGGACTTGGGGTATAGGGCTTTCACTACTTTCTTTATTGGATTGTTTATCCTGGAAGTGATAGGTTTCAATTCTTTCGTGGCGGTGTATTGTTCTTATTTTTTCATTGCGCTGGTCCTGATGATTTTGTACATCCATAAGCAGCAACATTTGGTATACCGACCAGCTATCAGTCACCTGAGTAAGCGCATGTACAAGCGCGTTCTCAATTATGGCGCGCTGATTTTTGGAGGCAGTTTGTTCGGTATCCTGGCCGAAAACGTAGATACTTTCATGATTGCCGGTATTTCGGGATTGGAGAGTACGGCAGTTTTTGTGGTGGCGAGTTACGTAGCCACTATCATTCAACTTCCTAAAAGAGTGTTTGCCAATATTGTGGCGCCAATTATCTCCCAGGCCTGGAAAGATAAGGACATACAGCTTATCGATTCGGTGTACAAAAAATCGTCCATCAATCTCATGGTGAGTAGTATTTTTCTTTTTCTGTTGGTGTGGGTGAATATTGATGAGTTGTTTGAGTTTTTGCCATCAATATATTCAGGAGGGAAATATGTGATATTGATAATTGGTATTTCTACGATTCTTGATTTATCTACTGGTGTAAACAGTGAGATCCTTGTCACATCCAGCTACTGGCGCGTTTCTTTTTATTCGCATGTAGTGCTTATTGCCCTTTCGATACCAACCAATTATTTCCTTGTTAAGGAGTTTGGGATAGTGGGGTCGGCCTGGTCGAACCTCATTGCATTCACTGCTTACAATACCTATCGCTTTGTATTCATTTACCTGAAATACAAGATGCAGCCTTTTACAATGAATACGGTGAAATGCTTGCTTCTAGGTGGATTGGCGCTGGCGATCGTGATGAATGTACCAACTTTTCCCAATGCTTTTATCTCTATTGCTTTTAAATCGATTCTGGTAATTTTGTTATTCTGTCCGGCTATCCTTTACTTTAAGGTGTCGGAAGATATCAATGGATATTACCAGCAAACTGTAAAACGAATTTTTAAGAAATAAAATGGAGTTCGAAAACAACCGTGAAGCCGCCAGTGTCAGGACCGATCCTAATATTTTTAATCCGCGCTGGTATTATTTCATCCAGCTGCGCAAGGCGGTGGAAAGGGTGATTGCGACGCAGGTAAAGGGCAAGAATTACGAGAAGCTGGTGGATTATGGTTGTGGCAATACACCTTACAAAAAATACTTTGCTCCGCACATCAAGGAATACATCGGCGCCGATTTGGGCGAAAATACCAATGCAAGCATTCAGTTGATGCCTGAAGGGAAAATTCCTTTGAACGACAGTAGTGTAAATATAGTATTGTCTACACAGGTGCTGGAGCATGTCGACAATCCTTCGTTGTATCTTTCCGAAGCGCAGCGCATTTTAAAAAAAGATGGCATATTGGTTTTAACTACACATGGCTACTGGATGTACCATCCCGACCCGAATGATTTCTGGCGCTGGACTTCCATGGGCCTCAAAAAAATAGTGCAGGAGCAAGGTTTTGAAGTAGTTGATTTTTACGGAGTGATCGGTCGAAGTGCCATGGGATTACAACTCTTTCAGGATGGAATGGTATTCAAGCTACCGAAGTTTATTCGTCCGCTTTTCTTCTTTTGGATGCAGCTGCAAATTGCTTTATTTGATAAAACCACCAAGCAGGCCACCCGCAATCAGGATGCCTGTACTTTTATTGTTGTCGCCAAACCAAAAAAATAATGACGAAGCTCTGTGTTTGTACACCTAATGTTTTCAGCTATTCGGAGACTTTCATCCAGAATCAGGTAAAACATTTGTCGCCGGCAGTAGTAATCAACAACGGCTGGTACCCGGTGCAAAACATCAGCGGCCGAGCTTTTTTAGAATTCCCTTACAACAACAAATATCTGCGTGCAGGCATCAGGAAATTTTTTCCGGCGTATTTTCATAAGGCCTACAATCGTCAGCTTGCAACATTTTTGAAAGAAGAAAAATTTACCACGCTGTTGGCAGAATATGGCGTAGTGGGTGCGCATGTGATGGATGCTTGTAAAGAAGCAGGATTGCCTTTTGTGGTACATTTTCACGGCTTTGATGCCTTCGATTACCAAACACTGCAGAAGTGGGGCGCGATGTACAAAAGAATGTTTGTGGAAGCGAAAGCGATTATCGCTGTGTCGAGGGATATGGAGCAGCAGCTCATCAAGCTCGGCGCTTCTCCCGATAAAGTGAAATACAATCCCTACGGTGTGGATGTTAATAAATTCCAGGGTGCACAGCCCGGAGCGACTGATCCTGTATTTATCGCGGTGGGACGATTTGTGTTGAAGAAAGCACCGCAACTTACGATTAAAGCATTTAAAATCGTACTGCAATCGGTTCCCAATGCCCGACTCGTTATGATAGGGGACGGCGCTTTGTTTGAAGAATGTAAGGCTTTGGCAGTTGAACTCGGCATCGCTTCCAGCGTTGATTTCAAAGGTGTTTTAAAACCCGAACAGATTTCTGAAGAGCTAAAAAAAGCACGTGCTTTCGTGCAACATTCCGTAGTGGCTTCCAACGGAGATTCGGAAGGCCTGCCCAATACCATCCTCGAAGCAGCTTCTACCGGCTTGCCGATTGTAAGTACTTATCATGCCGGAATTCCCGATGCCATCCTCCATGAAAAAAGCGGTTTCCTGGTCAAGGAGAAAGATGTGGAGGGCATGGCCAAATATATGATTCAACTCGCACAAAATCCGGCGCTGGCTAAGGAAATGGGGCAGGCAGCGCGCCAGTATATGCTTGATCATTTTGCAATCCATAACAGGATACAAAAATTGAAAGAGATATTAGGGACATAGAGACGCAAGATTTTGCGTCTCCGGTATAATTGGAGACGGAAAATCTTCCGTCTGTGCAAGACCAAAATCTTTCTTCCCTTTCAACAAATAATGTTATTTTCGTTGCACTTAAAAATCAACGAGAATGAAAGAGTTTATTGAAAAGAAAGTATTGGTTCATTTGCTGATGCTTGGTATAGGATTAGCCCTCAGCTGGGTTTTGTTTTTCATGCCTGTGTTCAGTGGTAAAACCCTTGCACAAACCGATACCTCCAGCTCCATTGCTATGGCCAAGGAAGTAACCGACTTTGAGGAGCAAACAGGGGAGGTTTCCATGTGGACCAATTCTATGTTCGGGGGAATGCCTACTTATATGATCAAGGGCAATCAGGACAACAATATCTTTCGTTATGTTTATGCTACCTTAAAATTCGGATTGCCTTTTACAACTGTGGCGATTCTTTTCACCTATTTCCTCTTTTCATATTTCTTGCTGATTGTGCTGAGATTAAAACCTCTCGAAGCTTTGTTCGGCGCGACCATGTTTGCCTTAAGTTCATATAATCTCATCATCATTGAGGCGGGCCACATTACAAAGGCTTATGCTATTGGATATACTCCGCTGATTTTAGCGGGCGTTATTCTGGCGCTGCGCAACAGATACCTTGTGGGTGGACTTATAGTCTGTGTTGGGTTGGGTGTACAGATTTATACTAATCACGTTCAGATTACTTACTACACTGGTATCATTGTGGGCTTATTGATCCTCTCCTGGCTCGTGTATGCAATAAAACAAAAGGAAGTATTCAACTGGCTGAAAGGGATAGCGGTGATTGTAGGTGCTTCCGGGTTGGCGGTTTTGCCAAATGTATCTCACTTGTGGACAACCTATGAATACCAGGCGGAGACGATGAGGGGTGGGTCGGATCTTGCTGCAGATACCGTGAAAGTGAAACCTACCGGTCTCGACAGGGATTATGCCTTCGAATGGAGTCAGGGCAAAGACGAAACTTTCACCTTGCTTATCCCTCGTTATATGGGAGGAGGAAGCAATGAAAGCATTGGCGAAAAATCCAAGACTTATGAAGCCCTGATTGAAAACCAGGTGCCTGCTTCAGAAGCTAAAAAAGTAGTAAAGGCAGCGCCAACCTATCGTGGTGATCAGCTCTTTACTTCGGGCGCAATTTATTTCGGAAGCATTGTTGTGTTTCTGGCAGTACTTGGTTTTGTTTTGGTAAAAGGACCTGTAAAGTGGTGGTTGGTAGCTGGAAGTATTTTAAGCATTATGCTGTCATGGGGAGAGAATTTTCCATCACTCAACTACTTCCTTTTCGATCATTTGCCTCTTTACAATAAATTCCGTTCGGTATCGATGTGGTTGTCGCTCACAAGCTTGCTTGCAGTGATTTCAGCAGTGCTGGGGATACGTGAATTTTTTAACGACCCAAGCGAGCGTAACAAGAAAATTTTACTGATTACTTATGGTGTTGTTGGAGGTGTTTGTCTGCTCTTCGCACTTTTCGGTTCGGAACTGGTAGATACCTTTTCATCACCGGGGGATGCTAAGCTTATCGAGCGAGGCTATCCTGAATACATGATAGAAGCTCTTGTTGCCGATAGAGCTGATATGCTGCAGTCAGATGCATTTAAATCTTTTGCTTTTATCTCCCTGGCTTGCGCTGCGCTGTTCCTGTATTTCAAGAAAACCCTAAAGGCCGAATACGCAGTCATTGCCATTGTCTTGGTGTCATTGATTGATCTGTATAAAGTGGATAAAAGTTTCTTTGGCGAAGAAAAATTTGAAAGAGTTCGAAAGGGGATCAATATTGAAGCGACTCCTGCCGATAGGCAGATTTTAGAGGATAAAGATCCTAACTTCCGTGTGTTTAACCTTGCAGTGGATAATCCTTTCAGTGATGCTTATACTTCTTACTTCCATAAATCGGTAGGAGGCTATCACCCGGCGAAGCTGAAGAGATATCAGGATATCATTGAGTACCAGATTTCCAAACAGAATCCTGCAGTGATGAACATGCTTAACACAAAGTATTTTATTTTCAGGGATAAGCAAGGACAATATCTGGTACAGAAAAATGCTAATGCATTGGGCAATGCCTGGTTTGTGGATTCGTTGCGTATCGTGAAAACAGCCCGTGAGGAAATTGACGGATTGAATCCGCCATTCAATCCTGAGAAAACAGCGATTATCAGTCAGGAGTTTTATTCCACCCTCCCTAGTAAAAAAACGGTTTATGCCGATACCGGTGACATTAAGTTAACTTCATACAAGCCGAATGAGCTGGTGTATACCTCGAACAATCCTGTTGCCGGCTTTGCTGTGTTTTCGGAAGTGTATTACAAAGCAGATGGATGGCAGGCCAGCATCGACGGGAAGGAAGTGGATCACGTGAGGGTGGACTATATTTTGCGCGGACTCGAAATTCCGGCAGGCAAGCACGAAATCAAATTTGTTTTTGCTCCGAAGTCTTTCGTTGTGGGTAGCAAGGTGAGTGGTATCAGCTCGATTGTTATCGGCTTGATTATTCTTTTTGCTCTGGGCTCTGTGGCATTCAAACAGTATAAACTGGGGAAGGCCTAAATGAAGGTGTTGTTCATATTTGGAGGTTTGCCGCATTATTACAATGCTATTCTCAACCGGCTGAACAACGTCCGGAATCTCCGCATTTCTGTTATTGTCCCTTCCGAAAAAAGCGCCACTATTGGTGCTGGTGTGCATCAGAGTGACAAGGGAATTAATTTTGCAATTCACCGACTGGAAGAGTATTCCACGCCTTTAAAAAAACCTTTTTTCAGAGACATTGCTCCCAAAATCGAAGAAATAAATCCAGATGCTATTGTCGTAGGCTGGCCTTACATTATTTTTTTCTGGCTCAATCCTTCATTGAGGAAGTTGTTGAAAAGGAAAAGCATCAAGCTCCTGTGTAAGGAAATTCCTTTCAATATTCCTACGTATGATGATATCCGCAGTGGAAAAACCATCACTTATTATGAAGAAAACGCTGCAGTTAAAGTGCCTAAAAACAAATGGCAGGTGAAGTTGCTGAGTGTTTTGTATAAAGGCTATTTCAATATGGCCGATGCGCATGTCAACTATGTAGATTCGGCTTATGAAATATTGGGCAGCTATGGTGTTCCGAAAGAAAAAATCTTCATTACGAATAACTCTATCGATACCGATGTTTTACTAAACGAAATAGGAGCTAGAGAACGCCAGCCTCTAAAGAAAACCATTTTGCATGTAGGCAGATTGGTGAAGTGGAAAAAGGTGGATTTGCTTATTCACGCTCATGCTGAAGTACTGAAAAAACATCCCGATGCTGAGTTGAGGATTATTGGCGATGGCCCGGAGATGCCGGCCCTGAAAAAGCTTGCTCAGGATTTGAAAATTGCTTCCAAGGTAAATTTCCTTGGCAAAATTTACGATGCCGAACTCGGGAAATATTTTCTGGAATCATCGGTGTACGTGCTGGCGGGAATGGGGGGCTTGTCGATCAATGAAGCGATGTGTTATTCTTTACCAGTGATTGTTTCCGAATGCGACGGCACAGAGAAAAAACTACTGCGTGATGGTTTCAACGGCAAATATTTCAAGATCGATGATTACCAGGATTTAGCAAATCAAATTGATTTTGTAATTTCCGATGACAACAGAAATAAGGAAATGGGGAAAAATTCCCTTTCCATCATAAAAAATGAAATCAATGTACACACCGTTATTCAGGGCTATTTGGATGCCTTCAATTATGTGAGTGGAAATAAACTGACGGCTTGATGAAAAGCTTTTTGTACATACTCTTTAATGAAGTGAAACGCTTTCTGGCGCTGAAGGAATACCGTACTTTGCTGTTGCTGGCACTGATATACGGCAGAAGCAAACGCTATGAAAAGAAAGAAGTCAAGTTTAACGGTCGCACTTTTGTGGTAGCCGATTTCAAGTCTTTCTTTTGGCAGTATAAGCAGATTTATGTGGACAAATGTTACAGCTTCAATACCACACAAAAAAATCCTATTATTCTTGATTGTGGTGCGAATGTCGGGTTAAGCGCTTTGTTCTTCTCACAGTATTATCCTTCGGCGAAGATTGTGGCTTATGAGGCCGATGCCGGGATTTATAAATGTTTGTCGACCAACTTGCAACGCAACGGAGCAACGAGTGTGCAAGCTTTGCAAAAAGCGGTGTGGATCAATAATGATGGGATTTCATTTTTGTCGGAAGGTGCCGATGGAGGTGCTATTGGCAGCGAAGGAACAAAAGTGGAAAGCGTTGCCCTCAAAGATGAAATCAGCAAATACGAAAATATCGCCTTGCTCAAAATGGATATTGAAGGTGCCGAAGTGGAAGTGATTCGTTCGGTGAAAGAGGTTCTCCATAAATGCGAAAATGTATTTATCGAGTACCATTCCTTCGCCGGAAAAGAACAACATTTGCATGAGTTGCTGAGCATCCTGGCAAGCAACGGCTTCCGTTATTATTTAAAGGAAGAAGTGGTGCTGGCCCAGCCTTTTGTTACCCGTGGCAATCCAGGACCGATGGATATGCAAATCAATATTTTTGCTTACAAATGAAGGTAGTCATCCTCAGCAATACCGACAGTGGAGGAGGAGCGGCCATCGCCTGCAGAAGGTTGAATGATGCGCTCAACAAAAATGGCGTGTATTCCAAAATGCTGGTGATTGATAAAAAAACAACTTCTTCCGATGTGGAGAAAGTGAAGGAAGGTCCTTTCCGTAAAATGTTCACCTACCTGGAATATCTCTTTCAAAGAAAAATTTTGCTGAAGGATAAGTCAGTAGCAATGTTTTCTATGAATAAAGTTGGCGAGGATATTTCGGATAATTTATTGTTGCGTTCGGCCGATGTGATCAACATCCACTGGATCAATTTCGGTTTCCTGTCGCTGATCGATATTGAAAAAATTTATGCGCTCGGAAAGCCGGTGGTGTGGACACTCCATGATATGTGGCTTTTTACCGGTGGTTGCCATTATTCGGGCGATTGCCTTAAATATGAAAAGGATTGCGATGTTTGTCCGATGCTCAACTTCGGTACCGTTTCGCACAGCATCTGGAAGAAGAAAAAGGAGATTTTTGCAGGAAGAAAAATTAATGTGATTACGCCGAGTCAGTGGCTGGGCGATTTGTGCAAAACAGCGAGTCTGACTCAATCTGCAAATGTGCAAAGCATCGTGAATACTTTGGATACAGAGTTGTTCAAGCCCATCGCGAAAGAAGATGCCTGCAAAAAACTCGGACTCGATCCTTCAAAAAAATATTTATTGTTTTCTGCGGCCAATCCCAACGATGTGCGCAAAGGTTTTGCTTATTTCGTTGAGGCTATCGCCTTGGTAAAGCAACAATACAAAGGCGACGTGGAATTGATTGTAATGGGGAAGGAGCAAAAGGCTTTTGAAAATTTACCTTTAAAACTCAACTATGTTGGTTTTGTAAAATCGGAAGAAGCGGCGGCTACAGTATACAACGCTGCTTCGGTTTTTGTGATTCCGTCGCTGGAAGACAATTTACCGAATACCATTGTAGAGGCTTTATCTTGCGGAACGCCGAGCGTTGGATTTGCGATTGGTGGCATCAAGGAAATGATTGCAACTGGTGTTAATGGGTATCTTGCCCAACCTAAAAATGCCGCGGATCTCGCAAAGGGAATTGTTCAAGTGCTGGAAAATCCCGATTTTGAAGGCGCGAGAAGATCGGCGCTGGAGCGTTATTCCAATGCTGTTGTTGCGCAAAAACATATTGAATTTTTTAAAAGCATAATGAAGTAATGCAGGCTCAACTCAGCATAATCACGGTGGTTTATAACGGCGGCGCGCTGTTGGAGAAAACTATTTTGAGTGTGCTGGAGCAGTCATATCCGCATATTGAATACATCATTGTCGACGGTAAATCTACAGACAATACGATGCAAATTGTTGAGAAATACAAAAGCCGGATCGATAGAATCGTCAGTGAAAAAGACACAGGATTGTATCACGCCATGGACAAGGGACTGAAGCTCGCTACGGGAAGATACGTGTGGTTCATGAATTGTGGTGATCAGATCAACGACGCGCAAACGGTAGAAAAAATGTTCGCCGAAAAAGTTGATGCCGATATTTATTACAGTGATACTGCCCTGATTGATGAAGAAGGAAAATTCCTTTCGTTGCTCAGTGAGGTGAGTCACAACAACGCTCCTGATCCATTGACGCCTTTATCGATGAGCAGGGGGATGGCTGTTTGCCATCAATCTTTTATCGTGAAAAGATCTATTGCGCCACCTTTTGATTTGCATTATAAAATCAGTGCAGATATTGATTGGGTGATCAAGTGCCTGAAGAAAAGTAAGCGCAATCATAAATTATCCTTTTGCCTTTCTAAGTTTTTAGTAGGAGGAATTTCCAGCAAGAATCGCTGGAGGGCAGTGAGGGAAAGATTTGTGATGTACAATAAGCATTTCGGCTTAGTGAGGAATTTATACAACCATATTTTTGTGGTGGGAAGAGTGGTGAAGAAGATGTTAAGAAAATGAGTGTTGAGAAGCATTCGCAACCACTCTCATTACTCACTCTCCCCTCTGATAATACCCTACCAGCTCCGCCTTTTGTATAATATGTTTTTTGATCTCGAATCTCCAGCGTCTCTTTCCCTGTTGTTACCGGTAAATCCAAAAGGGTATCCAGCGCATACACTTTAAAGCAATAGCGATGAGTACCGTTAGGCGGACAAGGACCGGTGTATTTATTTTCCCCGGCGCTGTTTTTGCCTACCGTTCCCGGCGAAGAGTTTTCGGGGATGAACTTCATCGGCGGAATATTCCATGCGATGCAATGCACAAAATCGTCACTGCTTGCATCGGGATCATCCATAATCAGTGCCAGCGTTTGAGTGCCTTCGGGAATAGCATCAATGATCAGGGCCGGATTGATATCGGTTCCCTCGCAGGTGTATTCCTTTGGGATATTCCGACTGTCTTCAAAAACAGGGGAACTGAGATGGTGGTGTTCAACAAAGAGTTCCATGGCCAATATATTTTATGGTTCATAATTCGCCATTGTTCTCTTCCTGGTTTTCATGATTGTCGCCGCCCAGACTGTAGTAATTATTTTCCTCGTCTTCGCTACCGATGTTTTCCATTTCATCATCAAGCTCTGCACCGGGAACATCCAGATCACCACCACTCACATCATCCCTGAAGTTGAGTTCATTTGGTTTATCGGGATCGGGGTTCTTACTTTTCTTTTTAGAAGGATTCTCAGGATTGAGTTCCTTTTCTTCTTTTTCGCGGCCGTAAATATCGTCTTCTACAGGATAGTGTGGATATCCGGGAAGATCTTCCGATTTTATAGGTTTTGTTTTTTTCATGGTGCAGATCTATTGGTTCAATCAGAACCCAAAAAAATATGCACCAGGGGAGGAATGAATTTTTATCCCGCTTTAACCAGTTCAATCACCGTAATTTCCGGTAATATGCCCACTCGCCCGGGAAAGCCCAGAAAACCAAAACCACGATTCACATACAGGTATTTCTCCACTTTTTGGTAAGCACCGGCCCATTGTTTATAGATGTATTTTATAGGACTCCATTTGAATCCGAACCTTTCAAAGCCAAACTGCATGCCGTGTGTATGTCCCGACAGTGTCAAGTGCACGGGATTCGGGTGATGCAATATCTGACCTTCCCAATGCGAAGGATCATGTGATAATAGAATTTTGAAATCGCGTTCTTTGGTGCCGTTGAGGGCAGCATTCAAATCGCCGTATTGCGCAAAGCCACGTTTTCCCCAGTTTTCAACGCCGAGAAGTGAGATGGCTTGTCCGTTTTTTTCAATTTTTATGTTTTCATTTAACAGCAAGCGAAAACCAATTTCCCGGTGAACTTCTTTCAATCGATGGAGATTGGCCGCTTTAGCTTCGGCGCTATGCCAAGCCACATAATCTCCATAATCATGGTTGCCCAGGACTGAGAATTTTCCAAGTTTTGCTTCCAGCTTAGCAAAGGTGTTGATCCATGGCGTCATTTCATCGGCTGTATTATTCACTAAGTCGCCGGTAAATACAATAATGTCGCTTTTTTGTTTATTGGCTAGTTCAATGCCTTTTTCCACTCCGTTGGCATTGGTGAAACTTCCCGAATGAATATCGGAAAGCTGTGTGATGGTAAAGCCGTGGAATGCGTCGGGAAGGTCTTTAAAATCCAGTTTGATACGGTGCAGGCGGTAGCTGTGTTTGCCTTTGAGTAATCCGTAAATGATACCAATGAAAATTAGTCCAGCTATTGTTAATGTAAATTCACTGTAAATAACATTTCGAGCGGGAATTTCGGAAAAGATTCCACGAATGAGGCGTGTAAAATCTTCTATTAAGAAAAAGATAAAAGTGAATAATTTCGGAACAATGGAAAGAATGGTGAAGCCCATTAAGGTGTTGCTGCTTTTCCCCCGTCGGAAATCACCTTTATTAAAAGAGTAAAAAATAGCAGCAATTAAAGCGAGGTCGCTGAGCCAGTAAATGCTAAGCACTAATCCGGAGGAAAAGTTGCTCCAGCCGGAAGTAGCGGTGGCGATGCCTTTGGCAACATAAGTATCGAGGAGAAGCCATAAGATGGCGATAGGTACAAATCTCATTTTCTTTCGTTTTTTGGCTAAAGTAAAGGCCGGAAAAAGCGATCGCAACAGGAAAAAGGCAAACCGTTGTTAAGCGTCGGTGAATGATGCTAAGAAAAGTTAAAGAGATTATTTCCCGTACAGCGGTGCACCATTTGAATCATGGGTTAGCGCATAGCTCATCCAGTCGAAAAAAGGGCGCATGGCTTTAAAAGCCTCGCTTGCTTTCTTAGGAAAATCCTTGCTCATCACTTCTTCATCGGTGAATTCGTGAGAGATCAAATATTGTTTAAACTGGATCAAGTCCAGCGCCGGATCTTCCTTATCAAAACCTTTAGGAACAGTTTTCAGTTTTTCACCGTGCAGCTCACCAAAAAAATCTTTAAAGGATTTGCTATTGATGATTTTCCGAAACCCTTTTTCATCGGCTGATATCGCGTTTCTGATCAACAAAAGATCAGAAGGTTCGGGAGCCCAGAAACCACCGCCAACAAAGGATTTTCCAGGTTCAATATGGTAGTAGTATCCGCCGCGCAATTGCTTGGTGGCTCTTTGAAAACCACCACCCCAGTTGTTTTTGTATGGAGATTTATCTTTTGAAAAACGCACATCACGGTAGATGCGCATTAGCGATTTTTTCCCTGATTCGGTTTCAATTTTATCGTGCTTGTTCATCAATACCAGCAATTCCTCTGCAAAGGAAATCATCTCTTGATGCATCTCTTCGTAGGTTTTCTTGTTTTTGGTGAACCACTCCCTGTTGTTGTTTTTAGAGAGGTCTTTTAAGAATTTAAGATTGGCTTTGCTGATCATAATGCTAATTTTTAGCAAGATAAAAATATTGCTTCGTATTTCACTAACTTGCAGCACGAACAAAGCAAGATGCATACTTTAGAGCAATTACAATCGGGAGAGTTGAGAGGAATCAAGCGTTTGCAAATGGCTTGCGGATTCACTCATTTTCCGGAAGAAATATATACACTGGCGGATACGCTGGAAATTCTCGACTTATCGGGAAATGCGATTTCGACCTTGCCGGCGGAAATTTCGCGACTCAAAAACATGAAGGTGATTTTTTTCGGGAGCAATAATTTTACTGAATTTCCGAAGGAATTGGCTGCTTGCGAAAAGCTGAGCATGATAGGTTTTAAATCGAATAAAATCACGCATATTCCAGCCGATGCTTTTCCAAAGCATTTGCGCTGGCTGATTTTAACTGATAACCAGATCAAGGAAATTCCCGCCAGTATCGGTAGCTGCATTAAACTGCAAAAATGTGCTCTGGCGGGGAATCAGCTGCAGACTTTGCCGGTGGAAATGAAAAATTGTGTCAATCTGGAGTTGTTGCGTATTTCGGCGAATAAAATTACGAAGCTCCCCGAGTGGCTGTTGACTTTACCACGTTTGTCATGGATTGCATATTCGGGAAATCCCTGTAGTTATAATGCTTCTCTTCAAACAGAGATGAGCGAAATGGATTGGAGTGAGTTTGAGATTCAGCAATTGCTGGGAGAAGGCGCATCGGGATTTATCTCGAAAGCGCAGTGGCCATCGAAACAAAAAGAGGTGGCGGTGAAAGTCTTCAAAGGTGCTGTTACCAGTGATGGCTGGCCTGAAGATGAAATGCAAACCTGCTTGGCTGCCGGATCACACGAAAACCTGGTCCAGGTGATAGGGAAGGTGAATCGTCATCCCGAAAAAAAACAGGCGCTTGTTTTTGAATTGATCCCTTCGGCGTATAAAAACCTAAGCGGTCCGCCTAGTTTAGATACCTGCACACGTGATGTATTGCCTGCCGGTAGTAGTTTTTCTTTACAGGAGATTTTAAAAATCGCTACAGGTGTTGCATCGCTTTGCCTGCATTTTCATGAGCGGGGCATTATGCATGGTGATTTGTATGCGCACAATATTCTGGTTAATGCTGATGCACATTCGCTGTTGGGCGATTTTGGAGCTGCTACTTTTTATGATGTAAATCATGAGCAGGCGAAAGCCAACGAACGCGTAGAAGTTCGTGCTTACGGCTGTTTGCTGGAAGATATGCTGAATCATTTGCAGGATGCCGACTTTCAAAAAGCCGCAAATCTCTTTGCTTTAAAAGAAGAATGCATGCAGGAAAATCCGTCGTGCCGACCTTTATTCTCCGATATTTTTAAAAGACTTCGTACTTTCGCTTCATAAATTATTCTTTATGCTGGGACTCAAACTGCCAACTGATCCGCGCTGGGTAAACATCGTGGAAAGCAACATAGAAGAAATTTTGACTGATCACGCCTGGTGCGAGCAAAAAGCCGCTACCAATGCAATTACTCTTGTTACTTACAATTCGGAGCTCACTGATCTTGTTACCGATATGCTTAAACTGGCACAGGAGGAATTACAGCATTTCCAGATGGTGCATGATATCATTATTAAGCGTGGTTTGAAACTCGGTCGCGAACGCAAGGACGATTATGTTGGCGATCTCGTTAAATTCATGAAAAAAGGAGGGAGTCGTACCGAACAATTGGTAGAGCGATTACTTTTCGCAGCGATGATAGAAGCCCGCAGCTGCGAGCGATTCAGGGTATTATCAGAAAATATCAAAGATGAAGAACTGGCGAAGTTCTATCATGAACTCATGATCAGCGAAGCTACACACTATACTTTATTTTTGGGTTACGCGCGCAAATATGGTGACGGCGTTGATGTGAATAAACGCTGGAAAGAATGGCTGGAAGGTGAAGCTGAAATCATAGCCGGCTACGGCACCCAGGAGCGTATCCATGGTTAAGCAACATGTTTTATTTATCGGTGCCGTTTGGCCCGAGCCCCATTCTTCGGCAGGAGGAATAAGGATGATGCAACTGCTTCAGCTTTTTTCTGCTCACGGTTGGGACATTACTTTTGCTTCTGTAGCGGCAGAAAGTGAATTTTCTGCCGATTTAAACTCCCTTAATATCCGTAAAGCACAGATTGAGCTGAACAACGAGAACTTTAATGTTTTTGTTAAAGAGTTGAATCCTTCTGTAGTGATTTTTGATCGCTTTATGGTAGAAGAACAATTTGGCTGGAGAGTGGCCGAGGCTTGTCCGAATGCCCTGCGAATAATAGAAACCATAGATTTACATTGTTTGCGCACTTCGCGTCAGCAAGTGCTTAAAACAGGGGAGGAGCTGAATGCTGTTTTACTATCCTCTGAAATTTCAAAAAGAGAAATCGCTGCTTTGTACCGTTCTGATTTATCAATTATGATTTCAGAAGCAGAGATGGAGCTTTTGAAAAATGCTTTTTCATTTCCGGAGGACTTGATTTTTTACCTGCCTTTTTTGATTCCGGAAAAACCTTCTTCCACTTTACCTTCTTATGAAGGGCGTCAGCATTTTGTAACAATAGGGAATTTCAGGCACGCACCTAACTGGGATTCGGTGCGCTATTTAAAGGAGAGCATCTGGCCCTTGATTCGCAAGCAATTGCCCGATGCTCAGCTGCATATTTATGGATCTTATGCCAGTGAAAAAGTACAGCAGTTGCACAAGCCCGCTGAAGGATTTTGCATTATGGGGCGCGCTGAAGACGCTGTTGTTGTAATGCAGCAAGCGCGCGTTTGTCTTGCTCCGCTGCGTTTTGGTGCGGGGATCAAAGGGAAATTAGCTCAGTCGATGTTGTGCGGAACACCGAGTGTTACAACGTCTGTTGGCGCTGAAGGAATGCACGGCAACTTAGAATGGGATGGAGTTATTGCTGATGATGCAACTGCATTTGCAAATGCTGCAGTGCAATTGTATCAGCAAAAAAAACTGTGGGAAAAAGCGCAGCAAAATGGTTTTGTTTTAGTCAAAGAGCGCTATACACAAAGTAGCGCCGGAGATAAATTAATTTATCGTATCGCTCAAATTCAAAATAATTTGATTGAACACCGTCGCCGCAATTTTATTGGCGCTATGCTTCAGTATCATACGCTGCAAAGCACAAAGTTTTTATCGAAGTGGATAGAGGAGAAGAATAAGCAATAAATTTTTCCGTTATTCTTCTGTAACATTTCTTTAAATTCGTATTGTAATCCTGACTATTTAAAATTTGAATTGTATGAATAAGATTTTTCTTTTCACCGGATGCTTGGCTATTGCATTGGTTTCCTGTAATCCCGATGATGCGTCAACGGCTGAAGCCACAGTTCTCAATGGAGATACCCTAGTAAGTGCCAATGATCTTCCTTCTCTTTTTGCGATGAATGATTCCCTGTTCAGGAAGCTGGATAAACCCTATGACCGCTTTGTCATCAAATCGGATAAAGGCGCGGAAATTAAGCTGGCCAACGGATCAAGCTTATCCATTCCAACTTCCTGCTTTGTAGATTCCGCCAACAATAAGATTACCGGCGATGTGGAAATTGAATACCGTGAAATAAAAACTGCCGCCGAAGTGATTTTGAGTGGCATTACAATGGTGTACGACAGTGCCTCGCATAAACACGATTTCCAAACGGCGGGAATGTTTGAGTTTCGCGCCTACCAGAATGGAAAAGCCTTAAAATTCGCCGAGAATAAAAAGGTGAATGTTTCCATGGCGACGAACCAAAAAGACAATAACTATAATTTCTACAGATTGAATGACGATTGTTCCAATTGGACTTATCTCAGTACCACGCATAACGAATCGAATATCCCTGAGTCTTTCCTGCAAAGCGCCGGACTGGCTTCCTCTAATACACAAACAAAAAAAGAAGGAGAGGTTTATTATATGGAAGAGCCTACAGCTCCTAATAAGCTGGATGAATCGCGACCGGTTTTCGACTTGTCTTTTGATTTGAATGAACATCCCGAATTACTCGGTTTGGCGGGATTAATGTGGCAATATGCCGGTGATGACATGTCGAAAGATCCCTGCAACAACAAAAAATTCCTGGAGACAAAATGGACCAAGGTAAACATACGGCCGATAGCCAGCAGGAAGGGTGCTTTTTATGTTGATTTGAGCTGCAGCACCGCTAAAATGAGTACAGAGGCGCGTCCGGTTTTACAAGGAAAACCTTATGAGAAAGCTTATGATGATTATGTAAATAACTTGAAGAAATATAAGGCCTTCCTGGTGAAACAGGAGCAGGAAAGACATGCTGCAGTAGCCAATGTAAATACCCAGCAGCGTACAGTTAACCAAAGTTCCCAAACTACCAATGCCGCTGCAACACAAAGAACAAGCTCTGCTTCAACGCAGCAGACAGTTGTGGCCGACAACACAAGTTCGGTTTCTACAGCTGCTGTCGCCACCAATACAATTGATGTACAAATTGTAGACGTTGGTTTTTACAATTGCGACAGAATTTATAGCAGGCCGGATGCAGTAAGACTCATCGCCGATTTTGATGTTCCCGTTACCACTGAGAACAGTGTGATGGTTTATCTGATCGCTTCCGATTTGGAAAATGTGATTATTACCTATCCGATGAGATCATGGAAAAACTTTGTGTATGCCAGCAGGGATGAAAATATGATTGTTGCTTTGCTTAATGATGGTCGTGTAGCTACTCTGTCGGCCAAGGAATTCAAGGCCATCAAACACAAGGATTTCAAAAACGATGGTACAAGTCAGTACACCTTCAAGCTCCATCTTTCAGAAAAACCTATAGAAAGTGCAGCGGAGCTCGATGAAATCATTGCGAAGCTGTAAGTATGAGAGTGCGATTTCTTCTGCTTTTACTGTGTTGCACCCAGCTATGCTCTGCTCAGAAGATAGCTAAGGCTCTCTTTTCCCAAACGGCAAAGGAAAAAGAGAAGACCAGAGAAGCGAATGAAGAAGCTGATCTGCTTAGAAGAATTACTGGTTTTGCCCTGCCTGCTAAAATGAATGGCTCCTGGACCCTCATCAATGAAAATGGCCTGGTGATCAACAAAAAAATAGTTTTCGATAGTATCAGTCTGCCTTATTTCAAAGACAAACTTGTAGTCAGGAAAGGCAATAAATTCGGGATATTGCAAGCTACGTTGGATACCATTCATCCTTTAGTGTACGACAGTATTTATACCCTGGGCTCTTCCTTTATCGGAAAAAAAGGCGAGGGCTCTTATGTGCTGAGTTCTTCTTCCTCACAGAAAATATTTTTGAAAGGAGCACTGAAAATGCAGCGCATGGATCCCCGCTTGTATGATGGATTGATTAAGGTGTATTTTTCTGATGGGGTGAGTGTGCTGGATTCAACGGCGAACTGGGTGTTGCCCAATCGCTATGAAGAAGTGTGTATGTTTAAGCCCGGACTTTTTCTTGTCGCGAAAGGACAAAGAACCGGTTTGCTGGATACACTCGGCAAGGTGAAAATTCCTTTGGATTACGATGTCATTACCATGTACCACGACAGCATTTATAGCGGTAGGAAAAATGGCAGCTGGGAATATTTTCGCAAGGATTTTTCGAAGATCAACCAGCAGGGTGATTACGTATTGCTGCCTGATAAGTATGGCTATTACAGAACAAAGCGGGGGTCGAGTTATCAGCTTTTTGAGTATGCCAGTGATCGGGAAGTCTCCAACGGAAGCTACGATGATTATTTTCCTATCGCTCCTCATTTGATTGCAGTGAGGAAGGATACGCTGATTGGCTTAGTCAATCGCGAGATGAATCTCATTATCGCTCCGCAATACTCCAACATTCGCCACATTAATGATACGCTGCTGATGGTGAGAAACGATTCGGCTTTTGGCGTGATCAATTTTCGTAATGAAGTATTGTTGCCCCTGGAGTTTAGCTATATCAGTCCGTGCGACTACAAGGATGATCTTACCGGAAAGAGGAAAATAAAGTATTTCAAGGTGTTTAAAGGAAGTAAATGCGGACTGGCTAATCGCGACGGGAAGCTGGTGGTTCCAATGGAGTTTGCCGATGTGGACCTGATGAATGATCCCGGTTTGGTGATTGTGCACGACCGCAAATATTTCGGATTGTACAACACTTATGGCGAGAAACTCACCGATCTTGAATTTACTAAGTACAACAAGCTCACGCGCTTTTCCCTTTTGGTTCGTGGTGATGGTAAAACGGCATTGTATGGAGTTGATGGGAAGATGAACGACACAACTTTCCTGCAACTCAATTATTCGGCGAATATTTTCAAATTGTATCTCGATAGTTCTACGATTCAGGTGATCTCACAAGATTTAACTACAGGGAAAAACCAATACAGTCATACTTATACCAATGTCAGGATTTTCGATTTCTTTGGTGTTGATCCGCATGAGTTGCATGATTTTGAATTCAAGCGTGCACCTTTTTCTACTCATGAAACCTTCTTTTCGCAGAAGCACAGTCGATGGGGAATTTATTCCTATCTCAAGAACGATTTCTCTGTCAACCCAACTTTCGACCGCCTGAATGGCTACATAGCAGTGGAAGAACAAGAAGACGAAAAGTTGCTATCGGCCGGTGGGGCTACTTTTACATCGCGCTATAAATGGTCGCTGCTGGCAGTGAGCAGTGTATTTACCTCGGGAGATTTTGCTGTTGATTTCACTAATAACACTGATTTTTCCTATGCGCTGAACTTCCAGGTGGATTCGGCTTTCCGCTATTCATCGAAAACATTGGATAAGATGAATAACGTCTCTTACATTGATTTGAAGCGCATCAATGGCAAAAGACGATTCAACAGGAAAGGTGAGCTGGAATGGGTAGATGCCGACAGTGCCGATGTTTTACTGAGGGATATTTATCTGGAGGCAAATGATGCGGGAGCCTTGATTCCTGCCGACTGGCAAAGTATGTTGGCGATAATGGCCGGAGAGAAAGGATTGAGGGTAAAAGGCGGTACATGGAGCATTATGGCTGATGATAAATATTACGATACAAAGAATGCAATGAAACCCGTACGTATGCCGACAGTTCCATCGGGACTAAAAAACTGCGAGGCTTTAGCGATGGATGAGTATTTCATCTATGCCAATCAAAAAGAAAAGTATTCCTGCTATACACATCCCCTCAAAAAAATGGAGGGACTGGATGGTATAGGAGATGTTAAACTATACCAGGGAATGGCGAATCGTCCATTTGTTGTGGGCTGCATGAAAGACAGTCTTTTTTCCCTTATGGACACCAGGGAAAAAAGAGTACTTAGTAATTACTACTCTTCCATCGTTGAATTGGATTTCGGGTTTATCTGCAAATCAAAAGACAGCTATGTTTTTCTGGATTCGGCCGAAAAGAATACCAATCTTATGGAGTTTGATGAATTCAAAGATGTGCGTGAAGATGGTCATTTCCTGATGCATCTTAAGAGAAGTAAAAGATATAGTCTTCTTTACAAAACAGATTTGGCTCCTTTTCAGGAAACCTGTGAAAATGTGAGTATTGTGGCCGACTCTCTCTTGCTGGTGCAGGGGACAGATGGCGATTATGGCTTGAGCAATTTCAGGGGAGTACCTAAAGTGGAGTGTGAGTATCATCTGGTGGATGGTTTCCGTTTCGGACTCGTTATTTTTAAGAAGAAGGCGATGTATTATGTTTTCGACAGCAAAGGAAATCAGGTTTACGAATCCCTCTTGCCGATCAAAAGAGTGGTGGGAGAGGGTTTGATTTCCGTGCAAAGAGGGAAGTCGCTTTACCTTTTTGATGTAAGGACACAAAAGAGGGTTCGGTCGAAATACAGCTCTTTTTATCCGCAAAATGCTGAAGGCTATATCCTGGCCAGCAAAAAAGGAAAATACAAATTACTGGACCGGGAAGGGCGCGCTGTAAAATCTCTGAAATATGAATACATCAGTGATTTCAAAGGAGACCTGCTCACCATTGGCTCAAAAAGAGGACGTTATTATTTATTGCGTACCGATGGTTCCCTTGTGGATGAAGTGCAAAGTGGTGTATTGCGTAAGATTGGTTCGGTGCATCGTGTGGGCAACAGATATTTCGATCTCTCTGGCAATGAATTAAAAAAACTTCGGGGTAGGGATATTACTTATGCCGGCGCACAAGGTTATGTGGCCCTGGATTCCGCTTCGCAAAAATATTTTCTGCTTAATGAAAATGGTATTCCAACCACAGAGCCGGAATTTGATGAATGTGTCCTCGGACCGAAAGGTGTGGCTGCAGTGAAGGTCGGAGCCCAATGGGGGTTGATCGACTGCAATGGCGCGTGGCAGGTAAAGCCTGCATATAAGCTACTGCGCTTTACTCCACAGGGTAATGTGCTTTTCATGCCGAAATACACCTATGGTGTTTATTCCCTTTCTGGTGTCACATTGGTAAATCCTAAGTTTGAGAAGATTATTCCAATTGATGGCACCGGTATTGCCCAGTGCATCAACCAAGGCAAGGTAGGTTATGTGTTGGTGTATTCAGGCAAGATGTTGTGGGAAATGCAGGAATAGCCGTATTTTAACAGCAAAATTACCCCTATGATTAAATTGATAATGGCCGATATGGACGGCACTTTGCTGGATGATACTAAAAGTTTGAGTCATAATTTCTGGGAAATAGAAGAGAAACTGGCAGATAAAGGCATTATATTTTCTATTGCAAGCGGACGGCAGTTTTACAACCTCATTGAAAAGTTTGATAAGATAAAAGATCGTTTACTTTTCCTGGCGGAGAACGGGACTTATGTTTATTACAAAGGAAAGGAACTGCATGTAAATCCACTCGATAAGGTTTCTGCAGATAAGTTCATTGGAATCGGTCGCAGTATTGAAGGCGTGAACCTTATCCTCTGTGGAAAAGAATCGGCTTATGTGGAATCACCCGATTCAAAATTTTTGTCGGAAGCGCGCCACTTTTACAAGAGAATTAAAATTGTAAATGATCTTACAGAAGTGGAAGATGATATTCTTAAAGTGACTGTTTGTGATTTCAAGGGCGCCGAAAACAATGCTTATCATTATTTCAAGGAATACGAAAAGGATTATAAGGTAGCCGTGGCCGGGAAAATATGGTTGGATATGACGCATTTAACCGCCAACAAGGGAAGTGCGATCAAAAGGATTCAGGAAGAGCTGGGGATTTCGTTTGACGAAACCATGGTTTTTGGCGATTTTCTCAACGACCTGGAAATGATGCAGTCGGCCAAACACAGCTATGCCATGAAAAACGCACATCCTGAAATCATCAAAGCTTCGGCTTTCGTTACCAGATACGACAATAACAACAATGGAGTAATGGAAACAATCAGTAGGGTTTGCCTGGAAGGCTAGTTTGTTTTTTTCTCCATTTAGATTACTTTAGGTTTATTAAATAATACTATGAGAATATTCGCCCTTTTCTTTCTTTCTGCAACGCTTTCCCTCAGCGCGCAGGAATACACTGTAAAACAATATCTCGTAAAGGATGGACTCAGTGCCAACCTGATTGAATGCCTCGGTCAGGATTCTACTGGTTTCCTATGGGTGGGGGCTAAAAACGGACTCAATAAATTCGATGGTAAAAAATTCCAGAAGGGAAGAATAGCATCTATATATAAAACCTTTATTTACAGCAAAGGAATTTTTTCTCTTTGTCTTGATAAAAAAGGAAATTTCTGGGCGGGAACCGATGGCCTAGGCCTTGTAAAATACAACTACGAAAAGGATGTTTTTGAGCAGTTGAGCGTGTTCACTGATCCGGAGATTGACGTGGAACGAAAAGTGGTCCTTAATATAAATGAAGATAAGGATGGTAATTTATGGATCGTAACGCCTCATGCAGTGGGGATATATAATCCCACAGAAAAAAGAGTGCTGTGGCATAGCAACTTCACCAAATCGGTGAACAAGGAAGTGGCTTACTGCAGTACACTCCATATTGATAAAGATGGCGTGAAATGGCTGGGGCTGAAGAAAGGCGCCGGACTTTTCCGTTACGATGATCAGGCTAGAGCCTTTGAGAAATTTGATTTTTCCATTACCAATGCGCCTGATTTAAAACTGAATATTAAAGATATTGATCAGTTGAGTGATGGAACTCTTGTCTTGGCGAATGAAGGCGAGGGACTGGTGTTGCTCGATCAGCAAACTAAGCAAGCTGTGCGCTACACTCATATAGCCGGCGACCCAAAAACATTGAGTACGAACTTCGTTTTCAGTCTGCAAAAAAGAAGTGATACTACTTTTTTTGTTGGGACCATCAATGGCGGGCTCCATGAGTTCAACACCAAAACCAAAGTTTTCAGTCCGACAGTCCTTGTGCCTAATGCCAGTGAAAATGGTAAAATTTCCATTTCAGGTTTTTGTAAGGACAACAATGACAACATTTGGCTGGGAACACACAACGAAGGGATTTTTATCATTAAGAAATATCCTGAAGGAATTGTATCTGTTCCGAATAGTTCAAGTCAGGGTTTTTCCCTGTGCGACAAACCTGTTTCGGCTTTTTGCAGGGACAAGTCGCTGAAGATTTGGGTGACTGTGGATGGTTGCGGTGTGAATTGCTATGATCCGGCTACCAAAACCTGGAAAAATTACAATACTTCCCATGGCATGAAGAGCAATGCTGTTGAATCCATCGTTGAATTGCCCGATGGTACGTTGTGGATGGCTACCTGGGGTGGAGGAGTAGATGTTTTTGCTCCTTCTACAGGCAAGTTCACCAACTATTCTCCAGATGTGCCGGGAACAGTTTCGCATTACAATATCAAATCTTTGTTTTTTGACGGCACATATTTGTGGATAGGGACCTATGGAGATGGCGTTAATATTTATGATTTCAAGAACAAGACATTCATCAATGCTACAAATGGTGGTAAGGCGCCTTTCAATTTGAAAACTCCTTTATGGATAAATAACATTTACAAGGACTCCAAGGGCTATTTGTGGATGTCAACAAGTACCGGACTCTTTATGTACGACAAGAAAAAACTGCATTCTTTCTTTAATGATCCAGCAATAAAAAACTCTATCATTTCCAATTATTCGGCTTGCGTGAGTGAAGACATGTATCACGGTTTGTGGGTGGGTACGATGGAAGGTTTGTGTTTGTACAATTATTCCAGCCGATCATTTATTGCTAATTCCCAACCTTTACTGAAAGGATCCATCAAGGGGATTGCTTCCGACCAGGATGGGTTCCTGTGGATATCGGTGAACAGTGATGTGGTGCAGTATGATTCGCAAAAAGACAGTGTGATGACTTTGCTGCAAAGCGTGAATAAGGAAATGCCGCCATATACTGAAAATGCTGTGTTTTTTGATGATGAAACAGGGGATTTGTTTTTCGGAAATTCAAAGGGATATACCAAAGTGAATCCCGATTTCCTGAAAGCGGATACAAAAGGATTGAAGATCATTTTTACTTCTCTAACTATCAATAATAATGTTATTGACCCATATCTGGAATCGGCCAACGGCATTGATAAGCAATTGAATCTGGTTTCTTCTTTTGTGCTGGAACCTGATCAGAATAATTTCGCGATCGATTTTACAACACTGGATCCTTCCAACAGAAATCAATATCTATACTTGTACCGACTTGAAGGATTTGATGAAAACTGGCAGCGTTCGGAAGAAAGCAAGGCTTTTTACACCAACCTTTCACCAGGAACATATTTCTTTTCGGTGAAAGCAACTAATTTGGCCGGACAGGAAATTCTGACTTCAAAAGTCATTGAAATTAAAATTCTGCCTCATTGGTACCAGGCGCTGTGGTTTAAAATCACGGGAGCTGTTTTAGCTATTGCACTCTTCTTCGGATTGGTGCACCTGAGGGTACGGAAGTTGAAAAAACTGTATAAGCAAAAACTGGAGGATGATCGTCACGCGATTCATCCGGTGATTGAGTAATTTGTCTGAACCCAGATTCACATGATTAAATGGTTAAAAGTAGAATAAGTAAATCCTTTCATCCTTTAATCATGTAAATCTGAAGGTGCAGGCAAGATTTTTTGCCTTCAAAATCAACTGGTTTCCCATTTTTAACGCATTGCAGGTCAGTTTTTTAAATCTGATATTTCACTTTTCGGAATGTTATTTTAAAACAAATTACTTCCCTGTCGCTTTATCGAGTAACATACATTTAGTGCTCATTCATTAATGAATGAAGCAATTCGGGGGAATTCTGGCAAACGGCCAGTGAAGTGAATTCAGATTACTTTATTGTAGAACGATCCGTAGATGATATTCATTTTGAAAGTATAGGAAAAGTCCAAGCTGCGGGGAGTTCAGTAACACTGCTTTCTTATTTTTTGGAGATGAAACTCCGCTCGAAGGTTGCAATTACTATCGCTTGCGATCGGTGGATAAAGATGCCTCTTCTTCCATACACAAGATTGTAGTGCTCGATTTTTCCGAAGAAAATAATATTTTGGTTTTCCCTAATCCTGCCAACGGCTATATACAGCTTGCTTTTTCAGCAATGGAGATAGGGGAGGTTTTTATTGAGGTGTACGATGTAACAGGAAAGTTGATATATTTACATCTGCTAGCAACAACTAAAGGCAATAATAATTTTTACATTGATCTTGGTGATTTCTCTCAAGGTTATTATTCAGCTAGGGTTGTAGCAAAGGGCAAATTGTACAATACGACTAGTTTTTATAGAAATTGAATACATGTATAAAAACGGATTAATCAGCGGGATTTTTTTTAGAGCCGTTTTACGGACCATAAAAACCTGTGTTTTTATTTCCAGGACTGTTTCGGCTTTTCTGGATGGAAAATACGTTTAATCCTCTTTTTCCTCTTCTTTATCTTTTCCTAAGTATTTCGCTACTGCAAACCGTATATCACTATAACTGAATTCATCACCCAAAACTTCCTTGATTGGACTGAGCTGAAAAGATTTCACTGCTTTTGCGGCAGTAATGATTTGCTGCATTTTTTCTTCGTTGATAAAAATTGCAGCATCAATTTTTCCGAGTGCTACATAATGCGCTAAATGACTTTCAATGGTGGTAGGACTCAAATTTCTTTCCTTGGCGATATCCTCTATTGTTTTGCCTTCCTGGTAGAGTTTGAAGGAAAGGGCTTTGGTATCGACTTTCTCTTTTTTCGGACCCTTCACTTTCCCGGCCCGGGTCACACCGGCGCTGCTGCTTTGCTGGAAAAGGGCATTCATCGTCTCCAAACGTACTTTGTCGTTGATGATATGCTGTATGGATTCCTTTGAAAATTCCTTTTTGCCGATAATGGCCTCGGTGAGCGCTGAAGCTTTTTGAATGCGTTTTGTTTGCTCGTAGATAGAGGCTTCCAGATCGAGGAGTTCTCCAAGGTAGGTCTTGATCTTCTTTTCGTTTTTTACTTTTTCAATGTGCCTGATCACTGTTTTGGAGAGGTTTTTCAAAAGCGGAGTAAAGTAATCACTTGCCGCTTTTGCCCTGCCATTAAGAGTTTCGAGGTAACCATTTTCTTTTTTTTCGAGAACGCTGTTCACATAATTCAGGAATTTATCGGCATGCGGTTTTTCTTTATCGAAAGCAGATTTGAGCTCAAAAGCCCAGTCTTTATGCTGTTGCTTGGCAGATTTGTTTTCTCCTTTGTCGTACGATTGGGCATGCTCAAGCAGTATTTGCTGCAGGGAAGAGAAATCATAACAACTCAGCAAATAATCCCTGAAGAAGAAAATTTCTTCTTTTTCTACAAGCTGTCCGAGATTTTCCTGTTCGGATTTTGTTTTAGAAAACTCTGTCACTTTCGCATCCTGTTCTATACTGTCGTAATTGATGCGCGAGCTCAGCACCAGGCCGCTTAAACTGCGCAATCTTGATAAAGCCACGTAAGCCTGTCCGGGTGCAAAAGCCGATCCAATATCAATAATGGCTTTATCGAAAGTGAGGCCCTGACTTTTATGTACGGTAATCGCCCAGGCCAGTTTTACCGGGAACTGCGTGAAAATACCATTTACCTTTTCGTCGATTTCATTGGTAACCGGATTAAGGGTGTATTTTATATTTTCCCATACATAGGGTTCAAGGGTAATTTCTTTATCCGCGGGAGAGAATTGTACTTTTATCTCTTTATCGGAAATCCCTGAAATCACACCGATTTTCCCGTTGAAGAAACGCTGTGCGCCGGTAGGATCGTTCTTCACAAACATGATTTGTGCGCCGAGTTTAAGCTCGAGTCGCTTTTCCACCGGATAGGCATAATCGCTGAACTCCCCGGAAATTTTAGCTTCAAAGAAAAAGGATGGAGTCTTCAGCTCCTGCAAATAATCCTTATTGATTTTATCGGCTTTGTAATTGTGAGTTGTTAGGGTGATGTAGTTTTCGTGAGGTTGCGATTTGAAATCAGGTTTGTAATACTTGTTCAGTAATTCAACATCAGCAGGGCTAATAAGGTTATTGCGGAGATTGTTAAGCAGTGAAATGAAAGTAGGGTCGTCCTGACGGTAAATTTTCTCCAGTTCGATGTACAGCGGTTTTTCATTTTGCAATACACGCGCGTCAAAGAAATATACACTCTTATAATAGTTTTTCAAAACCTGCCAGTCTTCATCTTTCACCACAGGGGGAAGCTGCAGCAAATCACCAATAAATAAAACCTGAACACCTCCAAAAGCTACGTGTTGTTTGCGGCGGACAAAGCGCAGTACCAAATCAATGGCATCCAGCACATCGGCGCGAAGCATACTTACTTCATCAATAATGAGGAGTTCCAATTCCTGCAGCAGTTTTCTTTTAACACCTGCAATGTGAAGGTTTTTGTATAGCGACTGCGGATCAACAATCTTTGAATAAGCTGAAGAATGCTGGTGTTTCACAGGGACAAAGCTTCCGAAGGGTAATTGGAAGAGAGAATGAATAGTAGCGCCTCCTGCATTGATGGCTGCGATACCGGTAGGAGCTACGATAACTGCTTTCTTATGTGTGTACTGAATGATGTGCTTTAAAAAAGTGGTTTTTCCGGTACCGGCTTTCCCGGTGAGGAAAATATTTTTACGGGTATGATTAATGAATTTTGAAGCCAGCAGAGCCGGTTCAGTATTAGTTTTGTCCATCGAAGTAAAGTTATTTAATCAGGCGAAACAAAACTAGGATTTTTTCTGAACCTGTTGAAGGATGCGCAGTTTTAATTCTTCAGAGGACGAATTGTTATTCGGCGCCTTCATTTGTGTGATTTTTTCCTTTAATATCTTATCCAGGAGGCGTGCCTGTTTAAGATAGTTGCGGCAGCCATCGCATACCATGAGGTGGAAATAGAGCTTGGTTTGTTCTATAGGATTGAGGCCAACATGTACTTTCTTGTCGGAAAGGGCAGTGACGTTCCTGCAATTGATTCCTATTATTTTAATCAGCCAGCTCATTCTACTTTTTATACCAGTTTCTTTCTATACATTCTCTAAGTTGCAATTTAGCTCGATGAAGGATCTGCCAGAAGTTAGTCGCTGTAATATCCAGTTCCTGACAAATTATTTTTCCATCTCTATCTTCCATGTATTTTAACTGCAATGCTGCGTTCCATTTTGGTGGTAATTTATCCAGGCAGTTTTTCAAAGTTAAGTTGAAATCCTCATTATCCAATAATTCTTCGGTGTGGTCCCATTCTTCAGGAGATGTTTCATTTTTCCAGTGGTAGCCTTCGGTAAAGAAGAAATCAAGAATACTGTCGTCATCGCTTTTCACTTCCGCCCGCCTGAACTTGATGCGGTGGTGGTCCATGATTTTGTTTTTGAGGATAGAATAAAGCCAGGTTTTCGGACTGCTTTCCTGCTTAAAGTTATTAAAGGAGCTGACAGCTGCAAGAAAAGTATTTTGTACCAGATCCTCGGCTATTTCCTTATCAGATACTTTGTAATAAGCATAACGGAAAAGTTCGTCGGTAAATTCATTTACCCATTGTGCAATGATGTCATTAGGAGTAGAGTTCATGAAGGTTTATTCTTCATTCAGTTCCTTGAGCATCTTATGTACTGAATCAATTTCAACACGTGGAGCGAGTCGGAATTCATGAGGGGCTATAAAGTCATTGTCGTCCTGTTCAATCAGATCAACAGATTTAGCTGTAAAGCGCATGATAATGTCGTATTGCTCAACCTGGTATTCCATCAAAACGCCATTCAATTCCTTGAAAGGAGTATACCAGTTAGGGTCTTTAATTTGAATTTCATCGGTATAATAAACTGTGAAATCGTAAGGATTGGCTCCTTTAAGATGCATTATGGCCTTTTTGCAATTGTAGCCTGCAATGACTTTCGTTTCGTCTGTTTTTTCAATCGTATAAGGAGGAAAATCTTTCAGCAGGTAATCGAGATTTTCAGGGGTGTAAATATAGGCCAGTTTGGTATTCATGAATTTGGTCAGCCCCGTCAGTTTTTTATTCTCATTGTCGGCAAGATAGTCGATTTTAATAAAGCCCATGCTGAAGGTCAGTGCAGTAAGAACTTTGTCATTCTTGAATTTCATGATCATCTCGTCTGGCATCATCTTTTGGTTGAAAGCATCAGCTGCAGGTTTGGGATAAGAGATGCTGTACGTGATAACGCCTTCTTCCGGACCGCTGGCTGCGTCACCGTTGCATCCGGCAAGGACGCAGGAAGAGCACAATAGGAATAAGAAAATGCGGCGTAGAGGGTTCAAAATCTGCATTAATAAGGGTTTAAAAGTAACGAGTTTTTTTATCAATACAAAGAGGAAGAATTTATTGCCAAAAGACCTACGGCGGAAATTTTGTAACTTGCGGTCATGGAAGATTTACGTCCGATAACAGATTGGCTGCCTGTTTCCCGAAAAGAAATGCGCAAAAGGGAGTGGGAAGAACTGGATGTAATCATCATTTCAGGTGATGCTTATGTCGATCATCCTGCTTTTGGTACCGCAGTAATTGCACGAATAATAGAAAGTGAAGGGTTGAGAGTGGGCATTGTTCCCCAGCCGAACTGGAGGGATAATCTTCAGGATTTCCAGAAGTTAGGTAAGCCCCGACTCTTTTTTGGGGTGACTGCCGGATGCATGGATTCCATGGTGAATCACTATACCGCCGGGAAGAGGAAGCGTTCTTCCGACTCCTATACTCCGGGAGGTGAAGCTGGTTTCCGACCGGACTACGCAGTAACTGTTTATACTCAGGTTTTAAAGCGCCTTTTTCCTGATGTGCCTGTATTGATTGGCGGCATCGAAGCTTCTTTGCGCAGGGTAACGCATTATGATTACTGGAAAAATGAACTGATGCCTTCTGTTCTCGAAAGCAGCGGCGCCGACATGCTGGTGTACGGCATGGGTGAGCAACCTCTTCGTGAAATGCTCAATCTCCTCAAGAAAGGGGTTCCTTTTTCATCTCTTAAAACCATTGCCCAAACCTCAGTAATCATCCCTGAAGGGGAGGAATTACCAAAAAATAAAAGATGGACCGATGTGGAGCTGGCTTCCCATGAAGCCTGCCTGGCCGATAAAAAGACTTACGCCTCCAATTTCAAGATCGTAGAACAGGAGTCGAATAAGCTCAATGCCCGTCGCATCATCCAAAAAATAGGGGGGAAGACAGTCCTCATCAATCCGCCTTATAAAACAATGACGGAGAAGGAGATGGATAGTACCTTCGATTTGCCTTACACACGTTTGCCGCATCCTAAATATAAGAGTCGCGGACCGATACCGGCTTACGAAATGATCAAGTTCTCGGTGAACATGCATCGTGGCTGTTTTGGTGGGTGTAGTTTCTGTACCATTTCGGCCCATCAGGGTAAGTTCATTGCCAGTCGATCCGAAAAATCGATATTGAATGAAGTGGAACAGGTGACAAAGATGCCTGATTTCAAAGGGTATATCAGTGACCTGGGCGGCCCTTCGGCCAATATGTACAAGATGAAAGGTATTGATGAGGCCATTTGCGAGCGTTGCGTGAGTCCGTCGTGTATACATCCCGTGATTTGCTCTAATCTTGATACGAGTCATGCCCCTATGACCCAACTGTATAAAAAGGTGGACGCCCACCCTAAAATCAAAAAAGCTTTTGTGGGCAGTGGTATTCGTTACGATTTGCTGACCAAGGGTTATAATAAAAATGGCGACGACAGTATTGATGAATATATGGACCAGCTGGTGACAAGACATATCAGTGGTCGACTCAAAGTTGCGCCTGAGCATACTGCCGACAATACTCTTAAAATCATGCGCAAGCCGTCGTTCAAGCATTTTAAAGAATTTAAAAAGGCTTATGATGCGGTAAATAAAAAGCACGGACTCGATCAACCCTTGATTCCTTACTTCATTTCCAGTCACCCTGGTACTACTGAGGAGGATATGGCCGAGCTGGCTGCCGAAACCAAAGCCCTGGGCTTCAAACTCGAGCAGGTACAGGATTTCACACCTACACCAATGACAGTGGCTACGGAAATCTACTATTCAGGCTATCATCCATATACCATGCAGAAGGTGGAAACAGCAATAGCTCGTGACGATAAAAACGACCAAAACCTTTTTTTCTTCTGGTATAAGGATGAGAACAGGAAAAAAATTACGGAGCGGCTCAAGGCAATGAAACGTCCCGACCTGATTGAGGTATTGCTGGAAGAGCATTCAAAACCTCTGCAAGAGAACAAGCAGATTCCTAAGTGGTTGAAAGAAAGACGAGAAAAAGAGGCCAGGTATAGGAAATTTAAAAAATAGTAAAGATTTTTGTAACCGAATTGCAGGGGGCGCAGTTTAACAGGCACAGTTTTTTAAAATTGAAATCCATGTTAAAAACAGTAGAAGAATACAACAAAGTTGTAGCAAGAATTAAAAGTTTGATGAAGCCGGAAAAAAGCACTCAGGAGCGTGAAGAGCTGGCTAAACTTTTAGATGCAGTTGATAATTTTGACGGATTGAAATTTTTGAAGGTAGGTGAATTGCAACAGCATTAATACTCCTCTGCCATTCCTTAGCTAAAATTGAGGAGTGAGCGATCAAATCTGAATAATTCCGTCTTTCATCACAATTTTCCTATCCGCCATCGCAGCGAGTTCCTCGTTGTGGGTAACAATAACAAATGTTTGATTTAATTCTTCTCGTAACTTGAAAAAGAGTTGGTGAAGGTTTGTTGCCGTAGCCGAATCCAGGTTTCCAGAAGGCTCATCAGCCAATACTATCGCCGGATCATTGATCAAAGCTCTTGCTACGGCCACACGTTGTTGCTCACCACCCGATAATTCATTTGGTTTGTGATGCGCTCGGGCTGCAACGCCTAAAATGTCCAATAACTTCATTGCTTTTTCCTCCGCCTCTTTTTTATTTCCATTGTTAATGAAGCAGGGAATACAAACGTTTTCCAAGGCAGTGAATTCGGGCAACAAATGATGGAACTGAAATACAAAACCGATATTCTGGTTCCTGAAACGGGCTATCTTTTTTCCTTTAAGGGAAGAAACTTCGGTGTTGTTAATAATGAGTTGTCCGGAATCAGCGCTGTCGAGTGTTCCAAGTATCTGTAATAAGGTGGTTTTTCCTGCGCCAGAAGCACCAACGATACTCACTATTTCTCCTTTGTTTATCTTTAGATCGATGCCCTTCAGCACTTCCAGGCTCCCATAAGATTTTTTGATGTTGACAGTTTCAATCATTGCTTAAAAGTAAAGATTAAATTAATTCGTCCTATTTCATTAGAAACAAAGAAAAGGAAAACAATATCTTTGAAAAAAAATAACCTTATGATCTCTTCATATCCTGTAACGCTGATAAGAGCTTCCCGCAAAAGAAGAATTGCTGCTTTCATGATTGATCACATCATGATGAGCGGCCTTTTGGTAATGATGATTTTTCTGATTATCGGTCCGGATTTTATGGACATGGGATTGTCGGATGCTTTTTTCATGATTCTTAAAATTATCCTGATTTGTATGTTGGGAATGGTTCTCTATTTCTCTAAGGATAGCATTGGTGGGGTGAGTTTTGGTAAATGGGTGATGGGCATAATGGTACGTGATGAAAAAAATCCTGAAAAAACGCCTTCGTATGGAAGACTTTTTGCGCGCAATTTATCCATCCTGATTTGGCCTGCCGAATTAATCATTATGATTGTCAATAAAGATAAAAGAAGGTTGGGGGATAAAATGGTGGATGCAGGGGTGTATAAAAAACCCATAAAGGCGTCGGTAGCGTTAAGGGTAGTGTTGTCGGTTATTTTGGTCGCTGTTTTTTCGGGAGGGATAGTCTTTTTTATTGTTTCAGGGATCAAGGGATCCGGAGCCTATAAAACCGCTATCCATGAAATTGAGGGAAATGCTGATATTATTGCTGAAACCGGAGGAATCAAGGATTACGGTTTTGCTCCTGTTGGAGATATCAATGTTTACAATGGCTATGGAGAAGCTGTGCTGTACATCACCGTGAAGGGAAACGACAAAGATGTTGAAGTGATGGTTTTGCTTGAAAAAGAACCCGGCAAAAGCTGGAAAGTATTGGAGATACATAAATAAGTAAGGGTTTTCGCGGATTTTTGCCAAAAAAATGTAAATTAGCCCCTCATCTAGAAAAATAACTTAACATGAATATACACGAATACCAAGGGAAATCGATCTTGAAAAGCTTTGGAGTAGCAGTGCAGGAAGGCATTGTGGCTGATTCAGCTGACGGAGCTACTGCAGCAGCAAAACAATTGAAAGAACAAACAGGTACAGGATGGTTTGTGGTTAAAGCACAAATCCACGCCGGAGGCCGTGGTAAAGGAAAAATCACTGAAACAGGATCTGCAGGTGTTGTTCTTGCTAAGAGTCTTGATGAGGTTCCTGAAAAAGCAAAAGCCATTCTAGGCGGTCACCTCGTGACTTTGCAAACCAGTAAATCAGGTAAAAAAGTAAATAAAGTTTTGATTGCTCAGGATGTTTACTATCCTGGCGACAGCAAACCGAAGGAGTTTTACATGTCGGTATTACTCGACAGGGAAAAAGGAAAAAACATCATCATCTATTCTACGGAAGGTGGTATGTCTATTGAGGATGTGGCGCACAATACGCCTGAACTGATCTTCAAAGAGGAGATTGATCCTACTTTGGGCTTACAAGGTTTCCAGGCAAGAAAAATTGCTTTCAACCTCGGTCTCGAAGGTAAAGCCAACAAGGAAATGACGAAGTTTGTTTCTTCTTTGTATAAAGCATACATCGGTTGTGATGCAGCGATGTTCGAAATCAACCCGGTTTTGAAAACTTCTGATGATAAAATCATTGCTGTTGATGCAAAGGTAACTCTGGATGGAAATTCTCTCGATCGTCATCCTGATTACGCTGCAATGCGTGACATTACTGAAGAAGATCCTATTGAAGTGGAAGCTAAGGAAGCTGGTTTGAACTATGTTAAACTCGACGGTAACGTGGGTTGTATGGTGAATGGCGCCGGACTTGCAATGGCGACTATGGATATCATCAAATTATCAGGTGGAGAGCCTGCTAACTTCCTCGACGTAGGTGGAACTGCCAACGCAGAAAGAGTTGAAAAAGCTTTCCGTATGATCCTGAAAGATACTAACGTTAAAGCTATTCTTGTGAATATTTTTGGTGGGATCGTTCGTTGCGACAGAGTAGCGCAAGGGATTGTAGATGCTTACAAAAACATCGGTGAAGTGAAAATTCCTATCATCGTTCGTTTACAGGGAACAAACGCTCAGGAAGCGAAAAAATTGATTGATGAATCAGGACTTCAGGTTCACTCAGTAGTTCTTCTCCAGGAAGCTGCTGATAAAGTGAAAGAAGTTTTGAAGAAATAATATCAGAATTTTAAAAGAAAAGCCGGGAGTAAAAACTTCCGGTTTTTTTTTGAAGCAAAGTCCTAACAATTACAATCCATTCACCTTCTTCCATACCGCAAAGCTGATGAACTTAAAAATGCGGCGATTTTCAGCTGCTGTGCGTTGATCAAAGAACGTATTGTAGTTTTTGTTGAGATAATCCAGATCGAGAAATTCGCCCAATCCTGAAGTGAAATAGGGACGAAGATCGTCCTTGATTTCTGCGATCCAACGATTGTTTGGAGTGGTATATCCCAGCTTGTCTTTACGCTGACGAACTTCCTCGGGAATATATCCTTTAATGGCTTCTTTCAGCAGCGACTTGAGTACGTTGTTGTTTATTTTATAATTCCCTGGAATAGAAAAAAGTAATTCTGTTAACTCTTTATCATCCGCCAGAGGAACTCGCGATTCCACCGAAAACCACATGGAACAGCGGTCTTCGCATTTTAAATACGACTTTAAACTCGTGTTGTAATATTCATGTGCCAGTCGCTCATTGAGCGTGAATTGCTGATCGCTTTTAAATTCTTCAAAAGCCGCAGTAGCGTACTTATTATAAAACTCTTCATTGATCATTCTGAAATCAGGGAACTTGGAGCGGTAAGCTTTTTTCAAAATAGAGGAAGGCATTCTCTTTAATCCGTGGTATTTCATCCATTGCCTACCAAGGTAATTCCTGCTGATTTCGTAATTCAGGAAATAGCGGTGAGGTTCATAACCAGCAAACAATTCATCACCACCCTGACCGTCGAGAACAACCTTTATTCCAGCTTCTTTCACCTTTTTCATCACGCGCCACTGCGCGTAGGTGCTGGTGGAAAACAGAGGAATGTCCTGGCAAAACGTGAGTTCTTCCAAGTCTTTCAATAACTCTTCAGAAGTAGGTTGCACCGTATGCCATTTCCCTTTGGAATAGGAAACCATCATTTTTGCCCACTGACTCTCATCGATATTCTGGTCGGCATTGGTAGACGTAAAAAGATGAATTTTCTGCTGCGGATTTAAGTAGTGCATGAGTCCGACAATAGATGAGCTATCCATTCCTCCGCTCAGGCAGGAGCCTACTTCCACATCGGCACGGAGTCGTAGCTTTACTGCCTTTTTTATTCGCCCGGTAATTTCCTTTTGAAAGTCGTTATTCTTTTTAGGATCAATGGTTTCCAGTTTGTTATTGAAAGAAAGGGTATAATATTTTTCTACAGTTATTTTTCCTGTCTCAACATTCAGTAAAAGATGATGAGAAGGCGGTAATTCTATAATTCCTTCCAGCAAACCCTGTGGATGTTTTTCAATATCGTTGAAGCTCAGATAATCGAAAGCTGCATGATGATTGATTTTTTTATGAATGAGTTCCGAATGCAGAATCGCTTTCTGTTCGGAAGCAAAAAGGAACTTGTCTTTGTCGATGAAATAGTAAAAAGGCTTCACGCCAACACGATCCCTGCTGCACCAAAGAAGCGCTTTTTTACGGTCGTAAATCGCAAATGCCCACATGCCATTGAAGCGATCAACACATTTTGTTCCCCATTCCTGATACGCTTTCAGTATTACTTCCGTATCGGAATTGGAAAAAAAGCGATGGCCTTTTTGCTGTAGTTCTTCCCTTATTTCGCGGTAATTGTAAATTTCACCATTGTAAGTAATCCATATCGCTGCATCTTCAGTACTCATTGGCTGATGGCCGGAAGGAGAGAGGTCTAGAATACTCAGTCGGCGATGTGCTATTCCGACAGGATAGTTTTTCTCCGCATCGGAAATATGATTTTTGGGAGTGTAGTGGAAACTAACTTCCTTCACTTCCTGTGGAGTAGCCGAACCGGCAAACAATTGCTGTTCCTCTTTGTTGAATAAAGCAAAACCTTCATCATCCGGACCGCGATGGGCGATCAGCTTGTTCATTTTTTCCAGTGTTTTAGGCACACTGAAAGGAGCTGGTGAAAAATGTATTATGCCACAAATACCGCACATATCAGAGCCAATGGTTTAAATCGCGACCGATGAGTTGCGCTGTTTTTTGTATGTCGTCGCTGAAGAAATTCTTCAGTTCTGTTTTCAAATTGTCACTCATGCTTTCCTTCTCGCCCTTTTGAATGTTCGCTTTGTAAATCCGGTGTAAAATTTTCTCTCTCCATTTTTTCGAAGGAAGAAAAATACGCACCAGTTTTTTTTCCCAATTTTTCGCCGTCTTGAATTTCCGGTGTACAGATAACGAAGCATAAGCTTTTGAAGTATTCAGCATCTCGGCCGATAATGAGGAAAGAGGGGAGGCACCAAGAAAGTTTAACACTTTGTTGCTCTCTTCCAGCGGATGGCTTTTGAGGTCTTCAGCCAGCACAAAATGTATGTTTTCAACGCCGAAAGTATCAAGATAGTGCTTGATTCTCTTACTGTATAAGCCATTTTCACGATACAACAGGCATTGCGTAAATCGGGCCGAAGCCGGAATTTTTTGTCCTGATTTACGATCACTCTCCAACGCCAACGCCTTTTCGAAATCCGTTTCGGTTTCATCGGCGTTGTACAAATTCTCCATATGCAAAGAGTAAATCATTTCCACAGGATTGCGCAGGCAAATGATGATTTTAACCTTGCCGATCTGATCCAGAATTTCATGTGCTGCCGATGCTGAATACAAATACCATACAGAAGCTTCTCCTTTAACTTTCCCTTGGCCATCTTTAAAAAAAGAAAGGTAAATCGGGAAGTCGTTCAGTTGATTTTTGATCTTCAAATCCTTCCCGAAATAATGAATTTCCTTTGGCGCCATAAAAATGCCGGGATGTTGCCGCAAATAATAATCCAGCGAAGTAGTGCCACATTTTGGCGCGCCTGCAATGATGAATTGAGGATGTAGTTTAGCGTCCATTGATCGTGATTGCAGTTGGATTTATTCCGGTTTTTTTCAGGAGGAAATAGAGCATGATTAAATTCCATGCTGCCATTGAAACGGCGGTTGCTACTGCTACCCCTTCAATTCCGTAGTCGTCGATAAGGAGCAGATTTAAAATAATATTCAGTGCCAGACTAACACCCATTCCAATGATATTGTATTTCACGTTTTTAGTCATCACCAGCAAATAGCCAACGGGTCCGGAAAGCACATTGATAAACTGCCCGCCCACTAAAATCAGCATAGTGGCATAAGCCGCATTATAGCCTTCACCAAAGAGTTCCAGCAGCCAGAAACCTCCGGCGATAAGTCCGATGAATAAAGGCAAACTCACCATTACCACCATTCGTGAAGTTTTGGTGACGATGTTTTGTAGTCTCTCTTTTTGTCCGGTATAAAACAATTCCGAAGCCGATGGTCCAAGCACATAATTGGAAATCATGAGTCCGAGCGCCAAGCCCTGCGCAGCTTTATTCGCTACGTTGAAAAGAGCAACGCTATTCAGTGCCTCTTCCTCGCTCATGAGCATGCTGATCATTTGCACATCAATATTTGAATTGATCACCGACAGGGCGCTCAGTGGAACAAAGAGCCAGCCTTGTTTGAGCCAGTTTGTTCTATCATACTCGGCTTCCTGATGCGGGATTTCCTGACGGAGTCCGCGACGCATGAGGAAATAAGCCACAATCAACACAATCAAGCTGGAACTTAGAAAAACAATAAGCAGGTCTTTGCCGGTTGGACGGGCATAAAGAAAAAAAATCAATCCACTTCCTACTGCAATGAGAAGTGGGCGAACAACCTTTTCGCTCAGCAAAGCTTTACCGATGTGTTTCAATGCATTCAGCACCGACTGGAAATAATTCAGCAGAGATAACAGTGGCACGCAACTCAGGCCAATGATGAGATAAGTATTGTCGTTGATTCCCTGCATGATATCAAAACTGGAGAAAACAAGAATGGCGATAAGGCTTATCAGACTTGAGAAAATGAATATACTGCTTATAGCAAAACGATTGATTCCCTTGATAAGTCCGAACTGGTTTTGGGTTTTGTATTCAGGCAATTGTCGCAATACCAGCACATTCAAACCCATTGGCGCAAAAATAGCCAGTAGTGCCGCCATATTGTTCACCGCCACGTAGGCTCCGTATTCACTTTTGCTGGTGATGTTGGTGAGGACCAAATTGGTGAAGTAGGTGAGGACAACGGCGCTGATATTGAGGATGAAGCTGGAGCTGAGATTTTTTAAATATTTCCCTTTATAGGAATCTTCCTTTAATCCCGACCTGTAATCTTCTATGATTTTGTTAATCGCCAATTTTGCAATGCTTTATATAGAGCTCGTCGAATTTAGCACCAATTTTCATAGAACTGAAATGGTCTATGGCATATTGCCTGATAGTATGTGGGTTGAAAGGTTTTGTGCGAATGATCTTCTGCATGGCATTAAGCAAAGCCTCGCTGTCGTTGGTAGGAATGAGGTAACCCATGTCGGGAAGTAAATGCTCTTTTATGCCGCCAACATCTGTAGCAATTACCGGCGTACCACAAGCAAAGGATTCGGCAATCACGCAGGGTTGATTTTCAAAGTGACTGAACAACACAGTGGCCATGGCTTCCTGCATGTAGTTGCGCACTACCAGGGGATCCTGCACTCCCATGAAATTCACATTGTTGAGAATATTAAGATTGGCTGCCAGTTCTATAAGCATTTCTTTGTCTTTGCCGCTGCCAATAATGATGAGTTGCGTGTTTGGATAGCGTTCGTAAAGATGGCTCAAAGCAAGAATAATCCCGCTAATGTTCTTCTGTCTGTCCACTAAATCAGCCACTACAAGGAAATAATTCTTTCGGGTTTCAATAGGTGTGTTGTAGAAGAAAAAATTGGTATCGACAGTATTGGGGATAATTGTGTAGTTATTTTTCAAACCATGATTGCGCATGGCTTCCTTGAGTCCGCCCGATACGGTGATCACTTCATTCGCATCACCGATAATCAACTTGGTCATCACCCTGCGGAACATCGACTTTTGGTAAGCCCCATCCTCAGGCAGGTAACCCGTCCAGTGTTCGGTAACAATGTATGGAAGTCTTTTCCAGTATCTCCAGCTAAAAGCCACGATACCTGCGGGAAAAGCAACATTCAGGTGAATAAGGTGGGGGTGGAATTTCATGATTTTTAATGCTCTCCATCCCAATTGGTGGCCGATATAAAAACGCGCCCAGTTGATAAGGGCGCCAATACCAAATTTTTTAGTGCTTTTGCGGTAAGTCACGAAAATCTCTGTGAGGCCTTTATCGGAATTGATCTGTGATTCAAAGTGATTCTTCTGACCGAGAACGCCGCGTACATAAATGATGCAGATATTGTGGTTCTTCTGAACCGCCTCGGCATGGCGCTTTACAAAGATACCGAGGGTAGTATCGCCTTTATGCGGATACCAGCTGGTGAGAAATAATATGTTTTTTCTTTCCGCCAAAATCAGGGATCAATTTAGTGTTTTTGCCTTTATGCGCAAAGAGTTTCCAATAACAATAACATCTGAAAATGCCATGGCCAGCGCAGCAAAAAGTGGCATCAAAAAGCCGAAAGCGGCTATAGGTATGGCCAGTACATTGTAGAAGAGCGCCCAAAAAAGATTTTGTTTGATGGTGGTGAGGGTGATGCGGCAAAGGGCAATGAGCTCGGTGAGTTGGTGCAAATTAGTATTGTTAAGCAATACCACCTGTGCCGATTGTTTCGCTACATCGGTCGCGCCGCCCAATGAAATCCCTACATGTGCTTTAGCCAGGGCGGGAGCATCGTTAATGCCGTCGCCCACCATGGCTACTTTTCCCATGTGGGACAAACTTTCAATTACTTTGAGTTTATCATCAGGTTTTTGCTCGCTGTACACACGTGGGATACCAATTTCCTTCGCCAATGCTTCGCATTTCTCTTTTTTGTCGCCCGATAAAAGTACAGGTTCAATGCCATGTTTCAGGAGCCATTCAATAGTTTTTTTAACATCACTTTTCAATTCATCTTCAATCTCTACAGAGGCGATACTCTTACCGTCTTCCAGCAAATCGATGTTGCCCGCTTTACCGGCTATAATTTTATATTCCTTGCCTTCCAAGGTGCCAGAAACTCCAATTCCCTTGATTTCATTGATATTTTTAAAATCAAGCATTTTGGAAGCTGACAACTCCTTGCACAGCGATTTGGCGATAGGGTGGGCCGAATGACTTTCCAAAGAAAACAAAACGCTTTTGACGAACTCTTCTGAGGTGTTTTCTTTGATAGAAAACTGCTTTATTTTGAACTTTCCGGTGGTGAGAGTGCCTGTTTTGTCGAAAACCATGTATTTCACGCCAGCCAGTATTTCCAGAGTATTTCCGCCTCTGATCAAAATCCCTTTTTTCGCTGCTTTACCCACACCTACCATAACAGCGGTAGGAGTAGCCAATCCCATGGCACACGGACAAGAGATCACCAACACAGCAATGCTATTCATTACTGAGCTTTCAAGCGTACTATCCTTTGCGAAATAGGTGATTAAAAAAGTAAGTAGCGAGATCCCAAGCACCACGGGCACAAAAATGGCACTTACCTTATCGCCGAGACGCTGTATTTCGGGCTGGTTTTCCTGGGCACTTTTCACCAGCTGAATGATTTGCTGAAGGGTAGTATCCTTGCCAATCCGATTGATTTTCACCTTGATTGATCCATCCTTGCACAAGGTTCCACCGATGAGCTGATCGCCCGTCTTTTTCAGCACGGGCATGCTTTCCCCGGAAATCATCGACTCGTCGGCCCAGCATTCTCCTTCGGTGATGATGCCGTCCATGGGAATTTGCTCGCCCAGACTCACAATTACGATATCACCAATTTTGAGTTCGTCGGCATTCTTGATGCTGAAAGCCTCCTTGCTTATCAGTCCGTTAAAAACCTTGGCTTTTACTTTCTGTAATTTGGTAAGCTCTTCAATAGCGCCGGTAGTGCGCTTCACTGCCAGGTGTTCAATGTAATTGCCTAACAACACCAAGGTGATAATGGAAGCCGATGTTTCGAAAAAAAGATATTTATGATGATGTTCGCTGTTTAAGAAAAAAGTACCCACCAAGCTATAGAAATACGCCGAAGAAGAGCCAATAAAAATCAGGACATCCATGTTGGGCAATCCCACTTTCAAGGAACCCCAGGCACTTTTCCCGAAATGAATGAAACCAATAATAAAAACCGGAGTCGACAGTGCAAGCTGGAAATATGGATTGTTCAAAAAGGAGTCCTCCGGAGCAAACATGTGGAGCAGGAGGGGAGCCGTCAATACTGAACAAATAATCAGCAGGGTTTTGACACTCAGCGTTTTTCCTTCCCTGGAAGCATTCTGCTCAATCACTAGATAACCGAGCTGGTTAATGGAATCCACAATTTTCGAAACGTCTTTTTGCTCATAAACGAAGGCGGCTTCGCCGGTAGTAAAACTAACAGAAACCTCTTTCGCACCTTGCTTTTCCATGACTTTTTTAATCGTCAGGGCGCAGTTGGTGCAATCCATTCCTTCAATATTGAGGCGCTGTTTCTCCATTGCCTTTAAAGGTAGTAAAAATCAGAGTGGAAGTGGGGTGAGTTAAGAGATTTTGTATTATTGCATCGTCCTAACATTCAAATTAAATAGTCATGGAGAAAATCAGTAAGAGTAATGAGTGGAGAGAGCTGCTGGGCGGACTTTTCTTCTTGTCGCTTTTCACTGCAGGTTTTATTTATGAGCTCATTGATACTGGGGAAATAACATGGATGCCCATCATGCTTTTCACCGTGTTTTTATGGATCACTTTACTTCGACTCAGAATATGGAGAGTTTACAAGACAAAAGATTCCATCGTATTCCAGCATGTACTCACCCGCAAAAAACGTGAACTGCTGAAGAACGATCAGGTAGTTGTTGAAGCTGATGCGTATCTCGCCGAAAGCCAGTCGAGTATTATGTATTACTCATTGATCCTGAAATTCAATGGAGAAGAAGTTCGGCTGAGGGATGAATCCTACAAAAATTTCGATACAATTTCCGATGAAATCTTTGAGATGTTTCCTCACCTGAGATATGACTATGAGCAGCAACGCAGGAATAAAGCCAGGGACGAGAGGAGGTGGGACGATCGTTACACCTGGATTGTTGTAGGTATAGTGTTAATGATATTGATTCTTCAGAAGTATTTTAATTTTTAAAAATAACCCCGTCCCTTTGTATCGATAAAGCCTTTGAGGTATTTTGATGATTCGGTTCTATTCGAATAAGGTTTGTTCGGAAATTACTCTTTCATGGAACATACTTCGGAAAAGGAAGACACAGCAAATAAATTCTCTTCCTACACTTGCTCATCAAACCGACCTTCTTTTGAAATAACACTTTGCCTTCTGTTTTCAGTATTGATGAGGAATTTCCTGTTGTCCAACTTATAAAAGGGGTTTCATGTAGTATGACTGAAAGGCTTTCAGAAAAGTTACAAAATCAGTGTGAGAGTGAGTGTGAGTCTTGAGAAAAACAGAACGAGAGTGGTCGTTCTCACGACTCACTCTCGCTCTGCTTTTGCGGTGAGGGGGGGATTCGAACCCCCGGTACGGTTACCCGTACGACAGTTTAGCAAACTGTTGGTTTAAGCCACTCACCCACCTCACCAGTGGGTCCTAAAAAGAACAGGAAGGCGCAAATATAAGCCTTCAATCCAGAAACAACAACAGTTTCGAAAATTCTGTGTTATTTTTTTTTGAAGATTCTTGTCTGAACCTTGATTCACCTGATTAAAGGGATGAAAAGATTTTACACGATAACCATCCTTCAAATCCTTTAATCAGGTGAATCAAGGTTCAGACAATTTATTTATACACATTACGAAAGAATTTTTTGTACTCCTGCGTAAGGGATTCATTGCTTAAAGTACAGTGGCACCAGCTCTCCAGATCAATTAACATCTGATCAAAACTGGTATCGGGAGCGAGGTTTTCTTCCTTGAATTTATTGAGCGTCAGTCTGGCTACCTCACGCTTTTCAGTCAAAGGATTTTTGATAATCACATCTACCAAAGCCTTTCGCTGAAAAAAGTTAAGGGTTTCTTTCTCAATATGATTCTTGTAGGATTTAGCAATGTAAAATGCGGCTTCGGAGTTACCCATTTCCAGGTGGGAAAGGATTTTGTACAGATAAAATTCCGAATCGCCGTAAGGGGAAGTATATCGCTCGGTGTACAATTCAATGGCATTGAGCGATTTGATGGTTTCCGGAAATTGTCCGAGAAGGAAGTGCACCAGACTTTTATTCAGGTACAAAATCATCATATTGTCGTTGAGTGCATCGTCGCGCAGGCCTTCTCTTTTCAGATAACTTTCACAAGAGGAGAGTGCCTCCTTGAAATTGCCCGAGAGTAGTTGTTCCGTGTAATGCAGATCGCTTAAACAGCTCTCAGCCAAAATATAAGCGTGATTTTCAGGATCGTTGATTTCGTCCTTGAATTTTTCCAGTCCGTGAATACAGTTCACAAACAATTTTTTATTGTAAAGGCGGGATGAAGCAATGGCCAGGTTGACAATGAAGCCAACGATTACTTCACGGTTGAAAGAAAAATTCTGCTTTTTATCGAGACAGAATTCCAAAAGGATTTTGCCCTCTCGGACAAATCCCTCTTCTTCATTTTTAACGAGATGGTGAAAAACCACAACAATCTGGTGCATGATTTTCAACTTCTTACTGGCGAGAAACAGCAGGCGCTGATAATTCTCGGAATTCACCATTTTGTCATACTCATCAAGTATTTCCTGCTGATTGTTACGCCCCATGCGGTGGGCAAACAAAAAGGCTTTAAAGGCGCTGTCGGTGAAAAATGCAATAGCCTCATCCATATATTTGAGATGCCTTTCTTCCTCACGGCTGAGCTTGAAGAGAATTTCGTTTTCCAGTGGATTGACGTGGTAGGAGGGCCAGATGCGACGTTCTATATATAAGGCTTCGATGAGCGGAAAATATATTTCGTTCTCGCGTCCGGTTTTCTTCGTCCTTTTGATAATAGACAAAGCCTCTTTATACAGGCCTTTGTCCTTAAGGATATCGGCGTTTTGGATTTGGGTTTTCAGACTGTAGCTTTCTTTCTTTTCTGCGTAATAATTCCGGAGCGCTTTAAGTATCAATTCAAAAAGATAGTTCTTGGCTTTGGGAAGGTGATTGGCGAATTTTTCCTTTTGTACCAACTTTTCAATTTTCAACTTGTTATAGGGTTTAACATTGTTGTATATATCGAAAAGCCTTACGCCATTGGCGTCTTCCTTAACATGAAGGGCAGCAAACTTCTTAACAAAGCCTTTTTCCGATTTATCTAGAGAGTGTATAAGACGGTGTAATTTATCTTCAGATTCGCTCATCGGGATGTAATATGATTCGTTTTTATTTCTTTAATTATCAATCGCTTATGGATAAAATTTTCTTTTAGAAAGGGAAATTACAAAACTATTAATGTTTTGACTTAACCTATCCTTGAAGCTACTTTTATGCCATGAAGTCGTTCTTTATATTACAACTGGTTCATAGAAAGTAAATTATGATTCACACAGGACAGTACAATTCAATTATGGTGCCTGTACGATTTTAATACTAATTTACCCGTTAGTTTATTCCTAGATCTTGTGTGAATTTGTTCCTCCATCCCCAAATGGAGGAACTTTTTTTTTGCATTAAGCTCATCTTATTTTATTGAAGCGCAATTCAGTACTTTTACTGGTTTATCGCCTTGGTACTGGTAAACCACTGCAATGTATTCCACATTATTTTTATTTACAGAGGAGGGTAAGGTAACAGAGTTGCTTACTTTATATATGCTACCGGAAGTGGGGTGGTTACCCATCGTTTGTCCGAAATCATCATTGAGTGCAGCAAGCAGCACATGATTGTGCAAATAGGAGGCAGCGGTATCTGAAGGAGTCACTCTTTGTGGTGCCTTAACATTGTTTTCTACCAGATAAACGGCGAGTCCGACAGAGTCATGAACCATCGAAAAGAACTCCACTTTTGCATAAATGTTCACATTGGTCCCAAATTCCTGCTTTGCCAGTCCGATGCCACATAAGGGAACAGCTTTCTGCACCGAGTCGATGGAATGTTTCCATGTAGCGTAATTCTTTTGATGATTTCTCATTCCTTCAAAAACAGAAGGGTAGGAGGAGAAGCTCTGATCGCCAATATTGCTGAATAACTGAAGAAAACTTTCTGCAGTAGATGTGAAGAGGGTCGTATCAAAAAACACGTCAGGGTAAAGCACTATGCCATGGAGTTTCGCGGCATTCACTCCGCTTACATTTCCGGCGAGAGCTTTATTAAATATGGTGTCCTGAAAATCGTCACTGAAATAATTGCCCTGATCGGCAAACAAATAAACAAAGGAATGTTGCTCCTGCGAAACCGTAATTGTGTCGAAAATCTTCTGTGTATTATCCACCTTGCAACCACTGTAAACAATGGTCAAAGCCAGCAGAGGCGCTACGAGGATTTTTCTTTTCACGGAGTGTGGTTTTTTACAATGACTAAGGTACTTATATTCCTTGTAGACGAAAATATTATTTTCGGGTAGCTTTTTCTCTTTTACAATCGATTAAAAAAACTAAATTTACGGTTGACAAACTAATGAGATTCTTAATTTCGATATTACTCATCTGCTTCGTCCACACTATGTGGGCTGGAGACAATGCGGATAAAGGCATTGACGCGCTGAAAAAGCAGTTGAATTCAAAAATTCATGATACAACTCGCCTGCAGCTCTATCTTGACCTGTCGGTAATGTACCGTAAAACCAGCGCCGATTCAGCTCTGTACTATGCAACTTTGGCTTACAACAACTCCAATGAAAAGGCTTATCGCCGTTACCGGGCCGATGCCCTTCTTTTTCAGGGAGTAGCGATTTTTAAAAAAGGGGATTTCAAACAGGCACTTCTATATTTCACCACTGCACTGCAGTATAGTGAATCGATCAATTATCCAAGAGGCACATCAGCCGCCGAACGCTCCCTTGGTATTTATTATTACCAGATGGGTGATTACCGCCATGCCATTGAATATTACAAGAAATCGATTGCTATCTCCGAGAAAATAGGTGACAAGGTGGAGATAGGTAAAACAACCGGTCAGATCGCCAGTATTTACCACAGTCAGGGCGAATACGACAAGTCACTCGAGTATTTCAATCGAGCGATGGAAATTGCCGATGAATTGAAAGACATGGAGCAGGTGGCCTTGCTGGTGAACAAAATTGGTAACGTTTTTAATGATAAAGGGGAGTTTGACCAGGCTTTGAACTACTATGAAAAATCCCTGGAGATCTACCGTAAAAGTGGCGATAGCAGGGGAGAGTCTACAGCCTACGCCAATATTGGTAATATTTATTTCAGGAAAGGAAGGTACTTAGATGCCCAGAATGCGCACCTCAAATCATTGAAGATCAATGAGGAAATGGGGAATAAGCACGGGATTGCCAACTCTTATCTTACTCTTGGTGCCATATACAAGGATCAGAAGGATTACAATAAGGCGTTGGATTACTATGATAAGGCGTTGAAAATTGTGGACAAAATGGGGGACAAGGCTATGCTTTCCCTTATTATGCGTAACATGGGGGAGATTTATCAATCGCAACAGAAAAAAACACTGGCCCTTGATTATTTCCAGAGAGGGTTGGATATATCTACTAAAATAGGGGATGTATCAGGTGTAAGCCAGTCGCTTAACTTACTGGGGAATTTCTACATGAATGAAAAGGACTTCAATAAAGCGGGCGAACTCTTTGATCAATATCTTGTTACTTCACAGGAATTGGGAGATAAGAGCGCTATAGCAGAAGCCCATACCAACGTAGGTACTGTTTTGATGGAGCAAAAGAAAACAAAAGATGCTATTGAACATTGTAAAGCAGGATATTATGGTGCAATTGAGCTAGGCTCCCTGGCAGTGAAGTCGGCTTCCTGTGAATGTCTCTACAAGGCCTATGAACAACTGTCAAAACCTGATTCGGCTTTTCGTTATTTCCGTTTGCACTATGCCTATCGCGATAGTTTGATCAACAACGAAAACTCAAAAGCCATTGCCCGTCACGAAATGCAGTATGAGTACAATAAGAAATTCCTTTCCGACAGTATTGCCAATGCCCAGAAGAAAGAAATGGATGAATTGCGCTACCACAATGAATCCCGCAAGCAGAAGCTCTATACTTATATGAGTTTGGGAGCTTTTGTAATTACGCTTATTCTCGCGATTGGTATTTTCACCAACTTCCGTCTCAAGCAACAGAGCAATAGAATTATCAAGAAGCAGAAAGAACTGGTTGAAGAGAAGAACGCTGAAATCATGTCGTCAATCCGCTATGCCCAGCGTATTCAAAATGCCTTGCTCACCAGTGATGAGCACTGGGATGCCATTAGTCACGATCACTTTGTATATCTCAAGCCGAAAGACGTGGTGAGTGGCGACTTTTACTGGGCGCACTATTTCAATGACAATAAAGCGATTTGGGTAGCCGCCGACTGCACGGGTCACGGTGTTCCGGGTGCTTTCATGAGCATGTTAGGGATTGGTTTCCTCAATGAAATTGTGGTGGAAGACAACATTATTTATCCTAATGAAATCCTCAACAGGCTCCGTACTAAAATCATCAATGCTCTGCGTCAGAAAGGACAGCAGCACCAGCAGATGGATGGTATGGATCTCGCCCTTTGTCTCTGGGATAAGAATACCAACAAGCTGGTTTATTCAGGAGCCAATAACCCATTGTGGGTGATGAGAAAAGGGGAGTTAATTGAAATCCGACCAGATAAACAACCGGTGGGTTTCCTGCTCGACGATGTTTCGGAACCATTCACTATGCATGAATTACAACTCCATAAAGGAGATATCATTTATACTTTCACCGACGGTTTCACAGATCAGTTTGGTGGCCAGGAAGGTAAAAAGTTTAAGTTCAAACGATTCCGTGATTTACTCAAGTCTATTGAGAAGCAACCGATGTACCACCAGCGTGATGCCATTCAGGAAGCTTTTGAATTATGGAAGGGTGAACACGATCAGGTGGATGATGTTTGTATCATCGGCGTGAAAGTTGTGTAACAATCAAAAAGAGAATTTATGAATCTGAAATATGTTTGGTGTGTGGCAATAAGTTTTGCGAGCACTCTTGCTTTTGCTCAGGGGAAATTTATTAGTGATGCAGGCATTGCCATCAATGCAATGGATTTTGAGGAGGCAAAAACGGCTATTGAAAAGGCTCAGGAAGTGATCACTCAAAAACAAAGTGCAGGAGAAACAGTAGAGGAGAAGGATCTGAGAAAATTCTGGAGGTATAAGGAACATATCTATTTGCGACTCGCTAAGGACCAAACGGATTCATTGACTAAACTCTCTTACCTCGATTTATCGAAACAGGCTGCACTAAAATATCTGGAAGTAGACAAAACCAAGTATTACGAACAGGAGGTAAAAGACGACATGAAAGTACTTGCCGAATTGTACCTTGCTGCTGGCGTTGAGTATTTCAATAAAAGAGATTACAACAATGCCCTCCGTATGTTTGAAGAAGGCATAGAACTTAATAAAATTAGTGGCAAGGAAAGATTGGCGTTTTATCACAATGCTGCTTTTTCGGCATTGAATGAAAAAAAGTACGACAAAGCCATCAGCTATTTTTCGGTGTTGATTGGCAATAAATATGATGAACAAAAGAGCATGGCCTTATACAAGAGAAGCATGGTACGCGCTTTCTCCGAGCTAGGCAATAAGGATATGGCCCTGCAGAAAATTCAGGAATTCAATAAAGACAGCGTGGATACAGAGTTGTTGAAAGAAGAGATTTCTATTTTAATCGACATGAAGAAGCAGCAGGAGGCGCTGACAAAGATGGATCAACTGGTTAATATGGGCTTCAAGGATGCACTGACTTATGAAAACATGGGTAAGTTGTATGAGCAGATAGGAGAGAAGGAAAAGGCTCTCATCTCATATAGAAAAGCATTGGAAATTGATTCATCCCGAGCTGATTCATATTATGGAATTGGCAAAATATCTTGTCTCGAATTCAATGATATCAATAAGGAAATCAATGTGCTGAACAAAGCCAATGAAGAAATGAAAACCATCCACGCCAATAAAAATCAGGATAAGATCAATGCTAATACTAAGTTGATTGCTGAAAAAGAAAAAATGGCTGCAGAAAAAGCAAAGGAAGGTGTTGAATATCTGGAGAAAGCTTTGGTTTTTGCACCAACCGATAAAGACATACTTAATCTTTCCTTTCAGATTTATGTGATGCTGGGCGAGGAGAAAAAGGCTGCTGATACCAAAGAAAAATTATCCCGGTTAAAGTAAGGTAATGATCCGCATCATTAAACAGATATTTCGCACCTGGCTTATCACCTACTGGAAACTGGTAGCTCTTACTGTGGCAATCTCTCTTACTGGTGCTTTCATCCATTATTCAATTGAAAAGCAAACACGGCATTATTCAGGAAACATAGTGGGGTGTACCTTATTGCTGAACCATCATACCTTGTCGTTTTACCTTTTTCCGCTTATCGATAATGTGAAAAAAGGGAATTATGAGGAAGCGGCCGCTTTCATTGGTTTGCAAGCTTCCGACCTGAAAAACCTGAAAGACATTTACATCAAATCTGTGGCGCAGGTGACGGAAGAAGTTGAAGTACGCTACGAATTCAGCATTGGTGCCGAAATGGAAAATGATACCACTGGATTATTCAAGATTGAAACGGCTGTTTTAAATATGATCAAGAAACATGAACTGATTGCTTCACTTAAGAAAAACAGCGACTGGGCTTATCTGGAAAGCAAAAATATAATGGAGAAAGAATTGCTGCGACTGGATTCTTTGTTGAGTACCGTAAATGATATTCAAGTTAAAGAAGCATTGCACAAAAGGAAAGCTGAAATAAAAATCCAGATGGTCAATTTCGAGACTGTAAAAAGAAAGATTTTTGATGTAAAACTTATCCAGCATTTTCAAAGCTCTGTTATAGAAGAACAAGTGCAGTTTAAAGATTTTCTGCTCGTGTGGCTGGAGATTTCTCTTATTCTCAGCTTGTTTCTGGTTACCTTTCTTGACAAGGAATTAAGGACGATATTGTATTTGTAGTTTATTCCTCAATCGCGTATTCTGCGCTTTCATTATGCAACCTGTCCACAGCGGTCACTACATAACGAAAATCCCCTTTGTTTTTTCCCGGATCAAAGTACATCGGATGTCGCACAATAGCCGTGATATTCTTTGCAGAGAAAATATTGACAGCTTCATTCTTAGCAAAACGGTATATTACATAGTAGTAAGCTCCATCGTTTTCTTCCTTCATATCCGGCTCCTTCCATTTTAGTAAGGCACCATCTTCACTAACCTTTATTTTAAGCTGCTTCGGTGCGGAAGGCGGTATACTGTCGATCCACTTCATTGGTGGAATCAGCGCCGGATACTTATATAATGAACTTTGCAAAGAATCCTGAATATTCTGGGCATTGTTCCTGAAAGTCTTGGCCCTGAAGAAAATATTGCCCTGCACATCACTTTCCATACGATTCAGCTTTATTTGCTCCATCAACTCATTCACCCTGAAACCCTGCTTGCTGTCATCTTCTAACCGGAAGAGGGCCTGACCAATGTAGATATGCCCTTTGTAATCATGGGAAGTCCACCAATTCAATAGATTTTTATAAGAGGCATGAGGACTTTTGCGACTCCAGTATAGTTGTGGTACTATATAATCAACCCAACCTTTTTGCAGCCATTTTCTGGTGTCGCAATAAAGATTGTCATAGGAAGTCTGTGCGCTTTGGGTTTCCGAGCCCTGGGGATCCTGATTTTTATTTCTCCAGAATGCCAGCGGACTGATGCCGAACTTCACATAAGGTTTGGTAAACTTAACCAGAGAGGAAACATCCTTCACCAGTTCATTGATGTTGCTGCGCCGCCAATCGTGGATGCTACTGTATTGAGATCCAAACTTTTTGTATAAGGTAGCGTCATTAATATATTCTCCTTCAATAGTGTATGGGTAAAAATAATCATCAAAATGGATGGCGTCCACATCGTAGTTGTTAACGATTTCTCCAACAACATTTAAAATGTGCTGACGAGCTTCCTTAACACCTGGATTGAAGTAAATGCTGCTGCCATACTTAAAGAACCATTCAGGATGCTTGTTGTATAAATTATCGCTGCTTACGCTGCTGAACTGCGTGCTAGAAACAGCCCTGAACGGATTGAGCCAAGCGTGAAACTCCATGTTTCTTTGATGGCATTGTTCTACCATGAATTTCAATGGGTCGTAATTGGGTGCCAAGCCTTGCTTGCCCATAAGGTATTCCGACCAGGGAGCGAACTTACTTGGGTAAAAAGCATCGCCGGCAGCCCGGACCTGGACTATGACGCAATTGATTTTATTCATCTGTAGCTCGTCCAGTAATCGGATGAATTCCTGTTTTTGTTCATTTTCAGGCAATCCTTTTTTAGATGGCCAATCGAGATTGGTGAAGGTCGTTACCCAGGCAGCGCGCAGTTCATACTTGGGATTTAGTATTGGTTGAACTGAAGTTGCTACAACATCGGCTGAACTTTTTGGCGAATCATTGTCGCCGCTGGTTCCTGCAAAAAACAGAAGTCCGGTTAAAACAGAGGATGCTATAGCGACAAATTTCAGTTTCATTTATGGATGGGAACTAAGGTAAACTAAAAGCTTAGGTACAATTTACGACAATCCGCGGATTTATGAACATCAACTTATTAAGAACGGCTCTGCTTTAAAACACCACAATGTATTATAATTAATATTATGTTAAATAGTTGTTTTGGAATTGGATGGCTTGACAATACTGGGGTTTGCTAAGAACACTACACTCTATTTCCGGGAACTTTACTGTAAATATCCTTGGTGGCATCAGTCGAATGGCAAAATATATTGGAGCACTAATGCAAAGCGGAGGTTTATTGTTCGAATGATGAAAAAAATATCTGGGTTAACCATTACCGTTGGCTCACCAAAGCGGCATGATTTTTTTTTAGATGCCATCCATTCATCGAAAGGCCTTTTGCTTGCTTCTTGTGAATTAATCAAGTATTAAATAATTAAATTAATTAATTCTTGTAATTTAATGAAATACAAACTTATAAAATTCCTTATAGAATTATATTTGGAGCTGTTTGTTGCCATCGCCGGACAGGATTGCAATCAATCAGGACAACATCAATATCATTTGAAATGTAATCCTCAGACGACTGCATTACTTTAGTTTGCTCAATACATTACTATACTCTAAACCAAACAAAAACAATGAAAAGAAAAATTACAAAACTCAAAGCATGGTTTTTTGCTGCCGGCTTGGTTCTGGTTGGTTTGACGGCGGATGCACAGTCGTATGCGTTCCCTCAAAACGTAACCTATACCTATGGTCGCAAGCCAAGCTCTCCGGTTGCCCAGGATGCTATGGATTCCTACAACACCTGGAAAGCTAATTTCGTAACATCTTCAGGCGCTTGCGGTTATCGCAGGGTTATCTGGGATTATTTCTCAGGAGGTCGTGGAAAAACCGACAAATCTTCTACTGTATCTGAAGGTATCGCATATGGTATGTTGTTATCGGCTTATGCTGGTGATAAGGCCTTATTCGATGATTTATGGAATTACTACAAAGCCAACCGCAATAGCAATGGCGTGATGAACTGGAACATTGAAAACTGTAATGTTGCCGGCGCTAACGGTGCTACCGATGCGGAATTGGATGTTGCTATGGCACTTATTGTAGCTTCCTACCAATGGCAAAGTAACACGTATTTGAATGATGCAAAGAGCCTTATTGCAATTATCCGTGTTAAGGAATTCGACGGTGTTATTCAAAAGCCAGGTGATCAGTTTGGTGGTTCAAACCTCGTAAACCCATCTTACTTCGCTCCGGCTTATTATAGAGTATTCGCTACTCTTGAGCCGGCTCACGCTACTTTCTGGAACAATGCTGCCGCTAAAGGTTATGAGATTATCTTCAAAGCCGATAAAAACAGCAATGGTTTGGTTCCTGACTGGTGTGATGCTAATGGTAACTATTCCAGCTCTGCTACCAGCTATGAGGATCAAGGTAAAAACTTCATCTATGATGCGGTAAGAACTCCTTTCCGTTCAGCGATTGATTACCTTTGGTTCGGTACTTCCGATGGGGCTAAATACTGCACCCGTTTAATTGACTGGGCTTACAACAACCATGGCGGTACTACCAATTCTTTAGGTTCTAAATACAATGCTTCAGGTACTAAACTGGATGCTTCCCATAGTAATACTTTTGTTGGTTGCTTCTCTATTGCTGCAATGGCTGCTGAGCAAGGTCAGGGCACACACACCAGTGCACAATACCTGGCATTCCTGAACTCAGGATATACTGATAGTAAAAACACCAATCCTGGTTACGGTCAGTATTTCAATGCTACCTTTAAAGTATTGTCTCAGTTTGTAATGACAGGTAATTTCTACCTGCCACCACCTGACAACTGTACTGCTCCAAACCTGGGTTCCAACAAATCTCTTTGTAAGAGCAATCCTGTAGTATTGAACTCAGGTATCGCTGGCGCTACCTCTTATGTATGGAAGAAAAACGACGTAGTGATTGGCGGTGCTACTTCTGCTACCTATAATGCCACTACTGAAGGTACTTATGAAGTTGTTGTTAACCAGAGCGGTTGTACAAGAAGATCTTCTGTAGAAGTAGCTTCTGCTACTATTGCAGCTGATTTTGCTTACAGCGTTCAGGCTTCTAATGTAACTTTCACCAACACTTCTACCGGTGCTTCCGACTATACATGGTCTTATAAACAAGGTGCCGGTGCTTCTACTCAGTTTGCCACAACAAGAGACGCCAGCAATACTTTCTTAAGCGCGGGTTCCTATGATGTTACCTTAACTGTAACCAATGCTTCTTTTGGTTGCGTGGGAACGTCCACCATCACTAAGAAAATTGTTGTAGGTGGCGGTATTGGCTGGGTTGCCGACGACTTTAACGATCACCAGAACGGTGATGTTTGGGTGGCTAACACTACCAACTACGGAGCTTTGCCAATGACTTACTGCTCAGCCGATGATGCTACCAAACCAGGAGCTACTAAAGACTGCCCTAACAACCCTTGCTCTCTTCTTGAAGTAGTTTGTAAAGGTGGTGCTGGTGCTCAGTACTCTCCTTTCGGTGTTACCTTTAACGTTGCTGGTACAAAAGCAGATCTTGACCTGACTACTGTTCCTTATGTTAGTATTAAATTGAGGTCTTCCGCTACTGTTAAATTAGGTATCGGTATGAACGCTGCTGTTGTAGGTAAAACTGGCGACAGAACAACCAACCGTCAGGTAGTTACTATTGCTGCTAATAAAGACACTATTATCAACCTGGATTTCTCTTCAGCATCTGCGAAATTGTGCTGGTATGATGCATCGAATCCTTCGGTAGCTACCGACTTTACTAAAGTTCATGGTATCGAATTCTATCCTAATGAAACTGTTACTACCTTCACCGGCACTATTGATGTAGACTGGATCATTGTTGGTGGTAAGAGCTTGCCAGCTCCGGTATGGAACCTCAAGAGAGATGGCAGTGGATACCTTGTATATGAAGATCCGGATGGAGATAAAGTTTACACTACTGTTCCTGACTGGAGCCAGAAAGTAAGAGCTTGTACTACTCCTGTTACAGTTGAAGCTAAAGCTTGTACAGCTTCTGAAATCAGATGGTACAGCGGTGCTTCACAAATCGGTACTGGAACTTCTATGAGCTTAAATCCAGGTATCTATACTATTCAACTCATCAACCTTGGCGGCGTTAAAACCGATACTGTTGAAGTAACTGCTTCAGGAACTACTGCCGATTTCGTGGTGGACAGAACCAATTATGATGTTCACTTCAATAACAACTCAACAGGTTACCACACTTTTTCATGGGCTTATGGTGATGTTGCTAACGACCTTCCTGGTTCAACAGGTTGGGACATTGGCTACCACAACTATAAGAAAAAAGGTGCTGGTACCTATCCTGTTGTATTAACGATTAAGGATACTTTATGTAATGTAACCAAGACCAAAACCATCAGCGTGGTAGTGTCTTGTGACTCATTGGTTTCGAAACCTACTTTCGTTACTATTGACTCTGTAGGTTGTGCTGGTGACGTGGTGACTATCAAAATCAATCCGGTTAATAACGCTCAGGGTATTTATGGCTGGTTTGGTCCTGCGGGAACTACTTTCGCTAAAACAGCAGGTGATACTTTGTTGTCGAGAGATGTTACTTTCGGATCTATTGCCGGTCCGTTATCAGTTCAGGCTTACAACGATTGCGGACAAGCTTCAACTACTGTAAACCTCACTGTGAGCACTACGCCAACTTCAACCTTTGCTTATACTACCAACTTCCTTGATGTAGATTTTGATGCTACACACAAAGGATCTGGCGACACATATGCATGGACTTTCGGTGATGGTAACACAAGCACCATCTCTTCTCCAACCAACAACTACACTACAGATGGTAGCTTCAATGTTTGTCTCACTGTAAGCAATGCCTGTGCTACAGCTCCTCAAAGCTGCCAGAGCATTTCTATCTTCGGAGTTGGTGTTGACGAGTTGACGAATGCAGGATTGACTGTTTACCCAAACATTTCATCTTCTGAAATCAATGTGGTATTGCCAGGAACATCCTATGTTCAGATTGTTAATATGGTTGGAGCTGTGATTTCTTCACGCACCATCACTGATAAAGGGACATTCGATGTGTCAGCACTGCCTGCCGGTGTTTACTTCATGAATGTTCAGCAAGGATCACAAAACTCAGTGAAGAGATTCGTTGTGGAATAAGATTCTTGAAAATTGATAATGAAAAAGGGATCCGAAAGGGTCCCTTTTTTGTTTTATTTCAGAGTGAGAGTGAGTTTTATCGTTCACTATGCTCACTTTCAAAACTCACTCTCATTCTAATTTAGGCTGACCTGACTCTACCCATGCACTGTACCACAAGCCCGAAACAAATCTTATTGATTCTATCAATTGAGCCTCTACCATTCCTGGGATTTCCTTGTCATAGGCAGCAATATATTCTTCACTGAAAAACTTTTGTTTTTTGTCGTTGTACACTTTAAACATTTTGTCTTTGGCGAATTTCGCCCTCAGCTTTTTATCCTTTTCAAGAACCTGGGAGCACAATCGATAGCTGTCCTTCAATAAACTCCAGGTGTGTTTCAATGGATCAGAAATATATCCGGCCACCACCATATTCAATTGATAGTCTTTCGCATGACGTTCAGGAATCAAGGATTCCCATAGTTTGTGAATTCCCTTTTGATTGGTTAGCTGACCGTCATAATTCTCCGTGACATGTAAAGGCACACAGGCATCGGCGGCGTAATGCCCGAGATCAGCTGATAATTTCAATATCCTCTCCTTGTCTTTTTCTTTAAAAGCTTTTACCAGTTCGTAGTATTTTTCCTGGATGGTCCAGGGAAGTGTACCATATTTACGTAAAGTATCTTCCGAATATTTGGCTACTGCATCTTTCCAGTACATGGGCACTGAGTCGAAAGGATGTTTTACATCATAATGATCAATATCAATGTAATGCAGACTCCCCTCCTTTTGATCGCTGTGCTTACGTAAATCAGGATCAACAGCGTGTTCGGTAACGAAAGCCGCGTTGAATTTGTAAAACTCAATGAGTCCGGGAGGCAGCGCATATACCGCCTTTTCATTGATGAGTTTATGGGCGTAAAATCCCCAGGAATAAGAGCTGAATGGAAAAAGTACAAAGGCAAAAGCCAGAAAAATACAACTGCGTTTTGCCATACAAAATCTACTTAACTGCTGAGCTCAAAAACGGAAGAGCAACTACTTTCGCCTTTAAACTCTTGTCGCGTACCTTAATGAAAATTTCGCTGTTCAATGTTGAAAGCTCTGTAGCCACATAGCCCATTCCAATGGCTTTTTTCAGGGTTGGCGACATGGTTCCTGATGTAACGATACCAATATTTTTTCCTTCTGCGTTAACAATTTCGTAGTCGTGGCGTGGAATACCTTTATCAATCAACTCAAAGCCCACCAGCTTCCTCCCTACTCCTTTTTCTTTTTGTGATTTTAGCACATCGCTGTTTACAAAAGATTTGCTGAATTTGGTGATCCAGCTCAATCCGGCTTCAATTGGAGAAGTAGTATCGTTGATGTCGTTACCGTAAAGGCAATAGCCCATTTCTAAACGAAGGGTATCTCTAGCAGCGAGTCCGATAGGCTTGATGCCAAACTCCTCCCCTGCATTCATAATTGCATCCCACACCTTTTCGGCATCACTGTTGTATACGTAAATTTCAAAACCGCTGGCGCCGGTGTAGCCTGTAGCAGAAATGATCACATCTTCCACTTCAGCAAATTTATCGATAGCAAAAGTATAGTAGGACATTGCCGAAAGATCAACAGAGGTGAGCTTTTGCAAGGTTTTTTTTGCTTTAGGTCCCTGTATGGCGAACAAACAATAATCATCCGAAATATTGCGCATGTTAGCGCCGTAAGTATTGTGCTTGCTGATCCAGTCCCAGTCTTTGTCAATATTGGAAGCGTTCACCACCAGCATGTACTCCACATCGGAAACGCGGTATACCAGCAGGTCGTCAACAATTCCTCCTTTATCGTTAGGCAGGCAGGAATACTGAATTTTTCCATCGCCAAGTTTTGAAGCATCGTTGGAAGTTACGGCCTGTATCAGCTCCAAAGCACCCCCTCCCGTCACCAGGAATTCCCCCATGTGGGAAACATCAAAAATTCCCACGGCATTTCTTACTGCTTCGTGTTCGGCGTTAATACCTTCATACTGAACAGGCATTTCAAAACCTGCAAATGGAACCATTTTAGCGCCGAGGGCGATGTGTTTATTCTTGAGAACGAGTTGCTTCATATTATTTTCCTGTTAGTTGCTTAAAGTATTTGATATACACGTCTTTTTGTGATTCAACAGAATAACGGTCGACTATTGTTTTCCTGGCCTTCTTACCCAACTCTCTTCTCAAGGCTTCGGATTCGATGAGCAAAGATAATTTTTCTACCCATTCCTCATCGCTCGTGGCTAAAAAACCGTTAACACCATCTTCTATAATTTCGGTATTTACACCCACCGGCGATAGTATTGTTGGAATTTCGAGGGCCATGTACGACAACCCTTTAAGTCCGCATTTACCCTTTGCCCACTCATCATCCGGCAGCGGCATAATACCTATGTCAAAACTCGACAATACTTCCACTTCTGTATCGCTGGTCCACGGAATGCCCTGAATACCCAGCTCGGGATTTTTGTAAGCCGGTTCCCCCATCACTTTAAAGTAAACCTTGTCGCCATATTTCTCCTTTATCCTTTTCAGGAAATTGATGGCATATTCAAAATGCTTGATAGTGGTATTGCTTCCGCTCCACCCTATGCATATTTTATCAGAAGCTTCATAGGGCTTGCGGCGACAGTGTTTATTGGTATCAATGGTAGTAGGGATGATCACCACATTTGTATTGACCTGTTTTGCGTAATCGGCCAGATAACGGTTTCCGGCAAAAACTATATCACTCAGCGCAATGATACGTCCGGTTTTAGAAGGATCTTTTAAAAATTTGAACTTCTTATTTCCCTCCGAAACATCCATGTGCCAGATGGCATCATCGAAATCAAAAACAATTTTTGCCTTCGACATACTCAACTGTTTCTCAAAATATACGGACCCAAGCATGAAAGCCTCGCGCTGGATAAACACAATGTCGTAATTATCGGCATTCTTAACATCTCGCAATCTGGTTTGAATGCTCCTTACCAACACACCTATCTTCCTGAAAAAATTGCCTGGTTTGTAAAAAAACTGATCGTCTTCAGCAGAAATCAAGGGCGACAGATCACAGATCCACCCTTGTTCCCTGAAGTACGAAAAATACTGCTCAAAGCGATACCTCTGACTGGGAGACCTGTCTAAACGATGCGCCGCAATAAATAGGATTTTTTTCATAGTAACCGGCGCCAAAAGTATAAATTTTGACCAAAAACGCAGCATAAATTCGCTCGGGCGTTTAGCGCTATTTAGCTATCTTTGAATCCGATGATACAAAATGAATTAAAAAATGCCCCGCGATGGTTTATCCTGGGCACCGATCTGTTGATTTGCCTGGTATCTGTTTCCATTGCCTTTTTACTGCGTTTCGATTTTCATTTGAATGAGCTGGAGCTGTTTTATCTCAAACAGGCCATTCCTGTTCTTTTAGCTGTAAGATTGCTTTCGTTTCTGGTGTTTAAGTCTTATGCCGGACTCATCCGCTACACTGGCTCAAAGGATATTCAAAGGATATTTACCGTTTTGTTGACAGGAAGTATTTTTCTCTTTTTATTGAATACTGCTGCATGGATGCTGGACATCAAATACAATATTCCGCGTACCATCATCATTATCGATTTCATGGTTTCCCTGGTGTTAATGGTTCTCTTTCGCATGAGTATCAAGATTTCCTATGAGCATATCCGCAACCTCGAAAAGGAAAAAGCCAGTGTGATTATTTATGGAGCGGGTGAATTTGGCACTATTACAAAGCGTGCGCTCGATCGCGATGCCGGAACGAAATATACAGTGGTTGCTTTCGTCGACGATTTGAAAACCCGCACCGGTAAAACTATTGAAGGAATTAGCATCGTTGGCGAAAAAGATCTGGAGAAATTTATTGAGAATAAGAATATTCATCATATTATCCTTGCCGACCAGAACCTCCTGCCCGCCAAGAAAAAAGACATTGTAGACTTCGCTTTGTCAAAGAACATCAGAGTGCTCGACGTTCCGCCTTCCAAAAGCTGGATCAATGGTGAATTGAGCTTCAAGCAAATCAAGAAAGTAAAGATTGAAGATCTATTGGAGAGAGAAGTCATTCAACTCGACAAACAGAAAATTCAGGAAGTCAATAAAGGTAAAACCGTTTTAGTGACAGGTGCTGCCGGTTCGATCGGCAGTGAAATTGTAAGGCAAATTGCCGAGTATGAACCTGCACGTATTGTTCTCCTTGATCAGGCAGAATCTCCTTTGTATCATATGGAGACAGAGCTAAGAGATAAATTCAGCAAACTGACTTTTGATATCGTGATTGGCGATATTTCCAACGAAAACCGCATGAAGCTGCTCTTCGAAACATTCCGTCCGCAAATGGTTTACCATGCTGCAGCTTACAAGCACGTTCCTATGATGGAGAATAATCCGGCAGAAGCAGCAAGAGTAAACATCAAGGGAACGAAAACCCTGGCCGATCTATCTGTTCAGTATGGTGTGGAGAAATTCGTGATGATTTCTACCGATAAGGCTGTAAATCCTACTAATGTAATGGGCGCTTCTAAAAGGATAGCCGAGATTTACTGTCAGTCGCTTAATAAAAACGTTGCCACCAATTTTGTTACTACCCGCTTCGGAAATGTACTGGGATCTAATGGTTCTGTGATTCCTGTCTTCAGGAAGCAGATTGAAAGCGGTGGTCCTATTACAGTTACCCACCCTGAAGTGACGCGTTATTTCATGACGATTCCCGAGGCTTGTCAGCTTGTGCTGGAGGCCGGTGCTTATGGAAATGGCGGAGAAATTTTCATTTTCGACATGGGTGAGTCTGTAAAGATTGTAGATCTCGCTAAGAAGATGATTAAACTTTCCCGACTTGAACTGGGAAAGGATATTCAAATCCAGTTTACTGGTCTGCGTCCGGGAGAAAAACTCTATGAAGAATTGCTCAATACCGAGGAAAACACGCTAAAGACACATCACTCTAAAATCATGATTGCCAAGGTAAAGGAATATGATTTCGCTGAAGTGAAAGAACAAATCAGTGAAGTGATTCATCTCTATGAGAAGAACGACAACAATGCTCTCGTGGCAAAAATGAAGAAAATTGTCCCTGAGTTTTTAAGCAAGAATTCGGAGTTTGAAAAACTGGATGAAGTTCACATGTAGAGCTTCTTGAACTACCTCTTACCTACCTCTTTCTCGCGCATGTCATCTGAGTAATGTGTTTAAAAAGATTAGATGCTTATCGGGAGTTTCCTCCGTTAAATAAAATCGAAATACGATTTAATTGACTTCGCGATTTTCTCATTGTCAATCAAAAATCCGTCGTGGCCGTAAAGCGATTCTATCTCGTGGTATTCAGCATTGGGAATGTTTTCCTGCATGTGAATCTGTTCCGAAATCGGACACAATAAATCCGAGTGAATACCAATGATTAAAGTTCTTTGCTTGATTGTAGCAAGTGCCTCTTCAGTAGTTTTGAAACGGTTGCGTGCAACATTATGCGTATCCAAAACCTTCGTCAGTTTGTGATATGAAATGGCATTGAACCTCATGGCCAGCTTATCCCCCTGATATTTCAGGTAAGAAGTTACCCTGAAATCTTTGGTGACATCTTCTGATTCCTCTTTCTGACGGGCATTGTATGCATCGTGGTTTCTGTAAAATAAGAGTCCTACCTGGCGCGCACGCTTCATTCCTTCCAATCCTGCCTCTTTAGTTTCCTGTCCCCAAGTTGGATCCAGTTCAATAGTGGCGCGGTGCACTGAATGTATCGCAACCCCCCACGGCGCTTCTTTTGGCGATGAACACAAGATGCTCATGTTTTCAATTACTTCAGGTTCCATTATCCCCCACTCCATTACCTGATAACCACCACAGGAACCGCCAATGGCCATTTTAATTTTATTGATACCCAGCTTCTTTCTCAGGAGAATGAAGCTGTTCACGATATCACGGATAGTAACATCCGGAAAAGAATAGTAATAAGGTTTTCCTGTTTCAGGATTTACCGACAGCGGACCGCTGCTGCCGTAGCATGAGCCAAGGATATTGGCGCAAACAATAAAATACTTCTTAGGATCAAAGAGTTTTCCCTCTCCTACCAAACCATCCCACCATACAGCGGGGTCAGAATTGGCTGTCAGGGCGTGACATATCCATACAACATTCGACTGGTCCTTATTCATTTCTCCGTAAGTATGATAGGCTACAGTCAGCTCTGCTAAAGAACCTCCGAGCTCCAAATCAAACTTTCCAAATTTCTGAAATTGCTTTTGCGACACGTTGTATTTTTTTTAACAAGGCCTCAAAAGTAAGTAAAGAAGTGGAAAGTAAAAAGGCAAAAGCAATGAAGCATAAACCTTCTTTTGTACATTTGTGAAAATTTTTAGGTCATGGAAACTGCAATCAACAACACTCAGCACATCATCGATGAAGAAGGAAAGTACAGCGCGCATAACTATCATCCTTTGCCGGTAGTACTTTCAAGAGGAGAAGGTGTTTTTGTTTGGGACGTGGAAGGAAGGAAATATTATGATTTTCTTTCCGCTTACTCTGCTGTAAACCAAGGGCATTCTCATCCTAAAATCGTGAAAGCATTAGTAGATCAGGCACAAACACTGGCACTGACATCTCGTGCTTTCCATAATGATGTATTTTATAAATTCTCGAAGTACATTACCTCCTACTTCGGTTTCGATAAAGTTTTGCCGATGAACACCGGTGCTGAAGCTGTTGAAACAGCTTTGAAAATTTCCCGCAAATGGGGCTATGAGAAGAAAGGAATTCCTGCCAACAAGGCAAGAATCATCTTTTGTCAAAATAACTTTCACGGCCGCACCATCACTATTATCAGTGCTTCCAACGATCCTGATGCAACCAAGAATTTCGGTCCTTACACACCAGGCATCAGCTCTATTCCATACAATGATGTGACTGCCTTGGCTAAAGAGTTGGAAGATCCTAACGTTGCTGCGTTCGTAGTAGAACCAATCCAGGGTGAAGCCGGCGTTTATGTACCTGAGCTCGGCTTCCTTAAGAAGGCATATGATCTCTGCAAAAGCAAAAATGTATTGTTTGTGGCTGATGAAGTACAAACCGGAATTGCGCGTACAGGTAAGCTGATTGCCTGTGATCACGAAGGCGTAAAACCAGATATCCTGATTTTAGGAAAAGCAGTAAGCGGCGGGGTTTACCCGGTATCCTGCGTACTGGCGAATAATGATGTTATGGACGTTATACATCCAGGCGAGCACGGTTCTACTTTCGGTGGAAATCCTATTGCCTGTCGCGTTGCGATGGCTGCGCTGGAAGTAGTGAAAGACGAAAAACTGGCCGAACGTTCTGAATATTTAGGCGAAATATTGCGTCGAGAACTGAAAGCAATCAACTCCGAAATGATTTCTGTTGTGCGTGGAAAAGGCTTGCTGAATGCAATTGTCATCAAACCAAAAAATGGCAAAGAAGCCTGGGATGTTTGTCTCAAGTTGCGCGATAACGGTTTGTTGGCCAAGCCTACTCATGGAGATATTATCCGTTTCGCTCCTCCGTTGATTATTACTGAAGAGCAGTTGATGGATTGTGTGGAAATCATTAAGAAGTCGCTGGCGGAGATTGCCTGAATCAAGGTTCAAGACCGATTGTTCCTCACCATCTCACCAAAATCCCATTTCCTCAACAATGCGTCAATAGTTTGAGCAATACGCTTTTCCTTGGTGGGAGAGGTTTTGGCGCTTTCTATCCATTTAGAGAAATAGTTACGGTGGCCGGGAGCCAGTGAATTGAATTGTTTCAGCGCATCCGGTTCTTCGTTGAGACAGGCCATGAGATCAGCGTCCATTTCCAGCTTCGCTTTGTCTTCCTGCAATTGAACTGTTAATTCATCTCCCTCTCCTTTTTTAATGGCTTTTCTCATTGTGGCATTGAGGGCCATAATGAAATTTCCTTCGCCCATTGGAAGCAAAGCCACACCTTTGATTGCATAATTATCCAGTTTGCCCTTTACGCGAAAGGATTTTTTATTTCCCGGTTTTAGTTTTTCAGCAATTGCAGCGGGAATTTCGATGTAGGTCCAGCCAGTTTTTTCTCCCTGGTTTTGAAATCGGAGTATTTCAACCTGGATTTTTATCATAACGGATTTTATCTAAACTGAAACGATGCGCATACATGAGATTCATGGTGCCGAAAGAATAATGAAAAGTGCTGCCTAACCTCTTTCCCAGAGGGATATTATCAGAAATAAATACGAGTCCGTAATAGTTTTTGTCGTTGTTGTATCCAGCTGCTCCCCGACTTAAAAAATTGAAATTCAGTCCGGGGTGAGTTCGGGGTGCGGGATTTCCTTCAATAAGATAGTTGTAAGTCTGACCTACCACGAATACTGTTCCCGACAATGAGGCAAACCAGTGTTTTTTGAATATATAAGTGTAAGCATATCCTCCACCCAAACCCAGAGTAAAAGTGGTAATGCTTTGTACACGTTGTTCGGGAGTATAGTCGGCCTTAAGCGCCGACGGTAATAAGGCTGAGTCTCCTGTAACATGAAACCCCGACCAGTTAACCCCCATTATTGGAGCACCTGAACTCTTTATCTGGCGGTCGGTTTGTGAAAAGGAGGCTTTATAAGAAAAACGCCTTTTGTTCAGGTTGAAATACATTACCCCACCAAAAGATGCTACATCAAGATCAGACCTGCGATAAAAGGCATTAGCATTGTTCCACTTCGGTATAATGCTGTTGGAATTAGCAAGGTAATATCCTTTGTAAAACTGGAACCAAACGTCGGTCACCGTGCGGCGGCCATACATATTGAGCCGGATATCAAAATGATCGGTCTTCCCTTTCTTATATTCATTTACTGGAAAAGGTGTTATCAATGTAGCAAGTAAGTTGAACCATTTGTAGCTTACTCCGAAGCCGATTCTGAATGGATTGTTGATTTTATAATCAAGTATTTTATGACTCCCGTCGTATTGAGTAATGCTGTTCGACTTAAAGTTTCCGTAGCATTTTAGGGTAATGTCGTGGCGGAATGATTTGATGTATGCCGTATCAAACTTCACATCTCCATCTTTTTTCTTCTTTTCCTTTTTCTGTGCGAAGAGAAAGACAGGAGCAAAAAGCAATATCAATAGTATATTTCTTATCACAACAACGACATATTCAACATATTCATCAATTGTGATGAACGATTGGCTGCATAACTTTTTCCATTTAAAGTCGCTACCCACTGAATTCCTCGAACGGCATTTGTTAAAAATATTTCATCAGCATTTTTCAGCATTTCGGCGTCAATCTGACCCTCCTTGATTTTTCCGGGAAGCATTTCCAGCAGTACTTTTCTCATCACACCATCAATACAGCCCTCGTCGAGATTGGGTGTAATAACCTGATCCCCCATTACTACAAAAACATTGGAACTTACAGCCTCGCTGGCCCTTCCGGCATCATTGAGAATAATAACATCGTCGAAATTGTTTTTCTCAGCAAATAAGCCTGCCAATATAAAAGGCAGTGAATTGGTGGTTTTAAGGTTGGAAAATTTCTGGCGACTTCTCAGCACATCGCTGTAAATGCCGATGTTTAGTCCTTTCACATTCAGCTCATATGTGCTTTTATCAAGTGGCAATCCTTCGATTAGAAAAGCGCATTTGTGTCGGTTAGGAACATACAATCCCGGTGAATCCCGGTAAATCGTGAGCCGCAAACGGGCATCGGGGAAATTATTTCTTACAAAAACCTTCTGCAACTGGTTTTCCCAGAAGGCCTTGTCCATATTACTTGAATCAAATTGAAGAAAATCGAGAGTATGCTGCAAGCGCTGATAATGCTTATCCCAAAAAAGGACTTTACTGTTGCTAACCCTCAATGTTTCAAAAAGAGCATCTCCAAATTTAAAGGCACGATTGGTGGAACTGAAAAGCTTTTCGCCATCTTCCACCAAAAATCCATTATAGTTGGAGTAAATATGCATGTATCGTTAATCAATAAGATCTAATATAGAAAGTTTCATTTGATTCACATCAATTTTGATCCCTTTTACTCCTGCTCCTTCTGCACAAATAATATCGCGTTGCTTGTCGCCAATGAAATAGGATTTTAAAGGATCAATGTTGTATTTTGCCAGGGCGCGCTCCACCATCAATGAGCCTGGTTTTCGGCACATGCATTTTTGTAAATCACTGTGGTGCGGACAGTAGTATATCTCTGTAATTGGGGTTCCGTTTTTTTTAAAGCCTTCCTCCACATGAACGTGGATACGCTCCACATCCTCAGAGCTAAAACGATTTTTATCAATCCCTCCCTGATTGGTGATTACGATGATTTGATAACCTCGCTTCGTGACTTCTTTCGCGATGTCGAAAAGGTTATCCAGAAAACGGAAATCCTCCATCCTGTATATATAGTCATCGGGATCATAATTGATGACTCCGTCACGGTCTAAAAAAATTGCTTTGTTCATCGTAGTAATTCTTGAACGATATTAATAAAACGGGGAAACAATTCGGGCTTCATGACAATTGGGAAAATGAAGCCGAAAATAGATCCCCAGAAATGTGCGTCGTGACCGATGTTGTCGCGTCCTTTGTTGCTCATGTAAGCCGACAGCACCAGGTAAATCACCCCAAAAACCACTGATGGCATTGGGATGATAAAGAACATAATGCTTCCTTCGGGATGAAGCAATATACTCGCGAAAACCACAGCACTTACTGCTCCCGAAGCTCCCAGCGCATTGTAACTATGATTATCCTTATGCTTCGCAATCGAATAGATAGAACTAAAAATCATTCCCATGAAATACAAAAGCAGGAAATAGATCATGCCTTTTTCAGGATTGAATAGTATTTGAAAATCATACTCAATTTGTCTCCCGAAAGAATACAAAGCAAGCATGTTAAAAATCAAATGCATCCAATCCGCATGCAAAAAGCCATGCGTCACAATCCGGTAATACTGCTTCTGGTGGATGACCTGGTACGGATTCAAAATGTACTTATACACCAGTTCCGACCGGGTGAAGGCCAGATAGGAAAACAAGGCAGTAGCTATTACAATAATGAGGGTAATGCTCATTTCTTACTCCTCAAACTCTTCAGCTCTTTTAAGGGCTTTTTTCTTTTTACTTTTTTTCGAAGCTGTTTTAACATCTTCTAAAGTACCATCTTCAGTGTATGGAAAAACCTCGGTAACAGTGGTTTTTGTGATTGCTGGCAATTCCCAATCAACAACAGAACCTTCCATTCTCTCCTCAATTTTCATGCAGGCATCTTTCAAAGATTCAGCTGCGATAAGGTAGTTTTCGGTCACAGCTCTTTCTTTTCCGGAGTCAGCATCAACTGATTTGTAGGTGATTTTAGCCTTAAAATAAGACTCTGCACTTTCGTCGAAAACGATATCGCTGATATTTGTCTTCACACAAGTCAGCAAATTGTACTCAGGGATAACTTCCTCCAAAGCGGCCTGTAAGCGGGCTTCAGCTTCGGTAAATGACATTGAGTTTAAAACATAGCTCTCGCTTTTCTTGTAGATGCTTCCGTTCTCAGCTTGCTTGAGGTAGCTGATTTTACATATAAACCAATTTGACATGCGGTAGATTTTTAAATTATTAAGCAACCAAAATTAGACTTTCCACTTTACACTTTAAACTTTTTTTCTACATTTGACAAAATTAAAATGCCAATGGATCTTCTGATAAAGAAAGCTACTGTAATTGATCCAAACTCTCCTTTCAACAATAAGCAAGTCGACATATTCATCAAAGCCGGTAAAATCGAGGGAATCGGCAAGATCACTAAAAAAGGCGTTAAAACCATTGAATCCCCGAAACTCTGTGTTTCTCCGGGCTGGCTGGATGTGAATGCCAACTTCTGTGATCCCGGAAATGAACATAAAGAAACGCTGGCCAACGGAATTTTAACTGCCGCCAAGGGTGGCTATACCGGCGTGATCCTCTCTCCTTCCACTCAACCGGCTATTGATAGCAAATCCGGCGTGGAGTACATTGTTAATCAATGCACAAAAAATACAGTAGATGTTTTCCCAATGGGAAATCTTTCTGCAAAAGGAGGCAACAAAGACCTAAGTGAAATGTACGATATGCAGCAATCGGGAGCCATTGCATTCTCCGACGGCAAGCACGCTATCAGCAATGCTGAGCTGGTAAAGCTGGCTCTGCTCTACACTAAAAAATTCAACTCTATTATAGTTTTGTATTCCGAAGATCAGCATCTGGCTAACGACGGGATGGTGAATGAAGGAAAGGCAAGTGCGGGACTCGGACTGAAAACGCGTCCGTCAATTGCTGAGGAAGTGGCTGTAGCTACCAACATCGCTATACTGGAATATACTGAGGGCCGACTTCATCTCTCCATGGTATCCACCACTAGAGCTGTCGAACTTATAAAGGCGGCGAAAAAAAATAAGCTGAATATTTCTGCCGATGCAGCGGTACTGAACCTGGTGCTTAATGATTCGGCAATGGAAAGCTTTAATTCCAACTTGAAAGTATTGCCTCCGCTGCGAGATGAGAAAGATAGAAAAGCATTAATCGCCGGACTCAAATCGGGAGCCATTGATTTCATTAGCAGCAACTACGAGCCGCAAAACATCGAGAACAAATGTTGTGAATTTGATCAGGCAAGCTTTGGTGCTGCGATTATGGAGACAGCTTTTGCAGCCCTGAATACTCATGTTGGTAAAGAATTGGGCTTGCCTCTGCTCATTGAAAAATTGTCTGTTGCTCCGCGCAAAGCTTTCAATATAGAAGTACCAAAAATTAAAGTGGGTGAAAAAGCCAATGTCACTTTGTTTGATCCTTCTGTAACATGGGAAGTAAAAGAAAAAGAATTGCAGTCGCTTTCTAAAAACAATCCTTTCATCGGGAAAAAGCTGGAAGGGAAAGTGATCGGAGTTTATAATAACGGTAAACTTCTGTAAACGCAGGATTTAACCCACCTCTATTAAATCATCCCTTTTTTCTTTTCCACAAAATTTAGTGAATAAGTAAATCGCAAGGCTATTGTGAAATAGAATTTATATTAAAACATTTACGTTATACGTTTAGGCTAGCATGGAAGAAAACGAATTTCACGACGAGAACGAAGGGATCAACAACGACATAGAGCGTTTCGAGCAGATGATCGCGAGAAATGACTTGTACTACTTCGATCGCGAAAAATTTTCCGACATCATTGAACATTACGCCCACCAGAAAGATTTTCAAAGAGCAATGCTCGTGCTGAAATATGCCAAATCGCAACATCCTGAATCCAAAGAATTACTGCTTTCCGAAGTTCAGATACTTACCGGAAATTATAAGTTCAAAAAAGCATTGCGTCTTCTCGCCCAATTGGAACATGAGTTGCCGTGGAATGCGGAAGTTTACCTCACAAAAGCGACAGTGCTCAGCAAATTAAAGTCGCACGAAAAAGCCATTCAATATCTCAAGAAGGCTTTGCAATATGCAGAGCATAAAGATGAAGTTTACATTCTTCTTGCATTTGAATACCAGTTTTTAAACAACTACGATAAAGCCATTGATAATTTTAAGAAAGCACTGAAGGACAATCCTGATAATGAAGCTGCTTTGTATGAATTATCATACTGTTTCGACACCCTCGACAGAACGGAAGAAGGCATTGAGTTCTACATGGAATTCATTGATACCAATCCCTACAGCGAGGCTTCTTGGTACAATCTCGGAAATCTATATAGTAAAATTTCCAAGTTAGAGGAAGCAATTGACGCCTTTGATTTTGTAATTGCCATCAACGAATATTTCACTGCTGCCTATTTCAGTAAAGCAAATTTATTGGCACACATGGAGAAATACGAAGAGGCCATCGCTATTTATAAAGAAACCTTTGATCAGGAAAGTCCGAACGGCGTGGTATTTTGCAACATCGCCGAGTGCTACGAAAAGATGAATAACTTCGCTCTTGCCCTGGAATACTACGACAAAGCGATATCACTGGAACCTGAATACGGCGACTCTTGGTTGGGTAAAGCCATCTGTCTGGATGAGTTGGGCAGAGTTGAAGATGCATTCAAATGCCTGCAAAAGGCACTCGATATTGACAAGGAAAATGCCGACTACTGGTATGCTTTCGCTGAAATTGAAGATAAACTTGGTCGTACTGAAGATGCTATAGCTTCTTTCGGAAAAGCACTGTCGCTCAATTCCGAAGATCCTGAAATGTATCTGGAGTATGCTGATTTATTAATGAAAGTGAACGATTTCAATTCCACTATTGATGCCATCCACCAGGGAATGATGGAACACTCTGATTTCCATAGATTCCATTACTATCTCACTGCAGTGTATCTGGAGAAAGGATCTTTCAATAAGGCTTACGAACATTTTGAAAAAGGATTGATCATGAATGCGAAGGACTATCACTTCCTTTTTCAAATCCAACCTGAAGCAAGCAGCAACCAGAATATTCTGGAGTTGATTGATTTGTATAACAATTAAAGATTTCTCCTCCGCCACTATTCTCACACGATCGTCATTGCGAGAAATTTTCATACCCGAAAATTCGAAGCAATCCCTTATTTTTAGAAAATGAAGAAATTACTTTTCCTTTTTCTGATTTTTTCAATTCAGGTAAAAGCCCAAATTAACAGTGATTCTCTTTTAGGTGAGTGGTTTATCTGCGGCTCTTACTCTACATCAAATTTTATCTTAAACAAATCCAAACCACAGGAATGCAAGGGCAACGATACTCTGACTACATATCGTTTTTACAATACAAACACGACCATTCAAACCTTGACAATCAACCTGTCTTCCTCCACAAATGATAGCACCTGCTCTTCTCGAAGAAGCTATTGGCAGTGGCTGGGTGAGAACTCCTCGACAATAGACGGCAAAGGCTATTCCATTCAAAAATTATCGATCAATCAATTGGAATTCACGGAGATCAAGAAAAAGAAAAAGGGATTGCTTCGAATTTTCGGGTACGAAAATTTCTCGCAATGACGGACGCGAAGTATACACGCCTTCAAATACCAGAAAAACAAAGATTAATAAGACTCCATCGTAGGATCCACATCCTCGGCCCACTCCAGAATACCACCACCTAAATTCATAAGGTTAGTATAGCCATAACGTTCTTCCAACGCAGCAATAACCGACGCCGAACGACGACCGCTTCTGCAATACACCACTACAGGTTTCTCTTTAGAAATTTTATCGAGATTGTTCAAAATCAAATTCATGGGAATGTGCTCTCCACCAATGGAAGCAATCTCCAACTCATAAGCCTCACGCACATCAATCAGTTGTATATCTTCGCCTTTATCGAGGCGTTCCTTCAATTCTAAAGCTGAAATATTATACATATTATATTGTTTGAATCAAAAATAGAAAATAATAGCAACTTCCCTTTATCTTTTTATTTTTACCAAAACATTCATCCCATCATGATTTTTCAAGACCTTATCGATTTACTGACCAACCTGAAACCTACTATGGAAGGCTGGATCATGGAATATCAAACCACTACTTATTTTATACTGGCACTGATTATTTTTTGCGAAACCGGACTCATCGCATTACCGATTTTACCAGGAGACTCGCTCTTGTTCACTGCCGGACTATTGTGTAAAAGTCTGGGTGTATTAAATATATGGGTGCTTATTCCGCTTCTTTTCGGTGCGGCCATACTAGGTGATAACGTGAACTATTTCGTGGGTAAGTTTTTCGGCGAAAAAGTGTTTGAAATAAAATGGCTGAAAAGATTTATTAAAAGAGAATACCTTGATAAAACCCATCTCTTTTTTGAAAAGCATGGTGGAAAAACGATCATCATGGCGCGCTTTGTTCCTATTGTGCGCACCTTCGCTCCTTTTGCGGCGGGTATCGGACAAATGAATTACGTGAAATACATCACCTTTTGTATCGTAGGTGGAATTGCGTGGGTGAGCGGACTAACCCTTCTGGGATATTTCCTTGCAGAAAACGAATTCATTAATGTCAACTACGAAAAAGTAATCATGGGTATCATCGCCATTTCGGTATTACCTATTGTTTTCTCTTTCCTGAAAAGCAAGTTTTCAAAATCGGATAAATAATGAAAACCTACGGACTCATTGGCTTCCCCCTCTCCCACTCTTTTTCGGCGGGGTATTTTAAAAAGAAGTTTGAGAAGGAAGGCATTTCAGATTCCCAATACCAGAATTTTGAAATTCCTTCTATTGAAAAAGTGCTGGAAGTAATTAAGCACAATCCCGAATTGCGCGGAATCAACGTCACCATTCCATACAAAGAACAAGTGCTCCCTTATCTGGATAAACTGGATGAGGCTGCAAAGGAAATTGGCGCCGTGAACACCATCAAAATTTTCCGCGACGGAGATAAAATTCAACTCAAAGGATACAATACGGATGTTTACGGATTCAAGGAAACCCTGAAGCCTCTTTTGAAAAATTTTCATCACAAAGCTTTGATTTTGGGTACAGGTGGCGCAGCGAAAGCTGTGGAATATGTATTAAAAAATATCGGACTCGATGTTTTGTATATTTCCCGCAATCCTGAAAATGAAAACGAACGCTCCTATTCTGAACTCAATGAAGTAGCAATTCGTAATTTCCCTGTAATTGTGAATTCCAGTCCGCTGGGCATGTATCCCAAAGTAGATGCCTGTCCGGAAATTCCATACGAATTCATCAACGAAAACAATTTACTCTACGATTTGATATACAATCCGGCGGAAACTTTATTCCTGAAAAAAGGAAGAGAGAAAGGCGCGCTTACACAAAACGGATTGGCGATGCTGGAGCTGCAGGCTGAAAAAGCTTATGAAATCTGGACCTCGGAGAAGTATCAGTTTTGATTACCAGCAATCAAAATCCTGTCTTTTCAGTATTCAGGTACGCTATAATTTAGAAAACTTTTTTACCAGCACTTCGTTCCCGGAATTCAGTTTCACAAAATAAACTCCGCTGGAAAAACTTGTGATATCAATAGTTTCGGAACCATCAACAGTTCCTTCATACACTACTCTGCCTTCTACATTTGTGATTTGAAAGAGTGTATTCCCTTCCATATTAATTGTAACAAAATTTTCTGCCGGATTTGGATACATATATATAGTATGTGTCAGCTCCTCTGTACCTACATTACATTTCAGCGAATATTGCACGTGATTGCTGCCTACATCATCCAACTCCACACCCACCGGCGGGAAAGTAGTTTCCCAAACACAAACAAGAGTCAGTGTTGTCATTCCGCCTATTTTAATATCGCTGAGTTTATTGTTTGTGCGCATATCGATATGATCTAGTTCATTGGATGCGCAGTACAAAATTTTAAGATTAGGCAAAGCAGAAATTTCCAGCTCTTTTAAATTATTATTTCCACAGGAAAGCACTTCCATTGTTGTGGCGGAAGGAAGTATCAAGCTATCAAGATCATTTCCGGCGCAGTAAAATTCTATCAAATTGATATTGTTTTTCACTTTCAAATCGGTGAGATCATTAAAGTATGTGTAGAGATATTGAAGATCAGTATTCTTACTGCAATCTAAAGTAGTAATGGCATTTGATGAACAATCAAGATGCTGCAGAAAGGTTTGTTTTGTTAGCGCTAAAGACGAAATGAAGTTATTGCTGCAATACAATTTTTTAAGCACAGCGTTATTAATGAGATCCAATTGCGACAAAGAATTACTGGAGCAATTCAGCAAGTCGAGAAATTTCTGATTGCTAACATCTAAAGTTAAAAGCTCATTGTTGTTGCACCATAATGAATCGAGGGTTGAAATTCCGCTGAAATCCAGGGTGCTCAGACTATTGTGCGAACAATTCAGGACTTTTAATCCGGCAATATCAGCAACATTTAAATATGTCAATTTATTAAAAGAGCAATCCAGGGTATCAAGATCAGAAATTGAAAGATCAAGATATTCCAGCTTGTTTGATAAGGTTTTGAATTTAGTGAGGAATTTATTGTCTGCAGCATTTAATTTTTTAAGCGCTGCTCCGGCCGGGATGTGTATATTGGTAATGTAGTTGCTCTCCAATAACGCAGTTTGCAATATTAGCAGCGAATCAAAAGGAAAAGAGTTAAGCGAATTGTTCATGAAATCAGCATACACCAGCGGCGTTTTTTTTGTAAGCTGTATAGTTATGATTCCATTATGATTTGCTATTACTTTGGAGAGCTTAGTTTGAGACGTCAAATCTAAAGCCGAAAGGTTATTGTGTTCGCATATCAGGTTTTGCAACAAGTTATATCCGCTCAAATTCAGCGCTCCAATGGTATTGTTGCCACAAGCCAGAGAATCAAGCAGCGTATTATTTTTCAGATTCAACACAATTAAAGAATTGTTGCTGCAATTCAGTTTCTTTATTTTTCCGTTGTTCGCCAGTGTTAGCGATGAAAGAAGATTATCGGCGCAGTTCACTACAGACAAAACTTTTGAAGAATCTAATTTCAATTCGCTAAGGAAATTATTGTTGCAATAGAGTTCCGTAATTTCCCTGTTTTGCAAAATGTCCAGATCTGTAAGCATGTTCCCTGCTATTGAAAAATAAGTCAGGTGTGAAAGGGATGCAACATCAATATCAGTTACCTTATTATTTTTAGCACTCAGGCGCTTAATGCTGTTGCTTCCTGCCAGGATTAATTGCGACAATTCATTATTATCGGCACTTAAAACCTTCAGGTTGCTGAGTCCGGAAACCTTCAATTCATCCAAATCATTATTATTTACACTTACCGTATCAAGATAAGTGTTGGATAGGAGATCAAGTTTGATAATCAGATTCGAATCGGCTTCCAGTCGTTTTAAAGAAGTAAACCATTCAATTCCGGATAAATCAAGAATCTGTTTGTTGTTCAGCTCAAGAGCTTTTACAGCTTGCGCTTCAGAGATACTGATTTGTCCATCGGTATTCAAATCCACTCCCTGATCAATTAGTGCCTTTTTAAAATTTGCATCTGGAGTGGTGATCTGGGCCTGAAGGCTGATGAATGTAGTAAGAAGAAATACTATTAATAAGAATCTCATAAAGCCAGTTTTAATATTTACTCTTTTATATAAGACGCAACTTTTTCCAATAAGTCTATCGGACCCTTTGTTGGTTTTTTAGTGTTGGCATCAATGAACACTAGAGTTACCGAGGCTTCCACCAACAAATCGCCTTGTTCATTAAATATCTGAGAGTCGAAAACAATCTTCACTGAAGGAGTTTGTTTGATACTTGTTTTGATGGTCAGCAAGTCATCGTAAACTGCGGGTTTCCGGTAGTTGATCGTTAGATTCACTACGGGGAGCATGACTCCACGAGCTTCTAATTCTTTATAAGGGTAGCCCATTTCTCGTAATGTTTCCACTCTCCCCACTTCTAAATAGGCGGCATAATTTCCATAATATACAAAACCCATCTGGTCTGTTTCCGAATATCGAACCCTGATTTTAAATTCGTGTGCCAGCATTTTTTGTGAATTTTCTGAATCTGAATTGATTATAATTTTTGCTTATTTTCAAGTACCTGAAAAATAAGTTGTAAGATATATTTTTAAAACTGTTTTTTTGCAATTCATTCAAAAATAAAAACATTTTGTATGCATTGTAAACACTGGTAAATCACGCTAGAATAAAAATTTCTAAAATACAATAGCGAAAAGATTTTTTTATCAACTTTTTTTTGCAATATTTGTTCACGATTCGGAAACAGATAGATCAAAGAGGCAGACCGATCAGCAAAAGAAAGTTTAGTAACCTTGCAATTGGATAAATTTTAAATGGAGAAGCCACACGAAAAAGCATGGAAAGATTGTCTCGCGGTAATTAAAGATAACGTTAGTTTACAAAGTTTTAAAACATGGTTCGAGCCAATCGTTCCCTTAAAACTCAAAAACAAAGTTCTTACAATTCAGGTTCCAAGTCAGTTTTTTTATGAATGGTTAGAAGAGCACTACATCACATTGCTCAAGAAAACCATCCAGAAAGAATTAGGCGCAGGCGGCCGTCTCGAGTACAGCATTATCATGGACAACGCGCAGAACAATACGAAGCCGTATTCCATCAAAATCCCTACAACCGACAAAAAAGTAACTAAGAACCAGGCAATGTCAATGCCATTGGATCTTAACCAAAGCACTATACGCAATCCATTCATCATACCAGGATTGAAAAAAGTGGTTGTTGATTCGCAACTGAATCCAAACTACTCTTTTGAAAATTTTATTGAAGGTGATTGCAACCGCCTCGCTCGCTCAGCTGGTTTCGCTGTAGCTAACAAACCTGGTGGAACTGCCTTTAACCCATTATTGGTTTATGGAGATGTTGGTTTGGGTAAAACACATTTGGCCAATGCAATTGGTATCGAGATCAAGAAGAACTACCCGAACAAGACCGTTTTGTATGTTTCCTCTGAAAAATTCACGCATCAGTTTATCGATGCTGTAAGAAATAACACACAAAACGACTTTGTTCACTTCTATCAGATGATAGATGTTCTGATTATAGACGATGTTCAATTCTTCGCCGGAAAAGAAAAAACCCAGGACGTATTCTTCCATATCTTCAACCACCTGCATCAAAACGGAAAACAATTGGTGTTGACTTCCGATAAACCGCCGGTGGAATTGCAGGGAATGGAACAAAGATTATTGTCTAGATTTAAGTGGGGCCTCTCTGCCGACTTACAAGCTCCTGATCTTGAAACAAGAATTGCCGTCCTCAACAAGAAAATGTACGCCGATGGTATCGAACTTCCTAAAGAAGTGGTTGAATACCTCGCTTACAGCATCACCTCTAATATCAGAGAACTGGAAGGCGCACTGATCTCCCTGATCGCACAATCTTCACTGAACAAAAAAGCCATTACGCTCGATCTTGCAAAACAAATGATCGACAAGTTCGTGAAGAACACTGCCCGCGAAGTGTCTATAGATTATATCCAGAAAGTGGTTTGTGATTATTTCAGTCTGCCTTTGGATTTAATGAAATCCAAAACCCGCAAACGTGAAGTGGTTCAGGCCCGTCAGATTGCCATGTACTTCTCAAAAAGTTTGACAAAATCTTCTTTGGCAACTATCGGAATGCACTGCGGCGGTAAAGATCACGCAACTGTTCTCCACGCCTGCCGCACGGTGAACAACCTGATGGAAACCGATAAACGATTTAAAGTTTATGTAACCGATATTGAGAAGAAAATCAATTTGAGTTAATACTTATTATAATGGAATAGAAAAATCCTCGTCGAATCGACGGGGATTTTTTTTGTCCGAACTTTGATTCACCTGATGAAAGGATTTCAGGATTTTGCTTACTTCGCTATCCTTAAATCCTTTCATCAGGTGAATCAGGGTTCGATACAAATTCTTATTTTTACCCCATGCACATCGACGAACTCAGAGACTACTGCCTTTCAAAATCTCATGTTGAGGAAAGTACGCCTTTTGGTCCCGACAACCTCGTGTTCAAAGTCCATGGAAAAATATTCCTTATCACCGACTTCCACTCTATCCCTCTCCAGTTCAATGTAAAATGTGATCCCGAAAAAGCCATTGAATTAAGAGAGCATTATCCCTGTGTTCAGCCCGGCTACCACATGAACAAAAAACACTGGAACACAATTATTTGTGATTCCAGCGTTCAGGATCAGCTTCTGAAGGAATGGATAGATCATTCATATGCCTTGATAGTTAAGAGCTTGCCTAAAAAACTAAGAGGATAAACATCTTTTCTACGTTCGGACAGGAATACAATCAAACAGGATTCATTTACAAAGCAAACTTAGTGTTCTAAAGTATCTTAGGGAGAACCAAAACACTAATATTCAGTTTAATGCTTTAACCCACACTTATGAAAAGAAGCATACTTCTATTTTCCATTCTGTTTTGTCACAATATATTTGCACAATACTTTACCAATGCCGAATACAAAAAGGCACTATGGATGACTACCCGCTACTATGGCGGACAGCGTTCAGGTTATAACAACTGGCTGGTGTATAATCACCTTCCGGCAGGTGTGCAAACCAAATATAAAGGCACCTGCTTCATTGATGATAAAGACACTGATGGATATGACCTTTCGGGTGGATGGCACGATTGCGGCGATCATGTTAAATTCGGACAAACGCAGTACTACTCTGCATACTTATTACTGAAAGGTTTTGCTGAATTCCCAACCGGTTACGACGATTATTACACTGCTACTTATATCAATTATAAAAGCACAGGGAAATGGAACTGGGAAGACAATACCCATGATCCAAATGGTATTCCTGATATCCTTGATGAAGTGAAACACGCTACCGATTACTTTATTAAGTGTGCGAGAAATTCTACTACCTTTTATTATCAGGTCGGACAAGGAACTCCCGATCACAAAACATGGGTAACTGCGGTACTAATGCAAACTCAAAGTAAGGACAAAGGCGGACAACAAAGAGTTGTATACAAAAATCCTAATGATGCTTCCATGGCATCTTTTTGCGGAGCTTCACTGGCATTGATGTCGAGACTATACGCTAAGTACGACACCGCTTATGCTTCTCTTTGTTTGAAACATGCAAAATATGCTTATACTTATGCTAAATCACATCCCGGAACAGCGGGTTCACCTGATGGCGGTTTTTATGGAGCCAACGGAAACTGGAAAGACGATTATGCCAGTATGTGCGCCGAACTTTACTGGACCACCGGCGATGCCACTTATAAATCGGAAGCCTTAGCTTTTACCGTAATTGATGAGTGGACGGGTGATATTCGCGGCAATAGTTACGGTGCGGATTATTCCAACAATGGCGACATTGCTTTATACAATATGGCTCTGCTCGGCAAGTCAAATGCAAAAACAGTTCTAGGCACTATCGTTACCAAGTTTTATTTAGGAAATGTTCAACCGGACGGACAATTTGCGGGTGGTAATATTAACTGGGGCCCCTTGAGATACAATGCTAATACAGCGTTCACTGTTGCTCTGTGGCAAAAACTCAACGGCACCGATGATACTATCAACAAGTACATTTATGATAACATCGACTATATCCTTGGGAAAAATAAATCCAATCTCTCTTTTGTTGTAGGCTTCGGGGCAAATTGTGCAAAACATCCACACCATCGTACAGTATATCTTAACGACAATGATCCTACTGATGTTGAAAAACAACAAATGGAGATTCCTGCTAAAAACAAGCAATTTGGATCGATGCTTGGCGGCTATCGTGATCCTTCCAAATTTAAGGATATCGTAACCAGCTACGAATACACAGAAGGTGGTATTGATTACAACGCCGGTCTCGTTTGTGTTTTAGGCTTCATTAACTCTAAACTAGCTCCCGTTGATACCAGTAAGTTCCACGCACCTATTGGAGTCAATGAATTCAAAGGTAAATCTATTTCAGCATCACTTTACCCTAATCCATCCTCCTCTTCTTTTACCCTTGAATCTCCCGTAAAAGCTCAGGCAAAAGTGATTGATAATCTGGGAAGAGTGGTTAGTGAATTTGAGCTCATACAGCAAAAAAGCTTTGGTGAAAATTTCCCTGCCGGGATTTACCATGTGATCTTCTATAATGAAGAGGATGAAATCATACACAACATGAATATGGTGAAGCAGTAATTTCTGCTTTACACACCATATTCCTTGCAACCCTGACTACCCGATAAGCGTATCATATTAAGGTAAAAGCCTGCTCCGAAAGTCGCTATTAACGGGCTTTCGGACAGATTTAATATTATTTCGGACGAATTCAACATAAATCAAAAAGCGCGGATGGTCGATGGCATTGTATCTTAGGTATACCCCGAGGACCTAGTATTTATTAAAACAACTTTGAAATGAGAAAACATTTACCTCTTAACCTTATTGTTGGTCTGATAACCCTATGCACTTCCTATAGTGCAATGGCTCAGACTGCCGGCTTTACCAGCGCCGAATACAAAAAGGCATTGTGGATGACCACCCGTTTTTATGGCGCGCAGCGATCAGGCAGTAACAACTGGATGCTTTACAATCACCTGCCTTCAGGCCTTAACCCCAGCTACACAGGAAAATCCTTCATGAATGATAACGATGGCGGTTATGACCTTTCCGGTGGATGGCACGATTGCGGTGACCATGTTAAATTCGGGCAAACTGAGTTTTACTCAGCTTATATGCTCCTTAAAGGCTATGCTGAATTCCCTACCGGATACGACGACCATTACTCTGCCAATTACGCAGGTTATACTTCCTCCGGAAAATACAATTATGAAGAAAACGGTCACGACCCTAACGGAATTCCCGATATCCTGGATGAGGTAAAGCACGCTACCGATTATTTTATCAAGTGTGCTAAAGATGGATCTACTTTTTACTATCAGGTGGGAAGAGGCTCTTACGACCATGCTAAATGGGTAACTTCTGTGAAAATGCAAACCCTACCCCAAACTGAAGGGGGAGATTCCCGACCGGTTTATAAAAATCCTTCCGATGCGTCCATGCCTTCGTTTTGCGGTGCTACCCTGGCATTAATGTCGAGAATGTACAGGAAATTCGATCCAACCTACGCCGACCTCTGTTTGGTTCACGCACAATATGCTTACACTTATGCCAAGGCTCATCCCGGAACGGTTGGGTCAGCGGATGGTAGTGAATATGGTGCCAACGACAACTGGAAAGACGACTACGTTTGTTTGCTGGCCGAGCTTTACTGGGCTACAGGTACCGCCCAATACAAAACAGATGCGTTGGCATATACCATAGCTGCTTCCCCTGGATCAGGAGGCGATATTTATGGTAAGAACTACGGTTTCGATTATACCAACAACGGTGATATCGCTATCTATAATCTTGCTTTATTAGGGAAATCAAATGCATTGACAGTTCTGGAAAGCATTATCAACACCCACTATTTTGGTAACAAGCAAGCCGATGGTCAGTTCAATGGTGGTAACATAGGATGGGGGCCGCTGCGCTACAATGCCAACACTGCTTTTATTGTTGCTTTGTGGCAAAAACTCAAGGGAACCCAGGCTACTCCGAATAAATACATTTATGACAATATTGACTATATCCTTGGGAAAAACACCGCCAGCCAGTCGTTTATCGTTGGTTTTGGTTCCAAATACCCAAGCCATCCGCACCACAGAAATTATTATTTGAGAGATGACAATCCGAATGATGCAGCAAAAGCTTTGATGACTCCTCCTGCAAAAAACGCCCAATTTGGTGGTATGGTGGGTGGAACAAGATCGCCGGGGACTTTCTCAGACAACGTAGTAAACTATCAGCATACCGAAGGTGGTATTGATTATAACGCTTGTTTGGTAGGCTCATTGGCTTACATCATGTCGGTATTATCACCGGTAGACACCAATAAGTTCTCTCCCCATAAATCTCCAAACCTCGGTTCCTCACAATCGATCTGCGGTGTGTCGAGCATTGTTTTGCCTACTGGGATTGCTACAGATGGCAAGAAAACTTTTACCTGGTACAAAGACAATGTGGTAGTGCAAAACGCTTCCACTTCAGCCAATACTTATACTGTAACCACTCCAGGCACTTACAAATGCGTACTGGATTCTGCTGGAAAATGGAATACACAAGGCAGCGTAGTCATCACTGGCACGATAGGAACAGTTAATTTAGGCTCGGATATTACCTTGTGTAATCCTGCATCTGCCACCTTGGATATTGGTGTAACAGGATCGGGCGTGACTTACGAATGGAAAAAAGACAATGTTGTTATCAATGGAGCTACGGGCAAGACTTATACAGTTTATAGCGCAGGAACTTACCGTGGTACCGCCATGGCTTCGGGCTGTACCAGCGTTTACGATGATGTGGTAGTGACTTCCTCCCTACCAACTGCCATTAACGATACAGCATGCAGTGCCGGTGAACAGGTAGATTTAGGGATTTCGGGTGCAGGCGGACCATATGAGTGGTACGATGCTGCGACCAATGGCAATAAAGTGGCTACAGGAAATTCGTATTCTCCAACCATTTCAGCAAATACCACTTATTATGTGCAGGATGCGGGATCTGTAGCAGCTACAGCCGGACCGTCATCAACCAGCAATTCTCTTTCTGGCGCAACTAACGCAGGAACTGTGGGTATCCGTTTTACAGCTTCAAAAGCCTTTACCATTACGCAAATGAAGGTTCTGCCTTTCGTTTACAGCTGTAGCGGGAATAATGTGTCGGTGACTTTTACTTTGAAACAAGGAGCTAATACATTAGGCTCTTACACCTCCGACAATGTGGTTTGTACCGGTGTTCAAAGCGGCGCGCCTTTCAATACTTTTTACACGCTTACTTTCTCCACTCCAATCCCTATAACTGCTGCGGGGAGTTATGAGCTGACACCAAGCGGTGGAAATGCATTGGTGTGGTTTGATGCAGGGGCCAACTTTAGCACCATGGATGCATCAGATGTAATGGATATCACTGATGATACACGCGACGACAAAGCGGCCTCTTTTCCTGCTGTGTTCGATATTAAGATTCAGGCAGGATCAACCTGTGCGCGTACTCCCGTGCAAGCCGTTATCGATGCCAACAGCTTCCAATGCCTCACTACATCTGTAAAAACCATGAACAAAGCGGAAGTGTCTTTGTATCCGAATCCATCTTCCTCCAGCTTCAATATCCAATCGACTGATGCTACAAAAGTAAAAGTGGTGGATAATCTTGGAAGGGTAATGACTGAGTTCAATCTTGTGGGACAACAGACTTTCGGTGAAGAATTCTCTGCTGGTATTTATCACGTGATCCTATACAATAACGATGGTGTTGTAAGTACTTTGAAAGTGTTGAAAGATTAGCAATTGGAAATTTGTAAAACAAAAACACCGGTGATGAGCCGGTGTTTTTTGTTTTCTCAATTCAATTAAAACAAAACTCCCTGAATTACTTCTTCTGCGAATTTTTCATCCAGCACTTCAAAGCAAACCATATAACCAGTATGCTTTCGGAGATTGATTACAGAACCATTAGTAAACAAAAGGTATTGTCCGCGAATACCATTAAGCTTTCCTTCCACCATGGTTTCTTTATCAAACCCGAGGCTCTTTACTTTGGCTGGATACTCCTGAACAGGATAGCTAATTTCAGTAATGGTATCATCGGCATCCTGATATTGCTGCAGGTCAGAAGGCAATTTGGAAATCAGTTCCTTTTTCAAAGCCACCAGATCCACATCCTCTCCTCTTTCGTCCTTCAGCATTTTCTGCCAGTTGGTTTTATCTGAAATGTATTTTTTAAGATCTGTTTCTATCAATCCCGCAAGCTGGCGATAAGGCACTGCTGCAAGCTTTATTGTTCGGCGAGCACCCTGATCAATCCAGCGACTGTAAGTATTGCTGGAACGGGTCACCCCTACTTTAACGTCATTGGTTTGAGCCAGGTACACGCAATGCGGAACATTGTGATTTTCCTTTTCCCATTCAGGATCACGCCCCTGGTGTTCATGGGCCATACATAGTTCGGGACGTACAATGCATTCGGAGTTCCTGGGAGAATTCAAAAAACATGGATAACAAAAACCTTGACCGAAACTCTTATTCGTCTTCTTATCACAGGCAATGCACCTGATTTCATTGCTGAAAGTGAGTCGGATATTCTTCCCGATAAAATTATTGATGCAAATTTTTGATTCGCCGTAATCCAGAAAATACTTCACAGGATTTTCCAGCACTACCGGCATTTTCTCGAGTTTTCCCTGCCAAACTATCATAATGCTACAATACCTTCTATATGTGAAACTGATTTGTATCGGGCAATAACATCATCGGGAGACAACACTACCATAGTTACTGTTACGCTGGTGTATTTTCCTTTACTGGACGGCCGTTCACTGATAGTCCCCATTTCAAACAAAGGCAGCACCTGAGCTACTTTTTCGTGAGGAACAATGAACTTGAACATGTATTTCAGAGGAAATTCAAATTCAGTTTCCAGTTGTTTTCTGAGATATGCAAATTTATCGTCGGACATCCTTCAAAGATACGTTGAAACTTATAATCCTTCAATAGTGTAGCTGCATAAAAAATCCTTTTGCGGGGCTAGATCCACATTGCCGAGTTTATCTTTAAACTCCCCGCTATACCCTTCTGTATCGCACACGCCCTGCCACGGTTCCAGGCAAACAAAGGGAGCTCCAACTGGAGCCCATATGCCCAGGAAAGGAAAACCCTGATGGGAAAATTTAAGCTTTTTTAGTCCGGACCTAGATTGCAAAACCATCGCTTTTGATTGAAGATTCAGGAAAATCAATGCATCATCCTTAAAAATCTCTTTGGAAAGCATAATTCTCTTACCATTGATATAGTCCTTCACAATTTTTCCATTTCTGAAGCCTTGCGCATTAATGAGCACTTTATCGTCTTTTTCTTCCTTTTCAAATTCAATAAAGCAATTTTCCAGCTCATCAGGGCAATTGAAAGCCGGATGGCCTCCAATACCAAAGGACATACTTTCCTGACCTTTATTAATGACTCTGAAAGTAGTGATGAGTTTTGTGGCTTTGAGTTCATATTTCACCAGCAATTCAAAATCAAAAGGGAAAGACTTTTTGGTCTCAGTTGTTGAAACTAAAGCCATTTCCAGTGTATCAGCTGTTTGGCTGCGGAACTCGAAGTTCATATCACGTGCAAAACCATGCTTGGTCATAGGAAACGACTGTCCTTTCACCTTGATTTGATCACTCGCCGCCATCCCTATCACCGGGAAAAGCATAGGTGCATGTTTGCCCCAAAACCTGGGGTCGGCCTGCCACACATATTCTGTATTATTTTGCTTATTGAAATAGGAACACAACTCAGCGCCATTAAGCTTTACTTCAATTTTAACAAATTCATTTTCAAGAGAATATTTCATTGCAAACAGACTTTTAACTTCAAAAAATAACAAATCATTAAGAATTATGTTTCTACTTCCAGGCAACGGAACAGATTTTTCATTGTCTTAGATATAGAAACAAATTGGAGACCCAGCCACAAAAAAACGCTGCTTCGGTAGTTAAGCACTGGAGGTATGGATCCGAGAAACAAAAAAACATCCGTGGTATACCCGGATGTTTTTTTGCATTAAAGCCCTTGGTTCTTATTCCTCAAACTTATCCATTACCGACCTGCTCACTCCAACATTGGAGAATCCACCGTCGTGGAAGAGGTTTTGCATAGTAACGAATCTTGTGTAATCGGAGAAGAGAGAAATGCAGTATTTAGCACAATCTTCAGCCGGAGCATTGCCCAGCGGCGACATTGCGTTAGCATAGTTAAAGAAGGCCATAAAGCCTTTGATACCCTTGCCAGCGGTAGTCATGGTTGGAGACTGTGAAATAGTATTGATTCTGATTTTTTTCTCGGTGCCGTAGTGGTAACCAAAGCTTCTTGCTATAGATTCCAGTACCGATTTAGCCTCTGCCATATCGCTGTAATCAGGGAAAGTTCTTTGTGCAGCGATGTAAGTCAGCGCCACTACACTACCCCAGTCGTTAATCGCATCCAGTTTCTTGGCAACCGCAAGTGTTTTATGGAAGGACAAAGCAGAAATATCTATAGTTTTTTGGTAGAATTCGTAGTTCAATTCAGTGTAATGCTTGCCTTTTCTAACGTTTGGCGACATACCGATAGAGTGCAAAACGAAATCAATTTTACCTCCGAGCACTTCCATTGATTTAGAAAACAGGTTTTCCAGGTCTTCTACCGAGGTAGCATCAGCAGGAATAATTGTAGCACCGGTTTTTTCTGCCAGTTTGTTGATTTCTCCCATTCTCATGGCAATAGGAGCATTGGTCAATGTAATCAAAGCCCCTTCAGCATGTGCTGCTTCGGCAACTTTCCAGGCGATTGAATTTTCATCCAGGGCGCCAAAAATAATTCCTCTTTTTCCTTTAAGTATTCCGTTAGCCATATATAAGTTTTAAGTGAAGCAAAAATAGCATAAAAGTTGACAATGCAAAGCTCAGGCAGGCATCAAATCACAAAACCAGAAACCCTTCGTTTTTGATTCGGGAACAGCGCAAACATCATCGGTTTTGATGATGAGCGGTTTGTATACTTTTTCACCAACAGTGAATTGAACTTCGTTTTTAAAGATCGGACCGGCGTAACAAAAAGTATGGAATTCACCATTTTCACCACAGGGATCAACAGCTGAGGGGAGTTCTTTCACAAAATCGGAATCAATCTCCCTTCCCACCCATTTTTCATCCAGATGTTCATCATTGATACAGCAAGTAATGGTTTTGAATCCTTTGACGATAAAATCATTAATAAGGGTTTGAGTATTGATTTTCCATAAAGGGAAAACACCTTTCATTCCCACTTTAGCTAAATTGTTTTCGCGGTATGTACGTAAATCCTCCAAAAAAATATCACCAAAGATCACATGTTCAATACCTTCAGATTTTGCTTTGAGGAGCATGGCCTCCATCTGCTTTTCGTATTCATCGTTGGTTCCCTGGGAAACCGAAACTTTGAGGAGTGGAAGTCCGATAGCCGCAACTTGTTTTTCCAATAATTCCTCACGAACACCATGCATGGAAATTCTTTTAAATTCCGCATTTACAGTAGTGAGCAGATAGCACACTTCATACTCACCTTCTTCAAAAATTTTATGCAGGCAATAGGAAGAATCCTTCCCTCCGCTCCAGCAAAATATGGCTTTCTTCTTCATCAGGGCTTGAAATAAAAATCGCTTGAATTGATTCCTGCTTTGAATGACGATAACAATGTGCCATTCGCAGTATAGCGGTAGATAGTGGATTTCTGAACATAATCCATGGCGTCGGCAACATAAATCACTCCCGACAAAGGATCAACCCCTAATCCATAATAACTTCTGTTTCCCTCTGCAATCAATGCTTGCGAAGGCAATGCAGAGGCTGTAATTGGGAATGCATACACTCCTTTATTAAGAAAATACAAAGTATCTTTTGAGCCGTTCATTTTGAGTCGCCATGGATTTCCTGAGGCAAAAGTGAAGCTCGCCTCCACCTTTAATGTAGTAGGATTAATGCGGTGCAGCCCTCCTGAAATTTTGCTATCACCACCACACAGCACCCAGATTTTTCCATTTTTATCCTGCTGTATCGAGTTGGAAGAATAATTCACAGCAATACTATCTGTAATTACATCGGTAGTGGTGTTGATGACATACACTTTATCACGTTGCATGTTAGTGACAAAGACCTTCCCATTAGAAAGCAATATTTCTTCTGTCCAGCCTGTACATGGAATAGAACCCGAAACAGAGGAAGTAGATAAGTCGACCACTGAAATGGCATTCGCCAAATAATCACTTACATAAGCCTTAGTACTGTTCACCGGTACAAAAAAACGAGGTGAAATCAGACCCGTAATTTTTCCTGATGAAATGAAAGTCGAAGTATCCACCACTTCTATCTTCCCCGAATTATTTACTACGATATACAATCTGCCATTCGCAGCGTACATCGACTGCGCCACATCTCCCAGCGCTTTATTATTCACTGATTTAAAAACATCTTCCTGCGCCGAATTTGCAGCGATATCATAATAACTCACCGAGGCATTGCCAAACTGGAAATTGCCTTCATTTACGATGTACACACCAGAAGAAGTGAGATCAACTTTATTATGATCAACGGGAGGTTTGTCCTTGATACAAGAGACAAGAGAAAGGAAAATAAGAGCAATTAAAAAATGAAAAAATCTCATTTTTTAAAGGTAGATAAAAATCGAGTTTTACCTATTGAAAAGTAGCGCAATCTGTAATTACGCGCTTGCCTCTCTTTGCTGTATCCGAATGCATGGAAGAGCTGCAGGAAGCTGCCAACACCAACACAAAAGCCACTAAAATCAACAATAATTTTTTCATACTTCAATTATTAAAAATGCACTCAAGCCTTGCTAAACAACTTGTTAACCGACATATTACTGACGGGTAACCGGAAATAATTTTTCAGTGGTTGAATAGAAAGTGTGTCGCCTATAGAACAATCAGAGGCACCCAAAGTTACAAGTTAAACGACAAGGCGCAACTTCTATTGCGGAGTTTTTACCTAAAAATAAAGCCAGTGGAAATAAGTCCTCTTCCCGGGTGTAAACTCCAAAGTTGGTGCCGGAACTTTAAGGAAACCAAAAGTATTGAAAACTGTTTTCAGGAATTTATGTTTCGTCTTGATTTTAGTGAGATCGATGTCGAGAGACAAATAATACTGACTGCGTCTTTCAAAGTAAGGAATCGGTACGAGCTGTCCGTTGGAAGTAGCTGTTTTAGCCAACAGCGGATTGCTTGAACCTCCCGTCATTCCATCGGCACCATAACCTACCGCAATGTTCAGCCACTGCGGGAACTTAGTTGTTTCAGGTAAAAAGGATGCTATATTAACAGAAAACCAATAGGTTTGACCGTTGTAATCTTTCAACCATTGCTGTGATAAATTTTTCCCCAGCAAATTCGGGCGGTACTGAGCATATGGTGAAGGCATGAACGACCATTTGTAAGCGATGCGCTGCTCCTTCCACAATAACTGCTCACCAATGAACAGGGCGGCACCACCTGCATCAGCTGCAAAGTCGCCAGGAGAAAAGCCCCACTCCGAAGAAAATCCATCCATGATCTCAATAACGGTGAGATACATAAAACCCAGACTCCCTCCCCACATCAATGATTTTCTTTCATTCACTCCCGCCCAGCGTAGTGCCTTGTAGCCTGATTGTCCAACACTATATCCCGTTTGCGAATGTCCGAATTTATCCATCCCAAGCCACTCATCATTATCATTGAACAAATGAAGTGGTGATCGCGGATAATTGGCGTACCACAACTGATCCAGCACAATTAGGGAGCCGAGGCTTCCTGCGATTTCGGTGCCAATAACGAGATTAAGCCTTTGTTTATTAAAAACTGGAGAAGGCGTAAAAAAATTCAGTGATTTTCCGGAAAGGGAATCACGCTTTTGTGCACCGGCAGGCAATTGAAGACAAACAACAATCACCAGCAGTGCCGCAAAACGCATATTAATTGAGCAATAATTTGTGGGATTTCTCCAGCAACGAGAAAGCCTCCTTGCTCGATGAAGATTCACAATAAGTTCTCAAAACAGGCTCTGTTCCTGAAGGACGGATCATCAGCCATTCATCATCTCCAAAGAAAAACTTAAAGCCATCGATATCCTCACGGCGCGTAATCTTTCTTCCGGCGAATTCGGTATAAGCACCGCTCTTACAGTTTTCCATCACCTTTTGCTTGATCGATTCACTGATGTGCAAATCAATTCTTTCAAAGGCAAAAGCACCCACGATTTCATATACTTCCTGTACCAGGTCATCCAGGGTTTTGCCTGTTTTGGCCATGTACTCCCAAATGGTGAGTCCCATCCAAACGCCATCCCTTTCAGGGATATGCCCCTTGATTGCTACCCCACCCGATTCTTCTCCGCCCAGCAATACATCTTCATTGATAAGATGGTCGCAAACGTACTTGAACCCGATTTTGGTAGTCGTCACCTCTAATCCGAGATGCTTGCATAATTTCTTGATTCTATCGGAAACCGAAAAAGCGATCACCACTTTTCCGTCCATTTTCTTGTATTTCCTGAGGTAAGTAATGAGCAGCAGGATGATGTGGTGTGAATCCACAAACTCCCCTTTGCTGTTATAAAAACCAAGTCGGTCGGCATCACCATCGGTAGCCAGACCACAGTCGATATCCCCCGCTGTTTTAATCAACTCCGAAAACTCAACGAGATTGCGGTGGATAGGCTCAGGAGCTGTTCCATCAAAACCCGGATTATAATCGCAGTGCAGGAAAGTAATATCCGGCAAAAGTTTGCGCATTACAAACTGACCGGCGCCATACATCGCATCGTAAGCAAAATTCAGGTTGGATTTTTTGATAAGATCGAGGTCGAAATTAGCTTCCACCTTTTTGATGTACATTGCTTCTAGATCAACGTCTTTAACCAGTCCCTTTTTTCTGAACTCTTCAAGGGAAATATTTTCGAGATTGTATTTATGTTTATCGGGAATCAGGGCTTCTACTTCGTCTACGTTGTGCGACAACAGCGGGCCACCGAATTCTCCCTTGAGTTTGTATCCGTTATAATCGGGCGGATTGTGACTGGCTGTAAGAACTACCCCAAGTGCGGCACCCAGTTCCAAGGTACCCAGCGATACCATTGGCGTGCTCACAATCCTGTCGCTTAAGTATACTTTAATACCCTCTTCACCAAGAACTTTTGCCACAGTTTCGGCAAATAATTTCCCGCCGAAGCGACAATCGTAACCGATCACCACACCTTTCTGGCTTTTCTCTACTTTACGGAGCCAAAGCACCACAGCTTCGGTCACTCTGGCCACATTATCAACAGTAAAATCTTTTGCAATTATGGCTCTCCAGCCATCGGTACCAAATTTTATCTTCGTCATTATTCTCAATTTGTGCGGCCTAAATTATGGAAAACTATTTAAAATGAAGTCGAAATCTTATTTTTGAAAACGAGTGGATACAAAATTTTCAAATATACCCCTGGCGGAAAGGATGCGCCCTAAAAGGCTGACCGATTATTTTGGGCAGGAGCATCTCGTTGGAACTAATGGAGCTCTAACAGCTGCTATTCGCTCGGGATATATTCCTTCTATCATTTTATGGGGACCACCAGGCGTGGGAAAAACCACTCTAGCCCAAATCATTGCAGAAGAGACCAAGCGCCCGTTTTTTACTCTCAGTGCTATCAATTCAGGAGTGAAAGACATAAGGGAGGTAATTGATAAAGCCAGGGAGCAAAACCTATTTAGCCGCGGACTAAATCCTATTTTATTCATTGATGAGATCCACCGTTTCAGCAAATCGCAACAGGACTCATTGCTTGGAGCTGTTGAAAAAGGAACCATCACATTGATTGGCGCCACTACCGAAAACCCTTCTTTTGAAGTGATTCCGGCCCTCTTGTCGCGTTCGCAGGTGTATGTACTTAAACCACATTCCGATGAAGAACTTATTGCCCTATTGAATAAGGCTTCAAAGGAAGATCCTATTTTAAAGCTGAAAGACATTGAGCTTGCCGAAACAGAATCATTTCTGCAGATGAGTGGTGGTGATGCACGCCGCCTGCTCAATAACTTCGAGCTGCTGGTAAACTCTAGTCCGAACAAGAAAGTAGTGATCAATAATGCAGTGGTAAAAGAGCAATTAAAGCTCAATCCAACACTGTATGATAAGAATGGCGAGCAGCATTACGATATCATTTCCGCTTTTATTAAATCTATTCGGGGCAGCGATCCTAATGCGGCTGTATATTACCTGGCTCGAATGATTGAAGGCGGTGAAAATCCTGAATTCATTGCGCGTCGCTTATTGATTTTATCATCTGAAGACATCGGCAATGCCAATCCCAACGCGATGATGATGGCACAAAGTTGTTTTCATGCGGTGAGCGTAATTGGCCATCCGGAATGCCGAATTATTTTGTCGCAATGTGCTATTTACTTAGCTTCTTCGCCAAAAAGCAATGCTTCTTACGAGGCGATTAATAAAGCACAGGAACTCGTTCGTGAAACAGGAAATTTACCTGTGCCATTACATATCCGCAACGCTCCTACCAAGCTCATGAAAGATATGGGTTATGGAAAAAACTACCAGTACAGTCATTCTTACGAAAACAACTTTTCCAACCAGGAATTTTTACCGGAAGAAATTAAGGGAACTAACCTTGTTCAAATGGGGAATAACAAACGTGAACAAGAGCTGAAAGCGGCGCTGGAGAAGTTGTGGAATAATAAATACAGGTTTTAAAGTTCTCTGAGTTTTCCACGAACAAAGAAACTATTGAACAACCATAAACTCCGTCCTCCTGTTATTCGCCCTGCCCTTTTCCGTATCATTACTATCTATAGGCATTACATCCGCATAGCCTTTGGAAGTCAATCTATCGGCTGAAATTCCATTTTTTACCAGGTATTCCTTCACGGCATTTGCACGATTTTGCGACAAAGTTTGGTTATGCGCTTTTGAACCCTGGTTATCGGTATGTCCGCCAACCTCAATTTTCAACGTTGGATTTTTATTGAGAAAGGCCACCAGTTTATCCAATTCCGTCTTAGATTCTGGTTTTAAAACATAGGAATCCGTAGCGAAGAAAATGTTTTTCAACACTACTTTTTCATTCACACCAATCTTCTTCATCGGTACATCTTTACGGAAAGCATCCTCCCCTTTTTTAGGATCGGTGAGCTCAAAATTTTCCGAGAAAAAGAGATAGCCTCCCTCAGTAGAAACATTTAAAGCGTAGTTTTTGCCAACAGGTAAACTCACCAGGAAGGAACCATCCTTAGCATCTGAAAATGACTCCACCACCTGCTTATTGGTCTCCAGATCAATCAACTCAAAAGAAGCTCCTCCCAAAGGCTTTTTCGTCTTTTCATCATAAACAATTCCTTTCATATAAGTCACAGGAATCGGCTTGGCACTTTGAGGTAGTTTGAAATAATAAATATCCATCTCTCCCATTCCTCCTGATCTATTGGATGCGAAGTAAGCCAACTCACCTTTGGCATCGATAAACAAAGTCCTGTCATCTTCACTGGTATTAATAGGATAACCCAAATTAACCGGATCACCCCACGAACCATCAGGCTGGCGCTTGCACATATATAAATCGCGACCACCCATTCCCGGGTGACCTGTCGAAGCAAAGTATAAAGTCTGGTTATCAGGATGAATAAATACTCCATCTTCAAATCCGTAAGTATTTATTTTCGGACCCAGATTTTCGGGTTTCGACCAGGCATTCCCTAAAAAATGAACTACATAAATATCTGATTCACCGTAGGAACCCGCACGTGCACTGGCAAAATAAATATCTTTTCCGTCGGGAGAAACAGAGGGTTGTGAATCAAAACGACCTGAGTTAACCTGCTGACCCAAATTTACGGGAAGCGACCATTTTCCGCCACTTGTTTTCTTACTAAAAAACAAATCACAACTTCCAAAGCCCATTCTTCCTTCACCATAACTTCCATATTCATCGGGACAAATCGTTAATATCATAACGTTTGCCGAAGGCCACATAGATAAAGCACCTTCGTTGGCAGGAGAGCTGAGAGGTTTTCCAATATTTACTGCAGAAGACCATCCACTTCCTGTTTTTTCACTTACATAAAAATCTTCCTGCTCATTTTTCTTCCAGTGTCCGGTAGGAAGCATAACAGAGTCGGTCCACACTGAGCGGGTCAATACAAATACTTCCTCATCAATAGTAACATAAGGATTAAAATCATTGAATTTTGAATTGATAGCAGGGCCGGCATTAACCGGATTAAAAGGCACCGGATGTTTCACCGCTTCACGTGCAAATGTGCAACTGGCCAGTATTTTCTCTGCTTTAAACTTTAACTTATCTCCCTTAGTGTACTTTGCCAAGAAAATATTCAAGTACTTCTCCGCCGCATCAAAATCCTGCTGAATAAAATACAAACCTCCTAAATCGAGATATACCGGAATGAAGAAATCAGGATTGATGCTTAAGGCCTTTTGGATATCATCAATCGCCTTTTGATTTTGTTTTTGATCGGCATAGATATAGCTCCTCAAAACATAAGCTTCACAAAACAAAGGATCTTTGTCGATGGCTTTGTTTATTGATACCAAGGCATTTTCAGGATGATACTCCTGCATGGAAGCAGTTGCAGCTTCGTAATATTCAATAGCTTTTTTCGACTTCGTAGTATACTGCTGCTGTGCAAACAACAACTGTGAAATAGCCATTAAAAATATTGTAATGATTAATCTCATATGCTTCAATGTTTATGGTATCCCCATGTATTTATGGGTTTGCAGCGATATGTTCCATTTTGGATGCTGCTGAACGTAATCGATAATTTTAGGCAACATTTCCTTGCTCTTGCTCCACTCGGGCTGAAGGTATAATTTGCAGTCGGCATTGGCCTTTGCGGCATGTTCCTCCGCCCAGGCAAAGTCATTGTTATTGAAAACAATCACTTTTATTTCATGGGCTTTCTGATAGATTTCGGGCATAGGTGGCGCTGTCTTCTTTGGAGAGAGGCAAATCCAATGCCATTCACCACTTAAGGGATATGCTCCTGAAGTTTCCACAAAAACCCGCTTGCCGCTTTTAATGAGCTGGGCACAGATGTAATCTAGATTGTAAATTGATGGCTCCCCTCCTGTTATCACGATATCTTTTGCTGGAAATGCCATGGCAGCATGAACCACATCATCTACATTTTTGAGTGGATGCAGCGATGGATCCCACGATTCTTTTACGTCACACCAATGACACCCTACATCACAACCGCCAACCCTGATGAAATATGCTGGTTTGCCCGAATTATACCCCTCTCCCTGAATAGTATAGAATTCCTCCATTACCGGAAGTTTTTTACCCTGATCCAGTAAAAGTTTATCGCTATCGGAAAGATGGTTTTGCTGCATCAATCAAAAGTAATAAATAAGTTGGGCTTTTGATTTACTATAGCCATTCTTTGCTTTCGTTACACCCTCACCTTGTTCAGTATGGCGTAATCGGCCAGAAGGAAATCACTCTTTACTTTCTTGTTTTTCTTCAGATCTTCCATATCCCCTACCAAACGCAACTGCACAGCCTGGTTAGATTGAGACAAAATGGTGTGTCCTGCATCCTTCGCTTTCACCAAAACATGGTCGTAAGTCTTCCAGGCAATGGTTATGGGTTGTTCCAACTGTATGAGATACCAGTCTTTTTCCCAGGATATCAGTTCTCTTGAGATGATTTCACCTCTCATTGGCACTACATTTTTGAGCACACTATCGCTCCTGAAAATATTGATTTCCACATTCTGTCCCAATATCTCCGCTAGGTTGAAATAGTAAGGAGTTAAACGATGCGTATTTTTAAGGGTCTCCCAATCCCAGAAACGGAGCGGCGCCCAGTAGTTGCGGACGACATCAAATTTGCTCAAACTGAAAGTAAGGAAAATGAGCAAAAAGGCCCCTGTTATAATGTCATCCACAAAGGTTTTATTGGCATACTGCGCGCCGTGTTCAAAGGCAATCACCATGTACTCAAACAGGAAAACAAAGGAAAGGGAATATAATAAATAATCATTGATTTCACGGGCATCATAGTGCGCTGTCGATTCAAACTTAGAGGAGTTATTGATGCAATTATTGATCATAGATGACCACACAAACATACTCACCAGCAACTGGAAAAAAGTAAGAAAACTAAAGCTTCTCACCGATTGATTAATGAGCCAGAAATCGTACAAACCATGCAATACCGAAGCAAGTATCAATCCCGCTACAAAATTCACATACACATTGTACTTCCTGATTTTCTTGCCCAGCACAATGAAATAAGCAATCAGTGAGGTGTTGAACATATGTGAAACCGTTGCCGACAGTGCCCTGCCCTGAATCTTATTCAACCCACTGTGATCGAAATAAAAGATATTTTCAATGAAGGCAAAACCCAGGGCCGAAACTGCCGCAAAAATGATGTAATCTATCGGCTCCTTAATGACTTTCCTGAGTAAGACCAATGCGATAAGAAAAGGTAATATTTTCACAATTTCTTCAACGAGTCCGATCCCAATAATACAATACATTAAATCATGCATGAGTCCGCCGTTCAGGGTAAACTGATACTCGTATTTAAGATAATCCGTGAAATAGGAAGTCATGAACGCGAAAAGCATTCCTAAAATCAGGGTGAACACCAATGGAACACTATTGCCTTTTTGGTAAAAATCAACCTTAATAAGATACACCATCCATACCATCAGCACCAATAAAGCACCAGCAAAACCAAAGACATTAAAGCCCATAAAAAAGCGACTCACTACACTTTGCGCATAACTACCCCAATCGTGTTTTAAAAAATAAGCTTTGCGTTTCAGAGAAACACTCAGGTGATCGGCCCCCATATTTGATTTAGCAAGAGCATACAAGGCATCCAGATTATTGGTGTACAGCTCGCCCAAATTCTGATAGGCTCCTTCAACAAAACCATTGTTTTCCAGTTCGGTTAGATAGGCCTTTTTGGCCCTGGCTGTATCTATATAAGAAAAGAGGTTGCCGTACAGGTAATGAAGATAAGGCAATTCACGATTTTTGACCGCTCCATAATGCGTCACGGCCTCATCATACAACCCTATTTTATTGTAGCACAAGCCGAGTCCGAAATGCCCGATGTCCAGACTCTGGATCGAATCGCTTTTGAGAAAATGGGAATAGAATTTGAAAATCTCGTCGTCATCTCTTATTTCCGGGGATGAGAACACTCGGGTAACTTCTTTGTCGCGATCGAAATGAGCCGTAATAAACTCGTAATGGTAGTAAATATTGAAACTATCTTCCGCTATTAATTCCTTGTAAGTATTTTCCAGCTGATTGTAATCTTCCACCAGTTTATACTGTTCGGCCTGTTCCTGTAAAGATGAAAACCTGGGCTCACCAACAAAAAAGTTGACGGCCAGGAAGAGGACACCCGCAACGGGAAGGATATAAAAAAGGAAACCTTTCATTCAGTTCTGACTTACGCAGGAAAACGGGAATAAGTTTAGTTAATTTATTTTACTCAACATACCGATAAGCTAAAGTCCTTGAATTCTGCTTAGAAGATCGAAGCTGCGTGTTTTGATATTAAGAGGAGATGCACAGCTTCGGGCTTTTAAGCACAAAGCAAGAAAAAACGATAAGGATAACTTAACGGATAGAACTCACAAACTTTTTTGTTGCTGCTGCAACATCCCCATCAATATTGACTGCCTTTACAAAAGCACTGCCAATAATGGCGCCACTGGCAAAGCGATTAGCTTTCTGGTAGCTCTCCTGATTGGAAATATTAAACCCGACAATAGTTGGTGATTTCAGGTTCATTTTCTGAATGCGGGACAAGTACTCTTCTGCCCCATCAATCCCCACTTTTTTACCCGTAGTACTTGCCGATGACACGAGATAAATAAAACTATTGGAGTTTTGATCAATAAAGCGGATGCGCTCTTCTGAAGTTTGCGGAGTAACAAGGAAAATATTCTTAAGGTTGTAGTGATCAAAGATTGTTTTGTAATCATCTAAATACTGCTGCATGGGCAAATCTGGAATGATAATGCCATCCGCCCCTGCTTCACTGGCAGCTTTTGCAAAATTCTCAATGCCAAACTGCAACACCGGATTGATATAACCCATCAATAAAATCGGGATTTTCACTTCTTTACGGATGTCCTTCAGCTGACTCAACAGCAACTTCAAAGTCATGCCGTTTTTGAGCGCCACCGTGCTGCTGTCCTGAATTACCGGACCATCTGCCAAGGGATCAGAAAATGGAATGCCCAGCTCAATAAAGTCAACCCCGGATGCTTCCAGGGCTTTCACAATATCAGCAGTGTCATTCAGCTTGGGAAAACCTGCTGTAATGAAAATAGAAAGTATGTTGTTTTTCTTTTGCTGAAAAAGAGAATCTAAACGGTTCATTGCTTGTTGTTCTTATCGAAATATTGAATGTAGGTAGCCAGATCTTTATCGCCTCTTCCCGACAAATTAACTACCACCACATCGTCCTTTTTAAACTTTGCTTTTTTGAGATATGCCAGGGCATGCGCCGATTCCAGCGCTGGAATAATCCCTTCCAATCTGCAGAGCTCAAACCCTGCTTCCACCGATTCATCATCTGTAGCAGAAGCAAAAGTCCCTCTGCCCGATTTGAACAGATGCGCGTGTACCGGACCGATTCCCGGATAATCCAATCCGGCAGAAATGGAATGCGGCTCCACAATCTGACCATCTTCGGTTTGCATCAGCAGAGTTCTGCTGGCATGGATGACGCCTTCAGTTCCTCTTGCTGTAGTTGCCGCAGTTTTATCTGTATTTACGCCATGTCCCGCTGCTTCCACTGCTACCAACTGCACTTTGGTATTATCCAGGAAATGATAAAAAGCCCCGGCAGCATTACTGCCTCCGCCCACACAAGCCACCACCACATCGGGATAATCCCTTACTTCTTTTTCCTTGAGTTGTTCCTTGATTTCTTCGCTGATTACCGATTGCAAACGCGCCACCAGATCAGGATAAGGATGCGGTCCTACAACCGATCCGATTATGTAATGCGTATCCACGGGATTGTTGATCCAATCGCGGATGGCTTCGTTAGTAGCATCTTTAAGTGTTTTGCTACCGCTCTCTGCCGCTACTACTTTAGCGCCCAGCATCATCATACGCTTTACATTGGGTTCCTGACGCTTGATATCTACAGCACCCATGTATACCACACACTCCATATTCATGAGCGCACAAACCGTAGCTGTAGCCACACCGTGCTGACCCGCGCCGGTTTCGGCAATAATGCGTTTTTTACCCAATTCCCTGGCCAGTAAAATCTGACCGATGGTATTGTTTACTTTGTGTGCTCCTGTATGATTCAAATCCTCTCTTTTGAGATAGATTTTAGCACCGTATTTTTCTGATAGTCTTTTCGCGTGGTACAGCGGAGAAGGTCTGCCAACATAATCCTTCAGCAATCCTCGGAATTCTTTCTGGAAAGATTCCGAATTAAGGATGCGCAGATAATTATCTTCCAGCTCCTTCACATTTGGGTACAGCATTTCAGGGATATAAGCTCCCCCGAAATTTCCATAAAACCCTTTTTGATTTACACTATACGGCGAATATCCGATTGGCTCATTCATAATTTTAACGTTTCCAGGAAGGCCTCTATCAGCCACACATCTTTCAAGCCTGGTTCTTCTTCAAACTTACTGTTCAGATCTACCACCTTAACGAATTTATAAGGAAGTTTCTTGATTAAAGTACCATCGTGGGGAGTGATTCCTCCACTAAGGAACACAGGCACTTTTAATTTATATTTTTTCAATAATTTCCAATCAAATTTCTCACCTGATCCGCCGCCACCTTTGGTTTTATTGTCGAAAAGGAAATAATCCACATCCTTTTCATATTTCTTCAGTTTCTCCCAATCAAATTTCGGTTCGATCCCGAAAGCCTTGATCACCTTGGCTTTCTTCCTTATCGCCTTACAGAAAGCAGGAGTTTCCTTGCCATGCAGCTGAACGTAACCAAGCTCCAAATCCTCTATATCTTCCAAGATGGTTTCCTGGTCTTCATCCACATACACTCCCACTTTGTTCACGCGACCGGTCAATGACTTAATGAAATTGGCATCCACATCGTCGCCCACATAACGCTTCGACTCTTCATAGAAGATAAAACCAATAAAATCAACACCCAATGCAATTACATCATTGATGTTCTTCGGGTCGGTCATCCCGCAAACCTTTACATAAAATCTATCTTCCATTGTTCAATGCTTCAATAAATTGTTTACACGCCTTGCCGGGATCCGGCTGCTTCATAAAATTTTCACCTATTAAAAACCCTTGATATCCCACATTTTTCAAGCGTTTTATGGTTTCAATACTGTCGATTCCGCTTTCGCTGATTTTTAAAAATTCGTTAGGAATTTCGTTAAACAGGTCTACGGAAGTCTGAATATCGACCCTGAATGTATTAAGATTTCTGTTATTTACACCAACTGCATCCACAAATTCATTAATAAATTTCAGTTCGTCTTTATCGTGAACTTCCAGGAGCACATTCAAACCCAAAGCCTTCGCGGCTTTCGCGAGTCTTTTACACTGGGTAACTTCCAGGTTGGCGGCAATAAGGAGAATGATATCGGCACCGATGGATTTGGCTTCTAAAAGTTGGTATTCGTCAATAATAAAATCTTTTCTCAGGATAGGAATTTCGTTCACCCTCCTGGCGGCGAGGAGATTGTCGTTAGAACCACCAAAAAACTGTTTGTCGGTCAATACCGACAAGGCCGATGCTCCCGCTTCATTATAACCTTTAGTAGTACTTGCCGGATCAGCATTCGCATTAATACTTCCCTTCGACGGCGACTTGGTTTTGAATTCAGCAATGATTCCCGAGCGGTCTTTCGCCAGCAGGAAATCCTTAAACGACAATACCTTTCTTCCGAAAAATTCACGCGCTTCAAGGTCCATGATGGAATACTGCTCCTTCAGCAGGGCCACTTCCTTCTTTTTATTGGCAATTATTTCGTCGAGAATGGTCATTTTATCCTTTGTTGATTTCTAATAATTTTTTCAATACTGAGGCTGCTTTTCCGGATGCCAGAATTTCCTTTGCTTCAGCTATTCCCGCTTCAAAAGAGATGTCTTTTCCTATGCTGATGGCGAGGCCGGCATTGGCGGCAATTACTTCGTTTTGGGCTTTGCTTCCCTGGCCGGAAATAATTGATATTAAAATTTTCGCGGCTTCCTCTACTGTTTCCCCTCCGTCGATTTCGGATTGCTTTGTTTGCGTAAAACCCAAATCCTTTGGAGAATAAACTTTTTCGCCACTTTTTTGAACCACCAGGAAATCGCCTGTCAATGAAATTTCATCATAAACATCCAAAGAAAAAGCAATGGCATAATTCTCTGTAGCCTGATCCAGCACATATTTGTACAAGGGGAGAATTTCTTTAGAATAAACACCTGTTAATTGTTTATTGGGTTTTGAAGGATTTACCAATGGTCCCAATAAATTAAAAAAAGTTTTCATTCCCAATTCCTTTCTTATTGGAGCAACATGCTTCATTGCAGGATGAAAAAGTGGAGCATGTAAAAAAGTAATTCCCGCTTTATCCAATTCCTTTTTCAGCTGATCGGTATTGTTGGTGAATTTATAACCTAAAGATTCTATCACATTGGAAGACCCCACTGCTGAAGAAACTCCGTAGTTCCCATGCTTCGCTACTTTCACACTTGAAGCAGCCAACACCAGCGAAGAAATAGTAGACACATTAAAAGTATTTTTTCCATCGCCGCCTGTTCCACACATATCCATAGTATCAAAATCCGAAAAATCAACAGGAATACTCAATTCGAGCAAAGCATTTCTAAAACCTAAAAGCTCTTGTGGAGCTATTCCTCTGTACATAAAAACTGTAATAAAAGAAGTCATCATTGATTGATTGACCTCTCCTCTACCAATATGAAACATAGCCTCCTCAGCTTCTTCTTTAGTAAGCTGATTATTATTTATTACGTATTGTAAAAGTTCTTTCATCTTTTCTCGAGTATGTCATCCTGAGGGTACTCCCGAAGGACCTATCGCCCATCACATTAGGTCTTTCGGGAGTACCCTCAAGATGACAAATGTGGTTTAGGGCCGCTAAGTATCAAAATTTAATTCAATTCTCCAACCAATTCTTCATTATTTCCAATCCGTGCTCCGTCAACACAGATTCGGGGTGGTATTGCACGCCCACTACATTGTATTTTTTGTGGCGGATGGACATGATACTGCCCTTGTCGTCAACGCCAGTTACTTCTATCTCCGGAGTTAGCGTATCCTCCTTGATCTGCCATGAATGGTAGCGACCAACGGAGAAGGTTTCCGGTAAGCCTTTGTAAATGACATCATTTTTGGTGATGGTCATCGGCGTGGCAATGCCGTGCAATACTTTGTCCATGTTTTCCAGCTGACAGCCATATACTTCGCCGATGGCCTGGTGGCCGAGACACACGCCCAAAATGGATTTTTTAGGGCCATATTCCTTAATCACCTCCAGCAAAATCCCGGCTTCACTTGGAATTCCCGGTCCCGGTGACAACAGGATTTTGTCGTATTTATTGATGTCGGCCAAAGCGATTTTATCGTTTCTAAACACATCCACATCCTTATATCCCAACTGTTTCACGTAATGAACGAGATTGTAGGTAAAGGAATCGTAATTATCGAATACTAATATTTTCATTATGCTTTTTCTTTAAACTAATTCTTCTGCTAATTCCAGCGCCCTGTGCAAGGCAGCCAGTTTGTTATACACTTCCTGTTTTTCGCTTTCATTCACCGATAAATCAACAATTCCAGCCCCGGCCTGATAGAACAAAGTTTTGTTCTTGCTAAGGAAAGAACGGATGATGATGGCATGATTGAAATCGCCGTTAAAACCAATAAAACCTATGCAGCCACCATAAATACCACGCTGATTTTTCTCGTAGCGGTTGATGAGTTGCAAGGCCATGTGCTTAGGCGCTCCCGAGAGTGTTCCCGCCGGGAAAGTATCGGCTACAATGCGTAATTTATTGGTGCCTTCCTGGATTTTACCGGTTACTTTCGACACCAAATGAATCACATGCGAGTAGTATTGCACTTCTTTGTAAGTCTCTACCGTTACCTTTTCCGAGCTGCGGCTCAAATCGTTGCGGGCGAGGTCCACCAGCATTACGTGCTCCGAATTTTCTTTCGGATCGGCCATGAGCTGGCGCGCCAGTTCAGCATCTTTTTCATCATCGCCGGTGCGGCGGAAAGTACCGGCAATCGGGTAAATCGTAGCGTCATTATTATGAATAACAATTTGCGCTTCGGGCGATGAACCGAAGATCTTATAAGTTCCATAATCAAAGTAAAACAAGTAGGGCGAAGGATTCACCGAACGCAAAGCGCGGTACAAAGTGAAATCGTCACCTTCAAATTTCTGGGAAAACTCACGCGACAATACCAGCTGAAAAACATCGCCACGGCGGCAGTGCTGCTTGGCTTTTTCAATCACGTCAAGGTAAGTCTCGTCGGTAAAATTACTTTCCTGCTCACCTTTTTTCCTGAACGAAGCCGAAGGAGATGACGTTTGCTGAATGAGTTCCATGATCTGCTCTATCGGCACCACATTGGTTCCCGACTCCTCGCAGTGGTGTTCAAACAAATAAAGTTCGTTGCGGAAATGGTTGATGGCAATGATATTCTGGAAGATGAAATAGTGCATATCCGGCACTTTCTTTTCGTCTTTTTCCTTGTAATCGAAATCGATGTCCTCAAAATGCCTTACTCCTTCAAAGCTGGTAAAACCAAAGAGTCCGTTGTTGATGAACTTGAATTCATTGGCATCGGGAACGAAAGAATCAATGAAGTTTTTCATTTCCTCCACTACATCGGTTTTATCGGTGTCTTTCATGGAGAAAGTACCATCGGGAAAAACCGAGGTAATCTTTCCGTCTTCCACTTTGTAGGAAGCCATGGGATTAAAACAGATAAAAGAGTGGCTGTCTTTGTTGCCGTGGTAATCAGAACTTTCCAGGAGGAAGCTGTTTTGGAAGCGCTTCCTGATATTTAAGTAAATGCTCACCGGAGTAATCGTGTCGGCCAGCAGTTTCTTGTACTTGGTGGTAATTTTAAACTTTTGCATTTTTTTGAATTAACGTGGTAAAAATAATTTTTTTTGGAAAACAAAAAAGCCCCGCTGGGAAGCGAGGCTTATATATATTTTAAAGCGCAACGATTCACAGCCAAACAGACTCTGAAACTTGCCAACGCCAATTATTTCTTTGTAAAATGATCATGAACCAAAGCTAAGGCACAAATCAGCAAAATCAAAAATATTTTTCAATTTTCTTGCAAAACACCTGTATTTACTGGCTTTCCGAAACCTAAATTCCGAAAGTCCGTTATGCAATAAAACAGCAAAACCATGATAACACTGACTCCCAAACAGGAAAAACTGAAAAGCAGAATGCTCAATCCTTTTGTGTTTTTCCTTTTCACTTTGTTTAAAGTGCCGGCGGTAGCCATTGCAGGAATACGTGTAAAAACGCTGGATGCCGGGAAATGCACGGTGACCGTTCCGTTTAAGTTTCTTAATAAAAATCCTTTTCAATCAATGTACTTCGCCGTGCAAGCAATGGCTGCCGAGATATCCACCGCTATTCCGGCGATGCTCGCCATTGAAAAGCACGACGTTTCTTTTGCCATGCTGGTAGTAAAAACGGAAGCTGAATTTTTTAAGAAGGGAATCTCAAAAATCACTTTTGTTTGTGAAGACGGGAAAGCTTTTGCTGAAGCATTGGAGAAAAGCATTGCCACCAAAGAACCGGTTACCGTGAAAGCCAAAACCCTTGGAACAATGGCCGACGGGACGGTGGTTTCGGAGTTTTATTTTACGTGGTCGTTTAAGGCGAGGGAGAAGAAATAGGTTTTTGAACTATTTATTAAAAACCTTTTTTTCTTTGGTTCCATCAAGGCTATATAAATACCAGGTTCCTGTTTGGAACCCATTTTTATTGTACTTTCCCTCCATCTTGATAGTACCATTGGTATAATATTCTAAATAGCTTCCTGTTTTATAATTCCTCTTTATTTTAACTTGACCATTTTCATAATACTCCAAGTATTTCCCCGTATGATCTTTACCTAAAAACATCCCATTTAAATAAAAGTCATCGAAGAAAATCTTATAAACCCCTTGAGCATCTGAAGTAATCCATTCATTTTCAGAAACACAAAAATCATATATGGACTGAATTGATCCATTTAAATAAAAAGTAGTGGCTTTGACACTTTTTTCAGGTATGCTCTTCCATTTAGAGTAGTTATAGCTTTGTGTTATTTGACCTGTAGAATCGCAATAATTCCAAAGTCCCACTTTTCTTCCACGAATATATTCTCCTTTGGCCTTTATCGCAGAGTTGCTTTCATGATAGTAAATCCAAACTCCTGATGGCTCATTAAAACAAAGATTTCCTGTAGCTGATACTTTCTGAGTAGAATAAAAGTATGCGGTAAATGCTCCATGATGAAATCGTTCGTCGATATTTACCCATTCTTTTTTTGTATCAGAACAACAATAATATGTTTTGACAGAGTCTTCATAAATAGCACAAATCCTTTTCTCTGTAGCGTTGGAGGAATCTAGTTTATCTATTCCTAAATTATAGCAATACAAATTCATTTTTGAAGCAGTATACAATGGATGAAAATGTCCTTCAACTCCATCAAACAATTGCTTATGATTGTTATAAAATAAAGTATCGGTAATTTTACTAATTACCCAGCGTTGTGAAAAGCTAATATTTATTAGCAGTAAAAACAGGAGCGATAGTACCCATCTTAAATTTGATTTTTTAAAATTCATGATCCCGTATTAACATCCTGTACTTTCCTTTAATCCGCCAACACTCCCCTATGCGGCCTTAACGCATCCCTCACCATCTTCATATCCTTTTCCTCCACAACGATAAAAGCCATCCAATGTTGCTGCTCCCCTTCTACCCCTGTAGAAAAAAAGGAGAGTTTGGCCCTTTCGGCAAACTCTCCCAAATGAATTTTATGATGTTTGGCAATACCTTCAGAATCAGGTCCGCGGAAATCCCAGATCATTTTAATTTTACGCATAGCGCAAAACTATCTTAAAAAAGCTACCTGAACAAGGTCACTCTTCCGATCTGAGTTTTCGGCTTGCCGGTGAAGGAATCTGTATAGATCAATTTCCATACATACACATCAATCTCGGCATCACGTAAAGTATTGGCACGTTTTCCATTCCATGGTTCGTCAATCACTGTAGATTTAAAGATCACTTCACCCCAGCGGTCGAAAATCAGGAATTCGTAATTGTCGCACTTATCACACTTGTGATTGATTCCCGCCGGATAGAAGACTTCATTCTTGCCATCGCCATTTGGTGTAAAGGCATTTGGAATGTACAAAGTGAACTGCCCCTTGATGTAAATCTCTTTCATCACTGTATCGGCACACATTGCGTTTTGCGCAATGAGGGTCACCGGAATCGTATCGCCTTCAGGAGTATTGAACAACACTATTTCATCTTCGTTGGCCGAAGCAGATGGAGTGCCCAGCATGCCGAAATCCCAAAGGTAATTGGTAGCACCAGTCGACTCGTTATCAAAGGTAACTGTAGGATCCAGTGAACTTACAGGATCCGGACTGTAAACGAAACCAGCCACCGGAACTTCGGAAATGATTACAGAGGTAGCTGTATCCGCCACACAGCCATTGGTAAACACTACCGACAAAGTGACCAGGATTCCGTTACCCGCCTTGGTATAAGTGTGACTCGTTGAAGCGTCAGCGGCAGTAATATCCTGTGTTGCACCATCACCAAAATCCCAATGCGCACTCAATACATTCGCAGTAGAACTATCAGTAAAATTGATGGTCACCGGCACACATCCTCCTGCAACATCAGGGGCGATGATGGCTTGTGGCAAGGCATCTACCTGTATCTGGATAGAATCGGTATTAGGACATAAGCCACCCTGAGTGTACTTGATCCAGTGCAAACCTTGTCCGGCCACAGCAGGATCAAACAATCCGCTGGCACTTACGCCTGGTCCGCTGAAAGTACCACCTGCTGTATTCGCTACCAATTGCTGTTTTGGTAAATTTTCGCAAAACGGTCCGGCAGCCTGTATCGACGCATCTTTAGGATCGAGAACAGAAATCATGATAGTATCTTCATCCGGACAGGTTCCTGTGGCTCCGCTGATTTTGTAGCGCACAGCATATGGTCCGCCAGCTGTTGCTATTGCAGGATCAAACATACCGGAAGCGTTAACTCCTGTTCCGGTCCACACACCACCTGGGTTAAGGGAAGTCAATTGAACTGCTGCATCATAGCTACACAAACTGTCGGCAGCACTTGTAATAGCTGCCTCTTCACGGGCAACAACAATGATATCAACACTGTCTTTCGCACTGCAGGTTGGCGTAGCGCCTGATACTACATACACTACTTTATAAGTTGTACCGGCGGTAGCCAGTGACGGATCGAATTTACCGGTGGCATCCACTAATCCGGCAGGTACTGAAGTCCAGCTTCCACCAGGTGTTGTAGCGCCGCTCAACTGAATTTGATACAGGGTAGTATCCTCACAAATCGACACCGTTGTTTTGGTGATGTCGGCCACCATTTGGTTCACTACGTGGATGGTCATGGTATCCTGTACCCAGCAGGCACCGCTGGTTTTGTAAGTGATGAGATGTGCGCCTACAGTCGCTGCCGACGGATCAAACTCACCTGTGTTTGCATTAGTGATTCCTGTACCACTCCATGTTCCCGCACTGGACACAGCGTCTGCTTTCAGCGTTTGCAAAGGATCATTGAGGCAGAATGGACCCTGCCCCAAAGTGATCTTCGCAGTATCGGTCATGCCTACAGTAATCAGTACGCTATCGGCAGCACTGCAGCCGATAGTTGCACCCGGAGCAACATAATACACTTTAAATATTCCGGCACCGGATACTGCTGGATCAAATAATCCTGTATTGCTCACCAAGCCCATTGCCGGAGCCGATAACCAGGTTCCTCCCGGTGTGCTGTTATTACTCAACAGTATTTGTTTTGCTGTGGCGTTTTCACAAAGTGTAGTATCAGAAGTAAGGATAATCGCTATCATCTGACCATATACTTTCACTGAAGCAGTATCCGTTACCTTACAAGTTCCGCTGGTCGTATAAGTCATGAGGTAAGTGCCTGCCCCAACCGAAGGATCAAAAGCACCTGTAGCAGGGTTGGTAATTCCTGTACCGCTCCATGTTCCTGCATCAGAAACAGCTTCTTTCTCAATGGTCACAGCTCCTTGTGATTCGCAGAAAGCCTGCCCCGTAGTGATTTTTGCAGTATCAATTGAAAGAACAGAAATGGCAAGGAAAGCTGTATCTCCACACTGACCGGCTTTTCCGTACCAGATGGTATCTGTTCCCACATCAGCTAGTTTCGGATCGTAATAACCGAAGTTCACATCGCTAATTCCTTTTCCGCTCGTTGTCCAGAAAACACCACCAGGTGTATTGACTTCTATGGTGTCTTGCGAAGCATTATGGCAATAGCTAGTTGTTGCCGAAGTAATGGTTAAGGAAATTCCATTTGAAATAAGGATGTTGATAGAATCGGATTCCGGACAGGCTCCTGCCGTTGCATACTTTATTTTATAAGAACCTAGTGACAATCCGCTTGGATCAAAAGCACCGCTGGAAGTATTGGTAATGCCACTTCCACTCCAGGTTCCACCAGATGTAGAACCTCCTGTCAACTGAATCGTTGTTGCAGGATCGGAATTACAGAACGGTCCGGCAGGCAATATCTTCGCAGAATCAGAAGGAAGTACTGTGATCTTCACTGATGCAGACCCCACAGTTCCGCAGGTTCCCGAAGTCGCCAGGCGTTTGAAATAAGTAGTCACACCCAAAGCTCCCGGCGCATAACCCAAAGCCGTAGCGAGATTAATATCAAAGAAATTACTGTTATCAGTAGAAGATTGCCATTTGTAAGAATAGCTTCCTGTACCACCCGCTGCTGCAGTAAGCTGCGTCAATGCAGCAGGCACTGTATTGGCACAAATGGATTGTGGTGAACCTACACTTCCCGAAGTAAGATTGGCATACACGTTCACTGTAGCAGGAGCGCCTATAGAACCACAGGTTCCCGAAGTAGCTACTCGCTTATAATACATTTTAGTGGTGAGTGCTGAAGTAGGCGTGTAAGCCGTTCCTGTTTCCCCCGCAATGCTGGTCCAGAAAGAACTATCCGAAGACGATTGCCACTGGTAAGTGTAAGTGCCTGTAGCACCAGTTGGCAAAGTAACACTGGTAAACGATGCTGGTACTGTATTGTAACAGATGTATTGGTTGGCTGCAACAGTTCCTGCAGTGAGCGGAGCATACACCGTTACTTTAACCGGAGCCGTGTACACCGGCGCACCTCCCGAAGTCACCATTCTTCGGAACCAGGTAGTATCGGTTAACGTTCCTGCTGTATAAGTAGCCAGATCTGCCCCTACAATATCTGTCCACAATGTACTATCTGTAGACGATTGCCACTGATAGGTATAAGTTCCGTTGCCTCCGCTTGCTGCAGTGGTGCTGGTAAAAGCAGCCGGAGTGGAATTGTAGCAAATGCTTTGGTTGGCTGCAATAACACCCGGATTGGTTGGTGATGCCACTGTAGCGCAAGTCACAATATTTTGTGCACCAGGAGAAGGTGTAATACCCTTCATCGCTACATAAGCAGTATTGGTAATTGAACCATTGGTACAAGCCGACACAGTACCGGTCCAGGTGTACGTAATGGTATCATTGGCCAGCACCGGACCCGCAATTTTAGGCCAGGTCACTGTTCCTGCAACATTGGTTCCTCCATTCGCTGCTGAAACGAAAGTTACTTCCGCTGGGATGGCATCGGTCATTTGCTGATCAAAACCTGAATCCAGGGCCGTGTAATAATCGGCCAGCACATTAGTTCCCCAGCTGTCTCCTCCGGCAGCATCTCCGTTGATCAATCCTGCATACCCTGCTTTTACAGTAAATCCACTCTGACTTACAGTTGGTGATCCCGTGGTACTGTTTAGCCATACTTGCGCAGTACCGCCACTCAGTACAATTTTATAAGTAAACTTTCCTCCCGCTAAAGTGAGGGCCACTGTGCTCTTACTCAAAAGCGTTGTTCCGTTCCAGAAGGCAACTTCACAATTTCCTGCTCCTCCATTCGGTTTAAAAGTAATGTACTCGCCATTGGCCATAGCTCCGCCAGTATGCCTGAAAGCAACACCAAAAGCAGAAGAACTTGTTGGTGTGATGGTTCCGGTTAATGTTCCGTTGGTACCATGCGAATATTTATAAGTCATTACTGTATTGCTGTTGGAAACCGAAGTGACATTACCAGTGCCAACTGCAACCGTCATATTGGATCCGCCGGATTGCTTAGTCCAGTCGGCAGCAACAGTTGGCGTGTTGACTATCGTACCGTGTGTATTTTTGTATCCAATGGTATAAGTAATAGGATCGCCAACATTATAAGAAGTAGTGTTGGCTGTTTTCTTCATGCTTGTTTTTGGTGGTACCACGATGATAGGATCACAAGTGGAGACCACAATTGCGGTATCTGATACCAGACATTCGTTAGTAGCTGTAGCAGTAGCAACGTTGATATGCGTTTGATCTGCTTTCGGACAAACACCATCTACTGTTACCCAGAATTTATATACCGTGCTATCACTGATTTTCATGTTGGCGATAGTTGGCCAGGTGATGGTTCCACCTGACAGATTTCCTGTTGGATAACCCGCAAAATAACCACCAAAGGTTACGCCTGCCGGGAGTATATCTGTTACCACTACATTGTTCAGCTCACGCCCCGACAGCGGAGCATCACCATAAATACGTCGCCATGTATAGCCATCCCACTCCTCTACTAACTGTTTAGTAATGGTTTTAGTAACGTTATTGGAGCAGTTGTTAGGATGGTATTTCAAAACTGCCTGATTCGGTAAAAGCGGATCAGTCCAGTCTTTAGCAATTGGCCAGTATACATCGCCGTCAGCAGCATTCATCGTTGGTTCTGCCGACCAATCGGTTGTCCAGTTGTAATTCGCCCACGCGGCATCATGCACATCAAAAACCAAACGTTGAGGCATCAACGCACCTTCGTGAATAAATCGGCCCTGCCCCGAATAGAAAGCAAGGAAAGGTGTAATGGTCGCAATCTGATTAGGGAATGTAAGCATGAATCGATGGTTCCATGTAGCCCCGGGGGTGATGGTTTGCTGGGTAGCTGTAGGCGCTACTGACGAACCTTCATTTACAGTTGTAGCCACCACCCATGTTGGTGGCCCTGGCTTGTTGAGGTAATAGGAAACTCTGTAGTTATTGTAGTTGATATAGGCTTCTTCAGCACCGTGATAAATTCTGTATTTCAGTTTCAATGTACTGGCAGCAGCTCCTAATCCACCATGTGCGCCGGCCATAATTACACCCTGACGACCTCCATTAAGGAAAGGCACCGACTTATTTTTCACAACAATGGTATACGACACAGTATCACCTGGATGCAACTGGCTTTTGGAAGCTGTTTTGGTAATATTGAGTGGGTGCTCAGAAAGAATATCCACACAGTTTCTTTCCATTACAGGAGTAATTCTGTTAGGGTATTCGTTGCTGGTCCAACCACTACCATTGGTACAACTGATCGTTGCCTGATTACACAACCTTCCTGTAGCACTCTTCTCCACTTTCACCACCACTTTTATACTGTCCATCGTCGCTGCGAGTCCGCCGGTTTTGAAACCAGTAACATTTCCGATATTGAAGGTTAGGGTATTTCCCGAAACAGTAGCCGGCTTGGTAGAGCTAACATAAGTGAGTCCCGCCGGAAGTGCATCCACAATCTTTACCCCGGTAGCGTCGGTTTTTCCATAATTTCGATAAGAAATGGTATAGGTAATCTGGTCACAGGTAGAAGCATAGGTTTTGTCTACTGCCATGTACACTTTCATATTTGCTGGCCCACTTCCGAAATCCAGGGGATCATGCAGGTTTCCGGAAAGCACCAGCATCCCAAGCAAACGCTTCCACTCATGAAAATAGCGGGCACGGGAAGTGAGATATTTTTGTGCTGGATCATTGTACTGGTCCCATTCTATAACACATTGACGGAACATCTGCGCCATCAAATTTCTATCGCCAGAAATTACTGCCGCCGGTGAACTTGTACCATGAGCCCAGTTAAGAGGAAATGCACCTCCTCCGGTTCCATCGGGATTGTAATCCCATTTAACGTTAGGTGGTCCGCCATAATCAAGGGTATTGTGTGTGCGACAAGAATTATTGTATGGCGCGGCCTCAGGCGCTTTCATAAAAGCGGCCAAACGTAAGGCGGCATCATATTCATAAGAATTTGAGCCCGCAGTGTATTCATGCGTCACGGGATTCCAGGTATTGGCAGGTGCACCATTCCACAAATAATTCAGATGTGTTCGCCAAGCCCATCGATTATCTTCAGATGCATTGAAATGACTGAAAGTAGTTGCTGTTCCTGTAACTGTGTAAGTACCTGCCCAGGTAATATAGCCTTTAGCATGCGCCTGTCCGACCAGCCAGTCGTCGGATGCCTCCGCCCGCTTATATTGTTCAATACACCATGGAGCAGATGGACCTGCAGCAGCACCTTCAGCAGTAAGCATTTCGTAAAAACTCCTGTAGTAAGATGGTGCCGCATAATCTACATAATTCGATTGCGGCCCCTTGGTTTCAGGGATCATCCCTTTATATCCTCCAGTAGCCCAGTTGGTCGTTTCCCCCCAGGAATCTCCTCCTTTATGATAACCATCCAAACCTATTACTCCTGAAACATAATTAACATTATTCAAATTAAACTTTAGTGTGTCCACCATAGTTTTAATGTACTTGATTGCTTCCTGTTTATAAGTTACTGGCTGACCGCTACAAGGATCAATGCAAATAGTAGCATTGTCACCCCATTGCTTCCAAGCAATCAGTAAAGCCATCGCGACATCCACGTCTCCATCCATTGCTGAATTTCCTCCGAGTGCACCTCCCAGTACGTCAGTAGGAGCGCCCAGGCTTCCTGCACCGGAAATACCCGGACTATAAGAATACCCAGGAGAGTTAACCACGCAATCAATAAAGCGTTTTGTTTTCTGGAACTGACGATCATGCGCCCACATATAATATCCGTCGAAAGTAGCCTTGTCAGCCATGTAAGCAGCTGCTAGCAAAAAATATCCATCGCCTTCTACGCAAGTGCAATGGCCAACATCCGCACCTGAGGCAACATCATGCGGCATAATGTATTTTACACCGGCAACAGTCACCGGCCCGTATGCACCTCCTTTATTTACATTGTAAGTTAAGCTGTTGGTCATGATCTGATAAGCATCCCTAACCCTCTGCTCCATCTCGGCATGCGGTACTCCTACTCCATTTTGTGAAGCGAGTGATGTTCCTCCGGCGTAATCCTTAAACTGAGGAAAAGGGAAATTAGGATTCCCTGAATTGATAGCAACTGTTACCTGAGAAAATACAGTTGTAGATAAAAGCAAAAAAGCACAAAGAAGAACTTGCGCTGAAGAACGAAAATCATGAAGAGGAAAACTTGGTTGCATTGTCAAAGTTTAGTTTAATAGTTTAGGTGTTACGAAGCTCTGTATGCTGGGGTTAGCATCCAAGCCAGATAGGTAAAAACACGAGGATGCACTAAAGCACTGTCGCGACAAAAAAGAAATTATATAGTTATTAAAAAGGGACATTCGGGGGTTTTAAAAAATACAATAACAGGACAAAAGCTTGTCTGCCATCGTTAACACCAGTCCCCCCCGGAACTTATTGGATACTCTTTGTGTATGGCTAAGACAATCTCACACCATAAAAGTTACATGTTAAGGTAATAATATTTTCAGGGCTGGCAATGACATTTTTTTCATTTTACTTCCTACTGCTAAGCCTTTATGGCACTATGACGATGAGAATCAAGTCACAATGACACATAAATCATATTGGAGCAAAAATTGACTAGCGATATTTGAAATAAAACAACACATATATGAATTTCAACAACTTTACCATAAAAGCACAGGAAGCCATTCAACGGGCTCAGCAAATTGCCATGGAAAAAGGAAACCAGGCAATTGAAAACGGACACATCATCAAAGGGATTTTTGAAGTAGATGAAAACGTGACTCCCTTTCTGTTGAAAAAACTGGGAATCAATGACGCTATTATTAAACAGGCCTTGGACAAAATCATCGACTCCTATCCTAAGGTGAGCGGCGGCAATCAAACCATTGGTCGCTTTGCCATGGAAGGTCTCAACAAGGCACAAAACCTTATTAAGGAGTTCAAAGACGAATACGTTTCCATTGAGCATTTGCTACTAGGAATTATCTCCACGAAAGACAATGCAGCTCAGTTACTCAAAGACATGGGCGTGAAGGAAAATGAACTCAAGCAAGCCATTCTTGAATTACGTAAAGGCGAAAGAGTAACTTCCCAAAGTCAGGAAGAAACGTATAACTCCCTCAATAAATACGCTAAAAATTTAAACGCACTGGCCAAGGAAGCAAAGCTTGACCCGGTGATTGGCCGGGATGATGAAATCCGTCGTGTATTACAGATTTTATCACGAAGAACAAAGAACAATCCGATACTGATTGGTGAGCCAGGTGTTGGTAAAACAGCCATTGCCGAAGGGATTGCGCATCGTATCATCAATGGCGACGTGCCTGAAAACCTGAAGGATAAAACATTGTATTCTCTCGATATGGGAGCGCTTATCGCCGGGGCAAAATACAAAGGGGAATTTGAAGAAAGACTCAAGGCCGTAGTGAAAGAAGTGACATCTGCGGAAGGACAAATTATTTTGTTCATTGATGAAATCCACACTTTGGTTGGTGCCGGAGGTGGTGGTGAAGGTGCCATGGACGCCGCCAATATTCTCAAACCTGCTTTAGCAAGAGGTGAGCTGCGTGCTATTGGCGCCACTACACTCAATGAATACCAAAAGTATTTCGAAAAAGACAAAGCACTGGAGCGCCGCTTCCAGAAAGTAAATGTTGATGAACCTTCTACTGAAGATGCTATTTCTATATTGCGCGGACTCAAAGAACGCTATGAAAATCACCATAAAGTGCAAATCAAGGACGAAGCAATTATCGCTGCTGTAGAGCTTTCGCAACGATATATCACCGACCGCTTCCTGCCCGATAAAGCCATCGACCTTATTGACGAAGCCGCTTCAAAACTACGCATGGAAATCAACTCTAAACCTGAAGAATTGGATGAGCTGGAAAGAAAAATCATGCAATTGGAAATTGAGCGCGAAGCCATTAAACGTGAAGGAGACGAAGCTAAATCGGCCCGACTTTCAGAAGAACTGGCCAATTTAGGCGAGCAAAGAAACAGTTTGAAAGCCAAATGGGAATCTGAAAAAAGTATTGTAGAAACCATTCAGAAAGCCAAAGAAAAAATAGAACACCTGAAACTTGAAGCCGAACAGGCAGAGCGTTCAGGAAATTACGGACTGGTGGCTGAAATCCGCTATGGCCGAGTGAAAGAAGCCGAAGCCGAACTGGAAAACGGCAAGAAAAAACTGGGCGAATTGCAACATTCTTCCAAGATGATTAAGGAGGAAGTAGACAGCGAAGAAATTGCTGATGTGGTGAGTAAATGGACAGGAATTCCTGTTCAGAAAATGGTGGAAAGTGAAGTACAGAAACTGCTCCGCCTCGAAGATGAATTACACAAAACCGTGATCGGCCAGGAAGAAGCGATTCAGGCTATCGCCGATGCCGTACGCCGTAACCGCGCTGGTTTGCAGGATGTCAACCGACCAATAGGCTCCTTCATTTTCCTTGGTACCACCGGTGTTGGTAAAACCGAATTAGCAAAGGCACTTTCAGATTATCTCTTCAACGACCGCAACGCTATGGTGCGTATCGACATGAGTGAGTATCAGGAAAAACACGCTGTGTCACGCCTCGTTGGCGCACCTCCGGGATACGTGGGTTATGAAGAAGGCGGTCAACTTACAGAAGCTGTGCGCAGAAAACCTTATTCGGTAGTGCTTCTCGATGAGATTGAAAAAGCGCATCCTGATGTTTTCAACATCTTATTACAAGTGCTGGATGATGGTCGCCTGACCGACAACAAAGGTCGCGTGGTGAACTTCAAAAACACAATCATCATCATGACTTCCAACCTTGGAGCCCATATTATACAGGCCAACTTTGCCGATTTGAAAAACAAAAAAATCGACAAAGTGATGGAGCAAACCAAAACCGAAGTATTTGAAATGCTGCGTCAAACCATCCGTCCGGAGTTCCTCAACCGTATTGATGAAACTATTCTGTTCGCTCCATTGAGCAAGAGTAATATTCATGGCATTGTTAAAATACAGTTGCGTCACCTGGAAGAGCGACTTGCTCACCAGGGCATCACAATGGAAGCAAGTGAATTTGCACTCGATGCTCTTTCGGAAAAAGGTTATGATCCTCAGTTTGGTGCGCGTCCGCTCAAAAGAGTTATACAGCGTGATGTACTGAATGAGCTCTCAAAAGAAATATTGAGAGGCAATATCAAACCACATTCCCATATCCTGCTGGATATTTTCGATGACAAATTTGTCTTTAGAAATAAGGATCTTGAAAAACTCAAAGAACTCGTTGATGAAACAGAAAAAGGTAAGAAGTAAACAAAAGCCCCGTATAAAGCGGGGCTTTGTTTTTTATCCTTCTTTCTTATATCTTCAAATTATAAACTACCTCACATGAAAAAACTTCTTTTGTATTCCATACCGGTTTTCATCTCCCTTTCCTTTGCACCGAGAAACACGGATCATTGTGATTGCGCGTTTTCCATCTCCGATATGGAAGAAGCCATGAAAGACCCTGAAAAAGTAACTTGCCTTGATTTAGGCATGAAGAAACTAAAAGTGGTGCCGGCAGATATTGCCAAACTTTCCAATCTGGAATGCCTCGACTTATCCTTCAACCAGATTCCCTCTCTTCCCGAATCCTTTATATCACTAACCAAATTGAAATACATCAATCTTGATGGCACCCGCTACATGGCTAAAATGCCTCCGGTATTAGCCAAACTGCCAAGCCTCAAAAGAGTTGATGCCAAGGACCATCCGGAATGGAGCGCCGCCACAAAAGATGCTGGAGTAAAATTGCTTCCGGGTGTGAATGTGGTATATGAAGAGCCTGCTGAAACGGAGGTTGATGTTCCGACGACAAAGTAATATAAAATGATATTAACAAGTCCAGTCATACTGAACTTGTTTCAGAAGTTACTGACTCACCTTCAGCTTCATTCCAGCCGTAAGATGCGTTTTCTTATTGATGCTGTTCCAGTCGCAAAGCTGCTTAACTGTTACACCATATTGGGTAGCTACTTTATACAAGTAATCCCCACCTTTTACCGTATGGAAAACAGTCCCGACAGGATACGCCGCAAAACCTGCTTTGGTCTTTTTCACCACTACAGTTTCACTTAAAATCTGCTTTTTATTAAGGTCGATAATGAAGCGCGGATTAACAGGATAGCCCTTAAATCTCATTTCAAAATGAAGATGCGCACCTCTTGAGCGACCTGTATTTCCCCCTTTACCAATGAGCTGACCTGGGTCAACCATATCCCCTGGCTTTACCAGTATCTTGGATAAATGAGCATATACAGTTTCAAATCCATTGTAATGACGGATCACCACCACATTGCCAAAGCTACCATAGCGCTTGGCCACGCGCACCATACCCCGGAAAGCTGATACTACAGGATCGCCTGTATTGAGAGCGATATCAATACCGTTATGCATCTTGCCATCGCGGTAACCATATAATGAAGTAATGATTCCGTTGACTGGCATAACAAATCCGCAACCATTTAGTTTATCCACCAGGTCACAGGTATAAGTTGTATCCGTTAAAGGAAGTTCAGCAGCATGTACATTAGGATTTTCAGTATCCCATAATTCATACAAATCATGTGATGGTGGATTGGTATCGATAGCCACTTCATAAAAAGACTCGCTTGCCAGTCGCTTATTCAAGGCATCCAACACACAATAAGAAATAGTATCCCCATTCAGAAGGGAGTCGACGAGGTAAACTAATTTTTCTTTACTAAGTTGCGATTGCTGAATCATATTTACGAGAGCTTCTTCGTCCTTTTCGGCAGCAGACTTATCGAGTCCACCTGAGGCCGAAGCAAACAAAAAGAGTCCCAGTATTATAAATATGTTCTTTAAATAAAATCGCATTATTCCCTGTTAAGTTTTTTATCAAGGGTCGACAAGATAGAAAAACATTATTTAACGAGCAAGCCGTTGAGCAATTATTTCACAGTGAGACTGTAAACAGAACTGTTCCAGAGAGTTATCCCAACATCATCATTCAAGCCAAAAATAAGTTTGTACTCTCCTTTTTCAGGAATAGCAGGGATTTCAAATGGAATTCTACTTCCTGAAACCAGATCATTTTCCATGATTTTAGCCACTGTAAAACGGAATTCTTTATCCTTTCCTTTTACCACCACCCCTATTTCCATTGGGATGGTATCATAGCGCAAACTGTCGCCCCATTGATTTTTCACAGTTAAGGCACCCTTAAGCACCTGTCCGGAAGCCTGTTCAAAATCCCTTTTCGACAGCATCAACTGCACATACCCATAAGATTTAAAGTCCTCTTCCTTAAGATAATAAACCCCCTCTCCTTCAAGTTTTTGTGCAGTAGCAAAAGGATCTGTCCCTACTATCATCACCGTCTTCCCTTGCAGATCTTTTTGGATAGGCCATTTATCGAATTGATTTCTTCGGTACCAGAAGGAATTAATAGAAAAGGAAGGCACTCCATAATAGAAGCTGTACTTGGAAGGTTTCTGATAAGTATTTAAAAACACCACCGGCAGATCACCTGCTACCTGACGTACTTTCGGGAAAAATTCCTTATCGCGGTAAAACTGTTTTACAAAGCCAAACTTAAGTACATCGTTAGGAAACATCAATGCAATCCTGAAAACCACAAGAACAGAAACCGAGAAATAAGCAAGTGTCTTCCAGCCTCTTGCGAGATCTGTTTTTTCGAGAACGCCATGCACAAAGAGGAGCATCGGTAGATAAGCTATCGCCCCCCAGTTCGCTTCAATAAAAGTGCGGAAGGAAAACACAAGAAAAAAGAACAAAACCAGGATGGCCGTCCACTTCATTGTCTTATTAAAGGGAGAAACGACTTGTCCCGAAAACCTAAAGAAAAGCAAAAACAACAAGGGACCGCAAAAAGCCATCTGCCCCAGCAAATACTCGTAAGTAAAGCGAAACTCATAGTTTCTGTTAACCCTATCCACCAGGTGATACTGTAATGATGGATAATCGTTTTGCACCTGCCACCATATATGAGGCACGAACAACAACAAAGCAATGAACGTGGTAAGCCAGAAAGATTTTCGGGCCAGCAACTTCAAATTAGGTAGAAGTGTAAATACAATCAGCAATATGCCATGATACTTACTGTACATCATCAGCGATGCAACGAGCCCCAACAACAAGGTGTTTTTAAGGGAATCCTTTTCCAGGTAGCACTTAAATAACCAAAGATACAAGGCACCAAAAAACATGAGTGGTACATCAGGCGCCGAAATGAATCCGAAGGCATGAAAGGCCGGCACCGATAAAAACAAAAGAAACATTAAGCCCACCTTTCTGAACTCAGTGATACAGAATAATACACACAAAGAGAGAGAGGAAAAAAGCACTGTAAAAAGGCGGATTCCAGCTTCTGCAGGTAAAAGCCAACCACCAGCTTTGATCATCAGAGCTATCATCGGAGGATGATCGAAATAACCCCAATCCAGAAACTTGGCAAACAACCAGTAATAAGCTTCGTCCTCGGCCAGATCAGTGAAAGCCGATAACATCATATTGAAAACAAACCACGTCACCGCAAAGATCAGCGCCCATTGTTTGTTGGATATTTTCTCTTTCATTTGCAGTAAAAATAAGTATTATTGTCTATGCAACTGGAGAAAATTTTCGAGCTAATCGGTCATAGCGCATCAGTGTACGCGCTGGAGAAAGGACTGAATGGCAATGAAATTTTTTCAGGCAGCGGCGATAAAATCGTCACCGCGTGGGATACCGAAAAGCAGAGCAATATCTCTTTCACGATAAAAACCAACTCCCCCGTTATTGCACTAAAGCATATCGAAAAACATAAGCTATTGCTGGTCGGACTATTCAACGGAAATCTCCATGTTATCAACACCCAGGATAAAAAAGAAGTGAAATTCCTGCCTTACCATAAAGAGGGTGTTTTCCATATCGAATACGACGAGAAAAGCGATCGCATTTTTTTGCTGAGTGGAGATGGAACAGTATCGGCTTGGGACAGCAACTTCAAGCCGATCAAGGCTCTTGCACTGGGCAGCGACAAAATTCGATCCATGAGCATTCATAAGGATTTAAACCTGGCCGCTTTCGCCACCGGCGACGGACTAATTAAAATCATGAAGCTTTCCAACTTTGAGATCACCTATGAAATTCCTGCCCACGACAAGGTGAACGTGGTGAAATTTCATCCCGAAAAAAAAGTATTGATGAGTGGCGGGAAAGACGCTTTCCTGAAAGTCTGGAACATAGAACACCAATACCAAAATATCATTTCCATACCTGCACACAATTGGGCGATTTATGGCATTGAATTCAGCAGCGACAACAAACATTTTATCACCTGTAGTCGCGATAAAACCATTAAACTATGGGATGCAAAAACACTGGATTTACTGGAGCGCGTCGACTACAAATCACATCGCGGACATACCCATTCGGTGAATTGTATTTACTGGCCTGAAGGAAAAGATTATTTCATTTCAGGAGGCGACGACAAGCGAATCATCGGCTGGAAACTCAGGAGCTGAAGCGCTTGAGCACTATCGTTCCTGTATTTCCTTTATTGTCCTTATAAGAACCCCGTAAAGTATTTCCATCAGGAGATAAAGTTAGCTCATGCACCCCCTCCGTGGCCCAGCCACTGATCTTTTGAGTCACTTTTACATTATATACAATAGTACGCCCCTTGAGCTTTCCTTTGCCGGTTTCAACAAATGACTGCCCCTCCCACTCTAAATAATGACTAAACTTGATTTGATTCCCGTCCTGGGAAATGATTGCGTAACAGTTAGAGAATGAAGTACCACAGGAGTCCTGCCATAATCCGTTTAAATTCAGTTTATCCTGAGCATTGGCAAAAAGAGCCAAAAAGAAAAATAAAATGAATAGCGCTCCAAATTTTCGCATACCTTTAACTGGTTGTTAGTAGTAAATAATGTTTTCTGAATTTGTTTTAAAACTCAAAAATGCCCTGCAAAATCCACTTCCCGGAAGAGAAGTGCAAGTCCGCATGGCCCCCTATCACGACAAAGTAAAGGAAAAATTTAAAACCAGAACAGAAAAACCTAAAACAGCTTGTGTTTTGATTTTGATTTATCCGGTAAACAACATTCCACATCTTGTACTGATGCGCCGACCGAGTTACGACGGTCACCATAGCGGACAAATCAGCTTTCCCGGAGGAAAACACGAAAACGACGAAAGTTATGACTACACAGCTTTACGTGAAGCAAAAGAAGAGCTAAGCATAGTTCCTGAAAAAGTAGAAATCATCGGTGAGCTGTCTACCTTATTCATCCCACCAAGCAATTTTGAAGTACTGCCTTTTATTGGCATCACCAAAGAAAGACCCCTATTTGCAAAGGATCCGAAGGAAGTCGATGAAATTATTGAAATTGATCTTCCCTATATTTTATCTGACTCTTCGATAAAAGAAAGACAAATGACTTTAGCAGCAGAATTCGATTTTAATGTTCCTTATTTTGACATAAAGGATCAGGTGGTTTGGGGCGCTACGGCGATGATATTGTTTGAGCTGAAGGAGGTGTTGAAATAGCTTATCAATCACTGCCCTTCTCCTTTAGAGGCGGAAGATTTTCCGTCTCTAAAAGACCAATCAAATCAACCTTTTTTCGCCCGTTGCCAAATGGCCTCCATCTCATTCAAAGTCATTTCCTTTAAAGATTTTCCCTGAGCTGCGGCTTCTTTTTCTATAAATGAAAAACGGGAAATGAATTTACGATTGGTTTTTTCTAAGGCATCTTCGGGATTGATCCCCACAAAACGGGCGTAATTCACCAAAGAGAACAACACATCTCCAAACTCCTCTTCCATCTTTTCCTGATTGTTTTTACCCTCTTCTTCCTGAAACTCTTTGATTTCTTCCTGGAATTTATCCCACACCTGCGACTTATTGTCCCAATCGAAGCCCACACCTTTGGCTTTATCCTGAACACGGATAGCTTTCACCAAAGCCGGCAATGAAGAAGGAACTCCCTCCAGCACTGATTTCTTGCCTTCTTTAAGCTTCAGTTGTTCCCAGTTTCTTTTTACATCTTCCTCATTTTCCACCTTCACATCACCATAAATATGAGGATGGCGATGAATGAGTTTATCACAAACGGTATTGAGCACATCGGCCACATCAAATTCCTTGGTTTCGGAAGCGATGCGGGAATAAAACACCAAATGAAGAAAGAGATCGCCCAGCTCGCCTTTGATTTGCGACATATCGTTTTGCAAAATAGCATCACAAAGCTCATAAGTCTCCTCAATGGTTAGATGTCGCAATGATTCGATGGTTTGTTTTTTATCCCATGGACATTGCTCCCGCAATTCATCCATGATGGTCAGCAGCCTTTGGAAGGCCTGGAGTTTTTCATTCATTATTTTGCAACGGCATTGGTAGTATCAGCCCCCACCAGAATTTCCGTCAAACCTGGCGAAGCGTATGTTTTAAGCTGGCCCTTATCATCTTTATAGACAAGATATGCCTCAAATGACTCGAAAGGATTTGTTTCAATAAAGTCGATAGACTCATCAAGGCCCATCACCATAAAGGCAGTAGCATAAGCATCCGCCTTTCGGCATTGCTCACCAAGAATAACAACCGCAACCATTTCGTTATCAACGGGCAAACGCTTTCTTGGATCAAAAACACCTCCAATAATCTCATTTCCTATTTTTCTTGATTTTGAATGATTTTCACAAACTGACAGGGCGGTATAATCGCCACTTAGTTTAAATCCTAATCGGGCAGCCATTTTCTTCTGCGGATTATTCACCTCCACCGTCCATGGTGAGCCATCCGGTCGGTTCCCGGCAGAAATCACCTCCCCCCCCACATTCACAAGAAAATTTTTCATCTTGCGCTTAAACAACAAATAAGAATAAATCTCGTCGGCAATATACCCATTGGTAAGAGCGCTGAAATCCAATTGAAGATCTTTATCGTCCTTGCAGGCAAAATTATCTTGCATATCCTTATCGGCAGCTTCCTCAAAGGAATTATATAAAACATCTCCTCCAATACGCACCTTGCTATAGCCCATATGGCCTTCCATTTCCGATGAAGCCGAGTCAACATAATTCATTATGAGTGAATCACGAATGGCTGCATTAGTAATATTTGGGTACAGGCTATTAATTTTAGCCGTGCCTTCCGGACCGAAACCCCACTCTTTGGCGACTGTATAAACAGTTGGATCGAAAGCACTATTGGTACAGTCATACACATCATCCGACAAGAGGAACATGTCAAGGAAAACGCCATCAATAAACTCACAAGAGTCGCCGCGGTTGAATTTTGATAATTTAGAATTGCTATCGGTAAGAGAAACAGAAGCATAAACAGACTTGAAAATACTATCGATGCCTTTCTGAATATCAACCTTAGTGGTGTCGTAGTACTTTACCGAGTATTCCAGGTCAAAATTCTTGCCCTTGGTCTCAAAAAGATTTTGCACTTTTTCAGGCTTTCTTACAATCTTTAAAAAGGAAGGAAAGAAAAAATACCAGCCCACAAACACAGCGATGAAGATGCCGGCAAATAATATGATGAGAGAGTATTTTTTCATTAAATCGGTCTGCTGAGGGTAAATTTAATGCAAGTTCACCAGATTATTCCTAATTAAGCAAAGGAACTTATCAAGGCTTGTTGATAACCCGGAACCTGCTAATTCAGCAAATGGGGCGCTGCGAAAAAATCATTGATAAGTCTTTCCTGCGGACTTTCATCGATAAGGGATTGGCTCTCGAACTTTTTAACGGCCAGCATAAGTTCCCTGAGTTTTTGTTTTGACTCAGGGGTGTATGAACGCTTGTCTATGAGCTCAGCAATCCTGTCTAAAACTTTAAGATATTCAAATGTGGACTTAATTTCCATTCAAACCTGTTTATGAAACGAAAATAGTTGAAGAAGCATCAAAAGTCAAATTTTTGCCTTTGTGTTATAAACATCATCTTGTTAAACAATAGCATAAAATTGCTCCTGCCAACGCTACATTAAGGGATTCAGTGTGCGATCCTTCGGCACGCGGAATGCTTATTTTTTTTGTGATGAGTCGGGAAATCCCAGGTCGTATGCCCTCAGATTCATTCCCCAGCACCAAGGCTCCTTTGCCACTGAAACGAAATCCGGAAACAGCTTCTCCATCCATAAAAGCCCCCATAAGGTGAAAGTCGGCAGGAAGTTTTTCAAACAGCTGTTCAATACTGGTATACAGCACGTTGACACGGGCAAGAGAGCCCATGGACGATTGAACCACCTTGGAGTTAAAGATATCTACACAATCTTCTGAGCAAAAAATGTTTTTGATGCCAAACCAATCAGCAGTTCGGATGATGGTCCCCATATTCCCAGGATCACGAACACCGTCCAATACCAATGAAAAAGAATTTTGCCAATCGATCCCCTTCTTTTCTTCAGGAAGCGCAAACACACCAATAATACCTGGAGCAGCACTCAGCGAAGAGAGCTTCTTCATGTCTTTTTCAGAAACCAAAAGTACTTGTTCAGCAGGGTAGAAAGTAATATCGGCATTGTCTTCAATCACCAGCACGTCTATTACTTTAAATCCTGAGCGAATGAACTCCTCTACTCCCTTTCGCCCCTCTACTACAAATTCATTGTGCAGCTTCCGGTATTTCTTCTGCTGAAGGGAAGCATACCGGGAAAGCTTGTTCTTTGAAATGAGAGATAACATAAGGTTTATTAAGTTCGGCTAAAATTAGCTTATTTTGAGGAAGAATTATTTCATTGGTTAAAAGAAAAACATATCTCTTTACATCGACATTAGCGATTATGCTTTTGTTGTTTGCATGCAAATCAACACACTATGTTCCTGATGATAAATATCTCCTCAGCAAAAATGAAGTGAAAATTAAGGGCGATCATTCCTTTGATGATGAGGAATTGAAAATGTACATCAAGCAAAAGCCGAACAATACTATTCTATTTGGTTCCTGGAAATTCTACCTCACTGCCTACAATTTTCTCAACAGGGAAAAAGATGCAAAGGAAGAATACCTGAAAGAAAAGCACGGATTGTTCACTCGTGTAAGATTGAAATCCAAGGAAGCTATTGGTGAAGAGCCTGTTATTCTGGACACCACAAAGATCATATACTCTACCAAGCAAATGCGAACTTATCTGCAGAATAAAGGATATTACCACTCCAATATCAATTATGAGATCCATTATTCAAAAAGGAAAAAGGCAAAGGTCCTCTATCACATTACGCTCAATGATCCATTCATTATCAATGATATAAAAGCAAAATCTGCAGATCCCTTTATCCTCTCTTCCTATTACCAGTTTGCAGAAAGCGCCCCACTACAAAAAGGGAATTTGTTTGATGCAGGCACATTGAATACTGAAAGATTAAGGCTCACCGAACTATACCAGAACGAAGGACTTTTTGATTTTAATGAGTACTTCATCCATTTTCAGGTGGATACTACAATAGGTAATAACAAAGTTAACATCACCCTTCTTATTGACAATCCGGTGATTCGGAACAACGACGATTCTGCGGTGGTGGCCAATCACAAAAGATATACAATAAGGGATATTTATGTGCAAACCGACTTCAACCCTGCCAATCCTAATTTACCTCAAACCGACTCTATTCTTGTGGAGGACATGTACACTTTTATATACAGAGATACTTTACATTACAAACCTACTCCTCTTATTAAGGCCATTTATTTCAAAAGGGGCGACTTTTATAAAATCAAAAATCACAACCGTACTTATTCCCAATTGACCGAACTGGGAATATTCAACTTTATAAAAATCGACTACAAGAGAATAAACAATGACACCAATCCGCAGATGGATGTCACCATAAAGCTGAGCGCCAAGAAAAAACACTCTATTAGCTTTGAAGGACAGGCTACCTTCAGGGAAGGTTTTGGTGGTGGCGGTATTATAGTATTTAAGACCAAAAATCCTTTTAAGGGACTGGAACAAATAGAAATCAATCTTCGTGGTTTTGCCGAATCGGTGAAGAATACAGCTACCAACGACAGGATCATTGGTACCGATATCGGTCCGCAAATTTCAATGAGAATCCCTAGTCTGCTTTTCTTTCCTAAACTTTCAAAGAGCCTTTGGTCGGAAGCTTATCCCAAGACCATTTTATCTACTTACTTCAACTACCAAAACCGTCAGGAATACCGTCGCTGGATTTATTCTTTCAGCAATACTTACCAGATGAATGAAGCTGCATGGAAAACACATAAATTATCTATTCCCGAAATTACCCTTTCCTATATCGACAAAAACTCTGCTATCCTTGATAGCTTAAGCACTTTGAGTCCCCGACTCGCTTTCTCCTTCCAGAATTATCTTAACACCGGGGTGAAGTACTCATATATATTCAATGGTCAGCTGAAAAGACAAAAGCACCCATCCATTCTCATGACCAATATTAATGTTACCGGCTTGCTGGGATCGCTTCTGAATTATACAGGAATTTTTGAAACCGATGAATCTGGTGCGCAGTTAGTGGGCGGGATACGTTACTCTAAATTTGTAAAAGTCGATGGTGACTATCGCAAATACATCAGCATGCGCAACAAAGAGGAACAACTGGTATTGCGCTCTTTTGTTGGTTTCGCGGTGCCTTTTGGGAAAGGTGATATTGCTGTGCCTTTCGATAAATTATTTTATAGCGGTGGAGCTAACGGCATAAGGGGCTGGAAAGTGAGAACGCTTGGTCCGGGCTCCTCTCGGGATTCAAACAATACGGCTATCGATAAACTCGGTGAAATCAAGCTGGAGCTCAATGCCGAATACCGTTTCAGAATCAATGATATGATAAAGATGGCTGTGTTTACTGATGCCGGTAACGTATGGCGACTGGCCGACACCGATGAAAAAGCCGTGTTTCGCACGAACCGGTTTTACAAGGAAATAGCAGTAGCAGCAGGTGTTGGTGTACGTTTCGACTTAAGCTTCCTTGTTGCCAGACTGGACGTAGGCTGGCCGATACACCAACCTTACCAGAACACGTGGCAATTCCCTATAAATGAAGCTGAATTTAACATTGGTATAGGATATCCTTTCTAAGCCTCGTCTTTTTAAAGTCTTTTTATTACATTTGGGCCGCTTATAAAATTATTGTAAAGAATGGGATGGTTTAAAAGGAATAAAGAGGGAATTAAAACACCAACTCAGGCCAAGAAAGAAACCCCTGAAGGCTTATGGTACCAATGTCCGAAATGCGGAAAGGTTGTAGCTTCAGAAGATCATAAAGAGACCTTATGGGTTTGCGAAGGCTGTAATCACCACGAAAGAATCAATGCCAAAGAATACTTTCACGTATTGTTTGATGGCGATAAATACACTGAAATTGCTGCTAATATCCTGTCGGGGGATCCACTGAAATTCGTGGATACTAAGAAATACACCGACAGACTTCAGGATTCCATCAAAAAAACAGGTTTGAACGATGCTGCTTCTGCTGCCTATGGTAAGATTGAAGGTATCGATGCTGTAGTTGTAGCAATGAACTTTAACTTCATTGGTGGTTCAATGGGATCGGTAGTAGGAGAAAAAATCTCAAGAGCTATTGACCATTGTCTGAAGCACAAGAAACCATTGATCATCATCTCCAAATCAGGAGGAGCAAGAATGATGGAAGCGGCTTTCTCTTTGATGCAAATGGCAAAAACCTCTGCAAAGCTTACCCTCCTCGCAAAAGAAAAAATTCCATATATCTCTTTAATGACCGACCCTACCACCGGTGGGGTTACTGCCTCTTTCGCTATGCTGGGTGATGTAAATATTGCTGAGCCGGGCGCATTGATCGGTTTTGCCGGTCCGCGTGTAGTAAAAGAAACCATTAAAAAGGATTTGCCTAAAGGATTCCAAACTGCGGAGTTTGTTTTGGATCAGGGCTTCCTGGATTTCATTGTAGAACGAAAAAAATTAAAAGCAAAAATTGCGCAAACCATAAGGTTATTTCTTAATTAATTAATCCCCTAGAAAAATGAGCGAAACAGCTACACAAATCAAGCCGGGCGTAATCACCGGAAAAGGCGTTCAACAAGTCTTTGAACTGGCTAAAGCCAAAAAATTTGCACTTCCAGCCGTAAACGTTACGGGTACCAATACAATGAATGCCGTGATGGAAACTGCTGTTGCAGTAAATGCACCGGCGATTATCCAATTCTCTAACGGAGGGGCTGTCTTCAACGCCGGTAAAGGCTTGAAAAACGACGGTCAGCGCGCGGCTATTGCAGGTGCTGTATCTGGTGCTCACCATGTATGGGAAATGGCTGAACTCTACGGAGCCAGAATCATTCTTCATACCGACCATTGCGCAAAAAACCTTTTGCCATGGATGGACGGAATGCTGACTGCCGGCGAAAAATTCTTCAAGGCAAACGGAGTACCTCTGTTTTCTTCTCATATGATCGACCTTTCTGAGGAACCTTTGCACGAGAATATTGAAATCTGCAAAAAGTATCTGGAGAGAATGGCGAAAATGGGAATGACCCTCGAAATTGAATTAGGTGTAACTGGTGGTGAGGAAGATGGCGTTGACAACTCTGATGTTGATAGCTCTAAACTTTACACTCAGCCTGAAGAAGTAGCTTATGCTTACGAAGAATTGAAAAAAGTGAGCGACAACTTTACTGTTGCTGCTGCCTTCGGTAACGTACACGGTGTTTACAAACCAGGCAACGTGAAGCTGACTCCGAAAATCCTTGATAACTCACAAAAATACATCGAGAAAAAATACAATACTGGAGCTAACCCGGTTAACTTCGTATTCCACGGTGGTTCCGGCTCTTCAGTTGAGGAAATCCGTGAAGCTATTTCTTACGGTGCTATCAAGATGAACATCGACACCGACTTGCAATGGGCGTTCTGGGAAGGAATCAAAAACTTCTACGAAGGCAAAAAAGGATACCTGCAAGGACAAATCGGTAACCCTGAAGGTGAAGATGCTCCAAACAAGAAATACTATGACCCACGTGTTTGGATGCGTAAGGCTGAGGAATCTTTCAAAGCAAGATTGACTCAATCTTTCCAGGACCTGAACAACGTAAACACGCTGTAACAATAGTTGAAATACAACAAAAAGACTGCCTTTCGGGGCAGTCTTTTTTGTTTACGGCAACTTGCTTACAGTATCCGTTTTCATGGTATCCAACATAAACTCTTCTGGCTCGGGCATCCCGCGACCAAAATCCTTGTAATCAAATTTCACTTTACTTACTTTTTTCTTTTCCTGCTTCATTTCTTGTTTCTTCACTTCCTCCTTCCTTTCCGGAGTTTTTTTCTCTTCTTCCTTTTTTACAACAGTGCTTTTAACAGGTGCTTTCTTTTCACCTTCTCCGCCACCTCCACCCCTGTTAGGAAAAAGGAAGGCTGCACTCATAAGAATGATAGTAAAGGAGAGTCCGGTAATAATCATTAATCTATTCATACGCTTTTGATTTTAGTGATGGATTTATTGGTTTTGAACAAAGTTTTTAAATCGTTCTTTTTGATGAGCATAATTTCTACCAGTAACAGATTCACCAGCAGACTCAGCCAGACAGAGAGAATATAATTGTAATGGTATTCCACTTCCAGAGAATAAAAAACAAGATGAAGTATCCTAAAAGTAATAGCGCTGGAAACTACGGCATAACTCCTGCTCATCCATTCGATATGTCCCTGCAGATTATTTTTCTTCATGGCTATCCAACCCAGGTAAGTGGAGAATGAAAGACAAAGTCCGGTAACAAAAAAACCCAGTATACTCCACAATCCTTCTTTTGCGAAAAAGGACAAATATATCCCGCTTGGCGCAACAAGGTAAAGAGCGAGATAAACATAAATCTTACCAATGACTACATGCATCCTGGGAGAAAACTTCAACATTCTGCGAGAGAAATTCACCATTGGAATCACTAGCAATAAGATACCTGAAGAAATATGTAGATAGAACATCGGAAGCCACAACACATTTTTGATCGCTTCGGTCTTTTCCGATAGAAAACCCCGACTTGTGTCAAAATGGAAGAATTCCATGGTATTCATTACCAGCAAAGTGGAAAAAAACACAATGGGAATCCATAGTAGTAGCTTGCCGGTATATCTCAGTACAGTCATCATTTGATAAATGTACTTCGCGGGGGAAATGAATTAAATAAGGAATGAGTAAACGGGAACTATGATTTAGCAAGCGCTGCTTTTGGGTGAGTATACGTTTGGACAATAAAAAACCCCCGGGGTGTCCGGGGGTTTTTAAAATTAGAGAGCCTTTCGGTTATGCTAACTTAACGTTTACAGCATTTGGACCTTTTTTGCCATCCTGAACTTCGAAAGTCACGTTATCATTATCACGGATTTTGTCTTTCAATCCTGATACGTGAACAAAAACTTCTTGTCCAGTTCCTGCTACTTTGATAAATCCAAAACCTTTAGTTTCGTTAAAAAATTTTACTACTCCGTTTTCCATTGTTGATAATTATTAATTGTTATTATGGAGCTAAATTAGTCATTTTCAGGCAAAAATGAAATATTTCTAATTTTTAATTTTCCTGATTGTTAATTACTCGACTACTTTTTGCCTCCCGTCTATGCCTTTTGCCTATAATTATTATCTTAGCAAGCTCAATAAAAACAATGGCTTCGTACTTAATTACCGGTTGTGCCGGCTTTATAGGTTCCCATCTCGCAGAAAAGCTTCTTGAACAAGGAAACATTGTGCTTGGAATTGACAACTTTGATACTTTTTACTCCAGAAGTATAAAAGAAACAAATCTGTCGGGAGCAATGAAAAATCCCAACTTCACTTTTATTGAACTCGACCTCAAAAATGCGGAGGCACTGAGTGAAATTTCGCAGCAAATTGATGTGGTTATTCATCTTGCTGCAAAGGCCGGTGTTTTGCCTTCACTTAAGGACCCTGTAGCCTATCTCAATGATAATGTAATAGCCACTCAAAATCTGCTGAATTACTGCAAGGAAAAAGGAGTCAATAAATTTGTCTTTGCTTCCTCCTCATCAATATATGGAAATAACAAAAGCATTCCTTTTAATGAAACGGATATCGTGGATTTCCCCATTTCTACCTATGCCGCTTCCAAAAAGGCATGTGAGCTACTGAATTATACTGCTCATCACCTCTATAAAATTGATGTCATCAACCTTAGGTTTTTTACCGTTTTCGGTCCAAGACAACGTCCCGACCTAGCCATTCATAAGTTCATTAAACTGATTGACGAGGATAAGGAAATCGCTATGTACGGCAATGGTTCTACCGGTCGCGATTATACTTTTGTTTACGATACCGTTCAGGGGATCATAGGGGCCAGTGAGTATATCCAGAAAAACTCTTCTGTTTTTGAGACTGTAAACCTCGGAAATAACCAACCTGTAAAGCTATCGCTCCTTATTCAAACCATTGAAAAAGTGATGGGTAAAAAGGCAAAAATCAAACAGATGCCTATGCAGCCGGGAGACGTGGATATTACCTTCGCTAATATTGAAAAAGCTAAAAAATTGTTTGGCTATGCGCCTGCCACTTCCCTGGAAGATGGACTCACCAGCTTTGTAAAATGGTACAATGAGCAAAAAGCCTAAGATACTTTACCTTTCTTACGACGGATTGACTGACCCTCTGGGACAATCGCAAATACTGGCTTATCTCTCGAGAATCAACAGGGAACACAATATCAGTATTACCATTATCAGTTTTGATAAACCCGACATCTTTGAAAAGAATGAGAAAAGGGTGCGTGAAATCCTCAGCACTACTACCATTCAGTGGCATCCGCTAACCTATCATAAATCTCCGCCTGTATTGTCCACAGTGGGCGATTTGAGACGAGGGTGGAAAAAGATAAAGGATCTATACAAAAAAGAACATTTTGATATCGTTCATTGCCGGGGATACATATCAGCTTTACTCGGACAAAAGGCAAAAAAGAAATTCGGATCAAAATTCATTTTTGATATGCGTGGCTGGTGGCCTGATGAGAAGCTGGAAAGCGGACTCTGGGGCAATCCTGTTTTCAGGCCCGTTTATAAATACTTCAAAGAAAAGGAAATGCAGTTTTTTACCGAATCCGACATAACGGTTTCCCTTACCTACGCAGGAAAAAAAGAGATTACAGAGATCTTCCGTCAGTCCGAAAGTAAAGTAGGTGTTATTCCTACCTGTGTGGACTTTGATGTGTTTAAGCCTTTCAGCGAGAATATCCGAAGGGAAGCACGCAACAAGCTAGGCATTCCCGAAAATGCCTTCGTTGTTATTTATAGCGGGTCTATTGGTGCCAATTACCCGCCAAAAGATATCCTGAAGATTTACCAATCAGTAAAATGTAACCAGGAAAAGCATCTTCTTATTCTTTCAAGAGAACCGGAATCGCTGATTAAAGACGCCGCAGAGGAATTGGGTATTAAAGAAAAAATACATTTCGCTTCTGCCAACTATAGTGATGTGCACAAATTTTTACAGGCTTCCGATTTAGGCATTATCCTTTATAAAATGGCTTTTTCCACTATAGGTCGTAGTCCGACCAAACTAGGAGAATATTGGGCCTGTGGCATTCCTGCCATTGCACTAAAAGACATTGGTGACCTCAATTTCATCCACGAAAAGTTTAATGGTGAGGGATTGGTTCTTACCGACAGTAACTTTAAGGAAACTTTGGCACCGCAAGTCAATAAGAACTTGCTGAGAAAAAATGCACAAACATATTTTGATATTAACTCAGGAGTGGTGTTTTACAAAAATCTTTATCTCTCCCTTTAAAATTAAGTCACTATTCCTTTCGGAGCAGGCTTAGGCTGATCATTTACAGGTATTTTTGAATAGTTACTCAAGATGTACACCATAGACAGGTAGAAAGGCATCAATGGAATCTTATATCTTACCAAGGCCCCAAAATTAGCGGTTGTTAATCCCACCGAGAAAGCAAAAAACAGTGAGAAAATAAAGGAGAAAAACAGTAAAGGATTCCTCAGAAGGATCCCTTGCAGCCTATGTATCTTAATCCTGAATATCGCAATAGCTGTAAAAATTGCCACAATAAGTGATTCCAATGCCGACATAAGGATGAAAGGGTTATCGGCCTCCCATAAAAACGGACGATAAAGTGTTGTAGCGATGGCTATAGGCGCTTTTGATAGTAAGCTAGGGAGTGTTGGTGCAAAGGGACCAATATCAAAACGGTGGCCACCATAATATTCCTGCTTAAGGTCATTCTGAACTGTTACCGCCTCACTCATTACCTTATCAATGGAATATTGTCCGGTTGAACCTGAAAATGCATCGAGACTGAAGAAAATTACGGCTACAGACATGGCCAAGAGGAAAGGAAAAATCAACGCTTTAAAAATAACAGACTTGATTTTAACCAGATAAAACGATAACAACCAGCAACCTATCCCAATGATGAAGGCATTAAAAATATAAGGTTTAATTGCCAAAATCAGATATCCGGAAAGGAAACTAATGATTGCAGAGGAAAAAAGTTTTCGTTTTTTCATGAAAGAGTGCACGCTTATCAATAGAAAACACATCCCCCCCAGTGTCAGCGGATCTTTCAAAATCCCCGAGCCCCAGAAAACAACAGAAGGGATATACAAGACAGTGTAGGACAACTGCTTTTTGAATACAGGGTAATATTCAATGAAAAGCTTATATACTTTCCATAATCCAAGGTAACAGAAAAAAGAAACCAGAATACTTGAAGCAAAGAAAGAACCTCCAGTAATTACAATAAGAACACTAGCGATCCTCACCAAAAACATCGCTCTCTCATCAGCCCTGAAAATAAAGAACGGGCTATCCAACTGACGTACGCGGAAGTAATTTTTCCACATCACATAGTCGCCATCTTCATTGTACATCCCATTAAAAAGGTAATCAAAATACAAAGCCGGATCTTTCCAGAAGGCTTTGCCCATTATTATAGAGTCATAATAATAACTGATAGTGTCTCCTCCCTGATAATAAAAGATGTACACGAGCGGAAGCACAATACCCGCAAAAATCTTCAATCTTAAGCCACCATAAAAAATCCCCTCTTCTATGGTATCTCCCTTGTTCACATATTTCTTGCTGACGAAATAGATAAAGAAAATACTCAATAGAGAAGCAAGCACCTCTACCGCGAGATTGATTTCAATATGTATTCCTGCATCGCCTATTAACATACTTCTTCCTTAATGATGGTATTTCTCACGGGCCAAAATCGTAAAAACTCTGTATAACTGCTCCGCAAATAATAACCTTACCATTTGATGAGTGAACGTCATTTTTGAAATTGCAATCTTATTTTTCACATAAATCTTCACTTCATCACTAAACCCGTAGGCACCACCAATCACAAAATAAACTTCCTTCACACCACTGAGGGTGAGCTTTTCAACAAAAGAGGCAAAATCAACCGAACTGTACTCCCTGCCTTTTTCATCGAGCAGAAATAAGCCAGCGGGATTTTTTCCAGCCAGATATTCCAGCAACAACTTCCCCTCCTGCTCCCTGATCACCGGAATGTCCTGAGATTTGGATTTTGAATTCAGCGTCACTATTTCCAGAGAACAGTAATGATTGACTCTTTTCACATAGTCGTCTATCATTTCCTGTAGCTCTCTTTTTTGCGTCTTCCCTATTTCAACAATCTTGATCTTCATTGCTCTGCCACTTCACCAAAAGTAAGTAAAAATGACCTTTTATCTTTCCTTTGGTGTTTTTTTGTAAAAAATCGCGTAGGTTTGGGTAATTTATTTTTTGGTTTAGTTTTTGTAACTTGAAATACCGATAGCTTTTACAAAGAAATTAAATTCATAAACAATGAAAGGAATCATCAGCATCGTTTTAGCAAGTTTACTTCTAACCGCTCCGGGTATTCAGGACAACATCAACAATGCCATAAAATCGGCTAACAGTCAGGTGTTGGCTCAATATTTCAACAACACAATCGACCTTTCAGTACTAAGTCAGGAAAACGTATACAGCAAGGCTCAGGCCGAACAAATACTTAAAAATTTCTTTGCCAATCATAAACCTACCTCCTTCCGCATCGGACATGAAGGCAAAGCCAATGATGGCAGCATGTACTTTATTATCAAGCTGGGGACCAACAATGGAAATTACCGGATTTACTACCTGCTCAAGCAAACAGGAAACCAATTATTGATACACAAGTTCCGCATTGATACCGACAATGACGAATAACCAGGAACACTTCGATCGTTTTATTAAGTCAGCTATTGCAGAAGACATTGCAAATGGAGATCACTCCTCGCTTTCTACCATTCCTGAATCCAGCTCCGTAAAAGCTCAAATCATTTCAAAAGATACAGGTGTCATAGCCGGGGTGAATCGCGCTATTGAAATCTTTCATTCTCTCGACAAAACCATTAATATAACTGCCTTTGTTAAGGATGGAGACAGCGTTGTTCCTAAACAAAAACTCCTCGCACTGGAAGGCAATGCCCGAAGTATACTCATGATGGAAAGAATTGCCTTGAACTGCATGCAGCGGATGTCGGGAATTGCCACTTATACCAAATCCATTACCAGCAAGATCAGTCATACAAAATGTAAATTGCTCGACACCCGAAAAACTGCTCCCGGACTACGTTTCCTTGAAAAAGAAGCTGTTGTCATCGGTGGTGGGATGAATCACAGAATGGGCTTGTATGACATGATCATGATCAAGGACAATCACATTGATTTTTCGGGTGGCATTGAAAACGCTGTATTAAATGCCAATCAGTATATTAAAGACAAAGGACTCGATTTGAAAATAGAAATTGAAGTCCGCAATTTTGAAGAGCTTGATATCGTACTTAACATTGGAAAAGTACACAGAATCATGCTCGACAACTTCACTCCCGATAATCTAAAAAAAGCCGTACAGAAAATCAATAAACGTTTTGAAACAGAAGCTTCAGGAGGAATTACCGAGAATAGCATTGTTGCCTATGCTGAAACCGGAGTCGACTACATTTCCGTTGGTGCGCTGACGCACAGCGTGAAAAATTTCGACATCAGTTTAATTGCCCAGAAAAATGACTAAGCAGAAAATAAAAGATTTCTTATTAAAGATTACACTGATAAAGAAACTACACTCTTTCACCAGCAAGCATAGCTTTCTAGGCTTCCAGGGAGTTCCTATTTATGAGGTGGTAAGGCATCTTTATGAAGGAATAAAAAAAGGGACTTTCACCACCCGCGCTTCTTCTTTAGCATTCAAGTTTTTTTTCGCCATTTTTCCTGGAATTATCTTTCTTTTCACCTTAATTCCACTTATTCCTGTGGATGGCTTTCAGGAAACACTGATTGAAATGATTAAAGATTACCTTCCTAAGGGTTTGAATGAGATTGCAATTACTACCATCGAAGACTTGATCAGCACTCCGCGCGGAGGTTTGCTTTCTTTCAACTTCCTGCTCATGCTCTACCTTACCACCAATGGCGTACACTCGCTGATGAATGAGTTTAATAACAGCTATCATGTATATGAAACCAGAAATCCTTTTAAACAAAGATTAGTTTCCTTTATCCTGGCAATGGTACTTACCTCCCTCCTGGTATTGAGTGTGGCTTTGATTATTGCAACGCACCTTTTAGTAGATGCCATGGAACAAAATACCGGAATTACTGATAGCTTAAGTGGTTTCCTGTTGCACTCCGCAAAATGGGTGGTGGTTTTTGCTTTATACTACTTCGCTATTGCGCTGTTGTATTATTTCGGTCCGGCCAAAAGCAAATTCTTCAAATTCTTTTCTCCGGGCTCTTTCGTAACTACTGTGCTGCTCTTAATTACCTTGTATGGTTTTTCCATGTATATACAATACTTCAGTACCTACAACAAGATTTACGGTTCCATCGGAACGGTGATGCTGGTGATGTTGTGGTTTTTCCTCAACTCATACATCCTGCTGCTGGGCTTTGATATCAATGCCAGCATCGCTACAGCGAAGAAAAAAAGTATTCTAGTTTAAGAATTTGTGAATAGCCTCCACGATTCTTTCTGTTGACTGACCATCCCATTTCTCAGGAATTGCGCCCTTCTTGTATTGACCCGAAAGAATGCTTGATACATAATTTAGAATCACCTGTTCATCCAGCTCCAATAAAGTATTAGTTCCCACTCCCACAGTAATCGGTCGCTCTGTATTCGGCCTAACAGTAAGACAAGGTACTCCAAGGAAAGTAGTTTCCTCCTGAATACCCCCTGAATCCGTCACAACCCCTTTGGCATGGGTAATCAGATTCATAAAATCGAAATACCCCTGCGGCTCACACAACTCGATATTGGAGGATGAGAGCAAATCTTTAAATCCGTAATTCTCCGCGTTTTTAATAGTCCGCGGATGAATCGGAAAAATGATCTTTATGTCTTTTGAAATCTTGCTGATGAGCTGAAAAATGAGTTTCAAATTGTGCTCATTGTCCACATTTGCCGGACGGTGAAAAGTCATCACCAGGTATTTTCCTTTCTCCAGATTATGCTTTTGCAACACAGTGCTCTTCTCTATTTTCCCTTTGAATTTAATCAGGGAATCAATCATGGTATTACCGGTGAAGATAATGTTTTCAGACTTCTTTCCTTCCTTAAGCAAATTTTCATTGCCCGACTTTTCTGTAGTGAAAAACAAAGCTGCCAGGTCATCCACCACAATACGGTTGATTTCTTCAGGCATCGTTTTATCGAAACTTCTCAGTCCGCTTTCAATATGAGCCACCGGGATATTGTAGCGTGAAGCCACAAAAGCACAGGCAAAAGTAGAATCCACATCACCCGGCACTACTACTAAATCCGGTCTGTCATTTTTAATTTCTTTTTCAAACTGAAGCATGATGTCCGCAATAGGTGTCATCACGCTATCTCTTTTCAACTCAAACAATACATCTGGGGTGGGTATCTCTAATTCTTCAAAAAACACTTTGCTCATCTTGTAATCAAAGTGCTGACCTGTATGCAATAACTTAAACTGCAAATCGGGATACTTTGAAAAACATTCTTTAAGACGCGTGATTTTAATGAGATTCGGGCGGGTACCAACACATACCAATACTTTCTTCATTTTGAGCTGTTTCGGATTAATTCCCAAATCTAAATAATTATGGCGGCTTTTTTAAAAATTCATTCTTGTCTTTTTTATTAAGATTGTATATTTGAAACGAATCATTTTTACCTATGCGTTTTTTATACTTTATCATAGCCCTCATTATCCCTGCAACCGGGATTTCCCAAATTTACGATCCTCTGCATCCGCCCAATTCATACAGGAATGCAACCAATCCCGAATACTGGAAAAATCGAAAACCTTACGAAGGCTATTGGCAGCAAGATGTGCACTACACCATCCAGGCTAAACTCGATGAAAGAACCCACATCATTAGCGGGAAGGAATTTCTTACTTATTGGAACAACTCTCCCGATTCCCTGAACTTTGTTTACTTCCACCTTTACCAAAATGCATTTCAGCCTGGCTCCTACTATGATAATCTGCTGAAGGAAAACGGATATCCTACACGTTACGGACAATACGAAGCCAGCAAAAAAGGTACTGAGATCGTTAGTATTAAAATCAATGGAGAGCTTGTAAAAACCGAACTCGACAATACCATTCTCAAAGTCTTTCTTCCAGAAGCCATCAAAGCTGGTGGCAAAGCGGCTTTTGAAATTGAATTCAAGACTTATTTCGACTCTGGCTCTTCACGCCGCAGAATGAAATTGTTCAAGGTAGCCCACGGCTACAAACACTTTGATGGAGTACACTGGTATCCGCGTATTAGCGTTTACGACCGTAAGTTTGGCTGGGACACCGACCAGCATCTGGATAAAGAATTTTATGGCGATTTCGGCACCTACGATGTGGAACTTACCATGGCCTCTAACTACGTTGTTGAAGCGACTGGCTTCCTCCAAAACCGAAATGAGGTTTTGCCTGAAGATCTGCGCAAAAAGCTCGACTTGAAAAACTTTGTCAACCGCAAATCAACCGACACCATTACAATCATTACGCCTTACAATCCTAAAGAAACCAAAACGTGGATTTATCACGCCGAAAACGTACACGACTTTGCTTTTACCGCTGATCCTACTTACCGTATCGACGAGAAGTACTGGGGCGATATCCAGTGCGTGGCTATGGTGCGTGAGCAAAATGCAGCAAAGTGGATCAACGCCGCCGATTACGCTTCAAAAGTCATTAAAGTGTATTCGGAGAATTTCGGACAATACATTTATCCTAAAATGGTGGTGGCCGACGCTGAAGATGGAATGGAATATCCGATGCTGACCCTCGATGCCGGTCAGGATCCCAACTACCGCAGTCTGCTCGCCCACGAAATCGGCCACAACTGGTTCTTCGGAATGGTCGGCAGCAACGAAACTTACCGCGCTGCTCTTGATGAAGGGTTCACACAATTTCTGGATTCATGGGCTTATAAAATAATTGATGGCGACACTGTTTATCACCTTCCTTCTTCATCGGCCTACCACAGAAAATTCCGCAAGGAAACTCTGGTAAGGAATTCAAGGGTTTTCGACAATTACATTTATACTGCTGCGCAACGCGACGACAGAACATTGAATACACACTCCAGCGACTTCGACGGCGGATCTATCCGTCACGATGGTGGTTACGGACAGGTGTACTACAAAACTTCCACTATGCTATATAACCTGCAGTATGTGTTGGGCGACTCGCTTTTCCAGGCTGCCATGAAACATTATTTCAACCAGTGGAAAACCTGCCATCCTTACTTTGAAGACTTCAGGAATTCTATCATCAGCTATGCTCACGTTGATTTGAACTGGTTTTTTGATCAATGGCTCGAAACCACTAAAGTGGTAGACTATTCGCTTAGCTGTATTAAAAAAGGAAAGGAAAAGGATCAATATATCCTCACCTTTAAAAGAAAGGGCGAAATGCAGATGCCTATCGACTTCCAGGTGATAAGTAACAGCGACAGTGTAGCCAATTACCATATTCCAAATACCTGGTTCGTAAAAAAGACTTCGGCTACTGTTCTGCCTAAATGGTACGGTTGGGGAAATTTGCAACCCGAGTATGAAGCTATCATCACTGTTCCCGGCGGGATTTATAATGTAGTTATTGATCCCTCCAACCGACTGGCGGATGTGAACATGCTCAACAATTCAAAGAAACTTCCTTATATAGTTGATTTTGATGCGCGACTCAATAATCCACTCAACCGCAGTCAGTACGAACTCAACTGGAGACCTGATTTGTGGTACAACAGGTACGATGGTGTAAAAGCCGGATTGCATCTCAATGGAAATTACCTGAGAAACTTCCATGTTTTTGATCTTACTTTCTGGTTCAACACCGGAATGGGGCAAGCTGATTTCCCTTCTTCTGTATACATCAATAAATACAATGCTTTCTCTTACCGCATCAATTACAGCACCTTACTTCCTTGCCTGAGCAAAAACACAAAGATTGATGCGCATTCCAGCTTTTTGGATGGTTTGCAGCATTATGAACTCGGAATGTCGAAATTCTCAAAAAGCAGGAATGATAAAGTGCGACTTTCCCTCAAAGCCTTGTACAGACAGAATGAGCATGATTTGAATTATCTTCTCCTTCCAAATGAATGGCTGGCCAATAAATGGAACAACACATTAAATCTTGATTACACTCACATATACCACTATCCTTCGGGACAGGGAGAAATCAAGATTGGTCTGCGCACTTCCGTTCTAGGCAGTAATTACGACTACTCCACTTTGCGCATTTCTGCGGTGAATCATTCCCGCATCGACAAGATGGTTTTCAGTACACGTTTCTTTGCTCAGGTAGGTACAGGAGCTAATGTTGCGCTCGAATCATCCTTGTTTGCTGCTGGTGCTAATCCGGAAGAAATGATGGACAATAAATACACGCGATCGGCTGGCGTTTTTTCGGCTGCTGATGCTGCTTTCAGCGAAAATACAGGAGTTTTCCATGCCGGTGGCGGATTAAACCTCCGTGGCTATAGCGGTTACCTGATGGCAGAATCTTCTTCCACGGATCCATACATCCCCGGATACAAAGGTATTTCAGGAACATCGTTCAGCGCCGAATTGGAGTTCAGCGACTATTTCCGCTGGTTCCCAGCACGTGTGCGACAGTACATTGAATTTGATACTTACCTGTTCTCCGATGCAGGATTACTGGTTGTTCCGACAGGAAGCATACAAAACCAATGGGGTACTTTCTCTGTTGATGCCGGAGCAGGAACGACATTCAAAATCAAGAAATTCGGAAGATTGGAAGCTGTGAAGCCTTTAGTGGTTCGCTTCGACTTCCCGCTGTTCCTCAGCAGAACACCGTATGCGTCTCCTGATAATTTGCAGTTCAGATGGATCGTGGGTGTTAACAGAGCGTTTTAGAGAAGAGAGGGGATTACACCAATCTTATTCCATCCTCTTCAAGAAGAATCAGGCGTTTTTTATAAAGAACGCCCACTGCCTTCTTGAAAGTTTTTTTGCTTTCCCCAAAGATCTGGTAAATGATTTCGGGAGAAGATTTATCGGTGACGCGGAGCAAACCTCCATTTTCTTTAATCTTATCAAGGATACGATCTTCCAGCGATTCCACCTTGGCAAAACCAGTTTTACTTAAAGAAATATCCAGCTTTTCATCTTGGCGTATTTTTTTGAGATACCCCTTCAGCTTATCGCCGGCTTTGAGCGGGCGGAAAACTTCGTTTTCATAAACCACTCCCCAAAATTTACTGTTCACAATCACCTTGAAACCGAGATCGGTTTTGTTCACCACCAGCAGATCCACTTCCTCCCCTTCTTCAATATCAAGCGCATAGTTATCAAGATACTTATCGAGTTTGGCTGTAGCGGCAATTCTTCCGCTTTGCTCATCAAAATAGATGAACACCACATACCAACGCCCCACTTCCATATCCATCTTTTGTTCGCGGAAAGGAACCAGAATATCCTTCATCAATCCCCAATCCATGAAAGCGCCAATCTGATTAACAGCGGCAACCTTTAAACAGGCAAACTCCCCCACTTGTCCACGTGGCGTTTCTGTAGTCGCAATGAGCCGGTCGCTGGAATCCAGGTAAAGAAACACCATTACTTCATCGCCAGGTTTCGTCCCTTTTGGCACATATCTTTTTGGCATCAGTATTTCACCATGCTCCTCGCCATCGAGATAAACCCCGAATTCAACCAACTTCACCACCTTCATGGTATTGTACTTTCCTATTGAGATCATAATTTTAATTTAATCCGGTTAAAAACTTCATGGTATCTACTCCATCTGCATAATCGCAAAGGCCTGGCGACTGAGCTGCTCCGAAAGGCAATCCTCCTTTACAAGCACCTACCACACATTGTATTTTTTCATTGTATTTTGTAAAAAAAGGTTCCAGCTCAGCAGGGTCTGAATAAAACTCGTAATTCAATACAGATACGGCTGTAAAAGGGCTTTCCGCTTCTTTCAAGAATATAAATCCGCCATCAATGAAAGGATCCTTATTCAGCAACATCACTGCTTTTTGATATTCCAGGTTATTCTGGTATTTGTTGTTTTCAAGATAAGGAAGAATGCTCTTGAATGCTTCCATCAAAGTAGAGAAGGTGTAATTATGCGGTACAAAAATCTTGGCTACGTTGCGGCAGCCTAATCCGTAATACTGGAATACATCTTTCGCCAGCAATTGTAAATCACTTAGAGATTCCCTGCCATTCAACACCGCTACCGAAATACGGTTTTTGCGGATGATGTGCGGATATTTCCCGAAATAATACTCGAAGTAGCGCGATGAATTGTCGCTGCCTGTTGCAATTACAGCATCAAAGCCCTTGGCAGGTCTTTCCACAAATTCTACTTCTTCCTTAAAGCGGGGTTCGGTTTCATATAGCATTTCCATCAAAGCGGGCAAGAGTTTATGGTCGTCAGAAGACAACTTCACTATCGCCCTGTTCCCGGAAACCAAAACGCATAACAAATCATGAAAGCCTACCATCGGAATATTTCCTGCCATCACGATCAATACATTTTTTTTGTTTTTCAGTGCAGCAATGTCTTTGCTGTAGGAAGACACCCAGCAGGTTAGATTTTCAACTTTCAGAAAAGCCTGTATCCCTTCACAAGCATTGATAACAGAGGCTTCTGAAAACCAGCCGTTATAACTTTTGACAAGGGGGATGATTGCATGGAATTTCTCTTCGGCGGCACTTAAAATAGTTCCTTCCTTGTAGGTAATAATTTTACCCAGCGCTTCTCCCAGCTTCACCAGTGCAGATATTCTATGGTCTAAATTCATTTATTAATAAACTATTTGTATTTTCGCCTCCAAATTAACACAATAATTATTGACTCATGGCTATAATGATCACAGAAGAATGCATTAACTGCGGCGCCTGCGAACCAGAATGTCCGAACAATGCAATTTACGAAGGTGGAGTTGAATGGAGATTATCCGACGGCACATCTATCAAAGGCAACGTAACCACACCAACAGGAAACAGCTACGATGCCGCTGCAGCCCACGAACCGAATGCTACAGACGTATATTATATAGTATCCGACAAATGCACAGAATGCAAAGGCTTCCACGATGAACCACAATGCGCTTCTGTTTGTCCGGTAGACTGCTGCGTAGATGATCCTGCACACAGAGAATCAGAGGAATTACTCCTTGCCAAGAAGGATTTCCTGCACCTGTAAAACAATCTCTGTTAATAAAAATAAACCCCGTCCACAATAAGGACGGGGTTTTTGCTTTATACTTGTACCAATCATTGGAAGCGCTTGAAAATCCGTATCAGCATAATACTATTGCTCTTTTCACTGTCGCTGAAGGCAGAGAATAATCCTGCTGATTTCAAGCTGCTCGAAGACTCCCTGATCAACATATTTCAAACGATAGAAGGAAAAGAAAGCGACGATGCCGCAAAACTATCATCGAATGATGCTTTCCGCATACTATTGAAAAACACCTTGCTTCTCCCCGCTTCTTATAAATATGAATTCCGCGAACTGAAAAGCATTTCTATCCTTACAGCTTCCGACAGGAAATTCAGGATATTTTCATGGGGTTTTGCTACATCCGATGGCGTTTATCATTACTATGGTTTCACGCAATACAATGATAAAAAGAACAAAAAAATCATTTTACGCGAACTCCAGGACAACAATACTCCACTTAATGAATACAGCAAATACAGCGACTCCACATGGTATGGGGCTGTTTACTACGAGCTGGTTCCTCGCAAAAAGAAAAGTGATAGTTGTTATGTTTTACTGGGCTGGGACGGCAACGACTGGATGTCGAAAAAAAGAATTATTGAGCCCGTTTATTTCAGTCGTGATGGTAAAATCAATTTTGGAAATCCGCTTTTTAAGGAAAAAGAAGTCGCATTAGCTAAAGTGAAAAAAACTGACAAGCCTGTACGTACAATAAAAAAAGAAAGCACCGGCAAGGAAAAACAACGCATCGTTTTTGAATATGCCGCAAAAGCAGCCATGTCGCTACACTACAAAAGAGATATGAAAATGATCGTATTTGACCACTTGGCACCAAGCGATCCGATGTATACGAATATGTTTATGTTTTACGCTCCCGACTTCAGTTACGATGCGTACTATTACAAAAAGAAAAACTGGTATCTGAATAAGAATGTAGATGTACGAAACAAGAAAATCATCAAAGCCCAACCTTATCAACCTGCAAACGACGAAGACATCAAATTGAAAAAACCGTTATTCAAGTAATTACTCCCCTTCCGTTTTCTCCATGCTTTCCATTTGTTTCTTTGCTCTCTCTTCATCAATTTTTCTTTGATTGAGGGTACGCAGATAATATTTAGAGCTCTTGTTTCCCGCTTCAACAGCCTTTTGCGCCCACTCTATGGCTTTGTCCAATTGCCCATCAATTTCATAAGCCACTGCAATATTGTGCGCAGCTCTTCCTCTTATTTTTGGCTTCTCAGCACTCTTATATACCTCCTGCCATATTTTAGCACCTTCGGCGTAATTTTCGTTGGTAATAAAAAGTCGGGCATCTTTCATCGCAGGATTTCCCCCTGTATAAAAAGAGCGGTTCACCATCATGGCTACAGGTGCAATTCGCAAAGCATAAGACTCACCATTTTTCCGGGCCAGCTCCCCGACTACCATTGAATATTGAGGCAAGGCACTTTCAGCATCGGTAGTGCTAATTCCTTTTGCAGACGACGATCTACTTTCCCTTGTTCTGTATTCATCCACAATTTTTTGTGTGGAAGGATCATAAATTCTCCAGCCGGTGATTACTTCTACCGTCATGCTCACTACATTAATTACCTGCGTTTGTGTGATGCCGTTTTTGACGATACTCTGGTTTTCATTACTCCAGCGCAGACTCTTATTTGTATCAAAAACTTCAAGCACTACGAGCGCATCCACTTTATTCTTTTCACACAACTCTCTTATAAGGTCCCAGTTTAAAAGAGTTGAAAAACCTATTGATCCGTTATTTGTAAGGTTCACTCCCTGAATTTGGTAAACAGTAAATCTTTCTGTTTTTGATAATTCGAAAATCATTCCTGCCATTGCTTCATTGGCTGAATATTTATCCTGATAAGCATTTTCTCCTGAAAACATTCCTTCCACTACATTCAAAGCTTTCCCTGATTTATCCGGATGACTGCGATCAACAATTCCCAATCTTTTAATATGTCCAGGAACATCAATATCCGCAGGCTTCATCACTTTCACTGTGGCAGGAGATGTTGCAACACAAGAATAAAAAAAGGAAACAACCACAGCGGTGAATGTAAGTAAAAGAGCATTTTTTTTCATACAAAGGATTTACAAGAAAGAGAGTCGATCAAAAATACAACCACAATTCTTTTAAAAGCAAATAAGCAAAATTTATTTCAAGAATGTTTTGTTGAAATCTCTTCACAACAAAAAATGTTTAATGAGGTACAAAGACGTAGATTAACATAAAAATAATTTACGTGGGAAAAAGTAGAAAAATTTTCGTTCTGGACACATCAGTAATCATTTACGATCACGATGCCATAAAAAACTTTGGAGACAACGACGTAGCAATCCCCATCACGGTTCTGGAAGAACTCGATAATTTTAAAAAAGGCAACGATAGCAAGAACTTTGCTGCGCGTGAATTTACGAGATTCATCGACGCCGCCTCAGGATCAAACACTTTGAAAAAGTGGATACCGATTGGTGAACGCGACAAAGGACTTTTTTCCATCGTGATGTCGAATCCCACCAAAGTGGATGCGGAAGAAATTTTCGGAAGGGATAAAGCCGATCATAAAATATTAAACGCTGCCCTTTACCTCATTGAAAAATTTCCGAAACGGAAAGTAATTTTCGTAACCAAGGATATTAACCTGCGCATCAAGGCGAAATCTCTCGACATGGTGGCAGAGGATTACGAAACAGGAAAGATGACCGAAGAAGTTCTGGAACATGGCTCTACACCAACCGGTCGTGCTTTCATTGAAGGAGTTGATTCCAATATCATCGATAAACTATATGAAGAGAAAGTAGTTTCTGCAGAAAACATTATCCCTCCATCCAAAAAAAGCAATCATTATTACATTCTCAAAAACGGCAAAAAATCTGTTCTCTCTTATTATAACTCTGCAGAGAAATTATTTGAGCGCGTAGAAAAAATGTCGGCTTACGGTATCGGTCCGCGCAACTCCGAACAGGCTTTTGCCTTGCACGCTATATTAAATCCAAAAGTAAAATTGGTGACCATTCAGGGCGCTGCAGGAACAGGAAAAACTTTGCTTTCATTGGCCGGGGCTTTACAACAAAGAAGAGATTTTCATCAAATTTATTTAGCGCGGCCAATTGTTCCACTGAGCAATAAAGACATTGGTTATTTGCCTGGAGATATCAAATCGAAACTGAATCCCTACATGGAACCATTGTGGGATAACCTTAAATTGATTAAGAGTCAGTTCAACCAACAGGACAAAGAATACAAAGCCATTGAAGAAATGGTGGCCAACGAAAAAATTGTAGTAACGCCGCTCGCTTACATACGCGGAAGAAGCTTATCCAATATTTTCTTCATTATTGACGAGGCGCAAAACCTTACTCCGCATGAAGTTAAAACCATTATCAGCCGGGCAGGAGAAAACACAAAAATTGTTTTCACAGGGGATGTGTACCAGATCGACACTCCTTACCTCGATCATTTAAGTAATGGTTTGTCTTATCTTATTGAAAAAGTTAAAGCACATCCTTTGTACGCTCATATCGCTCTGGAAAGAGGTGAACGATCTGAGCTGGCCAATCTTGCCAACGATTTCTTATAATAGTACAACTCTTCAAAATGAAAAGTCTGGAGTAAGCACTTCAGACTTTTTATTTTGCTTTTTCAACAGATGTTGAAAAAAGCATGCAAACTTATTTACGTAAATTCCCGTATAAGAATGTAAGAGGCACCCAAAAACAGTTTTTTATGGAAAGGTCAATATTCAAACGTTTTGAGAAGCGTCATTGCCGCATCAAAATGAAATCGGGTAAAGAAGTGTACGGCGTGATGTGGGAAGAAAACGTTACTGAAAACAAGTTCAGGTATTATTTCAGTAGTTCCAGCGACTATCAACGATTGAAAAGCAGATTACAAAGTGCTCTTTTCGCCATCTACCAGGTAGATCTCAACGATATTGTTTACGCTGAAGTCATCAGCAAATAAAATATTTACTACTAACTACACCCCTGCTCCTCCGGAAAACACCGGGGGAGTTTTTGTTTTCCTACATTTTTTTCGTTTTTTTTTGCACCGTAAATAGATTACGGTCTGTACCAATATCATTGCTATATAAACAATGATATATGAAAACAATTATTCAATTCAGGTTAAACGATGAGGCGGTAAAAATAACTGCTAATTCCGTAGAATGCAAAAACAGCTGTGTTCAGGTACAACTGGTTAAAATGCTTGTTGAATGCCGCAACGAAACCGAGATAGGAAAATGTCCACTCCCGCTGTTGTTTAACAAGTATCTGCGTTTCATGGATATCACACACACTGAATTCATCGAACTGAACGACACTATATATGCTGGCAACGACTTCGCCGAGATGGTATTATCGAGAATTGCCGCTTAAACTCAATGGTTGATCAATAAAAAAGCCGGAAGAATTTTGTCCTTCCGGCTTTTATAGCCTTGTCTGTTTTCCCGGCGGGTGAGGCTTTATTTATCTCATCAAAGTAACGTGACCTACAATAGGATCATGCTTGATTCCCGAGAAGTGATCCACGTAAGTGACGCGCCATACATAAACATCCACCTGTGCATCCCGCATATCATTAGATCGTTTTCCATTCCATGCTTCCGTAGGATCATTGGTTTTAAAAATGACTTCACCCCAGCGATCGAAAATTATGAATTCATATCCCGCATCACCGAAATTGATTCCCCGAGGTAAAAAACCATCATTATCTCCATCATCGTTTGGAGTAAATGCTGATGGTACGAATATCGTTGTACCCTCTCTCACATACACATTGTGAACAATGGAATCGTAGCAGGAACCATTACTTACTTTTAATTTCACCGCAATAGTATCATCCTTCGTTGAGCTGAAAGTTACTTCCTGATTTTGCGAGGTTGATGTGGAAGGAGTTCCTTTCGGACCAAAATCCCAAAGCCAGCTCGTTACATCACTTGATGATGCATCATAAAATGTAGCCACTGGATGTTCGGTGCTCATGATATCAGGAGTTACATTGAACTCTGCTTTTACGGGAGGTATTACAGTAATATAATCCTTCTTAATTTCAATTGAAATACAGCCGTTGGAATAGGTATTTTGGACTTTAACAGTATGCGTTCCCACATCCCAATAACTCCATAAATAACTTCCCTGAACCCCTACCAATCCACCTCCCTCATAGAAAGTCCACAAGGAACTAATACCAGGCATTGAATCTGAAATATCAAAAAAATGGGCTATAAATGGCGTACATCCTACACGCTTCTCAGCAAAAAAATCGGTTTTAGGCACTTTCTTCACTCTAACATTATAAAAAGCGGTATCAATGCAGGAGCCATTGGCCATCCTGTATTCTATGGAATGATTACCCACCGTTGCTCCGGCCGGATTAAAGAACCCTAAAGAATTGATTTTCCCTTCTGCTTCCCACCATGTCCCTGCACTACCTGCTGCAGCCAACTGTATTCCGGCTGCATTTTCACAAATGGTAGAATCACCGGTAACGATTGCTGAGGGAGGGGTAACAACAGTCATTGTTACAGTATCAGGAATATAACAGTTATATCCTGTAACCTCATAAGTGATTTTAAAAGAACCTGTAGCTGATGCATCAAACTTCCCTGTAGCGGTATTCAATCCCGATCCTGCGCCGATAAACTTCCATGATGCCGGAACAACATAACCCAGCGTAGCAGGATCTACCGGCAACCATGCATTAGTGAGCGTATAAGACTGGCCTGTACAAAGGGTTTTGTCTTCCGTAATTACAGAAGTGAATACAGGAAGTACAGTAATATCTAACGAAGCAGTATCACCACAATTACTTTCCAGTCCATAACTAATGGTATTCACTCCCGCTGTAGCCAGCGCAGGATTAAACAGTCCTGTCGTCTGATTAATACAGCTTCCGCACGTGGCAAAGAATTTTCCACCGCTGGAGACCTTGGAAATGGTAAAAGGTGCTGCATTCTGACAAACTGTATTCTGGGTAGTTGATATCGATGGATCAAATTGTCCGATAACATGCATCACCATAGTTTGTTTATCCGGACACGGACCGGCAAATGAATATTCCAGTGAATAATCCCCCACTACATAACTTGCATTCTGAGGATCAAAAGGAGAAGTAGTCGGACCTACTGTTCCCGCTGCCCCGGCCGGAGCTGAAATGATCTTCCAGGTACCTCCAGCTTTCTTCGCAAAAGCGTTGATATTTACCGCAGCATCAGTTTTACAAACAGTAGAATCGGTGATTGTCAGACTCGCATCTGTACTATCGTTTACAATAACATCAATCGATTTCTGATCTCCACACAAACCGCCCAAAGTGTAATATACTTTTTTGGTTCCGGCAGGTGTTGCCTTTGAAGGATCAAACAACCCCGTTGCAGAAACATAAGAACTTCCTACATCTCCACTCCAAATTCCCCCGCTTGTGCTTGTTACAGGCAGATTCATTTGCACCTTCGGATCATTCATGCAATACGGTCCGGCAGCAATGATAGTAGCATCTTTCCTCTTGTTTACAACCACAGGTTCTTTATCGGTACCAAGGCAACCATTAGCATCAGTATACACATATTTCACCGTATCGGTGCGGGTGGTAGCTGCTCCTGTGAAAGGAAGAGAAGTCGGATCAAACTTATCACTGGTCCCCAAGGCGATGTTATTGATATACCACTGTCCTGTTCCTCCAACTAAAGCCGGAGTGAGTGTCATGGTAGTCAGCACCGAATCGCTGCACAGCGGACCGAATGGAGTTATGTTTGGCGCTGGTAATGGATTGACGGTAATGTAAATGGAATCACGGCAGGAAGCATCTGTAGCATCTTTGAAAAGGAGTTTATATGTCCCTGTTTTATTACCTGTCACCGTTGTAAAAGTGGTATCACCAGCTGAAATAACAAGTATAGGATTTGTCCCTGCACTTGTTGGCACTGAATCTATAGACCAGGTTCCTGGCCCCATCAGCACCGTAGTATCCATTTTTACTTTCTGACCGATACATATTTTTGGTGCCTCGTTCTTTAAGTCGAGCGGACAGGCACAGGGAGTAATAATAACGTCAGCGGTATCAGAAATTGAGCATATTTTGTAAATCACTTTAATTGTAGTTCCAACTGGAGTATTCAGACTTATTTCACCGGTTTTGGCATCGGTGATATAGGCCATATGGGCAGGGTTCACAGTGCTCCAGTTACTGGCAGTGATGTCCTCGGCATTAGTACCTTTACATTTCCAGGTAACTGCCATATCTAAGTTATGACACTTCTTCACTGTGGTATCTCTCACTTTCAGATAATCTCTTGGAGGAACAAACATATTAGGCAAACCATAGCCCACCACACCTGATCCAGCTGCTTTTCCTGCAACGTTGAAAGTAGCAGCACCATCGGGAGTACTTACAACTCCTAAATTATCCCTATAACCCCAGGGACTTGAAGTAAAAGAGGCCATGTATATTTTGCCGTCTCCACCTAACTTAAGAGATCCTCCATCTACATTAGTACCCAGGTCCGACAAATTGGTATAAGCATTACCCGCAGCCAGATTAAAGTACCCAACCTTACCATTTTGAGCAGGGGTGCTGTATGGATCAGACTGAAAAGTGACGTACAATCGATTGCTATTTGGTGAGAATTCACAATCATAAGGGTTACCATGATCGGAATCATTAATGCTAATCGCTACCGAATTGGAAAGCGCACCGGTAGCATTATTGAAATCCATCACAGAAACTGTTTCATTGAAACCACTTATATCACCATTAGCCCTGTGATGGGTTGCAGCAGCTTTCTTTCCATCCCATGAAAACTGTAAAGATGCTCTTTCATTACTTCTGTCAAGATTGTTCTGCCAATCCCTGCCCACAGTCACTTTGAATCCAAGAGTGGACGATACAGGAGTTGAATTAACGCCATTACAAGTAAGTAAATAGGCATTGTACTTTTGCGTGAAATTCGGTTTTTCCTGCCCCAGTGGTAATGCCTCATGCGTTACAATCCAGATATCGATTCCATTGGAATGCCAGGTAGCAGCTACCTGCTCTGTAGTTCTGTATGCACCGAGACGAGTTGGCCCTGTTACAACATTGGTGGATTTGTTGTAAACAAAATAGTTGAACCCGTTAGTGGTTCCATTCTGTCCGTAAATTGCATCATCAGTGCAAAAAATGTAATAATTGTTTTGATCAAGAGGATGCTTCACAACAAAAACACCTTGTACCGCACTTCCAGCATCACCCAGAGTAGTCTCGGCTCCTGTTTTCAACCGACCACCAGGAACTGCGATTGCATTTCCACCAGCATCCCACATATCTACTCCATTAGTAAAGAAAACCAGATTACCATTTTCATCACTCACCGACGACACCGCTTCATACGACGGAAACCAAAAAACACCACCGGTCAGCGTTCCCACTGTAGAAGCCGATGAGCCACTGGTTCCGAAATCTATTTTTTTCCCCTTACCAAAAAACCAATTGGTATGGGTGGGCCATTGCCATTCATTATTGGACAGCGGACAAGTCTGTGTTTGAGAAAAGGAAGTTGATGATAGAGATAGAAATGTAAAGAGTAGAAATATTACCTTCTTCATAAAACCGGTTAGTAGTTTTTAAAATTGCCCCTTGTTATCATAAAACAATCAGTCACATGCCATTGTTACACCCTTATTAAAATTCCCCTATTCAACTGATTCGTTTCTAAAATAGTAAAAATCAATTAATTATTTAAAAAGTGTGATAGAATTTCGCACAATTCATCTATTTGTTCAGGAGTATTGTGATAATGCAGGGAAATGCGGACTCGCTCGGTACCTGCTGGAACAGTCGGACTCAAAATCGCTTTTACGGCAAAACCCCTCTCCTTCATCTGTTTTTCCAGCTCACGACAGCGACCATTGTTTCCTACCAAAAAGCTTTGTATCAAACTCTCACTTGCAATGAATTCACTTTTCAGTTTCTTTGATTCAAGATGTTGTAAAAAGTAATGCTTGAGTTCATGAACCATTTTGCTGCGTTGCGCGATTTCTTGCTTACGTTGATATACTCCATCTATAGCCACCAGACTGAAGTCGGAACAAAAAGTTGTATAAATAAATGAGCGGCAGAAATTAATCATGTATTCCTTCAGAACTATTGATCCTAATACCGCAGCACCATGCGCCCCGAAAGCTTTTCCATAGGTGATCAATCTTGCAAAAACTTTTTTTTCAATACCCAGCTCCACAACTTTCCCTTCTCCGTTTAGCCCGTCAACACCTGCAGAATGTGCTTCATCTACTATCAGATGTATTCCATGTTCTTGAACCATTTGAGAAAGTTCAATCAGCGGTGCAGCATCGCCATCCATGGAATAAACCGATTCCACGACTACGAAAACACCACCTTCTGACTTACTGATTTTCTTCTTTAAATCATCCACATCATTGTGCCTGAAAGAAAAAGATTTTGCTAATCCCAGGCGTATACCATCCCTAATAGAGGCGTGAATCAATTCATCATACAATACCGTATCTCCACGCTTTGGAACAGCCGAAAAAAAGCCAACGTTCGCATCATAACCCGAATTGAAAATCAGTGCTGCGTCAGCACGATGAAATGAAGCTATCTTTTGCTCAAGTTCTTCTGCAAAGGAGGAATTGCCTGAAATGAGGCGCGATCCGGAGGCCCCTATATGAAATTGATTGTTTTGAAAATTACGGAGAACTGAGGTTTTAAGACTTTCATCTCTCGCCCAACTGAGATAGTCGTTGGAACAGAAATCAATCAAATCTTTGTTGTGAGGAAGCTCCCGCAGCAAACCTGCAGTTTTCCTTTGTATCAGCTCCTCTCTTAATTTCTGCTCAAGAGAATGCATTAGCTATTTTTAGTAGCCGCCATTTCTGCTTTCCAAGCCTGCACCTTCTGCTCCATCTCTTTTTTCTTGGTGCTTTCCTTGTACGACATTTTCACCTCAGGTTTCTCTCCTTTGGCGAATGGTTCGGTAGGGGTTAATCCCAAAATTTTAAAGAGCTCAATATCTTCATTCTGCGCCGGATTAGGCGTGGTAAGCAATTTATCTCCTGCGAAAATAGAACCTGCTCCCGCCATGAAGCAAAGGGCCTGACCTTCTTTCGACATCTCAAGACGACCGGCAGACAAGCGAACTACACTCTTAGGCATTACCAAACGAGCTGTAGCAATCATGCGCACCATCTCCCAAATCGACACTCTTTCCTGGTTTTCCATCGGAGTACCAGCTACCGGAACCAATGCGTTGATTGGCACTGATTCGGGGTGACTCTCCTGATTGGCCAAAGTAAGCAGCATGCCTATTCTATCAGCTTCCGTTTCACCCAAACCAATGATACCTCCTGAACACAAACTCACACCTGCTTTTCGAACATGTTGGTGAGTATCCAATCGGTCTTTATATGTTCTTGTAGAAATAATGTCTTCATAATGTTCTTCCGATGTATCCACGTTGTGGTTATAAGCATACAACCCGGCATCTGCAAGACGTTTCGCCTGCTCTTCCGTCACCATACCAAGGGTACAGCAAACCTCCATATTCATTTCATTAATACCTCTAACCATCTCCAGCACCTTATCGAAATCGCTGTTATCCCTAACCTCTCTCCAGGCTGCACCCAGACACATTCTCGAAGCACCTCCAGCCTGGGCATTTTTAGCTTGATTAAGCACTTCATCCACTTCCATCATTTTGTGTACTTTGATATCTGTGTGATATTTAGCCGATTGCGGACAGTAACTGCAATCTTCAGAGCATCCCCCTGTTTTGATAGAAATCAACGACGAAACCTGAACCTCTCTGGGATTATGATATTTCCTATGCATTGACGCAGCTTCAAAAACGAGCTCCAGCAAAGGTTTGTTGAATATTTCAAGGATTTCAGCTTTGGTCCAATTGTTCCTGATGTCAGACATAAACACTAATTTTGACCAAATATAGAACATTTAGATTCTGATTAAAAGTTTATGCGCATCGACATATTAACGATATTGCCCAACCTGTTGGAAAGTCCGTTTCAACACTCTATCCTGAAAAGGGCTATTGAAAACAAGGTAGTGGAAATTCACTTGCATGATATCCGTCAGTTCTCCAGCGACAAGCATCAGAATGTTGATGATTACCAATATGGCGGAGGAGCAGGAATGGTGATGAGCTGCCAGCCTATCGCTGATGCAATTGAGAAACTGCAGAGCGAAAGAAAATACGACGAAATCATCTACCTCACTCCCGACGGACAGCGCTATGATCAGAAAACTGCTAACAAATTGTCACTGGCTACCAACATCATGATGATATGCGGACATTATAAAGGCATCGATCAGCGCATTCGCGACTTATATGTTACTAAAGAAATTTCTATTGGTGATTATGTGCTTTCAGGAGGTGAATTGGCAGCGGCGGTGGTGGCCGATTCTATTATCCGACTTATTCCCGGCGCAATTTCCGATGAGACATCGGCGCTTACCGACTCCTTCCAAGATGGATTGCTATCCCCTCCTGTTTATACCCGTCCACCTGAATTTAAAGGCTTAAAAGTTCCTGATGTGTTGCTTTCAGGCCATGCAGCAGAAATTGAAAAGTGGAGAATGGAAATGGCCGAGAAAATTACTCAGGAAAGAAGACCTGATTTACTGGAAGATTAAATATCCTGAAGAAAAGCTCATATCTCTTCCCTTTTGTCACAATACTGTTCACGTGTAATTCAACTGAAAAAAACAACTCCTGAACCTGTAGGAAATACCTTAATAACCGCCCTATAGTTGCTACGTAAGAGGATACTTTGTAAAACAGAAATAAAAAATCCTGACCCGCCAATGGCAAATCAGGGTTTCCTTTAAGTATTCGTCTCTTATATTGCTGAAAGCAGCGCTAATACCAAAATCACGTCAAGCAAACCGATGATAATTCCAACAACAGCCAATCCTTTGTACTTCCCTTTCAAAACACCTATTATACCAAAAATAACTGCCAAAATACCGCAAATGATTCCTGCGACAAACAACCTACCAACGCTAAAATAAAAGAGGCTATGCTGTAAGCTCCTGTCCCTTCTGTTGATACTTTTTGATCTTCGGTGTTGGAAACTAACGCTTTTGCTACTTTACTTTTTACATTGTTGTACTCACGCACTAAGGATTTGGAATCTTTATGATCAACAGCATATACAGCTTTCATCATTTGCACAGCGGAAGTATCGGCTGTTGCAGGAGCGGCAGACAATGTATCAGTAATCACCACATTTTTCGTTGCTGGCATAACCAACATTTTTTTTGTGATGGCCTTTTCGGCATTCTCCGATTTTTCTTTTTTCACAAAGGAGAAATCTGCATGATAACCTTTATTATACTTACGCTTGGTGATCTCTGCATTTTTAATACCAGTACAAGAACTTAGAACAAGTGCTATAGCAATGCAAATAAAAGACAATCTACTTTTCAAATTCTTAAATAAATTAATAATTAATAGGGCCCGGATGGTCCAGGAATTTTTTTTAGTTGCAGTAAATATTTTTTTTATTTCACCCACCCAAAAGAACTAGTCTTTGGAAGAGAAAAGAAAATCGTTCGGACTCACAATTTGTTCTTTCACAGCAAAAAGCACGATTCCGGCCGTATTGTTAATGCCCAGCTTTTGCATAATGTTTTTACGGTGAGTATTGATGGTGTGATTACTTAAAAACAAAGTATCAGCAATTTCTTTATTGATGCGGCCTTCAGCAATAAGTTTGATGATTTCAATCTCACGATCGGAAATATTCAATCCCTCACAGGTCTTCTTGTAAGGAAGCTCTCCTTCTTTCGCTATGTTTTTATCGGTCAGCACATCTACCACCTGGGCACAAACAAAGTTTTTGCCTGCTATGGTTTTCTTGACACATTCAATAATTTCTGACTCGTCGCATATTTTGAGTAAATAGCTATTAATCCCCGACTTCAATAATTTCAGATAATCGTGTTTCGAACGTGCATCTGTTACAGGAATTACTTTCGTTTTTTGGGAAAAGGCCGAATAAGCCAATACCTTATCAACATCAAAATGAGGGGAGAAAATATCTATCAATAAAATAGCTGGTGGCATTTTGCTTTGAAACAAAGCTGAAATCTCTTCCTGGGAATGCACGGCTGAATGAATAACAAAATCTTCTTTTTTATCCAGAACAAAACGTAGTCCTGCCTCCAGAAGAAACTCATCAAAAGCCAACGCTATAGTCACTTTGTTTTTCAACGCAGGAACGAATTTAGAAAGATTCTAAATAACAAACAATAATAATAAACAACAGAGACTTAAAACACCTGATTACATGAGGGTTATTCAAAAATAAATGATTCATATCACCTTATGTTAATTCAGGTCTGTTTATGCAGTTTTTGTTACTCTTTTGTTACCCAAAAACACCCAAAGACTTACATGTAAGCTCATGAACGCTTCAAATGTTATTTTCTATGTAGATCATTGCATTACAAGGCAATACTAACCTTTTAAAACCATGAGTTATGGGTGAAAAATTAAGAGAAAAACAGTTGCGAAATGGACAAATATCCTCTTACCTGGATATTTACCACAACAATGAAAGCATTACCTAAAATTGATTATAACAATTACCCTCTTGAATCTGTTTCAAACGTGGATTAGACAAACAATACTACTGATGGTGTTGAATTTTCAATGATCATACCTAAACATTAAGCTATGAATGCAACAGAAGAAAAAGAGTTTTCTATTTTAATTATCGAGGATAATGACGATTTACGCAATCACATCAACTCCTTTTTAAAATCAATTTACACTACCTTTTTAGCTGAAAACGGAAAGCAAGGATTAGAAATCGCCAAGGCAGAAGTCCCCGATTTGATATTAACCGATGTGTCAATGCCAGAAGTGGATGGCATTGAATTTTGCACGCGATTAAAGGCTATGCAGGAAACATCACACATCCCCGTTGTGATGATCACTGCACGCGCATTGGAAAAAGACCAAATCAAAGGCTATGAAAGCGGCGCTACCGACTATATTATCAAGCCTTTCGTGGCTTCCATCCTGCAATTGAAAATCCGAAATATCCTTGATTCAGTAAAAAAACTGAGGGAAAAATTTTCAATTGAAAAAAACAACTTTGAAGAATACACCTCAAACGATAAAGATGCTGAGCTGATGAAAAAAGTGATGAATTTTATTTCATTGAATTATCAAAAAAGTGAGCTCACTATTGATTCCCTGACTTCTGAATTAGGCATGAGCAGATCCTCCTTATACCGCAAACTACACTCTATAACTGGTAAGTCCCCACTGGATTTATTGCAAATGTTTCGTTTACAAAAGGCACATGATCTTTTGCTGCATTCCAGCTTAAATATTTCTGAAATTGCTTATACAGTAGGCTATACCGATCCGGGATATTTCAGCACTCGGTTTAAAGAGTTTTATAATGTAGCTCCTTCAGCTTTAGTCAAAGGACCGAATTAATAAATAAAAAAAAAGCCGTTCACCCCAATGAACGGCTTTAAACCAAAACAACTGAAAAAAAACTTTCTAATTCTCCTTTACTATTTTCAAGGTTTTAACAACACCATCGCTGTTAATTAATTGAACATGGTATAATCCTGTTGAATAATCACTTCCAAAATTGTATGAACCATTCAAATTAAACTCGTTCACTAATCTTCCAACGTTGTCGAACACTTTCACTGAAACAGCTTCCATCGATGTGATATTAAAAAAGCCGTTCGATGGATTTGGATACACTTGAATTTTATTCATTTCAGTGATTTGCTGAGCACTTGTTGACAAAATAATATCTCCAAGTTTAGCTGTACCAAACAATGATGGGTTTTGCCAAGCATCATCAGTTGCAGCAGCCCAGCTCAACTTACCGTCTCTACCTGCACCGTTATCATCATCATTTACATGAAAATCTAATCCAACCAATTGATTCACCACTGGCGTTCCCTGTAACGTTGTCCATGGAATTCTTGCTTCAAAAACATAACCACCAGTTTTAGCCACAATAGCATAGCTAATGTTTGTGGTTGCCCTCCCGGCTGCTGGAGTAGTACCTACAACCACGCCATTGTTCCAACCGAAATTATACGCTACATCATTTGCACTATAAGTGCCTGCTTTATCGTTATTGATATCAATGTACAATTCAATACCATCGTCAAAATAGGACTCAGGACTATCATTATACAAAGCATCGTCGTTCACATTTCCTAAAACATACAAATAAGTGTTGTCCCAGTACGATTTAAAAGTTCCAGATAAATCAGCCGCACCAGTTACAGTTGGCACAATTTCTTTTGTAAAACTTTGTGAGTAAGTATTGTCATCCCAAAGCGCTTCAATTGTCCCGTCAATTACAGGAGCTACTTCTGTACGTGGAATCATGAAAATATTAATCACGTTTACAACAATACTTGCTTTACAACCTTCTACACCATTTACAGTTTGAGACACATAATAAGTAGTGGTTCCAGCAGCACTGGTTGAAGGAGTTGGCGCTACCGCACTACCTACTCCTTGCTGAGAAGGATACCAAAGTAAATTTGCACCTGTAGCTGATAATTTAGAAGCAACATCACCTATAGCATAAGAATAGCTGCTTTGGCCGGCAGTCAAAGTTGGAGCAGCTACTTCACACGCCGGACCACTTCCGTCTAAATCATGCGTTAAGGTTTCATGAAAAATGTTCCAGTCGGAATCAGAAGCAATTCTCACTCTAGTGGTAAGCAAAGCCCAGGTATTTGGCAAGTCCAATTTCATTCTGTTGTGGTAGTGATTGTATCCCACTTCAAAAGTGTTATACAAATCCTTTGTAGTAACATTATCGGCGCAAGTATTTTGCATTTGACCAGAAGTCAATTGTATCGACAAAAGTTCTAAGGCCGCAACGTATCTATCCTGATTTTCGCCATAAACATCCACCCCTTGATTCCATGCAATTTCAGCAGCGTGCAAAGCAGCACACAATGCATATTGAGCATGATGTCCGTTGTCATTACCTTGGCCATTGTAATTTCCGCCTAGTCGGCAAGTTTCCTGAGTTAAGCCATTTACAAAGTTGATGGCATTCCAGCTTTGATTGGTAATGGTTGCGTAATTTCTGGAATTTGCATTATCGGTACTCATGTAAAAATATGCGGGGTTTCGTAGTTTTAATCGTTGAATTGCCAAATTAAATTCCACTTCATCTTCACAAAAAACAGCAATGCTCAACATAGCTTCAATTTGCGTTAAATCAACATTTCCATTCCAGGTACTCATGGTATTCAACACAGGATAAAAGGCTCTTTTAAACATAGCGATCACGTCAGCACGATCATTTGCAGCCCAACCAGTATAACCCCTCATCAATTCAGCTGCTGGCCCCAAAAGAGAACCTATCCAGCCTCCAACTAAAAGATTTTGTCCACTAACGGGATTGTACCCATTAAATGTTTTCCATTTATTTAAAATAGCAATGGCTTTATTTGCAAATTGCACTTCTCCGGTGTAGTGCCATACCAAGGCGCATGCGTAAGCAATTTGTCCATCAGCCTTCTCGCTTCCATCTCCGTTCCAGTTAGCAATTCCTCTTACTGTATTGTATTTGCCTAACCAAGGTTGCTCCTGAGCAGCTATT
>JBJTOK010000039.1:0-26947 GCA_046074525.1 Flavobacteriales bacterium
CAATGCTTGCGGCTGTTAAATGGTTAAGAATGCACTTCAAACGAATGCTTATCAACCACACTACAGCCGCAAGCATTGCGGCTCTAAGTGCGCAAATCCTTGCCTTAATGTGGGGCATCACTCCTGGCAGGGGCTAGTGTCAGTTGATCATTACTTCTTCTGCCTCGGATCCAGGGCATCCGTCAACCCTTCACCGATCAAATTAAAGAAAGTCACCACGATGAAAATCGCGATGCCCGGCGTCATGATCAGCCAGTAAGCATGCTGGTTTCCGCGACCGGCGTTGAGCAGAGAACCCCAGGTAACATCTTCGGGGGCAACACCAATTCCCAAAAACGACAAAGTTGATTCGGTAAGAATAGCGCCGGCAACACCAAAGGCAGCAGCGATGAACACCGGCGTCATGCAATTCGGTAAGGCATGTTTCACCACAGTGCGGAAATCGGAATATCCGAAAGCCTTTGCAGCTTCCATGAATTCCATCTTTTTCACACGCAGCATTTCTGCACGCACAAAACGGGCAATACCCGTCCACCCCATCAATCCAATTAATATCATTACCACAAATACCGATGGTTTGGCGATAATGGCCACCACAGCCATAATAAGAATCAGTCCGGGAATACTCACCACCACTTCAATTACGCGATTGATGATCAAATCCAGCGGAAGCGAAACTTTCCTGCCCAGAAAAGGAATTTTCTTCAAAGGCCAGAGGAGTAAATTGAGTAAAATCATTACCGCTAAAAACACGATAAAGCTCACAAATATTTGTCCGAAACCACTGTAAGCTGATTCTCCAAAGGCATCGGAAATAGTATAACTCCTCACCTGGAAACCATAAAAGAAAGCTATCGGCAGAAAAAGAAAATTGCTCCAGAATCGGACACGGGAAATCTGTAAATCATGATCGCCATAGTAACCGGCAATAGCACCGAGAAAAATCCCTATTAATAAAGTAATACTCACCGAAACAATACCGACAACAAAAGCAGTTTGCGTTCCGTGTATCACACCAGAAAGCACATCCCTCCCCTGCTCGTCTGTTCCCAGCCAGTGGTGCCAGCGGGTGCTTGCGACATTCTGCTCATCGGTCGGACTCTTATACTGATCATTGTTATAATCAAATTCCGTTGATCCGTAAGGAATTGGCGCCCATATTACCGACTCATATTTTTCGGCTTTCCAGTCGATATTCAACAAATCTTTCGGCCATTGCACTATTCCCAAATCCACCGCATATTCCCTGAACACGGGAAAATACGTTGAGCCTTTATGTTCGCAATATAATGGCTTATCGTTGGCAATAATACTCGACAGCAAAGCGATCACGGCCATCACGCTAATGAAGCGAAAAGCAAAGAGCGCAGGGCGGTTCTTTTTGAACTGCTGCCACACGTATTTACGGTATGAGAATTTATCGTTAGTCATTTACTTCCTACTATAAGAAATCCGTGGATCAACAATCGCATACAAGATATCCGCCACGAGATAACCAATCAATGTCAGTATCGCCGATATCAGCATCACCATATAAATCACGGGATAATCCTTCGTCATTTGTGCTTCGTAAGCCAGTTTCCCCATACCCGGCAAGGTAAAGAGTTGTTCAATCACCACAGATCCTGCAATCAGCGAAGGAAAGAGAGAAGCTACCATAGTGATGATGGGTAATAATGAATTGCGCAAAGCATGTTTCCAGTACACTTGCTTTGGTGCTAATCCTTTGGCCCAGGCTGTTCTGATGTAATCCTGACTCAGTGTTTGCAGCATGCTTCCGCGCATCTGTCGCGAAATGAAAGCAAAGGAAACGTAGGTATAGCAAAATAAAGGCAGTACAAGATGGTGCGCGTAATTCAGCAGTTTTTCAGTGGCTGTGGCGCCCTCTTCAAAATCATGAAGACCAATGTTTGGAAACCATTCAAAATATTCGGGATTGGTAACATAATTGATCAGCAATTGCGCAATCCAGAAGGAAGGCAAAGAATACAACATGAAGAGAGAAATCGTAATCACCTTGTCCTTCGTAGTTCCTTTGTTGATCGCCGAATTGAGCCCCACAGGAATACTTACAGCAAATGCGATGATTATCGACAGGAAACTCAACAGAAAAGTAGGCCATATTCTGCCTTCCATCCTCTCCAATACCGTTTCTTGCGTGTAGTACGAAACTCCGAAATCCCCTTTAAACAAGCCTGTGAGCCATAAATGATATTGATTCTGGAAACCGTAGAAATGTATGGTGGGAATATAGTTTTTCCAGGTTGTGGTTCTGTACTTCATATAATCATAAGAAGCTTTTACCTGCGACCATAAATTCGCAGCCATGGGGATTTCACTACCAACAACTTTTAAGTAACCTCCTATCTTTTCAAATTTCGCCAGGATAGCAACATCATCATATTTAAAAAACAATTCAGAAGTTGTTTGTTTCAGGGCAATCAGGTCATCCTGCAAACTGTCGAGCTTTTGCTGAATGATGTATTCATTGAAGTTATTCAGCTTAATGTAGTAGTCTTGCACCTGCTCCCAATTGCCGTACTCATCAACAAATCGCAACAAATTTTCGCGATGTAGTTTTTTGGGAACCCTGTATAAAGTATCGGATTCAGCTAAGCTTGAAACAGAGAAATAAAAAACAGGAAGATGCAAATTGAGTTTTCTTCGCATTTTATCATACTCCTCACGCTTAGCTGCCCTATCACTCTGCCCTTCGGAAGAAGAAGGCTTCATGATGGTTTCCACAGGATCACCGGGAGAATGGACACTTAAGGCAAAGGTAAGCAGGGAAATGATGAGAATAGTTGGAATAAAAAACAGTATCCGCTTTATGATGTATTCCAACATAAACTTTACGGAACTAAAGTAAATTTACCAACATCAAATCCGGGAGTAGTTGCGGAAGCTTCCACATTCGTGAAACGCTTGCTTACCGCCAGTTTTCTCTTCCCTGTATACAGGAAGATATAGGGCACTGCATCACTCACCATTTGTTGCAGCTGTTTGTAATACTCAGCTCTCTTCGCAGGATCCACTGTGCGGCGCAACTGATCGATCACCGCATCGGATTTAGCATCACCAAAACCAGTGTAGTTACTGCCCCCATCCAGAGTAGATGTAGTATGCCACAACTGGGCAGGATCACTTTCGGAAGGAGAAGAATAAGACCATCCGGCGAGATACAATTCAAAATTATGCTTTGCCATATCTTCAAAGAGGATGTTTCCATCTTTAGGGAGAATAATAACTTTCACGCCAGCTCTTTTAGCACTGATCTGGAAGTATTCGGAGATTTTTTCGGCCTGTTTATTTTCCTTGGCATAAATGATCGTCAGCTCCATATCCACTTTTTCTCCGTCAATGGTTTTATCCACCACTCCATCGCCGTTAGAATCGGTCCAACCAGATTGTGCCAGCAATTTTTTAGCCGCCTCTACATCAAATGCCACAGGTTTAATTTCAGTATTGTAATTGAGTTTATCGAGCGGATGAATAAAGTTATTCAATCTCTTCGCATAGCCATACTCCACAGTTTCAATGATCTTATCCACATCCACCAATTGCGACAGCGCTTTTCTTACCAGCAAATCCTTCAGCTTTTTATTGCGCATGTTTAGTCCCATGTAAAAATAAGAAAAGGCATCAGGCGTAAGGAAATGGAATTTTTTCTGCATCTCGGCATCCTGACTGAGTTCTTTAAAATCGTGAGGCGGAATACTCATCACATCCAGCTTACCGCTTTTAAATGATACCAGAGCTGTATTGTCATCATCAATCACTTTATACACCAGGGCATCAGGACGCGCGTAGAAAATAGTGCTATCGCTGCCCTGTACTTTATGTCCCCACCAGTTCTTATTTTTCTTAAGTTTCAGATACTGGAAAGATTCCCATTTTTCAAACTGGTAGGGTCCGCTACCGGCATTTTCAGGAAGAGACTTATTGAACGACTTATTGAAGAACTCAGCCTGCTCTTTTAGGACAGGATTGCTTTCCAAAGCCTTTGCATTGTATGTCAGCTCCTTAATTGAAAATTTATCCAGCAAGCCTTTCGGATCAAAAACCTTTTTATTCAATACCCTCATCTCACTCAGGTTGAGCACTGCAAGATGATAAGTTTTACAGTGCGTAGTGAATTTTTTAGGGTTAGAAGGATCGATCATCATGTCGTCATAAGCCTCGTAATACGGTCGGTAAGAAGCGCAATCCACGTGAGGATTTTTGAGCAGCTTAAGCGTAAACTCAATATCTTTCGCCGTCACCGGAGAACCATCGGGCCAGGTAGCCTCATCCCTGATTTCAAAAATGATGCTCATTGTAGAATCCGCATTTTCCACAGTTTCCGGCTTAGATTTCGCCAGTGATGGCTTTAACTCATAGGATTGGAAATCGTATTCCTGCAGCTGCTGGAAGATATTGCTTACAATTCGAGAGCTAATAGCTGTGGTATTATTATAAGGATTGAGCTGCTGGGGTTCATGCAGAATATGCATCACCACTTCATTGTTACCTTTCTCCTTTTTCTCTTCCTGTTCTCCACCACCACACGATGCGAAAAAGGCAAGTGTGAGTAGTCCTGAAAAAATGCGATTGAATTTCATGTGGTTTATCGGTTTAAACAAAAAATCCTGCTCGTTTTTCGAACAGGATTTTTCTTGCAGAATTATTTTTATTTCATTGCGGCCTCCAGTGAATCTTTCGATTTATTGAGGTTCGTCTCCATGTCATTAAAGAATCTTTCTTTGTCCATCAGGAACATGATGGAGTTTTTAGCAAAGTTGGCCCACTGACTTTGCGGGTAAGTTTTGCGGAGTTTCTTGTAAGCATCAATTGCCTTAGGGGCGTTACCCAGTACATTTTCATATTGAATACCGATAAGGTACATTGCTTCGGCAGCATCAGGATTGTTTGGAAAAAGCTCCACCAGTTTAGAAAAGTATTCCACTGCTTTTTCTCCTTCTTTCATTTTAGAGGCAGTTTCACCAGCCTTGAAGAGGATCAAAGGAAGATCCTTCGATTGTGGATAATCTTTCATAACTTCATCAGCAATCATCTGCAAAGTATCGCTCTGACCCTTCAGGTTTTCTATTTTATTTGAGCTCCAGTCACGGTCAAACTCCTCTAGTCGCGAATTAAAATCATTTACCAGGTCGGCCTCTGTTTTCTTCGATCCGCCGCATGCAGCTAAGGAAACAACAACTAAAAGTGCGAATAAATGCTTCATGTATTTCATTATTTGATTCTTCTAAGTAACGGAAATTTCATTTTGTAACCAACTTTCACTTCACCTTTTGATATATCCTCCATTTTTTTCTTCACCATTCTCTTGCGGAGAGCGCTGATCCTGTCGGTAAATAAAATGCCTTCAATATGATCATATTCATGTTGTATGATCCTGGCCGACATACCGTCATACTCCTCTTCATGTTCTTTAAAGTTCTCGTCGAGATATTTTATTCGCAGCTGTGCCGGACGCTTCACATCTTCACGCACGCCGGGAATGCTTAAACATCCTTCATTGAAGGACCATTCCTCACCAAACTCTTCAGTAATTTCGGGATTGATGAACACCTTCCTGAAATCGGCCAATTTGGGATCCTCATCTGCAAAGGCACTGGCATCCACCACAAAAAGGCGAATGGCTCTTCCCACCTGAGGAGCAGCCAGGCCAACGCCTTCAGCATTTTCCATCGTTTCCCACATGTTCTGAATGAACTCCGATAAGCCCTCATAGTTCTTATCAATTTCCTCCGTTTCTTTCCTCAAAACAGGATCACCGTATGCTACAATTGGTAAAATCATCACGCGAAAATAACAATTACACTTTAACAAAAAAACCTCCGGAGATGCCGAAGGTTTTTTTAATAGAAAAATTACGTTTTATAGTTTGTAAAACAAGCCCAGTTCGCCAGTTGGCAAAAGCATGTAGCTTCTTTTTTCGATGTTATTAACATTTGGCGTGTTGTATAAACCATACCCCCCATTCAGGTTCATGGTGAAATAGTTGCCCAGTTTGAAGTTTAAACCGAAGCCACCGCCAGTGATATTGACAACACCGGGTTCACTACCGGTAGCAATCATTGTATGCGTTCCGCAATAAAGATTGAAGTCAGCGTATCTTCTTTCTCTCAGTCTGTAGTAAAGGGAATATGACAAATCAATAAAGCCCCATCCATCAGACAAAACAGGCAGGAAAGTCACCTGGTGCATAAATCTGGAAGGAGTATAGCGATAAGCCAATCCGAAGCCCGAAGCCGAGCCTATATTCAATCCCAGCTGATGCTTAGAAATTCGAGGAGGAATGGAATCTCCCGCAAAAACTAAAGAAGTCAGCAATAGAAAACAAAATGATATGACAATGCTTTTCATTTTTAAGAATTAAAGAGTGTAAAACAATGAACTTTCAATTGATGGCAAAACCTGCCATTTATTATCGGTGCCATAACCTGCGAAGCCCCCCATCAGACTTGCTTTAAAATTCTTTTTAAAATCAAATTCAAAACCTATCCCCGCACCTATGTTCACCTTATTGGTGTTGACGATAGGATATGTATCTATCGCATCATAGAAAACATATGATTGCTGACGAATATAGATGTAATTCAAACTCGCATACGACACAAAATCCACCACTTCCCTGTCACGGAGTTTGTACAAACCTGTCAAAGCAAAATTTAATCGTTGATTATCGGCCGAATAAATAAATGGAGAAGCCGTGAACTGCAAGCCACATTTGTTTTTATGATACATCTGGTAAGACAAACCTATCCCGGTTGTTGTACCAGCATTAAAACCAAACGCATGCGTAAGATGGCATTTTGAAGTATCCGACTGGCCTATGGCAGATCCAGCCAGTAAAAGAAAAATAAAGGAAAAGAATTTAGTTTTCATAGAGTAGTAATTAATTATTTGAGGCATTAACGTCATTTTATTGTTTTAGTGTGCCTTAGCGCTGTACCGACTGCAAATAAGACTGTAAAATAATGGTGGCACTTACTTCGTCCAGCAATTCCTTATTCTGACGATCCTTCTTCTTCAAACCACTCATCACCAGGGTTTGCATCGCCATTTTGGAAGTAAATCGTTCATCCATGCGTACAATCTTTTTGTCAGGAAATTTACGTGCCAGACTCACAACAAACTCATTGACGATCTTTGTAAGATTGGTTGCCTCATTGTTTAGTTTTTTGGGATCTCCTACCACAAAAGTCTCTACCTTTTCCTTTGCGCAATATTTTTGCAGGAAATCAATCAACTCGCTGGAATGAACGGTGGTTAGTCCCGACGCAATGATCTGATCAGGATCAGTTACCGCAATCCCTACTCTCTTTGTCCCATAATCTATAGCCAGTACTCTCGCCATGGCTCAAAGATAAGTGAAAATAATTAGCCGTCCCCGTGGGCAACATATAAGCTAGGTTGGTTTATTTGTAGGTAGGGACGGCTAATAGGGATCTTCTATTTCATTACAACTACTGTTTTTACTGAATATTCTTCTCCTCTTTGAATACTAAGGAAATACACTCCGTTTTCAATATTGGTTAATGGTAGGGTTATATTGTTTTCTCCGCTGCTGAGCGATTGTGAGTACGAGAGCAATTGCTGCGACATGGCATTTACCAGCGTAATAGTACTTTCTTCCCCATTATAACTATTCAAGTGTATCATCAGATGATCTCCGGCGGGATTAGGATACACAAGCAAATCAGATGGATTCAAAGTCTGCACTCCTACTGAACAGCCTGCCGAGCCTATTGTTTCAACAATACTTTTCGGGGAGCCTACGCAATTGAGCACACTGGTTTCAATAACGCTGATAGTTCCGCCAGTGGCACCAGAGGTCATGGTAATTTTTTTACTCCCCTGTCCTGCCGTAATTGTTGCTCCCGCTGGCACAGTCCAGTTGAAAGTTGATGCAGCAAAACCTGTTGTTGAGAAAACAATTCCTGTACTATTTGCACAGTTGGTGCTGGTTCCGGTAATATTCCCTGTCGCTGGTGTATTGCCTTCACTTTTGAAATCATCGAAATAATAAGTGTTGGAAGTATACGAATTTGGTTTAAAAAGAAGAACAATCTGGTTCACCGAATCACCTTTCAAAACCATATCAGGAGTATCCTTAAGCTTGAAAGTCAGCTTAGTCCACGTATTAGGAGTGCCAGTAACAGCGGTATACCTACTGTGTATTCCGTTTGGCCACCCTTTGGGTGTTTGCAATCGGTTCTCCAACTGAATCATCACTTCTGTCCCTGCAGGAGCATCACTTCGCACCAGCATGGTAAAACCGGCTGTTCCATTTTTATAGCTATCGGCATTACCAATAACAATATCATTATATGCCAGCACATCATACTGTGATCCGCCATTGCGCTCATATTTTCCCACCAATGTGGAAGTGTTGGGCGAGGTTTTGGAAGGATTATTAAAAGTACCGGTAGGAAAGGGATTGGTAGTAGTATTCACGCGATTCATCCATCCGGTAGAAAAGTTAAATCCGAGATTCCTGGTGCCTGGTCCTTCAAAATCTTCCAGAACCATAGTGCAGGTTTTGGCAACTACAGAAACAGGGAGACTCGATGTAGAGGCAGTGCAACCTCCACCGGAAGGAGTAATGGTTACCGACACATTTCCGCCTATGGCTGCGGCACCGTAATCCACTGTAATTTGATTGGTATTTGTTCCCGAAACAATTGTTGCACCCGAAGGCAAATTCCAGTTATAACTATTACCGGCAACGAAAGGCACAGTATAAACCACCCCTTTTTCACCCTGCAACACTTTGGCATCTCCGGTAATTTGTACCGCAGAAGGAGTGCTGTACACACGCACATAATCCACTAACATACTTAAAGGAAAACGCGAATTATTAGGAGTAGCCATACCCGGAAACCAACCGTTAATCGCCATATTCAGTATGATGTAAAACTTACCGCTGGCATCAAAAGGCCAGGCACCGGCAATGGTATTGGCGTTGCTCAAAGTGGCACCTATCTGGATATTGTCGACAAAAAATTTAATGGAATTCGGTGCCCAGTCGACACGATAAATATGAAAGTCCTTCGACAAATCACCATTCGGCATTGTAGTCGTATTGATGGTCACTCCCCCTGTCCCACTGGTCTGATGGGCATTTGCATAATAATGAAGCGTGCCATTGTATTTCCATTCATTATACTGATTCCCGGTTTCCATAATATCAATCTCCCCTGTATAAGGCCAGTTGTTATTTTGCGGAAGCATCCAGAAACCCGGCCATGCCTTTGAATCATTGAAAGGCTCGGGCACTTTGATGCGCGCTTCAAATGAACCATACTGCCAGTCACCTTTGCCTAAAGAACGGATTCTTCCACTTGTGTAGTTGGCACCCAGATAGCTTTCGGCGCGTGCTGTAATCACCAGATTCCCGCCGGTAACACTAACATTTTCCGGTCGACTGGTATAATACTCACTCTCCTGGTTTCCCCATCCCACATCGAGTCCGTCATTGGTGCCATTTCCAATCTGGTAAGACCATTTTGATAAGTCGAGACTGCTGCCGTTGAATTCATCCGCCCATACCAACTGAGAGCACTGAGCCAGAGAATAAGAAGCAATGCCAAAAAGGAAAACAAACAGCAGGCAACACCTGCGCATTAAAGTGTATTGTAAAATTGTCATAGTTTAAAGTATTAAGATTGAACTAGGTTTGGTTGTGGTGAATATCATGAATAAAAAATCAAGATCAAAAAAAACTAAAGCGTAATTCACTGAAAACCAGATAGTTGAAAAACACATCTTTACGCTTAAAAAACAAACTTCACATTTTTATTTCCCGCGTAAACAGTGAATGAATAATTGCGAAAAGGCAGCAAAAGAACCGCATTTATCACACCTACATCACAAGGATTTTTTTTGAAAATATTTTTCATCAGCGCTGCAAAGTCACTTTTCGCAACCTGAATTCTGTTTTCCTGATGGAGCTATCCTACTCCTGTTAGCATCATCACAAAAAAAGCAGGTGATTTTTTCACCTGCTTTTGAAAAATAGTCGACTCCCCTTTAATCAAAAAACACTTTTGCTGTAGCTGAATCCTGTTCTCCTGTAATTTTCAGGATGTAGATTCCGCTAGTGAGGGCCTCTCCATTCCATCTGACAATACTTGAACTTGGCTGACTCAGAAAAAAACTACCCGAATACACTTCTTCTCCTGTGATGGAATAAAACACAAAAGAATAATTCCCCGAAGCAGGAAGCGCAACTTGAAATTGTGTTTTATCTATGCTATTGATCTTAATAGGTTCGCTCCATTGTTCTTCGGAAGCAGACGTAGTAAGTCCACCCTGCTTTATAAGCAATATCCGACACCGGTAAATCAGATTTAGCGCAGCGTAATCTGAAATCCTCATTCTGCGATTTGCAATCGCAATTTTATTTTCATTCAAAAAACTCCTATTCGCAGCGGCATTGCAAATGCCTGAAAAAATGGTTTCAGATTACGCTGTCGCTAAATCTGAAACTACCGGGCAAAGCGCCCCCCTTTCCAACACCAATAGCCTACGCAAATCATAGTAATTCCGATCAAAAACACATACACATCATTCCGTTTATCAACAATAGGTTCTCTTGATAAGATTACTCTCTGTTTTTTTTTAAGGAAAAAAACTTGACTGTAATTTTCGGATTCTGTATCAATAAATTTAACCTCAAGAGTATCATCCTCATTTATTTCATTAAATATTTTTTCACCTTCTTTCTGTAGAACCTCATAATGATGTAAAGTATCTTCTTTAAATACAAAATCAAATGATAATGAATCTTCGGCAAGATAAATATCCTTTACAATACCCGAACCTTCCTGTCTATTTTGATTATCATACCAAATCCTTGTACCAATTATAATTCCTGAAATTCCTATAACAAAACATATAACTGATGTTATCCGTAAAATAGTTTTCATAATTTATTAATAAATTTATTTTGAATCAACTGATTTTCCTTCTTTTCTTTCAGATTCAGGCTTACTAAACACATCCATTTTCTTCTCTTTTAGGGATGCCTCTACTTTAGAAGCTTCCTCTTGAGTTTGCCCAAGTTTTTGCACTTTATATAAAGTTTTGCCATTTTCCTGTGTTTCATATACCTTGAAACCATCACGTAATTTCAGATTCTTTCAGGAGGCGCTTCACCTCCGCCAAGCGAATCTGGTTGAGGTAATTTTTAAAAGAAGAATGATGATTATCCTTCAACAGCTGACCGATCTCCCGCGCGGAAATGCCGAGTTCCCGTTGCACATCTATTTGCGTCAGCTCCGGATTGTTGTAATTTTTCGACAAATAATTCACGATAGCAGAAGTTTTATCAGTCACCTCATCAGGAATTTCATTTGCTATATAAGGCACTAAAATCTTTTTCCTGCGCGACAGAAGAAACGACAAGCCAAATGCACCGTAACCAACAAAGGCAATCACTCCGAAAATTAAATACACCTGCGCATTGTCAACAGCAAATTCTAAAGCACTCACTTCTATTTCTCCTTTTGCGCCTTTACCCTGCTCCTGTCCGCTACTCACCACAAAATAATTGACGCGGTTGAAATCGGGATTTTTAAAATCCTTTTCCGTGAGTCCATGCTGCCTGAACCACCAGCTGGGCGTAGTAAAATCGGATAGCGGGATTTCGTACTCTTTCTCGCCGGTATAATCTACAACCGTAGTGAAAGGCATACTCGACAAAGGTTTGTCTACCGAAGTGAATCCTTTGTAATCAACAGTAAACGATAAAGGAATGCGCTTGGCGGAACTGGCTTTCAGATGAATTTTTACTGTATTGTAGCCCTCAATGCTGAACAGATTGTGCGACGTATCCTTCTTGCAAATGTAAAATCCTGTAAAGGGTTCTTCCATCGCCGAAGTAAGTTGGTATTTCAATTGAATTTTTCCTGAATCCACATTCACTTTTGCCGACGAAAAATCTTCCGTCGGGCCTTCATGAAAAATGGCATACGTAAAAGGTGAATTGTATTCAAAAGGGAGCAAAGTCTGCTGTTTATAATTCACTCTCAAATAAAAACACAACAGCAAAACAACTGTAAAACCAATCAAAAAAATATTTCGCAGCCCCAGGCTCATTGTCTCAGCAAGATAAATAAAACCAAGGCATTAACAAATAAGATCAACTTTGCATTTTATGTAAATCCCTTTGCTTTTTTGTATTTTCATGGCGCTGCAGCAAAAATCATTTTGTTTTCAGGCAAAACAAAGAGAGGCAACTCACTTGATCGTAGTTTTGATAGAAAACTACTAAACTATATTGTATGAGAAATTTTAAAAACACTACTCTGCTTTTGATGGCTATGGCAACTTCGGCCTTTGCCCAAAACACTTTCATTGAAGCCGATGATGCCAACATCCAATACATGGGCCGCATCGATTTCAGCAACCCTAAGGCTCCCGCCTATACTTACCCAGGTGTAAGTATCTCTGCAAAATTCAACGGCACTTCCGTCAGCGCTGAGATCAAGGATTATGGAGCAGGCAGTGCTACCAGCACCAATTACTACAATGTATTCATCGATAATGTATTTGTGAAAGTGATGAAAGTAACAAGCTCCACCACTAAGTACACGCTGGCTACCGGACTAGCCAACGGAACACATACGGTATTGATCACCAAACGCACCGAATCTTCCGTTGGCAAAAGTTCCTTCAAAGGTTTTTATATAGAGGAATCTGCTTTGTTAACACCAGATGCTTTGCCTACTAAAAAAATTGAATTTATCGGCGATTCCTGGACCTGCGGCTACGGCAACGAATACGAAGGTGCAGGTGCCAACACAGGATTTACTTCAAAAAACGAAGACAATTATGCCGCCTGGGGTGCCATCACCTGCCGAAGATTGAACACGCAATACCACTGCACGGCCTACTCGGGAAGGGGGATGTTCCGCAACAACGACGGCAACAAAACCACTGTGATTCCTAATGTATATAACCGCATTTTTCCTGATGATGCGAGCTCGAGCTGGAACTTCAACAATTATATTCCAGATGTGGTGGTGATCCATTTAGGCACCAACGATTTTGCCAATGAACAAACCTGGGCTACCAACCACTCCACCATGGATTCGGCTGATTATGTAAGTAAATACATCGGCTTTATTAGCGATATCCGAACAGCCTATGGTTCGGCCACTAAAATTGTTTGTGTGAACGGAAGTTCTATTTCGGTTTGGTCGGGATTTGATCAGTACAACCGCTGGAACAATTATCTGTCGGCAATTTATGATCATTTCCAGGGGCTCAGCGACAACAACGTTTACAAGTTCAAGCTCGTCACACAAAACGCGCCTTACGGTGAAGACTGGCATCCGGCAAAGCATGAACACGTGAATATGACCAACCAGATTGTTCCTTATTTGCAGCAAATCACTGGCTGGCAGGATTGTAATGGTGTGGCTTCGGGCAATGCTTACATGGATGACTGTACAATATGTGTGGGTGGCAACACCGGTAAAACAGCCTGTACACCAGGCAATACTTCTACTCATGAATATGAATTGGCGAACAAATCGTTTTCAGTGTTCCCTAACCCGGTTACCGAAGTCCTTAATTTATCTGCCGGTGGCTCCTGGACCATCTTCAACCAGATGGGAGAAGTAGTTTTAAAGGGCAATGGAATGAGTTGCGAAGTAGAAAAACTGAGTGAGGGAATTTATTACATTCTCTCCCTTAACGGCAAAGAAAAAAGCACCGCAACTTTTGTAAAAGAGTAACAAATACCTGATCAAAAAACAAAAAAGCCTCTCGAAATCCGGGAGGCTTTTCATTTGTAAGAAAGTAGAGAACCCCAATTAAAAACAAAAAGTATTGTACACGATATCAGCCTGCATATCATTAGCCTTAATGTTAGATACGTAACTGCAATTTTTTTCCAGTACATCCACACCTTGTACCCTCATAAAATTATAATAGGCGATGGCTCCATCATGATCCACTTGAATGGCAATGGAGAAATCTCTGGTAGCTTCCTGAAAATACTGCATTTCAGCATAGATGAAACCCCGACTCAAATAGGCCTCCATCATATTTGGATCCAGCTGAATGGCCCTGGTATAGTCACTAAGTGCCGATGCATTTAATCCCATATCGGTATTGATATTCGCTCTTATGAAAAAGGCATCTGCATTTGTGGCATCATAGGATAATGCTGTATTTAACTCTTCCAGCGCCTTGTCGTAACGATCGGTTTTATGATACAAACGGCCCAGCAAAACATGCGCTTCCACATTGAAAGAATCCACACTGAGTGCCATGGAATATTCTTCCTGAGCAGTGATGAAATCCCCCTTTTGCTCGTTTAACTTACCTTCATTGAGCAGTTGTGTGATCTGATTGTTTTGAGCCTGTACTGCAAACCCTAAAAGGGTAAATAATAATGTTGTTCTGATGCTACTCATGTATTTTAAATGTTTCCCCCATAAGTCAGAAACAATATACGCACAGATTCATCAGATTTTCATTTTTTCGGGACACATTTCGATCAACGTCATGTTTTTTCCGACCAAAGAAAAAATATTCCTCTGTTCATTTTTTTAAAACAAAAAGTTACGGACTTTAGTAAAAAGTTTGCACCGAGACAAAATTTGGCAACATTTATGTTATTTTTATTGCGTTGAACTTTTAAGTTGTGAAAAAAGAAAGACTACCCATCGCTTTTGCCCTGCTGGTTTTTACACTGCTCGCCTTTGTAAAGCCTGAAAAGGAAATACAGCTTCAAGGAGTTGTAAGAAACGAGTCTGGTTATCTGGTGGAGAAAATCGAACTCATGATTTACAAAGACGGACAGTTCATCTGCCAGGGGAAATCCGACCGTTACGGCAACTATTCGCTCACCCTTTTTGAAGAAGGCACCTACAATGTCATCGTGGGGAAAAATAACAATAACTACTACACTATTAGCGATACAAGCATTGAGATTTTACCCCTAAAAATATTCCGTAAAGACTTCCTTTTAAAAATCAATAAGCAGGAATTGCAGCACAAAACAACCCGACTCATTGAGGCCTATGAGCATCTGGAAAAAAATCCGATGAACGTATATTATAAAGGCACTTATTTCAATCGCTTTCCTTCCTCTATGGACGAAATGTTGTTGTTTTTCAGTCCGCGTGTTCCCTACTTCAACCTCAAAAAAGAAGCCGACGATATTGTCACTAAATTTGTTGACACAAAGATGGTCAGCGATACTTCTTATTTCTTCAAGTATGCCAATATCCTTCTCGGCTGGACAGAACAAACCGATATTAAATGCTACAAATATTTCGTGAACAGGATGGATGGTATGGTGTTTAAAAATCCCGAAGGATTCTTTGATGTAATGCATTTTTACAGCAATGAAGATGCAAAGTACATCTTTGGTCAAACCCTCAAGGGCTTCAACCAGGAGCAAAAGAACAAAAGCTTTGAAAAGTTGAAAGCCTACAATCCCCGTATTTATTCTATTTACAAGGAAGCAGCCAATGAAGTAACGGTAAAATGAGGAAAGTACTTTTCGCAACGATCAGTTTTGCATTGCTGCTTTTCTCCTGTTCCAAAGAAACCATTTACAGTTACCGGCTAAGCGGTAATTGGATCATTTCCCGCATCGACGTAAAGGAGATCACAAATACTGTTTCTTCCGATTATAGCTTGATGAACGCCGGAAGTTACTCCTTCAAATCCAACAATACAGGAAGCGTTACCACGAGTGCCGGTACTACTGTTGAAACGCGCGCTTTCAAATGGTCGGCACAAAGCAATAAAAAAGTCTTACTCACCTTTGAAAATCAAAGCATTGAGGAATGGATAGTGAGCCGCAATTCCTCCGACAAGCAAGTCTGGGAAAGCACCAGCACTTCAGTACTGAACCAGGGAGGCATCAGCGTAGGCGACACCCTCTATAAAAAGATGACTCTGGATAAAATCAAATGAGTCGGGATTGTTAAAAACTTTTCAAAACACTTTAACCCCTAAAAGCCTTACTGCCAGAGACTAAACACCTGTATAATGCGTTAAAAGAAAACTTAAGCAGGAATACACTCGGACTAATGTGCTGAATTTACTATTTTCGCGTAAGATCGCAGGGTAGAAAAGAGGCCGAAGTGTATTAATAACAGGGCAGGTATTATGAGCAAACCCAACGAAAAAAGCGTTAAGGAATTGTCGCTCACGGAATTTAAAGAAATTGTATTGGCCGATTACCGCCTCGCCTGCGAGAGCCGGGAAGCTAGCTTATTGGGACGCAAAGAAGTACTTACCGGCAAAGCCAAATTTGGTATTTTCGGTGATGGTAAGGAACTGGCGCAAATTGCACTGGCCAAACAGTTTCGCGATGGCGACTACCGCAGCGGATACTACCGCGATCAAACCATTATGCTGGCCATTGGCGAGCTCACTTATCAGCAAATCTTCGCACAGCTTTATTCGCATACCAGCATCCAGGCCGAACCGCATTCTGCCGGTCGCCAGATGAACAGCCACTTCACCACACGTTACATCAATGAAGATGGCACCTGGAAGGATATGACGAAGCTGAAGATCACCACTACCGACCTTTCTCCTACTGCTGCTCAGATCCCACGTACGGTTGGACTCGGACTGGCTTCCAAATTATTCAGGAAAAATAAAGAATTGCATCAATATACCACCCTGTCGGATAAGGGCAATGAAATTGTGTTTTGTACGATTGGCGATGCCAGCACCTCCGAAGGGATTTTCTTTGAGGCTTTCAATGCTATGGGGGTTTTACAGGTACCTGTAGTGCTTTCTGTATGGGACGATGGTTACGGCATTTCAGTGCCCACCATGATACAAACCACCAAGGAAAGTATTTCCCGCGCTCTATCGGGGTTTCAGCGTGATGAGCAATTCAAGGGATGGGAAATCATGACTGTTAAAGGCTGGGACTATACAGCCCTTTGCCTCACCTATAAAAAAGCGGCGGAACTTGCCCGCGAACAACATGTGCCTGTGCTGGTACATGTTCAGGAACTCACACAGCCTCAGGGTCACTCCACTTCAGGCTCACACGAACGATACAAATCGGAGGAAAGACTGGCCTGGGAAAAGGATTATGATTGCAATAAGCAATTCAGGGAATGGATCATCAAGCAGGCTTTTGCCACAGATGAAGACCTCAAAAAAATTGAAGAAGAAGCTTTCCTGAAAATCAAGGAAGGTAAGGAAGCTGCATGGAAAGCTTACATCACTCCAATCAAGAATGAAGTAAGAAACCTGTCGAAAATTTTTGATAAACTCGCCGCAAAAAGCGAGAATAGGGAACAGATACAGCAAACTAAATACAAACTGCTTAACGGACTCGACACCAACTGGAAAGACCTCACCATGGCTACCAAAAAGGTGCTGCGTTATGTAGTGAAGGAGGAAAGTGAAGAAAAGAAAATGCTGCAGGACTGGCTCCTTCAGGAGAACATTGCCAATTTTGATCGCTACAACTCACTGCTTTATAGTCACGATGCTTACTCTGCCACTAACGTGAAAGAGGTTAAAGCGCAGTATAACGAAGACCCTCCTATCGTTGACGGTCGAATTATCCTTCGCGATAACTTTGATGCTCTTCTCGCAAAAGAACCTAAACTGGTGATCTTTGGAGAAGATTCAGGAAAGATCGGTGGTGTTAATCAGGGACTAGAAGGCATGCAAAAGAAATACGGTGAAGTTCGCGTTAGCGACACCGGTATCCGTGAAGCGACTATTCTTGGCAAAGGCGTTGGCATGGCCATTCGTGGTTTGCGACCTATTGCCGAAATTCAATACCTGGATTATCTTATTTACGGACTCATGACAATCAGCGATGACCTTGCGTCGTTGCATTACAGAACCAAAGGCGGACAAAAAGCACCGCTCATTATACGTACCCGCGGCCACCGTTTTGAGGGCATATGGCACTCAGGCTCACCACTGGGAATGATCGTTAACTCACTCCGAGGAATGTACATTTGCGTGCCGCGCAACATGACCCAGGCAGCTGGTTTCTACAATACCTTACTGAGCGCCTATGATCCCGCGTTAGTGATTGAACCTCTCCTCGCCTACCGCCGCAAGGAAAAGCTACCGACCAACCTTGGTGAATACAAAGTACCATTGGGTGTTCCCGAAATTCTTGTGGAAGGGCGTGATGTTACTATCGTTACTTACGGTTCCTGTGTGAGCATTGTACTGGAAGCCACTGAGCAACTAAAAGAATTTGATATCCATTGCGAAATCATTGACATACAAACCCTATTGCCTTTCGATACCCACAAAATCATTCTGGAATCGTTGAAAAAAACCAACCGACTGATAGTGATGGATGAAGACGTGCAGGGCGGTGCCACAGGTTTTATGCTCCAGCAGATCCTGGAAGAACAGGGAGGTTATTTTCACCTGGATTCTGAACCAAAAACCATTTCTGCCCAGGATCACCGTCCGGCTTATGGCTCCGATGGCAATTATTTCTCTAAACCAAACGTTGAAACAGTATTTGATACAGTATATAAATTAATGAGGGAGGCCTTTCCGCAAAAATTTCCAGGCATCTATTAATATGGATTTTAAAAAAACGACTGAATCCGAATCACAATATCAGAACCTCGAAAAAATGAGTGTTGCTGATCTTTTGAAGAGCATCAATGAGGAGGATAAAAAGGTCCCGGATGTGATTGAAAGAATATTGCCCGACATCGAGATTGTGATTAAGGTGATCATTGAAAAGATGAAAGCCGGGGGACGTTTGTTTTACATGGGTGCTGGTACCAGTGGCCGTTTGGGTGTGGTAGATGCCTCTGAATGTCCTCCTACCTTTGGTATTGATCACGGCGTCGTTATCGCATTAATTGCCGGTGGCGACACCGCCATACGCAAAGCAGTTGAATTTGCAGAAGACAGTCACATGCAAGGCTGGCTCGATCTGGAAAGTCATAAAATAAATACCAACGATGTGGTGATTGGCATCGCTGCTTCGGGTACTACACCTTACGTGATCGGAGCTTTACTTAAATGCAATGAAAAAGGCATTACCACAGCATGCATCACTTGCAATGCTGGGAGTCCACTGACACAGGTAGCGCAATATAAAATCGCAGCGGTAGTCGGCCCGGAATTCGTCACCGGCAGCACGCGCATGAAAGCCGGAACAGCTCAAAAACTTATCCTCAACATGATTTCCACAGCCGTAATGATTCAACTCGGAAAGGTGAAAGGAAACAAGATGGTGGACATGAAACTGGCCAACGTGAAGCTTATCGACCGCGGTGTAAAAATGGTGATGGACGAATTGAAAATTGACGATTACAATCTCGCCAAGGAATTACTCACCAAGCACGGCAGCGTACGCGGAGCAATTGAAAACTACAAGAAATAATGAGACCTGTCTTAAGAATACTCAAGCGCATCTGGTTTTTAAATTTCCTTCGCAGAATTGCTTACGCTTCTAATTATTACAATAAAAAATACATCCAGATTTTAAAGTGGGGCTTTTCTTCGCGTGAAGACACCAACTTCACTTACAATCTCACCGACCGCAATATTTCTGAACTGGCACATACTGTAGCGGCGGTTACCAAGAAAGATTACAAAACCATTCTGGCTTATTTCTACGAAGCCATGAACAACCAGGAATTGAAGGATCATATTCTTAACGAAACCATGAAATCACCCCTTGGTCGTTACGCCGATAAGGAAATCCGTTTTGGAAGAAGATTAGGCTGGTACACTTTTGTGCGCATCATGAAACCTAAGGTAGTGATAGAAACCGGTATTGATAAAGGTTTAGGCTCTGTGTTACTTTGCTCGGCTTTGCTCAAAAACAAGGAAGAAGGTTTTGAAGGAAGATACTACGGCACCGACATTAATCCTGAAGCTGGCTATTTACTGCAGGGAAAATATAAGGAAGTGGGAGAAGTTCTTTATGGCGATTCTATTGAGAGTTTGAAAAAATTCAAGCACAAGATCGATCTCTTCATCAACGACAGTGATCATTCTGCCGATTATGAATACCAGGAGTATGTAACTATTGAGCCTTTGATGACGGAGAAAACCGTAATTCTTGGCGACAATGCGCACTGCACTGATAAACTTGCTGCCTATTCAGCTGCTACCGGAAGAAATTACTTTTTCTTTAAGGAAGAACCGAAGGATCATTGGTATCCGGGAGCGGGGATCGGGATTTCGTTTAAGTAAATCTAATAACCCACCCTAACCCCTCCAAAGAAGGAAATCGTTCATTTTCAAGAAATGACATACTAACTTATTGCCCTCCTTAGAGGGGCTAGGGGTTGGATTCTAGCAATGATGGGACCTATATAACTTCCGACAAAGACTTCCTGTCCTTTGAACCACCACTCTTATACTCACTCACTGTCAACCCAGTGATTTGCTTGAACTGGTTACTCAGATACTGAACACTGCTGTAGCCCATCATATAAGCTACTTCACTTAAAGAATGTTCATCGTAAGTAATCAGCTCCTTAATCTTTTCAATTTTGATGAGAATGATGTATTTCTCCAAAGTAGTATTGGTGCTTTCTGAAAAAAGCTTACTGAGGTAGGGATAAGGATGGCCCAATCGTTCGCTGAGGTAATCGGAATTTCGAATCAGGGAATTGGAATTAGCTCCATAAAAAACGTGCTCTATCACCGCTTTTTTGATTTGTTCAATGAGTCGGGAATTGTTATCGGTAATGAGCTCAAATCCGTTCCTTTCCAGGATAGTGGCAATCACCCCCATATTGATTAACTGTCCGTCATAATTGATTTCGGCTTCGCCCAGACTAACACTCACCACCTGTATAAAGCCTGTGCGTTGCAGCTCTTCACGCACCACTTTAACACAGCTATGGCTCACCATGTTTTTAATATGGAGTACAGCATGGGAAGTAATGAAATTATGGTTTTGCATACTTCAAGGATCACAGGTATTCAAATATAATTTTAAAAAGAATACGATGCCAGCAGATAACCGCCCTGGTTGGAAAAGATTGATGGAGAAATTAAACCCAGCAAATCGGAAATGCCCCCTCGTAGCTGAAAACCTTTCACCTCCAACCGGGCATGAACACCGGCGTGCAGCTGACCGTAACCGCCGTACCCAGTGCTCACCTCAGCACCGAAATGCTGGCCAAATTTATAACCATAACTCACCATCAGCTTTGGAATGTAAGTCGACCAGTACTTATAATTTATATCGGCAGTGAGATAACTTTTATTGTTCAGCGGATGAAGATAAGTGACGCGCAAAGTAAAAGGAAGGGCCATCATACGACTACCCTTTTGAGGATGAGTATGACTTTCCAGAGTCTGTACATTCATGTTGTTTACCAACGAATCTCCTATCGCGAAAATATTATTCACCTGGTAGCCATCGTAATGAAAAGTAGTGTCGGTTTCGTTATGAATGGTATTTTGGTTCCATTGCATCAATCCCAGATTGGCCAATCCAAAGGAGAAGCGAGCTCCGTTAGCTCTTTCTTTTGTGTAGCTGAAATTTAATCCCGCCCCTATCCCATTGAACGCATCCAAACCTGCATGTGCAGTATCTGAGCGATTCATGTTTCCTTTCATAACGATATCAAAAGTATAATCATCTTCATTCAGGTGCAGACTTCCTTTGTCAATAGTGAGATCGAACCAATTCTGTCCCTTCACTATATTCAATCCCAACTGGATATTTGCGTTATTGGCAAAGTTGCGGTGAACACCAAAGTGCAGAGCCTGACTCATCATGAACCTCACTTTGGTGCCGGAAAAATCGGATGTTTTACCAATATAATTGGCTGTACCATAAAACATCACCCTGAAAGCATCTTCAGTGAAATCAATACCGAGATCAAGGTTTTCACTTACACCGGCATAAACACCCCATTTTCCTGTGGCAGCAGGTGCATAATAATTCACCCTCGCCTCCATCTCCATCCCGGCAAGATTATTTTTCGTCAGCCTTCTACTCGCCTGATCCTTGAGCTCATCATTGATAAACCCACCAAAACCATTATAAAATGAGGCATTCAGGGCAGTGCTGTTAATGGATAAGTTGCCCACTGCTTCAATTTTTGTTTTGCCTTTCGCCGCTGTACTGTCTTGTGCAAAAGAAGCGCCTGTGGCAGCACATAGCAATAAAGCTGTTAAATAATTAATCTTCATTCTACTCTTTTATTTCAAGGTGACCTTAAAATCAAAATCACCCGTTAAGATCATATCTATCGAATAATCGCTGTAAACCTTAGCGAAATCACTATCGCTTTGTGCAGTATTAAAATTGGCTACCAGCAACAGCTTGCTCGCATTAAACAGATTTTCCATTTTGGCTACAGGAACATCAAAGGAAATCTGCGATGTATTTTTCGCCGTCACCTTCCACTCTCCTGATATCTTATTCAATTCACCTGCCGGAATCAGCGCATTGGTAAACAATGAATCCATTTTATTGTTCGCCACATCCAACATATATATGCTCACATTTGCCGAAAAAGGATAGCCGTTTTTGGTGAAGAGATGAAATTTACCGCCCTGAAAATTTTCCGACTCCTCTGTCTTGGTGATGCTGAAATCAACAGTATCAGCCAGCACCAGATCATTGGCGATCATCGATAAAGGAATTTCAATATTCATGCTAGCTTCAAGCCCTGTAGAGTTGTAAACGAAATTAGGAGGTGTCGACAAAACCGTGAGATAATCGATATTCGATGGCACATCAGGATTGAGCATCACATCCATTTCATAATTCACCTTATCGGGAAAAATCTCCATGAACTGATCAATATTGGAATTGGATGCATCTAGGGAAATAATTTTATCCGACACCGTTACTTTACTATCGCCCATAGGAATATCCAGGGCCTTATCAAGAGCTATCAATGAGTTCAGATCGGTGTTACTAAGCACTACCGTATTGGATGTTTTGGTATTTTCCGACGATATATTTTTGGCATCCACCTGCAACTTGGCACCAAAACCATTCTTCACTTCAAAATCCACTTTTACATCTTCAAGATTAAGATCTCCCGAGACATATTTATTAAACACTGAAAGATCTACCGAGGAAGGTCCGACATGCAACGTGTCGTTACCTATGTAGCCCAGCGCGTATTCAGGCACAATACCCTGGAGTCCCGCATTCACATAAAAAGTATCCCCCAGCGTCAGCTCCACCATCTGGTTTTTTCCCTTGATACTACCTATTAATATCTGCACCAGAGTATTTACGGTATCGTTATCGAGAACACTGTTCCCATTCAAATCGGTGCCCAGAGTTTTTTCAATACCGAAGCCCTTTAAATTCAGATCATAATTTTTAAAGGGATAAGTATAGAGAAAGGAGACCGTTCCTCCTGAAGGGGCGGGAGTAACAAAAGTATCTACCTTAAAGGGAACTCCACCGAAAGTGGCATTTGGAATTTCATAATGAAAGAAAATCGTATCGCGGATGCTGCTGAACACTTCTACCCTCACCTGTCCTTCTTTCACCTTTATTTCAGTAAGCATCATTTTTTTCAAGGCTGTGAGCATGATCCCTTCCGTTTCATTGAATACGTCCTGATTGGGAAAATAGGCTTTTGCAGTTTTAGGCTTCAGGTCGCGAATCTTGATTACCGCCGTTACAGCGTTATTGGTATCAATCAAAACCGGACCCGCGGAGGCGTCGGTATTGAGTGTAACAATCTTCCCTATCATTTTACTATATACTTCTTTTCCATCCAGGGGAAAGCTCACGAGCTGCGTACCTCCTGGCGGAATAGCAGGAAAACTACCTGAAGCAATGGTATCACCACCAAAAGAATCATCGTTGCGTAATAAGAAATCAAGTGTGGAAATGTTCACCGGCAAAGTATTTCTAATGGTAATATCCATATACCCGGAAAGCACTTCCATCGACTCAAAGAAAGCACCACCATCTACTTTAATATCTCCGGAACTCACATTATTGAAGGGGGGCAAAGTGAGCGAACTTCCGTGAAACGCAAGAATGAGGGAACCTGCCGGGCCCTGACCGCGGGCAATTTCCCCCAAAGTAATAGAGTGCACCACTGAATCATCGGAAAGAATTAGCGACTGCAAACTCGTTCCATAAGAAAAAGTAGTGTCCTTGAACTTAAGCATGGAATCGGTAGTGGCCGAATACAGCGTTTGCTTGTACACCACATTTAAACTGTTATCAGGATTTTTCTTCACCAGATCAGAACCCATCAGGTTGTCCAGTGACATGGAAGATTTTATTAACGGGGCTATTTCATGGGCATCCCACGAAGACGACTTTATATCCTTGCGACAACCGATTACCAATAAAGACAAAGCAAGAAAAAGAAAAAAAAACACCCTCATAGTAAGACCAGGTTGAAAAGATTTAAATTAAAAATAGCCCCCTGCCACAAACCGAATATAAGACGAAAGTATTACAAATGGTTGCTTTCCGGACGATGATCCCCTATTTCTGAACAAAATTTGGAGATTTATTTCCGGAATTCAAAGATTGTCGTATTTTTGCGGCGGAGAAATGGCAGAGCGGTTGAATGCACCAGTCTTGAAAACTGGCGTACCGAAAGGTATCGGGGGTTCGAATCCCTCTTTCTCCGCAAGAATTTTTCGAAATTCTTTCAAAGCCCTTGATGATGAAGAATCGTCAAGGGTTTTTTCATGTTCGAAATTTATTGTGAAATCTTCTATCTAAAACAGACAATTCACTAAGTTGTTGATTTTCAAATATTTTTTAGTTCGAATCACTTTGGCATTAATTGTGAAGAAGATCCATTTTGATGAAAAATGATCTTATGGGAAGAAGAAAAAAATCAATGGAAAAAAAATCAATGGAAAATGAGATTGGAAGTAATCGGTTAACCGCAGCAAAATTGAAAACCTATAAAGGATTAGAGCATCTATCGGATGAAAAGGCCGAAGAAATGGTGCATTCTATAAAACTATTTAGTAATGTTCTTTTAGAGTACATGAGGAATATGGACAAGGAAAATTCTTAGGATTAAGTCTTTCAATAAAGTCCTAAGATAGTTTTAGGGGTTACCATGCCTTTTTAGTATATATTTGAATAGTAACGTTCTAAACTAAAAAGCTATATTTATCGTTAAAATAGTGAAAGACCTTCATGCATAGCCCGATAAAACATACGTTAAGACTGAAGAATTTCGATTTTCCAAATGGCGAAATTCCTATATCCGTGTTGGCGAAAATTACAGAGCAATTACGTAAAGTTTCTGAAGGGGCCCTAAGGCTCTATATTGAAGGATATAGTTCTAATAAAAGAGGTAGAGATCCTGAATGGATTGAAAAATCTTTAGATTTTTCTCTTTCGGGAATAAAAAAAGGTTCTACTATTTTGGAGATTAATGCGCCTGACCTTTCTTTTGTTTTGGGATCATATCAACAGCCCTTATTTGATGAATTACAAATTGGAGATGATGGATTGAAAAAGCAAACAGCAATTAGTTTAGCAATGTCTGCATATGAGAGAGTATTAGATAAAAACGCAGACATTTCGGGCTTTGATAAAAACTTACTTAAAGCAATGGTTGGATTTAATAAGCTTTTCCAAGGAAATAAAGGAGAGTTCATTGATCTTAGAATTCCTAGTGAGCATAAAAAAATAAAATTAGTACCTAAAAAATTAAAGCAGATAGAAGTTATAGAGGAAAGTACTCCTCCTGATCAAAGAATAAAGATTACTGGCAAGTTAGAAATGTTAAGACATTCCAATAATCAAATGGAGTTAGTAACGATTAATGGTAAAATAAAAGCCTTTTTGGGAAGTGACTCCATTAAAACAGCAGCAGCTTTTTTCGGCAAAGATGTTACTGTGGATGGAATAGCTCATTTTAATCCGAAGGGAAAAGTTGTTTCATTTGAGATTATTGAAATTCATTCAGCTGATAAAGCAGCTTCATATTTTCAAAATAATCCTATCGCAATTCAAGAGCAACTAGATTTATCGATCTTGTTAGAGGAACAAAATTTTAAAGGGGCAAATAAAAGTAAGTTTAATCAATTAATTGATGAGTTGGATATTCAGGATGATTTAGACTCATTGTTAGAATCACTTAATTCTTAAAATGAACTTACTTTTTGATACTAATGTGATTTTATATTACTTGACTAAAAATACATTAGTCGAAAAATTAGAGAAACAGCTTAACCCTTTTGGAAAGCCAAACCTGCCGATTATTTCTATTGTTACAGAAGCTGAATTAAAGTCTTTGGCAATTCAAAGAGGATGGGGTGAGAAAAAAATCAATCAATTAGATGAATTTTTATCTCAATTTTTGAAGGTGCCTATTCAGTCAAAAGATTTAATAAGTGCGTATTCAGATATAGACTCATATAGCCATCATAAGAACTCTAATTTTCAATACCCGAAAAATTATAGCTCGAAAACAATGGGCAAAAACGATATTTGGATAGCAGCTACGGCAAAAGTCACAGATTCATTACTTATCACAAACGACGGAGATTTCGATCATTTGAACAGTGTTTTTTTTAAAGTATACAACCTGACGAAAGAAATTGGTAGTTAATCATTCTATGAAAGGGGGCTATCTCTTACAATCCCTAAAAAGAGCGTACATACTCCAAATCCTTCAAAAATTGACTCGAAATATGTAACCTCCCTTTTTTATTTTCTTTCAAATCCTTTGCTGTGCTTGGTTTTGGAAAAATATAATTTTCACGATGAATATTTTTGGTGATTTCCTATAGTCCCTGACATAAAAATTTTTGTAGACATTTGAGAACTATTTAATTGGCGTTTTAGGAACATATTTCTTTCATTGGTAGATTTGAATTGATATAAATGAACTTACTACATTTGAATGGACACGAAGTTAAGGTCAAATTGTCAAACAATTAATACCTTAATCAAATGAAAAAAGAAAGAAAAAATTACAGCAAGGAATTCAAACAAAAAGCAGTTGAATTAAGCAATGTTCGGGGC
>JBJTOK010000040.1:0-17781 GCA_046074525.1 Flavobacteriales bacterium
TTTTGAATGGATTGAAACATGGTACAACAAAAATCGAAGACACTCGGCATTAGGAAATTTAACCATCAAAGAATTTGAATTATTAACGCAACTTAAAAATGTCGCTTAACTTAAAGTCCACTTTTTTGTAGGAAGTTCAAAATTAATATTGCCAAAATGAAAACAAAATTTAAAGCCTGGAATAGAAAAAATCCAGATGAAATAAAAGTGATCTGGGATTCAGGTTTAATTACCTTCGATACGAATGTCCTTTTAGGATTGTATAGAGTTCCATCTTCATTAAGTGATCGGTTTTTTGATATAGTAAAAAAACTTGGAGATAGAGTTTTTATCACAAATCATGTGGCATTGGAATTTCATAAAAATCGATTTAATGTCATTGTAGATAATTACAGCTCGCTATCTAAATTAAATAAAGAAATAGATCAATTTGAAAAACAACTTAACGAATCTAAATTTCAAAACTATCTTTCGGATAAAGCTAAAAAGACCTTGAAGGAAGAAATTGTAGATAAAAAGACAAAGCTAGAAGCACGTAAAAAATATTATGAGGACCTTGAGAAAAAGGATGTTATTTACGATAAGTTAGATCAACTTTTAAAAGATAAAATAGAAGAGCCTTTTGATGAAAAAGAATTAGAAGAGATTTTTAAAGAAGGTGGTTCCAGGTATAAAAAACTAATACCCCCAGGTTATAAGGATCATGAAAAAGATGAAAATAAATATGGTGATTTAGTAATTTGGAAAGAAATAATTAGAAAAGCAAAATCAGAAAAAAAGTCCATTGTTTTTATTTCCGATGAAAAAAAGGAAGATTGGATTTGGGCTCAAAAAGATAAAAAAAGAATTGGCCCAAGGCCTGAGCTTCTAATAGAGATAGAAAAAGAAGCAAATGTGCAATTTAGTATCAATACTCTTTCTGGGTTCATTGTTTTAGCTTCTAGAAGTTTAAATATTGATATTGATGAGGCTCGAATTAATCAGGAGTTTAGGGAAGAATATATTTTTGAAAACGTTCCAAATACTTCGATTAATGAGAAAATACAGAAACTTCAAATGGAAAAAGCTGAAACTATTATCATATTAGATGCTTTAGCGATAAGGAGCGGTGAACTAGACGAAACAGAAAGGAATTTAAAGCACGAGTTAGAGTTTAAATTGAGTTTTCTTAATGAAGAAATAGTTCGAATTCAAAATAAAACTTATGCTAAATAAAGCAGCCAATACAAATAGAACTAAGGTTATTCCGTTGGAAGAGAGCCATTTTGAAGCATTATACAGTTGGATTACTGATGCCGAGAATAATATGTTGTGGTCAAACGTTAGAGAATTCCCTAAGAAGGAAAATTATTATCAATATTTGAAATTCAAAATTGAGCAGGATTTTCTTTCTCAATATGCAATAATAGGAGCAAATTCTAAAGATTTATTGGGGACAATTTTTATTCATGATCAAAGTATGGATGATGGCTATGCTTTCATTACTATTTATTTGATCCCGACAGCTCGTAAGAAATATTATGGAGTAGAAGCATTATTTATTGTGTTAAATTATTTGTTTTCAAATTTCCCCTTGAGAAAGTTGTATTTCGATGCTTTTTCATACAACAAGACATCGATTAATTTATTAAAAAAGGTGGGATTTAAATTAGAGGGTAAATTTATCGAACATAGAAAAATGCACTCAGGTTATGCGGATTTATTAAGGTATGCTTGCTTTAAAGATGATTGGAACAATTTTAAGAAGGGAAAAGATAATTTAATATGTACTGATGAATGAGCAGCATTTCTTGGCACTTCTGAAAAATTAAAATGCAAAGACGAAAATAAAGTTCAAATCATTTAATTAAATATGGGACTAAAAATTAGCACTATAGCAGCAATTCCTGAAAATGTAGAAAGAAGCTATTATCTCTACATCTTAGATTATTACAATTGGGACGAACCTATTAGTAATACTTTACGAAACAGTTTTGACAAAATAGCAAAGTTTGCATCGGAAAATGACTCGGTTGCTATTCAGGGAATTCCTGAAAGCCATTTTTATTCTGAATTAATGTCTTGGGAATCCGTTAATGGAATTGACCCGAAGGAATTACTTCCAGCATTAATGATTACCACAATTCATCCAAAATACTTTTTGCACGGAAACAACAAGCAATCTCAAAGTGAAAAAATTCCAGAAGACAAATTGGTTTTTATTGAGATTGGAAAAGTTTGTGAAAATTCTCAAGATGTAATAAAACTCATTGAAAAAGTCTTTCGAGACATAAAAGACAAAAAAGAGATTAAGGACTTTAAAGTGAAAAAGGAATTGAAAGGTGGCATCGGAAAAATATTGAATGACACAATAATTCTAGAACCTAACATTGCAGGAATTGGAGTTAACATCAATAATATATTCAAGTTTCTTGGTAGGAAATAAGAGCAGTTCTAGCAATTGGGTTGTGAAGATGAGTGTGATTATAAACTCAAAAACTGATCTCAAAATGTTAGCCGCCACTCTATAGACTGCAAGAAATGCTGAACGAAAACTATAAATCCCTTATAAAAGCATATAATCGCTCCAAATCCTTTAAAAATTGGTTCGAAATGTGTAAACGCTTTCCCGCCGCAAAAAACCACAAACAAACGTTTGTGGTTTTTTTATTATTTTCGAAGCAAATCCTTGCAATGAAAAAAATCCTCCTCTTCTTACTTGTCCTGAGCGGCAGCGCTTTAGATGCTCAAACCACGACCAACGATTATTACAACAGCGGTTACAATAAAACCTTAGAGGAGGACTTCACAGGGGCCATTGCCGACTACGATAAAGCCCTTCAGCTGGATCCCTCTATTTGCGATATATATTACAACCGGGCAGTTGCGAAAGAAAATCTGGCCAATTACACAGGAGCCATCGAAGATTACAGCAAAAGCATTCAATGTAATCCTAATGACACGGATGCCTACCTGGCACGTGCCTATCTGAAACACGGTAACGACGACTTAATTGAAGCACTTGCCGATTATAACAAAGCCATCAGCATAAGCCCAAATTTCACCAATGCTTATTATGGAAGAGGCAATGTCAAGTACAACCAACAGGATCTGCAAGGTGCCATTGATGATTATAGCAAAGCGATCCAACTCGATCCTTCTCACGTAAGCGCATATACCAACCGTGCATTGGTAAGACATGAGAAAAAAGACTATGCAGGCGCTCTTGCCGATTTCAACAAAGTCATCGAACTTGCCCCAAATGAATCAAGCCATTATGTCAATAGAGGACTTACCAAACATGAGATGGGTGATTATACCGGGGCTATCCTCGATTTTAACACAGCTATTTCATTAAATATTAATGAAGAAAATGCTTATTACAACAGAGGGAATACTGAAAATGAATTAAAGCAATATACCGCAGCTGTTACTGACTACACTAAAGCAATAGAAATTAATCCCAATAGCGCTATGGCATACAACAACCGAGGCGTTGCAAAAGAAGGCCTTCTTGATCTCCAGGGTGCAGTGCAGGATTATTCCAAAGCCATTGAATTGGATCCTACATACAGCGACAGCTATTATAACCGGGCCAATGTAAAATATGAGACCAAGGATTATCAAGGATCCATTATTGATTATACCAAAGTTATTGAACTGTTCCCTGCTGATGCCGAATCTTTTTATGGAAGAGGAATGGCTAAAATCGCCAATGGTAATAAAGACGGAGGTTGTGCCGACATCAGCAAAGCTATTCTACTCGGCAGTGAAGACGCTAAAGCTGAAAAAGAAAATTCTTGTAAATAAACACTGGGAATCACGCGAAATAAAAAAGGGAGTAACAATCATCACTCCCTTTTTTTTGTGTGATTCCGACTGGATTCGAACCAGTGACCTACTGCTTAGAAGGCAGTTGCTCTATCCAACTGAGCTACGGAACCATTATGTCAATTCAAACCCGGAAAGCAATATTTTTCCGATTTTGCGAGCGCAAATATATTCATTTACTTCAAAGCATCAAAACAACGGCAATTTTACCTCTTTTAACCTTTCTTTGTTAAGAACTTAAAAAGATTGGAACTTCATTTGCTGGCATTGCAGCATACCTTTGATTTTAAAGCTAGAATTTGCATGCATACTATATTCCGTATTATCCTTCTTTCCTCAGCAATAACGCTACTTTCCTTTACAGGAAGGAAATCGCAAACACCTAAAAGCCACGATACCCCCCCACCCTTTTTAAGTGACACCAACAGCGTGTGGGTTGACTCTGTTTTTAAAACTTTGAGCCTCGATGAAAAAATTGCGCAGCTCATCATGTACCCCGTTTATTCTAAAAAAGATACCAACCACCGCAATGAAATTGCTACCCTGATTAAAAAATATGGCATCGGGGGAATTATTTATATGCAGGGCGGACCGGTTCGTCAGGCCCAGTACGACAATTACCTGCAACGCATCAGTAAAATACCTATCCTCACTTCTATCGATGGCGAATGGGGATTATCAATGCGCCTCGATAGCACCACTTCCTTTCCCCGACAAATGATGCTGGGGGCAATTCAGGACAACCGACTCATTTATGAAATGGGCAAGGAAATCGGTCGCCAATGCCGCGAACTCAATATTCATGTGGATTTCGCACCAGTCATCGATGTCAATGTAAATCCTAAAAACCCCGTAATCAACAATCGCTCTTTTGGAGAAAACAAAGTGAACGTTGCCAAGAAAGGCATCGCTTATATGAAAGGATTACAGGATTCAAAGGTCCTAGCCTCTGCCAAGCATTTCCCTGGCCACGGCGATACAGATGTAGATTCGCACGTCGGACTGCCTGTTATCAAGCATGATAAAGACCGATTGGATTCCGTGGAACTTTCCCCTTTCAAAGCCCTTATCGACAGCGGCGTTGGAAGCATCATGGTAGCTCACCTCTATATTCCGGCTTACGACAAAACCAAAAATCAGGCTTCTACGCTTTCCCCTAATGTGGTGCAGAAATTATTGAAAACCGACCTCCATTTCCAGGGCGTTACTTTCACCGATGCACTGAACATGAAAGGTGTTAGTCAGTACTACCAGCCAGGTGAAGTTGATGCCAAAGCCCTCCTTGCGGGAAATGACATCCTCCTTTTTTCTCAGGACGTTGGCAAGGCCATCGAGCAGATTAAAGTGGCCATTACAAAAAAACAAATCAGTGTTGCCGAAATCGACCGTCGCGTGAAAAAAGTGCTGGCACTGAAACAGTGGGCCGGACTCGATCATTACAAGCCTATCAAAACCGACAGCTTGTATGAACGATTGAACACTCCTTATGCCGATGTCTTGAACCGTCAACTTACAGAAGCGGCCATCACACTCATTAAAAACAACAACAACATCCTCCCTATCGCCGATGTCACCAAGCGCTTTGCCAGTGTATCCATCAGCGATGGAATGAAAAAAAATGAGTTCAGCGAAACGTTTAAGTACTATGCAAATGTTGATCATTTCGACATTGGCAAAAGTGCCGACAGTATTTCCCGTAAACTTTTGATAGATGCCCTCAAGAAATACGATGCGGTATTCATAGGTGTGCATGGAACGAATAACAGTCCGGGCAAAAATTTCGGTATCACCAACGAAACCATCAACCTCATTGGTGAAATTTCAAAAAACCAAAAAGTGGTGTTGGCGCTCTTTGCCAATCCATACTGCCTGCAAAGCTTCGAAGGAAAAATCACACCGGAAGCACTCATCATCAGTTATGAAGACAATAAGATTACCCGCGATTATACTGCCCAGGCCATTTTCGGGGGCATAGGACTCTCGGGAAAACTGCCGGTCACCGGCTCTTCTTCTTATCCTTCAGGCTGTGGTTTAACCACAAAAAAAAAACGCCTTAAGTATTCCGTTCCCGAAGACGAGGGAATGAATTCGGAGTACTTAAGGAAAATCGACTCCATTGCTTACGAAGGCATCAACAACAAGGCCTTTCCCGGCTGTCAGGTATTGGTGGCCCGAAACGGCGATGTTGTTTTCTGGAAGGCTTATGGAAAGCAGACATATAACAATAAGAGTCCTTTAAGCAGGTATGATATTTACGATCTCGCCTCGGTGACAAAAGTTACTGCCACAGTACCTGCTTTCATGAAGCTGGATGAGCTGGATTCGGTGAGTCTGGATATGAATCTTTGCGATTACCTGCAATACGTTGATTCCACACAATGTATCAACATCAATCTTCGCGAAATGCTGGCCCACCAGGCGCAGCTCATTTCCTGGATACCTTTCTTCAAAAACACTTTGCGCAATGGCAAGCCTGACACCTGCATTTATCAGCCGGTGCAATCCGACTCCTTCCCTATTTTTGTGGCCAACAACCTTTACATGAGAAAGGACTACGTTGACAGCATCCGGATTCATTTGATTAATACTCCTCTTTCAAAGACAAAGACATATAAATATAGTGACCTTGGCTATTACTTCCTCAAGGACATCGTTGAGAAATATTCAGGAACAAACCTGGACAAGCTGGCTGACAGTTTGTTTTACAAGCCATTGGGAGCTACTACTCTCGGCTACAAACCATTAGACAGATTCCCTATTTCCGACATTGTTCCCACAGAAATCGATTCCTCTTTTCGCAAGCAGCTCATCCACGGTGTGGTGAACGATCCGGGAGCAGCGATGATGGGTGGTGTTGCTGGGCACGCCGGACTCTTCTCCAACGCCAACGACCTGGCCAAGATGTTTCAGATGTATCTGAACAACGGAGAATACGGAGGCATCCGCTATCTCGATTCGGCAGTAATTGCCGAATATACCCGCTGCCAGTTCTGCGACCAGAAGAACCGTCGCGGAGCTGGTTTCGACAGGCCATCGGGCGATAGTTTCGGTCCGACCTACATAGGCGTTGGTCCGAAAAGCTATGGCCACTCCGGATTTACAGGAACCTTCGCCTGGGCCGATCCTGAAACTCAAATCGTTTATATCTTCTTGTCGAACCGCACTTATCCTGATCCCAATAACACCAAGCTTACCAAGATGAACATCAGAACCAGGATACAGGAAGTGATTTATAAGAGCATTGAGCCGGCAAAGGCTTTTTAAAGATAGATTATACAAAATCCTGCCCCCCTGCCCCCTCCAAGAAGGGGAATTAGTTACTTAACCATATTCAAATTATTTTCAGGAAATGTCAGCTAATTAATTCGCCTCCCTGGAGGGGCTTAGGGGTGGGTTTCACAATAGCCATTAAATTTTCTCGCAATGACGGACCGGATTGGTTGTTCATTTCTTATTTTTTTATACATTTGTCCGGGGTAAGTCTTGTACGACCAGCTCCTGCTGAACTCCCCCAGGTCTGGAAGGAAGCAAGGGTAGGTGGTTGAGCGGTGCGATGCAAGTAGCTTACCCTATTTTTCTTAAAGGGATTCGTCTACAGAAATTAATTAAAAAGAAAAACTTATGAAAAATCTTTTGTTTCTGTTGCCCTTCCTAATCATTCAATCGGCCTGGAGCCAAAATACCCAAAACAATTTAGATGACGATGATTATGAAGCTCCTTACCACATGTTCCATGCTGGTGGAGGTGCATCTTACAATGCCATGATCAATAAGTACGGGATCAACACCAAATTCAACGTCAACTTCACACGAAAAATAGCCTTCGGCCCCGAATTCACTTATTATTTCCCCAACTCCAAAAGCACTTCTCCCGATTTTTTTTATGAGTTAAACCTCACAGGAAGTTTGGTGGAACTTTCAAAAGTTTCCTTTTTCGGACTTACGGGTATCACCTACCAGCAGGCCCGTCCGGCGATCGGTAGTCCTTACGCCACTTATTTCCAGGGCATCAATCTCGGTTTCGGGATGCAATGGAGAAAAGATCATTTGTCAATGTTTACCATCGCAAAAGTCACCAGCAGCAACAGCAACCTTTGGCTCACTGCAGGTGCCTGCTACTATTTTGATATTGATGCCATTCGCCGTTTGAACAATAAGTACAATCTGAATAAAAGAACCCGTAAAGATTAACAAAATTGAGCTTTGTCAAAAAAATCACTAAAGAAGAGATTCAGAACCTTCCTTTATTCAGCTATAGCGGAATAATTGAAGTGGTTGATAGCAAAGATCAGTTTAATGATGCTTTCCACATAATGAGTAAGGAAACCATTATTGGTATCGACAGCGAGACAAAACCTACTTTTAAAAAAGGACAATACCATCATACAGCACTGGTGCAGCTGGCCACCAATGACCGTGTGTTTTTAATAAAACCTCAAAAAACGGGCATGCCCGATCATCTGGTAGAACTGTTGGAAAACAAGGAAATCATGAAGGTAGGAATTGCCATTAGCCAGGATTTGACCGACCTGCGAAAATTCAAACCTTTCAGGGAGCAGTCGATGTTTGATCTCAATAACATCTGCACCAAACTGGGCTTTGAAAACATTGGCGCCAAAAACCTGTCGGCCATATTTCTTGGCCATCGTATCAGCAAATCACAACAAACTTCCAATTGGGAAAATGATCCGCTCACTCCTGCCCAAATGCTTTATGCCGCTACCGACGCGTGGATTTGCAGGGAAATCATGCTGAAGCTAAAGGAACACAATTATAAGTTTTAACGCTTCCTTAGAATCCACTCCCTCATCTTCTTTTCATAGATAGAATAGGTCAGACAGGAAAGCACTGTCAGAAAAAGTGCATAGCCATAAAACGAAAGCGTATCCAGCTTTTGTAAGCCAGTTAACTTTAAAAAAATCATCAATAGCGGGAATTGCAGGAGATACATAGCATAGCTTGCATTGCCTAAATATTCTAAAGGCTTCGCGCTAAAAAGCCTCGAAATAATGGATTCATCCATGGCCAGCCCCATTGTGATAAGCATAAAAACAGGGCATAAAATCCCGGTATTCAAATGACTTGTGAATAAGCGGGTACCACTGGCAAAACTAATTAACACCAAAAGAATCAGCAATCCGGAAAGCCATGTGAATAAAGGCCCGTATCCATACCTTCTTCCACTACTTTTCATCTTTAAAATATATACTCCAGCCATTACACCAAACAGAAAAGTATTAAAATGAATCAAAGGGAAACTGTTAAGGAAAAGGAATACATGCTCATTATCAAAAGAAAAATTATACAGGTTTTTACTGAAAAACAGATCCCATGTATGCGTCAATATCCATAACGACAAGGCCGAAATGACCAGGATTTTAAAAGGGCGATTTTTAAAAAAACGAAAGCAAAAAGGAAACATGCAATAAAAAAACAACTCTACCGACAAAGACCAGGAGGGGCCATTGAGTTTAAGGCAAAATGGAGGATACCAGGCATCCAGCATCAATGTTTGGGAAATGATATGGCGCACAGGCGGCAGTCCGCTGCCTATCAGCAAAATCAATACAGTAAGGGCAATAGCAGCAATGTATACAGGATAAATCCTGGCCATTCTTTTCTTTAAAAAAGAAGTGAAGGATACCTTCTCTGCTTCCCAATAACTGACGCTAAGGACCACTCCCGACAAAAAGAAAAAATAACTCACTGCAATATTCCCATTGCCAATCAATGGCTTCACCAACGAAATATTAAAAGGAAAAAAATCCTGACCGTAGTGGTATGCCACCACAATGAAAGCCGCAACAAAACGGGTAAAAGTGAGCTGTGATATGAATATCTTTTCGGGTTTCATTAATGCGACGAAAATACAATAAACTGATAAACTTTCCTCTCAAAACTCACTCACACAATCCCTTTGATTTTAGTTTCCTCTTTTAGCAATCCAAACTTCACCATAATCCTGCTTCACTTTTTTCATCAAGGCTTCAATCTTTTCGCGGGTAGGTGCACTGCCGCAGGTAATAAGGTAGAAACCATTTTTCTTTAAAAGGATTTCCGATTTGTAGCCGTCTTCAATGATCTGCTCATGGTATTTTTCGGCCAGGACCTTATTTTTAAAACTACCGGCAACAATGATCCAATCAGATTTCGAATTGTCTACCAGCTCCTCGGTAACATCATTTACAGGTTTAGGTTCTTCCTTAGGAGTTTCAATTTTTTGGGGCTCTGTTTTCTCCACTTCCTTCTTTGGCTCTTCCACCTTGATTTCTGGTTTAGGCTCAGTTTTTACAACAGGTTTATCCTCAAATAATCCGGCAATCAGCTCATCCAAAAAATTACCTTCCTTCACCATTGACGGATCATGGTAAATCATAATTGACCCCGTATAACAAGCCACCCAAACATCCCCCATTTTCTCATCCAGAGTAACACCAATGGGATGCTCGCCTGTTTTGGCCTTGTGAACCATAGTAAATGATTCGGTATTGATTTTTGAAATGGTGTTCTCCAGATTATTCACTACAAAAAGATATTTCCCATCGGAAGTGAGCGACATGGAACGCGGTGCTTTGCCCGTTTCACAATAGGTAATGGAGTAATCGCTCAGCTTTATTTTCGCAACCCTTCCCTCGTTATTGATGGAGACATAAAGCAGGTCGCCTTTTTCATCCAGACAAAGATGACGCAGGGCCACGCCTACATTAACAATGTAGTTCACTTTCCAGGTTTTCATATCTACTTCAGCTATCCTCGTCTCTCCCATCAACGCTACATAAATCTTATTGCGCGTGGGATTAATGACGATACCTCGAGGAAAATCGCCCACATTCACCTTCCTTATTACTTTATCGGTAAGGGTACTGATAACATGAATATCGCCGCTGGTCCAGTTGGACACCACTACGATATTCAGTTGATCATTGGCCTCAATGAACTTAGGCACCGAGCCCACTTCCACCGCATCTTCGATCTGAAAGTTCCAGGTATTGATTTTATAGACATAGCTTTTGTCGTAATTCTTCCCATCGCAAGCGTCACAGCCCGGATTGTTATAGCCCTCGCCTACCATGTTATAATTGGACACCCAGTAATATTTCCCGAAATTGGAATAAGTACCTTCCACCGGTGCGCCCCAATGGATCATGGATTTTTTGGTGGAATCGAAACGCGATAAATCCACGTCATCATGAACCGTATAAACAGTGTTGTAGTTCCTGTCGAAAAAAGTAACAGTATGCTTGTACATCATGTTTTGCGCAGCAAACAAGCCATCACCGCTATGCACTATCGACTTCGGATTCAGGTTATCTGTAATCCTTTTCTTAAAAATCAAAGTATCACGGGAATGAAGGGAAACAGTAAGTAATAGCAGTAGGGGGACCAATAGAAAACAGCCCTGGGATTTTGAATCTTTTGCAACAATCATCGAACTCACTTCACTTCTTTTCCAATCCAGTCTAAATAATCCTCGTCTCCTTCCTTAATCGCCAGTGTTATGACGCAAGGACATTCATAACTGTGCATTTCCATCACTTTTTGGCGGATAGGTTCAAATTTCGAGTAATGTGTTTTGGCAAAAAGCGCCACTTCCTTGCCATTTTTCACTTTACCCTCCCACCAGTAAATCGACTGTACAGCCGGGAAAATATTCACACATGCCGCTAAACGACTTTCCACCAATTCTTTTCCGATACTGCTCGCCTCCATTTCGGAAGAACAAACAACATACACCATTACATAATCTGTCATAAGCGAATTACTTTAAAATCTTTATGGTTTTTGATTGTACCCTGACGGATTTCTATTTTATCTACTCTTGATAAAGTTGAACCCTGATAACATTTTTCAATCATTTCATCTATCACGGCCTGCTGTCCCTCTATCTCGGCACTCACAGTGCCATCCAGCTCATTACGCACCCAGCCCCTTACCCCCAAAACATTGGCTGCCATGTGCACAAAATTGCGGTAACCCACACCTTGCACGCGTCCTTTCACACTTATCATTGCATTGATGATCATGGAAGTAAAAATAAGATTTTCCCGCTTACTTTTTACGGAAGTCTTAAAAGCTCTTAAAACCCTGTTAACTGGCATAGAAATTAACTCTAATAATCATGGAAACACAAGGGATTTAGTCACCTAAAATTCTTCCTTATGAAAACACGATATATCATTTTAAATATTTTATTCTTCCTTATGGTTTCTTTGTCTTTAAGCGCCAATGATGCCATTTTTGAATTATCAGGAAAGGTGTCCGATAACAGTTTGCCTTTAAACAATGTCAGCGTAACCGTATACCAGGAAGGCATTGCATTGAACAGGTTCAGCACTAATTCCGAAGGGGGTTTTTCAATCTTTATGGGTTTTGATAAAAGTGTCAAAATCCTTTTGGAAAAAGAAGGCTATGCCGACGAAAGAATAGATGTCAGTACAGTCCTCCCTACCGACTTTCCAAAACATAAAATGACCCACCATGTGGATTTGCAGATGTTCCGCCTTACGGGAGAAGTGCCTTTCATTCTTAACGAACCCGTAGCCCTGGTATTTTTTCAACACCTGGAAAAAAAATTCACCAGCACGGTGCAGTACAGCAAAACAGAAAAGGGAGAGGAAAAAGAACTCTCCGTTCATGATAAGCTGGGCAACACAGGTATCCGTCAGGAATTCAAATATGAATTAACACTGCGACGACGCAAGCTGACAGAAGATTCGCTTCGTGATATTGCTGCAGCTGAAAAAGCGCAGGCAACCGAAGTCGCCTCCATTGACGCGCCTGCCTCCTCTGTTCTTGTAGCGGAAGAAGAGGCCATCAGTATTAAAGCAAAAACAGATGAAATTATATACAACCCCACTGTCACAATTTATGAAAACACCAGAGTGATCACAAAAACCAGTTTACTTGTCAATAACAAAGCTCTGGAGTACAATAAAATTGCTTACAAACGCGGTGGGACTTACTACTTCAAAAATGGAATTTCCATTACACCTGAGGCATATAAAAGAGAATTAACTTTTTACTTCTTTTGAAAAGAAGCAAAGTTTCTTACTTTTTCCTTGATGAAAAAGTAACAAAAAATCAATAGCCAAGATATGCTTCTCCGCGCCTCGGCAAAAACGCGTTGCCTCCGTTCCTCCGGCCGCGCTTTTTGCCTCACCACCAACGCTTGGCCCGCATCTTGGCTCAAGCCCCCGCACGAAGTTACCAAACCATTCCCTGAAAATGGGCCGCTAACTTTGTGCGGGGGGCCCGGGCTAAGAGGCGGGCCGGCGGTGGCGGGAGCGAAATTTTTCCGTCACCGACGGATAAAAAATTTCGCGAGGCGCGCTGGAAGCATCTCTTAGCCCTTGAATTTTTTTGCTTACTTTTTTGTTTCAAGACAAAAAAGTAAGTCTTTGCTTCTTTGAAAAGAAGAAGATTATCTTTGCCCCATGTCAAAAAAGAAATCCTATCCTCTTTTGGAAAATATTTCCATCCTGGATATTGCCGACAAGGGCAATACTTTCGCGAAATACAACGAACTGGCTTTATTCATCAATGGCGGTGTGCCAGGCGATATCGTTGATGTACAAGTGACCAAAAAGAAAAAATCCTTCATGGAAGGAAGGATAGTAAAAACGCATTCGCTCTCTCCTATTCGTACCGCTACCGTTTGCGAACATTTTGGGGTATGCGGCGGTTGCAAATGGCAACACATGTCGTACAGCGAACAGCTGAAATTCAAGCAGCGACAGGTAGAAGACCAACTTCGTCGCATCGGCAAACTCGACTTACCGGAAGTTCCTTCCATCCTCGCCTCTCCCGAAACTTTATTCTACCGCAATAAACTGGAATTTACTTTTTCTCATCTCCGCTGGCTCGATGCCAAAGACATGGGCAAAGAGGATATTGAGGAAAAACGCGGACTCGGTTTCCACGTTCCCGGTCGCTTCGATAAAGTAGTAGATGTGAATAAATGCTGGCTGCAGCCCGATCCGTCGAATGCCATCCGCAACAGCATCCGCGATTTTGCTTTTAAAAACGATTATACTTTTTTCAATATCCGCGATCACGCCGGACTCCTTCGCACCCTCATCATCCGCGATACCATGCAAAGCGAGCTGATGGTCATCGTTACTTTTTATGAGAACGACGAAGCAAAAATCAAAGCGCTTCTGGAACACCTGAGAAATACTTTCCCACAAATTACGTCATTGATGTATGCTGTAAACCGCAAAGGCAATGACAGTATTTACGATCAGGACGTTCAGCTTTTTCATGGCAAGGATCACATCATTGAAGATTTCGAAGGCACTAAATTCAAGATCGGTCCGAAATCTTTTTTCCAAACCAACTCGCAGCAGGCCCTGGAATTGTACCGCATCACCCGCGATTTTGCCAGCATCGGTAAAGACGACGTTGTTTACGATTTATACACCGGTACCGGTACCATCGCCAACTTCGTGGCTCACCAGGCCAAAAAAGTGGTGGGTGTTGAATATGTTCCCGAAGCCATTGAAGACGCCAAAGTCAATTCGGCTTTCAACAACATTGGCAATACTATTTTCTTCGCCGGCGATATGAAGGATGTACTGACTTCCTCTTTCATCAACGAACACGGTAAACCCGATGTGCTCATCACCGATCCTCCGCGCGCAGGAATGCATGAAGATGTGGTAAAACGAATCCTCGAAGCTGAGCCAAGAGTGGTGGTTTACGTAAGTTGCAATGCCGCAACACAAGCCCGTGATTTGGATTTAATGCGTCACAAATACAAGGTAACGAAAGTACAACCGGTGGATATGTTCCCGCATACGCATCATACGGAGAGTGTAGTAAAGCTCGAACTAACGGTATAATATCGGTTCATTTTTCGCTCTAAACGTTGAAAACCAACGTAAATCCGTGTCCTTCCCTGTACCGATGTGTACCGTAGTGAACCGCTATGATATATAAATTATACCATCGAAAGCAACCGAATCTCAACCGCAAGGTGAAAATTTTGAAAAATCATCAGAGTAGATTTGAGGTGGTGGAAAGACTCAGTTTTTAAGAATCAAATCATTTACAGTTATCTTTATATAGCATCCTAAAAGAAAGTTCAATATGACAACAGACCTTAATTTTGAAGACGAATCAACTAAGTCGCTATTAGCAAAGTTAGATTTTGAGTTCTTTCTCAAACGGAATATCGAGGAAGAAAAATACAATCAAGCAAGCGTAAACGAAATCTATCAGGCTCGTTCTAAAGCCCTGTCTGAAATCAACATAAAACACAAAGAAAATCGAAAGCAGTTTAATCTTTTCTGTGAGGGTTATGTTCGTAGAATGTTTACAGGTGGTTTTTTACCTTCAACTTTCCTTTTGAACGACTTGAGGTCATTTAAAATCATTGACTTTTCAGAAACAGGCAGGTACTGGGCGTATTTTGAACATTGGCAGAAGTATCAAAAAAGAAAAGTAACGAAAGAAAAGTTATGGAACTTTGTAGTGAAATCAGGAAGTTTGTTAGGAATAGTATTATCTGTAATTAAAGTAATCGAATGGATTTAGTTTAAGGCATAATCATTGACAGATTGAGTTTTATGGACTACAACGATATTAAAAGCAGAATAGAAAGGACGTTAGAATCCTTAAATGGCAGATTCGATACAAACATTGAAGCTCATACACATTATGAGTTCTATCAGAAAGGTATTGAACAAAGAGTATCAATAACATTTGGTACAGAGGATGAATCAAAAATTATAAACCCAGTAATGATAATACTACACAATCTTTCAAACTTAAAAGACAATTTAAAAAATACATTTAAAGAAAAAGGCTATAATCCACAGATTATAGAGGATGAAATAGAAAACTCCTTACATCTCAAAGTTTTGATTGATATAGTAAATCAAGAAAAACATGGTTCTCCGCTGAGAAACCCTCGTTCGCACTTAAATCCATTAATACAAGAGCTTTCACAGGGTTTTTATATGGCTAGTGCTGTCAGAGATATAGAAGGCAATATTACATCTAAAGATGGTCCTCCGATTATGAAAATCACAGGTATTATTAAAGACGAGAATGACAATCGGCTATTTGACTTGGATACGTTGATTGAAACGTGTTATTCAAAATGGAGAGAAATAATTAAGCAATATAATTGTATAGGCAAATAACTATTTTACTGATCTGAATATTTAGAATTAAACAAGTTGACCTCATACTACCGAAAAGAAAGATATTCCTACAAAACAAAGGAGTTAAATCTATTTTTTATCAAAAATTAAATAAAAATTCTAACGAAATAGTTTTCATATCAATGCTTTTTCTTTTTCATTGAAATACCCAATATCGCTTTTCCTTGTGGGGTAAGGAATTTTTCAACCTGTTTTAAAGGTAAAATTACTGTTCCAGTGCTGAAACTTGACCCGCTGAAATAAAATCCATAGTAAACAACTAGGCTTGAATTAGTAAAATTAAATCCAGAAAGAAAAGTGTTCAAATAAGAAACACTTGTATCAGGAGGGTTAATGTTTTGAATAATAAGAGAGTCAGCCAATCGCTTCTCCAATTCTTCCCTTTTACTCGGCTGAATAAAGAAATCAAAATCAAGAAATTGTTTATTTACCACATCAATATTGTAGCCAGATATGCTATATTCATTTCCGTGCCCGCCGCCACCTGCGCTCCATCCGCCTTCAAAATGAAAACTTAAAAACTTTGCTGTGTTTAAATCAACATAATAATGGAGAGTGGTGCTCTCTTGTGAATCACCCATCCCCGTGTAAGGCATTTTTATTGAATCACCACTTATTGAATCAATTGTATAATCAAATTCCAGTTCGTCTAATGATGGTGTTTCCCGAAGTGAATTTCGTAAACTATCATTAAGTCTCACAAAAAATTCTGAACTATCAGAAAATACAGGTATTGTGGCAGAATAATATTCTCCAGGTTGTTCACCACTTCCCTCAATTGAATAATATTTATTGTAAGAAGAAATCCCAATAATCTTTTCATTTTCACTTACTGAATATTTCGCAAATCCTCTTGGAGTATATTGGTAAGTAACCCATTCGCTGCATGATTTACTTTCTTGCGAATTGTTTTCGCAGCCTACTATTTTTCTAATTTTTAAGAAATCTCCTTTTAATTGAAGCTCATAACCCTCACATGTATTTGAGAACAAAAAATTTCCTGTTTGTTCTCCATCTTTTTCTTCTGGCCAATGAGATTTAATTTTATTAGTATAAACAACATCCAATATTTTATTTAATGACTTTGCATCCCACAACATAATTCCTTCTTGAATATTTTCCCCTCCTCTAATACCACCTGCAACATAATCATAAAACCATTTCAATTCAATGAAACGATTGTTTTCAATAAAATTCAAATGATAGATAAAATGACCTGTATCTTCTTTAGGATAACAATAAAATTTCCCTTTATGTTTTTTAATCACGTATCTATCTTCTAAAAGCACATTGAGGCTATCTGCGCTAATATTCCCTATGCGTTTTCCATCAACCGAATCTTTGATAGAGAATATTTCAAAACCATAGACAGAATCTGCATAAGAAATTGTGTCAGGAAATATGAATTCAGCATTTTCTTCACTAAAAATTTGCCCAATCATGCTAATTTGAGTACAACATAAAAATACAATGAGGCATTTATTCATTTCTTTAAATTTGGTCTTTGAAATCAAAAATGAGAAGATTTAGGCACTTTTCCTTAACAAAACTATTATTCGTGCTCATTTCGTTATTATTTGGAAGTGAAATCGAGGAGTATACTTTAAATATTTCTTATTATTTTACTATTCTTCTTCAATTGTCGCAGAAGGTATTATATTGGACTTACTACATTTGAATGGACACGAAGTTAAGGTCAAATTGTCAAACAATTAATACCTTAATCAAATGAAAAAAGAAAGAAAAAATTACAGCAAGGAATTCAAACAAAAAGCAGTTGAATTAAGCGATGTTCGGGGCAACG
>JBJTOK010000041.1:0-12469 GCA_046074525.1 Flavobacteriales bacterium
TGCCCCGAACATTGCTTAATTCAACTGCTTTTTGTTTGAATTCCTTGCTGTAATTTTTTCTTTCTTTTTTCATTTGATTAAGGTATTAATTGTTTGACAATTTGACCTTAACTTCGTGTCCATTCAAATGTAGTAAGTTCACTCTTATTCTTATGAAAAATGAAGGTCTTACCGTTGAAAACTTGAGAACTTTTTCTGGATATGAACATTGCACTGATGAGGCAGCGGAAGAGGTAGTAAGTTCAATACATACTTTGGTCTGGATTGTTCTGGAAGTTTTTTTGAAAAAGGAAGGATATTCCGAAGAAACCATTAGGTCTCTTTTAGATACTTAATAAATGGAAATCTTCTATAAACATAAGAAGTGAATCGACATTGTAACATGATTTTTTTAAAATAATTCACTTTTTTGTGAATTATTTTGTAATATTGTTATGCATTTCACCGCGTGGATTTAGAGTTTAACAACATAGAGTTAGCTGATTTATACCAAGGAAAGAAGGTTAAAAACAAACTTTATAAATCGAATCCGACACTTGTAAAACAATACATCAAGACCATTAAGTTTTTGGAGCAGGCTGCAAAAATTGAACAATTGCTACATTTGAAAGGCTTGCATTATGAGAAGTTGATTGATGACAGAGTGGGTCAAAGTGCAGTAAGAATAAATGCTCAATATCGTTTAATTTTTATTGAAAAGTTTGATGATAGCATTCCTCCAAAAGTAGTGCTATTATCGATTGAAGAAATTACGGATTATCATTGATTTAAACATTGGCTATGAAAATTAATGTGAAAAATTTAGTTCCAGCTTACGCAATTCATCCGGGTAATATGCTTAAGGATGAATTGGATGCTCGTGACATTAAGCAAAATGATTTTGCTAAATTGATAGGGTATAGTGTAACACAATTAAATGAAATAATAAATGGAAAAAGAAGCATCAATGCTGATTTTGCTTTATTGATTGGAAAAGCATTGAGTATTGATCCTTCTTTTTGGATGGGTCTGCAATCTCAGTACGATTTAGATAAAGTAAAAATTGAGGAAAAAAATAAATCTCGTCTCGAAGCAATTGGTGTTTGGGATATGATGAAAGATTACGTAGCGGTTAAATATTTAAAGAAACTTCGTTGGATAAATGGAGATCCTATGGAGGATATACCTAAGATAAAATCCTTGTACAAGGTTAATTCCATAGAAGAATTCCCCGCTTTGTATGCTACTGGACGTTTCCGAAAATCAACAAAATTAGAAACGGATACATTGAATTTGGTAGCGTGGACAAAAGTTGTTTCGCACAAGGCAAATGACCTAGAAGTGGGAAAATTTAATCATGGCAAAGGAGAAGAATTGATTGATAAATTAAAGGAGATATTAAAAGACAATAAGCAGACACTTTTTAAAACGCAATCCTTGTTAAAGGATTATGGTATTAAATTAATTGTTGAAGAGAGACCTGATAAATGTCCTATTGATGCATATTCTTTTTGGAGCAATGGAAAACCTGCTATTGGTATAACACTGAGACATAAGAGGATTGATAATTTTTCATTTAATTTATTTCACGAATTAGGGCATGTTTTTTTGCACCTTACAAATAATAATACTGTAGATTTCATTGACTACGAAAATGATGATCAGAAGTATAAAAATAGCATTGAAGAAAAGCAGGCTAATGACTTTGCATCTGATTGTTTAATTGATAAAGCTCATTGGACTTCATTCATTAAAAAATCGGAGTATAATGATTCTTCAATTAAGAAGTTTGCGGCACTTCATAATGTGCATCCAGCAGTAGTGTTAGGACGTTTAGGGCATGATTTAAAGATATATCCGAGAACGGCGATTAAAAAAGAATTAAAATAATTCTTCTATTATAATATTACTCTTTCAAAGAAAATCTTAACCCGATATAGCCTGCACCAGCTGAAATCATTGATCCTATAATGATCGCGATTTTCGATGTGTTGACCGCCGATACATCTGTAAATGCCAGCAGAGTGATAAATATTGACATGGTGAAGCCAATTCCGGCCAGCAAGCCTGTCCACAATAAATGCTGTTTTTTCAATCCTTCAGGAAGTGTGCATAAACCAATGGCAATTCCGATCATGGAAAACATAAATATTCCTAAAGGTTTTCCTACCAGCAAACCATAAATGATTCCACAGCTGTTGGAAGCAGAAAGTTCATTCACCACACCAGAAGGAATAACGATCGCCGTATTTACAAGTGCAAATAAGGGAAGAATCAAAAAGGCAACGGGCAAATGTAATTTATGCTGGAGTCGGGAAGAAAGAGAAGTTTCATCTCCTTTGCCAAAAGGAAGGGCAAAGGCTAGTAAAACTCCTGTAATGGTGGCGTGAATTTCAGAACGGTGCATGCAGAACCACATGCCCATTCCCATTAGTAAATAAAGCCATGTGTAAGCGATCTTCAATCGGTTAAAGAGGAGAAGCAGGACGAAAAAGCCCATGGCTAATCCAAAATAAAGGAGAGAAAATCCTTTAGAGTAAAAAAGGGCGATAACGATAATTGCGCCCAAATCGTCGATAATTGCCAGGGCAGTCAGGAATACTTTCAATGATGCCGGCACTCTATTGCCGAGCAAAGAAAGGACAGCCAAAGAAAAAGCAATATCTGTAGCCATCGGGATTCCGAATCCGTTTTGGGTTGGAGTGCCTGCATTCATACTGAAATGAATCAAAGCAGGAACGATCATGCCACCAACAGCCGCCAGTACAGGGAGCAGGGCCTTTTTTGCATCAGAAAGCTCACCTATGTAAACTTCGCGCTTAATTTCCAGTCCGACCAGCAGGAAGAATATACTCATCAAACCATCATTAATCCAGAAATCCCATGAATGATGAAGTAGTTCTGAGTGCCATAATTGGAGATAGCTTTCGCTAAGGCCCGAATTGGCTAAAATCAGAGACAATGCCGTGCAAAACAACAGGGTCATTCCTGCAGTTTTTTCACTGTTGATAAATGCAATATATAGTTTAGATAGCGTCATATTAAGGGCCTAAAGATCGTCATTTAACAAAAATTTTCACCACCTATCCACACTTTTATATTAGCTTCGCGCAAACATGAGTAAAGGCTTTACTAAATATTTTCTGCTATTTTGTATTTTGCTGCTGGGCGTTTCTGCCCGGTTATCAGCTCATTCCAATGGCTTTTCATCTTTAAAGAACACATGGAATAGTCAATCTGCCAGCTCAGGAACTAAGGACAAGCAGGTCGCACTTTCAGTTCATACCACTTTACTATTGGCGCCAGTTGAAAATTACGGGCCTGAATTTTCCTTTTTTGAAAATGAGGAAGAAGAGGACGATGATAAATTGTTTTCGCTTAAGAAGCGATCGACATATGATTGTTCCACTGCCTTTTCCTCGAAGTTGTTGGCCTTCTTCCACAGCGGCGCACACAAATCGTATTTCTCTATAAGTGCTTTGCTTAGCGATCATTCCGATCGCTATATTCTTTTACAAGTATTCAGAGTTTAGAAATTTTTTCAGGTGCTTTGCCTGATTTTGCGCCCTTTATTCATGACGGGCTCTTGTGTTGCATGACACAATTTTTTATATCACAAACCCAGTTTAAAAGATTATAATTATGTTGAGGAAAATTTTCCTATTCGTGAGTATGTGTAGTTTGTTGGCCTACACCAGCTGTAATTCAGAACATGAAGAAAAAGAAGAAGAAATTAAATTTTTAGTGACAAGTCCCCTGAGAAAGGATACCATGGTGACCAGGGATTATGTATGCCAGATTAAATCCATCCAGCATATTGAACTAAGAGCCCTGGAGAAAGGGTATTTGCAGAAAATCTATGTAGATGAGGGCCAGTTTGTAAAACAAGGCCAGATCATGTTCCAGATCATGCCCTTGCTCTACCAGGCCGAACTGCAGAAGGCACAGGCCGAAGTAAATTTCGTGGAGATTGAATACCAGAACACTCAGCGACTGGCAGATAACAACGTAGTATCAAAAAATGAACTGGCTTTGGCCAAGGCAAAATTGGATAAAGCGAAAGCTGAGCTGGCGCTGGCGCAGGTACACCTGAGCTTTACCGAAATCAGGGCTCCATTCGATGGTATTATGGATCATTTTTATGTGCGACTCGGAAGTTTGGTGAATGAAGGTGATTTGCTCACCACCTTATCTGATAACAGCAAAATGTGGGTGTATTTTAACGTTCCTGAGGCAGAATACCTTGACTATAAAACCAAGGTGACTGAAGAAAATTTATTGAAGGTGAATTTATTGATGGCAAACAACCATCTTTTCGATTATTCGGGGGAAGTGCAAGCCATTGAGGCCGACTTCAACAACGAAACCGGAAATATCGCTTTCAGAGCTACTTTCCCAAATCCAAAGGGACTCCTGAGACATGGAGAAACAGGAAATATCAAAATGGCTATCCCTGTTAGAAATGCATTGATCATTCCTCAAAAAGCCACTTACGAAATCCTGGAAAAGAAATATGTTTTTGTAGTGGGAAAAGACAATGTGGTAAAATCAAGAGAAATCAGTATCGCAGCAGAAATGCCTGATTTGTATATCATCAAGGATGGTTTGAATGAAAATGAAAAAATCCTGCTGGAAGGCATAAGGAAAGTGAAGGACAATGATAAAATCACTTACGAATACGAAGATCCTAACCAGGTCATCAGCCACTTAAATGTGTATGTCGAGTAATCAAAATCCTTAAAAAAAAGACTATGTTCAATAAATTTATTCATAGGCCAGTACTCGCCATTGTAATCTCCCTGATTATTATTTTCCTGGGAGTACTGTCCGTAGAAACCTTACCCACCTCGCAGTTCCCTGATGTGTCACCACCAGTGGTGATGGTAAGTGCATCCTATCCCGGTGCCAGCGCCAAGTCGCTTGCCGAATCGGTGATCATTCCTCTGGAGCAATCCATTAACGGTGCATGGGGAATGCGTTACATGACTTCCGATGCGACCAGTGCAGGAGAAGCCAATATTCAGGTCGTATTTGAGCCCGGGACAGATATCAATCAGGCGCTTGTCCAGGTATCCAACCGAGTACAACAAGTGACCAACAGGTTGCCTACACTTGTGCAGCGGGAGGGTGTGGTCATCACTCCAGTGATTCCGAGCATGCTCATGTATGTCAACCTTTACAGTAAAGACAAAAATGCCAACATGAAATTCCTCTTCAACTATGCAGGGGTAAACATGGTGCCTGAGTTGCAAAGGATCAACGGGATCGGGCAGGTGAGAATCCTCGGTAGCCGCCAGTATGCCATGCGCGTATGGTTGAATCCCGACAGGATGAGGGCTTATAAAGTTTCTCCCGATGAGGTGATGGAAGCCCTTGACGATCAAAGCATCATTGGAAATCCGGGAAGGGTAGGGCGTGGTGATGGTGAGAGGGCTGAGGCATTGGAATATGTATTGGCGTACACCGATCGATTCAACGATCCCAAACAATATGAAAATGTAATCGTTAAAGCCAATAGCAATGGTGAGGTGCTTCGACTCAAAGATATAGCCACAGTGAGTCTGGGAAGTGAATATTATGATATTTATTCCAACATGAACGGACACCCATCGGCGGCGATGGTGCTTAAGCAAACCTACGGAAGTAATGCCAGTGAGGTAATTGAAAATGTAAAACTCAAACTGGAAGAACTCAAAAGAACTTTCCCGCCGGGAATGGAGTATGAAATCAGTTATGACGTTTCTAACTTCCTGGATGCTTCTATCGACAATGTAATTGATACTTTACGCGATGCCTTTATTTTGGTGGCCATTGTGGTATTTATTTTTTTGGGTGATTGGCGTTCTACGCTCATTCCAACGCTTGCTGTGCCTATCTCACTGATCGGTGCATTTTTCTTTATGCAGCTTTTCGGACTCACCATCAACATGGTGACTTTATTCGCTTTGGTACTCGCAATTGGTATTGTCGTCGATGACGCCATCGTCGTCGTCGAGGCCGTCCACGCGAAGATGGAAGAAGAACATCTCACACCATACAAAGCGGTGAGAAAAGTAATTGGCGAAATCAGCGGAGCGGTAATCGCCATTACTTTATTGATGGTTTCGGTGTTTGTTCCGGTTTCGTTCATGTCGGGACCGGTAGGAACTTTCTACCGCCAGTTTTCCATTACCATGGCAGCGTCTATTGTACTTTCGGGTATTGTTGCGTTGACAGTTACACCTGTGCTTTGCGCCATGATTTTAAGAGACACTCATGGCAAACCAAGAAAGAAAACGTGGTTGAATGGCTTTCTCGATAGCTTCAACAGAGGCTTTGAAAAACTTACCGGGAAATATATATGGCTGTTGAGATTAATTGCCCACCGACGAATAGTTACCGTAGGTTTATTCCTGGTATTTGGATTAGGGATTTTCTTCATCAGTAACAACCTGCCTACAGGCTTTATTCCTAGTGAAGATCAGGGAATGTTGTATGCGATTATCCAAACTCCACCGGGTTCCACGTTGGAAAGAACGAATGATTTATCCAACAAGCTCGAAGAAATTATCCAGAGCGTGGAAGGTGTACAATCGGTTTCATCCATCGCTGGTTATGAGGTGCTGACAGAAGGGCGGGGTTCCAATGCAGGAACTTGCTTGATCAATTTAAAACCCTGGTCGGAACGTGAACATACAGTAACCGAAATCATCTACGAACTGGAAGAAAAAGCGAAAGCTATTCCCGGTGCAACCATCGAATTCTTTGATCCACCGGCAGTTCCGGGCTTTGGAGCAGCAGGTGGTTTTGCTTTGCAGTTGCTCGACAAAACGAACTCAGGAGATTACAACGAACTGGAAAAGGTGAAAAATGATTTCATGCGTGAATTGGAAAAGCGTAAGGAACTAACAGGTTTGTTCACCTTTTTCAGTGCGAATTATCCGCAGTATGAAATTGAAATCGATAACCAACTTGCGATGCAGAAAGGAGTGAGCATTGGCAACGCAATGAATACCCTATCCATTTTTGTAGGAAGTACCTACGAGCTTGGGTTTATCAAGTACCAGCGCTTCTTCAAGGTGTTTGTGCAGGCAGCACCGGAATACAGAAAACTGCCTACAGATATCATGAATCTGTATGTGAAAAACGACAAAGGTGAAATGGTTCCTTTCTCTGCTTTCATGAAAATTAAAAAGAAGCAGGGTGCCAACGAGATCAATCGTTACAACATGTACAATACTGCTGGTATTCGTGGTGCTCCTGCGAAAGGATATAGCAGTGGCGAGGCGATTGATGCTGTGAAAGAAGTGGCTGCAAAAACATTGCCCCATGGTTTTGATATTGATTGGGCAGCATTGTCATACGACGAAACGCGTCGCGGTAATGAAGCTATTTACATCTTTATTATTGTGTTGGTGTTTGTGTACTTTGTTTTAGCTGCGCAATATGAAAGCTTTATTATTCCTTTGGCGGTTGTATTGTCACTGCCGGCAGGAATTTTTGGTTCGTTCCTGCTCATTAAGGCGCTGGGATTGGCGAATGATATTTATGCGCAGGTCGGCCTCGTTATGCTCGTAGGATTGCTCGGTAAAAATGCTGTATTGATTGTGGAGTTTGCAGTGCAGAAACAGCGGCAGGGGGCAACGGTTCTCGAAGCTGCTATTGAAGGTGCAAAAGTCCGCTTCCGTCCGATTTTAATGACATCCTTCGCCTTTATTGCGGGATTGATTCCTCTTGTGATTTCTCACGGAGCGGGTGCCATCGGTAACCGAACCATTGGATCTTCCGCCTTGGGAGGGATGTTGTTCGGAACTCTTTTTGGTGTCATCATCGTTCCCGGATTGTACTACATTTTTGGAAGTATAGCCGCGGGCCGCAAGCTGATTAAAGATGAAGACGACAGCTCTTTAACCGAAGATATTGTTCATCACATAGACAATTTTTCACAACCTCAAGAAGAATCCCATGAGTAGAAAAAGAATATTTATCGGATTAGGAATAGGATTTATTTTCCTGATCAGCTCTTGCAGCGTGCCACCATCAATGGTGGCCAGAAAAGAGAACAAAACAGTTCCTTCGGCTTTCCTCAGCCCGCAGGATACACTCAATACCGGTAAGCTCAAATGGAAGGAGTTTTTTTCTGATCCTTATTTGTCGGCATTGATTGACACCGCACTGAAAAACAACCAGGAACTGAACATCATTACCCAGGAGATCAATATCGCGAACAATGAAGTATTGGCGCGAAAAGGTCAGTACCTTCCTTTCCTGAATTTAGAAGCAGGATCGGGTGTGGAGCGATCTGCACGCTACACACGTGATGGCGCTGTGGATGCCAACACGGAAATTATGCCGGGTAAAAAGATTCCTGATCCGCTCAGCAATCATATGATTGCTGCTGTTGCTTCTTGGGAAATTGATGTCTGGGGTAAATTGCACAATGCTAAAAAATCGGCAGTTGCCAATTACCTGGCGAGTGTGGAAGGAAGAAAATTCATGATAACAAATCTTGTTGCCGAAATTGCTTCTTCTTATTACGAATTGCTCGCGCTGGATAACCAGCTGGATATGGTAAAGAAGAATATCGACATCCAGAGCAATGCCTTGGAAATAGTGAAGCTTCAGAAAGAGGCAACACGTGTTACCGAACTGGCAGTGCGTAAGTTTGAAGCGGAAGTGCTGCATACTAAAAGTTTGCAGTACGACATCCAGCAAAGGATTGTGGAAACTGAGAACACGATCAATTTTCTGATAGGCAGATTTCCGCAACCAATACAAAGAAATTCCCTTGGTTTTATTGATATGGTGCCCGATACCATTCATGGAGGGATCCCTTCGCAATTGCTGGAAAACCGTCCGGATATCAAACAAGCCGAGCAGCAGTTGATTGCTGCGAAGCTGGATGTAAAAGTGGCGAAAGCTAATTTTTATCCTTCGTTGGTGTTAACGGCTGGCATCGGTTACCAGGCCTTTAATCCTAAGTATTTAATTTCTCCTGAATCCATGTTGTATTCCATGGCTGGCGGCTTGGTGGCCCCATTAATCAACAGGAATGCGATAAAGGCAGAGTATTACTCGGCCAATTCAAAACAGATTCAGGCGGTTTACCATTACGAACAAACTATTTTGAGAGCGCATATAGAAGTGATCAATCAGCTGTCGAATATCAGCAACCTGGAAAAGAGTTATGATTTAAAATCAAAGCAGGTTCAGGCCCTTACACAGGCGATTGACATTTCCACCACGTTATTTAAATCGGCACGTGCCGATTACATGGAAGTATTGTTAACACAGCGTGATGCGTTGGATTCGAAATTTGAATTGGTGGAAACCAAAATGGAGCAGATGAATGCCAGGGTGAATATTTACCGCGCTTTAGGAGGAGGCTGGAATTAATAAAGTTTCAGTAGTACTGTAAAAAGCCATCTCAAACTTCGAGATGGCTTTTTTTGTTTTGTCTGTAACTATTACCTGAATCGCCGGATCCTATCCTTACAAAACTTTAAACTATGAAAACTTTAAAAATGACTTTAGTGAGTTTCGCCATTTTGCTTGGTGCAACAGCTTACGCACAGGATGGCCGGATCGCACCTTTCGCGCCAAGTAACTTGGTAAGAATATCGCCACTGGCCCTCTTGAAATCAAAAGTAAAATTTCATTATGAACGTAGCTTTAGTCCGCATTTCAGCGCAGGTGCAGTAGGTTCGGCGTTTTACGGCATGTACAGGGGATTTCGTGTAGAACCTTTTGCAAGGTGCTATTTTAAAGCTACTGCACCGGAAGGGTTTTACGGTCAGGGAAGAATACATTTCTCATGGGCGGCAGCATCAGGTGAAATGATGATAAATAGTATGTCTGCAACTACAAATGTTGGCTTTTCTGAATATGGAGCTTCGTTCGATGTTGGCTACCAGGCGGTATTCGGTAAGAAGGATAATTTTGTTTTTGATAGTTATATAGGCTACCGTTATTCTTCGCTTAGCTCCTTGAAAGATGAAATGCTTACAGATGGACTTGATGTAGCCAAGCAAGGGTTCAGGACATTGCATGCCAATGCTTTTGATCTGGGGATTTCCTTCGGATATAAGTTTTAGTTGTTCTTAAATAGAGCTGGGATTTTGACAAATTCAGGATTCCAGCTTATTTACCTTTAACCTGATAATCAACCATAACACCATTATCGCCAAAGCTGAAAAAACGGCCAACACGATGTATTGATTTCCGGGTATTTCTTCGCTTGAATTGCTGGTGGTGAAGGCCATGATTATTGCCAGACTGTTATTAAGGGCATGCGCTACAATATTGGTGCGGATATCCTTGGTCCAGTAGTAAAGATAGCCGAGCAAGACACCCAGGAAAAGGCGCACGAAAAAACCATAGAACTGCAAGTGCATAATGCTGAAAATAGCTGCACCCAGCCATATGGCCACATGCGGATTCATTTTACTTTCCAGAAGAATATTTTGCAATCCGGCCCTGAATACCAGTTCTTCAGCCACCGATGTGACAATACCTATGAAAAGAATCATGATCATCAGTTCACTGATGGAGTGGATATCGGTAAAAGTCAAAGAGTAAATTCCTGTCTTTATTTCGGCGTCCAGCAAATGATTTTGCACTGCTGGCCACGGTATATAAATATCCTGGTTCCATTCGCCGATGAGCTGCGCCAGAGGCAATACCAGAAAAAACAAGGCTGCAGCAAGGAGATACATTTTTGCGTTGGCTGGGACAGGAGATAACCTTTTCAAGGGTTTTTTGTATACGACCCACAAAAAACAAATGCCTGTAAAAAGCATGGGCAGCTGACTGTTGAGTATCAAAAACCACTTTGCATAATCTACATACTGATAGTTGGGAATATATTCTGGCAATAAATCAAAACCGTAACGCGCTGCTTCACCCGGACTCAATCCTGTGTCCCTGCTCATTTGCGTGATCTGGTCGATGATTTCATCGTGAGCGAAAAAATTGAAACCGTAAAAATAATGGAAGACAAAAACCAGGATCATGGATACCACCATGTTCATCAAAATCATGATGCCTGTAAGCAGGGCCATCTTTACCCAGGAGGGCGTATTTGCAAAGAAGGGGCGCGTCATTTTAAAATTCTCTATTTTTGCGTTTATGCCAAAGATAGGAAATATAGAGCTCCCCGATTTTTCGCTGTTGCTTGCGCCGATGGAAGATGTGAGTGATCCGCCTTTTCGTTTACTGTGCAAGAAGCACGGTGCCGATTTGATGTATACCGAGTTTATTTCGTCGGAAGGCTTGATACGCGACGCTTTCAAGAGTCGGCAGAAGCTGGATATTTTTGAAGTGGAGCGGCCTATTGGCATCCAGATTTTTGGTGGTGATATTGAAGCGATGGGCCAGGCTGCCGAAATTGTTGAAGCGGCTAATCCCGATTTGATTGATATTAATTTCGGTTGTCCGGTAAAAAAAGTGGTGTGTAAGGGTGGCGGAGCCGCAATTTTGCAGGACATTCCGAAAATGGTGCGTTTGACTGAGCAAATCGTAAAATCCACCAAGTTGCCCGTGACAGTGAAAACGCGTTTGGGCTGGGATGAAAAATCGAAACACATTGTTGATGTTGCCGAACGCTTGCAGGATGTGGGTATTCAGGCTTTGTCGATTCACGGTCGAACACGTGTGCAGATGTATAAAGGCGATGCCGACTGGACTTTAATCGGCGAGGTGAAAAATAATCCGCGCATGAAAATCCCGATTTTCGGTAATGGCGATATTGATTCTCCTGAAAAAGCGAAATCATATAAGGAAAGATATGGCGTGGATGGCATCATGATTGGTCGCGCCAGCATTGGCCATCCATGGGTTTTCGAGGAAGTAAAACATTTTTTAAAAACAGGTGAACATCTTCCACCACCCACTATCGATCAGCGTGTGGAGGCCTGTCGTTTTCATTTGCGTGAATCCATCCGCTGGAAAGGCGAGCGCTTAGGCATCGCCGAAATGCGCCGTCATTACACCAATTATTTCAAGGGTTATCCGAATATCAAGGATTATCGCTTTAAAATGGTAACGCTGGAGCATCCGCAGGATATTGAAGAAGTGTTGAATGAAGTGAAGGAAAAATACCAGGGATTTTCTTCCGTAGAGATGCAAGATTTTGCGTCTTGATAAATAAGTAGGCGTAAATCTTAGGCTCTACAACCACAGAACTTTTTCATCGCTGTCATTTGTACAGCTATATAACAATTCATACATTTATAGCACTAAATCAAAAATAATTGATGAAGTAAAAGGTAATTAATTCAAGTTGCTATTTTATAAAGTTGTTTAATTGTAAGGCAAAAATAAAAAGCATCAACTTCATTAAGAAGCCATTGATAGTAACAGCATGAATGGTTCTTGGAAATAACTTTTTAATATCGCTGATAGCTGTTTCAACTCGCTTTCTCATTTTGAGTTTTTCGAGGACTTGAGAGAGAGAATCGATTCTTTTAGAATTTGATTTCCGTTGCACTTTCAATCGAATGAATTTATTTTC
>JBJTOK010000042.1:0-1815 GCA_046074525.1 Flavobacteriales bacterium
GATTTTATACTGGCCCACTTTCATGTGCGCTGTAAAAGTGAGCTCGTATTCATCCCCTGTGAACGACGAGGCACCAAGCGATTTTTCTATTGCATAGCTTGTCCCTTCTCCACTTATCGTCAGCGGAATTTTCACATCCTGCGCATCCGTAATCACTACTTCCAATAAATAAGAACAAGCACTTCCTGCACTTTGACTTTCCGCACAGTTGCTCTCATACCACTGTCTGCTCACGGTGTATTTAAACACTACATCCTGCTCCAGGGGGTTGAAGAAATCGTAATTAATTCCATTGCTCTTTTCTATCGCGCTGTATTCATTCAGCGGCGAAAGATCGGCGGTATCTAAGGTGACTTTATTGTAATTGCTTTTCAAACTATCCAGATTCGTTGGCGTTGCTCCTGCGATGGCTGTAGCAATCAGCTGTCCCGACAAATTGTAATAGCTCGTGCTCAGCACACCGTTGGGATCCTTCGTGGCTACCTTGGAATAATGATCGGCCTAGCCCACTTCATTTCCGAAAAGGCGATCGATTTCATTTTGCAGCGGAGTGCTGTACCATATTTCCACTTCATGGCCACTGCCCATTTTGTGCTCGGGACCCGCGCCACTCACCTTTGTTACACGGCCCTGCGCATCAAACATCGTTTGCGCATAGCCAAAGCCTTCCGCACTTGCCACATAGTCATGCAGGCCATCGCCCTTGAAGGGGTTGGATTCGGAAAAATAATTTTTTGAACTCACATCAATCTTGTAGGTGGCATTGATCAGCTGTGCGTCCTTCGCAAAATGCTGCTTGTCGAAGGCTACATTCCCCGTTGTTGTGAAGTTATTAATGTATTTCATTTGTTGTCCGGGAATAATCCCCGGCAGCATCTGCACACTTGGTTCACCGTTGTATCCGTACTTTTGCTCGCCTACGATGATGTTACCATTGGCGGCATCTTTCACTATTTGCTGACGAACTCTTCCTGTGGCATCCACATAAGAAATCTGCTCGCTCTTGAGTCCGCCACTGCTGTATGTTGCTGAATAACTCCAGCTCTTCTCCGCTTCAAAATCATGACCGGGTGTAACAGAATTTCCTTGCCAGATGTTTACCGGTGAGGAGCACAAAGCCCATTCGCTGTACTGTTTTTGCGCGTCGGTATTTACTGCTCTTAAACGGTAATAGAGATGACCAGCCCTGTAGGGAACTGTGATTTTGTATGTGTTTTTACTAGTCACCACTCTTGTTGCTTCCTCAAATGACACCGAACCCGGTGAGGGTGCCGTGTAATAACCATTGGGTGGCAACACCACTTCGCTCGACACGAAAATCCATTCCAGTTCATAACGATCGGCCGCCTGGAATTGTCCCCATTTAAAAGTTACTTCGCTGTTAGTCCAGTCTTCTGAATGCGTTGGTGATGGCGATAAATCCGTACGGAACTGTATCGCCCTGTCGTAAACAATTTCTGCTTCCAGTATAATGTCTTCTGTAAGGTATTGTAAACCCGTAACGCTGGTAATTTCTACTTCCGCTTTGTAGCAACCATCACTCTTGTAAACATATTCTTCTACCACTTCCTTGCTCAGCGGAGTGTGCGAAATCGTTAGCGTTCCATGCTCCACCACTGGTGCCTCCGTTACACTCCTCGGGTATTTCTTCAAATCAAAATTTACTGTAATCGTAAAAGCAGGAGCTGTCTCCAAAACCTTCAAATCATCGTAACGCAAACGCACCTGCGTGGAGGAATTGTAATTGCTCATCGGTGCATTTACCGCTGCATACAAATCGTTGGTGATCGTAATCGTATTTTCCTCCTGGATCTC